>NZ_CP123622.1:1452500-2062500 GCF_029873255.1 Pigmentibacter sp. JX0631 | reverse complement strand
GATAATTCACCAGCATGCCCGCCGGCTCTGTTATTTACACAGATGAGTCCATGTACTCCTGATTGTAATGCTTTTTCAGCCCATTTTTTGCTAGTTACATCATGATAAACAATACCATTTACAGATTTACTTTGCTCAACCACCCATTTTGGATTTCCTAGAGAAGTAACAAAAAAACGCACTCCTTCTTCCAGAGCAATTTCTAAGTATTTTTTCATTCTATTTTCATATATTTTTGATGATTTTTCAGTAATAATATTCATACCAAATGGTTTCTTTGTTAATTTTTTAATTAACCTAAGCCCCTCTCTAAATTCGTGCTTATGCACAAAAACTAGCGATAATGGCTGTACTATACCAATACCACCAGCTTCTGAAACAGCGGCAATTAGCTCTGGATTGCTACAAGGATACATAGCTCCGCAGATAATAGGGTATTGGATACCAACTTGTTTTGTAAATTGAGTTTCATAATTCATATTAAGCATCTCTTTAATGTATTAATTAATTTCTATAGATTTATTATTTTCTTCTGACTCGCCATGTAGCATGTACTTTACTCACTATTTCATTATTAGTATTTAAAATGTTTGCAGTTATTCTATGATCTTCATTTTCTTGTTGGGCATTTTGATATTGATAAATTGCTTCAGATACTAAATCTCCGCGTGCTTTTTTCAAATATTCAATTTCTATTTTTGTAAGAATTGCCATTGCTGATTCTGGCAATTGCGAAATAAGACATAATCCTGTCGAAAACTCTCCCACATTAGCTAAAGCAATTGCGTGAATGCAGTTTAAGTGATTTCTAACAGCCCGCTTGTCTTTTAGCAATACTCTAGCTTGACCGCTTTCTATACTTAAAACTAAAGGAGAAATTGATCCCGTATAGGGAATATATTTTGAAACCAGAGAAGAAAAAATAATATTTCCTCCTGGAATATTTTTTAATTTAGTCCAACCAACTTGGATCATAGCACTTGGTGATGACAACTGCGGAATAAATTTTCTCATTTTATAGATTCCTTCATGAATTATTTCATAACCTCATGATAGTACCTAAATTTATTATTTTTTCATCTGTCAGTTCAAAGTTTATGATGTTATTCGGATTCTTCATGATCATAAAGACTTTGCCGGGAAATGCCTAATGCAGAAGCAATCTTAGATTTATTTCCGCCATACTTCTTTGAAGCTACATTGATCATAATTTTTCGTAAAACATCTTTAGCTTCATCAAAATTTTCGCCCGCAGCAATAAATTTTAGTAAAGCTTCTCCGAATCTTCCTTCCAATACATCTCCGTAATTTTTTACTGTCCCGGCTGTATTTGTTACAGATTCTTGATGTGAAGATCGCATGCTACCTATAATTTCAATATCTGAGGGATAAATTTGACTTCGCTGATCCGCCAACGCTCTTGATAAAGCATTTTCAATAATTTGATGCAGAGTTCTAAAATTAGCAGGAAAAGAATGATTGGCAGCTAAATCTAAAATTTTCCCAATAACTTCTGTGCTAGCAGAAATTTTAAGGTCTTCACTAGATTGTGATAGATTTTCAAAAATGAATTGAATAACTTTAGATAATTCCTGATTTAAATCAGAAATTGATGGCAGATCAATTTCTCTGTGTGCATATGCTTCTAAAAAACCAGGTACAATTTTTTTCTGATAATCAGTGCAATAGGTACCTACAAATTTTATAAGACTAATAGATAAATTACCTTCACCTAATACAGAAGGCACAAATTCAGAGTCAAAAATACTTTTTAATTTATTTTGATTTTCTTCAGACAAAGCATGTAAATTATCTAAAACAAGAACTCCTCCAACAGCTCTTTCAAATAAACTTAACTGTAAAGTGTTGCCTATCATCTTTGCATCGCCAAAAAGCATAGTGGAATTCACATCATCTGATTTTGATGCACAATCATGGTAAACAATATTTCTGGATAAACTCCCATAATTTTGTTTTAAATATTGATGCGCAAATAGTTGACAAGCTATCGTTTTTCCTGTTCCAGGAGCACCACAGATAAGAAGTCTTTCTTCTTTTCTGCGCATAGAATGTTCAAAAGCGTCTGATGTTTGTTTTTGCAAATAAATTTCTTTCGAAAATCTTGAATCAAATTCCATTATTTTTAATTTACGAATTATTGTAGCTTGTAAAGCAGCTGCCCCTAATGTTTTTGTCAAAGAAAAAGAATCTTTTAGTTTAGGACAGAACATATCTGCTCCAGCCCTAATAACCCTTGCAGGTAAGTCGAGATCATCTGAATTAGAAATCATTATAACTGGAAGGCCTGGTAAAGTTGAGCGCAAGTCAGGCAAAAGATCAATTCCCCACTTATTTGTTCCTTTATAAAAACAATCAACTACACAAACATCATAGATATTTTTACGTAACAATTTCTCGGCTGCTTTTATACTGTCAGCGGTATCAGCTTTGCCACCAAGTCCTTCAATAGCTAAAACGATATCATCCGCATCTTCAGGGGTATCATCAACAACTAACCAACGAGATATTGGAAAAACTTTTGAAACCATTACCTAGAATCTCCAATCCAATTTAAAGCAAGACCCTTAATTCTTTCTTTTTTAGTAATTATTCTTAAAATAAAAGATTGAGGCAAGTTTAACTCTTCATCTGATACTATCTCAATCTTTTCTTCACTAATTTTATTTTTAACTAATGATTCTAAATCATTATCAGTTATAATAAAACTTTCAAGACCCTGCTCTTTAGCGTATTGAATTAATTCTTCATTTTTAAAATAAATTACTTTCTTTCTATTTAGTAAATATGAAGGAATTTCATCAATTTTTTTGTTAACATAAAAATGCGCGGGAATATCAAAACCAGTTTCAACAACATTATTTTCAATAGTAAAAATCATTTTACCTTTAAATTTAAAAATACCTCTTTTAATTATTGATAATCCTCGTCCATCTCTTCCAAAAAATTTAAATAAAACTGGAGAATCTACATTTTTTAAATCAATTCTATTTGTTAATTTCGCTAAATGAATATTAAATGAAGAAAGCAATGAAATTTTTGAATACACTCGAAGCGAAAAATATTCATTAGCATAATAAAGTTTTACTTTTGAAGGCGAGATAGAGTGTTTTATTGAATTAGAAGATAAATTAACAATTATTCTTTCAAACAGAGAAATATCTGATACAGGGACTTCTATATTTTTAGGCAGATTATTTGTTACTTCACAATTTGAAAAGTAAGTGCTTATATATTGCATTATTTCATCAAAAATAAGATCTTTTGGAGTAGTATAGTCTTGATAAATTTCATTAGAAGATCTTACTTCAATTGCTAGTCTTTGTAAAATACCTCTAATAGAAGAAACATTATAATTTAAATCCTTATCTTGATATTTTGTACTTATAGAATCTAATATTTTAGCAACATCATGCTGCGCGTCCAAAATTAAAGTCTGATAAAACTGTAAATTTTTACCTCTCACTTGAATAGCTTTTTGAGCTAAAATACGGACATTTAACCAATTTATTTTATCAGTTTTTTCTAATAGTTCATCAACATCTTCAGTTTGTTCCAAAAGTTTACCTGCATATTGAATAGAATGTAACATTGCATATATACAAATGCCCCAAAATAAAATAACCGCCATAGAAACCATTATTGGAAGTGATATTATGTGATATTCAAATAAATCTAATGAGTTTTTACTGCAAGTATTTATAGTTAATTCTACTAAATATGGGTAGGGTGACCGGTGTGGTTGGAAGTATTCAGTCCGAGTATCGAGACACTCTTGAGGAATTTCTTCTGGGGATACCCATTCCCCAATTAACTGCCTTTCTGGGTTCAAAAAATAGACAGATACCTTCGCGGCTCTTTCTTGTGTTTGAGTCTTTTTTGAGTCAAAAGTAAAATTAAGATATTCTTGCATTAATGATTGAGATTGATCTTGTAAACCTTGCGAATCTAGCTCTGCAGTCCCTAAAATACTCCCTGTTATGCCGCCCATAATGAGTTTTACATCATGCCGTAAGTTAGCTATTCTTTCAGCCCTAACAGATAAAGTCCATATAACTAGGTATAATACTATAAAAATGATAGCAGAAAATATAAAATACGCTAATAAAGACCCAGAGTTAAATCTAAATTTAAGATTTATACGCATTTTATCTTTCATTCTTTTTTTTCTCAAATTCAAAAAAACTTAAAACATAACTTCATGAGTATAACTAACACAATAATTCAAAAGATCCCAAGAACTAATGAATATGGTTTGCATGCAAGATTATCCATACTAAATTTCAAAAGCTTTTATAAGAGGAAATTTTTCTTGCAAAATGTTATTGCGAGTGATATTGCCATCCTTCCAGCAATGCTTCATTATGGAGAGTTGCCAGATTTTAAGAACACAAACTTTTTAACTTTTTTAATATTTTCAGGAGGTTGGTATGCACGGATCACGTCATCGTCGTAAGCATCCAAAAGGTCGTCGTAAAGTAGGTCGTAAGAAAAGAAAATTGCTAAGACGTCGTCGTGCAGCTAGAACAAGTGGCAAGTAATTAATATTACTTGAATACTCCAGTTCAATAAAAAAGGCTCATTCGTTTGAATGGGCTTTTTTTATTTGAAATTTCTTTATTCTTCCTTTTCCAGAATTTTAATGACCTCTTTTTTTAAACTTGTTAAAGAAATCCTTTGATTTTTATCTACTGCTAGCTGAATTTGACTATCTTGTTTTTGCTGATTTTTTAAAAAGAAATTTTCTGCAATACTTTGTAAAGTATTTAGCCTATCCAAGTCTAACCATTCGTTTTTATTAGGGAAATTATCTTGATCTGAAAAATTTAATGGGCAATGATCTACTGTTATGTTGATATTATTCTCTTTATCCACTTGTTTAAATTGCAATGGGACACCTTGAGTTCGGCAAATAGTAGGCCTTGCTTCATAAATTGTACACGAATTGTCTCTTAAAAAAACACAGGGAGAAGCTAACTTATTTTGAAAATTTTTCTCTTCAGATTGCATAGGTTTTTGTAGTAATTCTAATAATTCTTTCTTTTTCCCGGCATCTAAATTTAATACCCAAACAATAATTCTATAAGCTTCAGCCTGGAAAATACTTAAATTTACAAAACAGCATCTTGCACATCCCTGCTTACAGTTCATTTGTTCATGATATTTCTCATTAATTTTTTTATAAAAATTAGAACAATTTTCTTGCAGGTTTAAAATTGGCTGGATGGCATTACTAGCAGTTTGAGACATAAAGTTGTAATCCTATTGTGGAGTCAAAAAAAAAGAAGTGAAATTCTACTTATACCTCTAATATGTTAAAATAGTAATGGTAAATAAAGGAAGTCAAGATGCTCCAGATTTTTTTAAAAAAAACAGTAATATTTTTAATATATGGCTTCATTTGGCTTTTTGTGTTCTCTATTCCTATTAAAAATGAAAAAAAATTATTCACCTTTCTTCATTACTATATTGTAGATACTAAACCGGTGCATTGGATTCTAGAAAAAGTTCAATTAAGTGCTAAATCCACTGAAAATACTGCAAAAGATACAGCCACAGATTTTATTGACAAACTTGAAACAGAAGTGAAAAAGTAAGTTTGTTTTAATTTTGTGACTTTTTGCTAGGTATAAATATGATCTTACCAAATCAATTACAAGAATCTCTCACTGAAATTGCGAAACATTACGCACCATCAGCCTTACAACAGGCTTACTTAAAATTATCCACTTACTATAGGAATAATAGGGAACAAATAGCATTTTCATTAAACAGTGATTTAGAACGCTTAGCATATGTTTTAGCCAGAATGCCAGCGACTTATGCTGCTGTTGAAAGAGTTTTACAAGAAGTTCTTCCTTTTGCTGAAAATTTAAAAAGTATTCTCGATGTGGGTGCAGGTCCTGGCACGGCTTCTTGGGCAAGCTGCGAAACTTTTTCAGAGTTAGAGAATATCCAGCTCATTGAGCAAAACCAAGGAATGATTGAAATTGGCAAAAAACTTGCTTTAAATCAGCAGAAAATGAAGAATGCCAACTGGCTGCAAAAAAATGTACTAAATTCCCTTGATGGTATCCAAAGTGCAGACCTGGTCTTAGCCTCTTACTCCTTTAATGAAATTTCAGAAAAAGACAAAGAACATTTTCTTTCTAAATTTTGGGAAAAAACAGGACAATTTTTTGTTCTGATAGAGCCAGGAACCCCTTTGGGATTTCAATCTGTTACCTTTGCTAGAAATTTTTTCTTAAAAAGTAATGCAAATATATTAGCACCTTGCCCTCATTCTTTATCATGCCCTGCTCTAAATAAACAAGATTGGTGCCACTTTGCGACTAGACTGCAAAGAACCTCTATGCATAAAAATCTTAAAATGGGTGAAAAAGGCTTTGAAGATGAGAAATTCTCTTATTTAATAGTCAGCAAAAATAATCTTGAAAAACACTTTAATGCTAGAATCACAAGACATCCAGAAGTGCATAGCGGACATTTAAAATTAAATCTTTGTACAAAAGATGGATTTATATTAAAAACACATTCAAAAAAAGATGGACAGAAGTACAAAGAAGCTCGTAAAGCTGAGTGGGGGGATTCTTGGAACCTTTAATTCGTTTAAAAGTCTAAATTCCTTTTTTTAAAAGGTATTGACTACTTTCATCTTCTGTTTAGCTTCCTTATAAGCGGGTTCGCTAATTAACTCTTTTTACTTTTATATTAAATAGTTACAAGGAAAACACCATGACAGCTGAAGTCCATTCGTTTCAAACCGAAGTTCAACAACTTATGAACCTAATGGTTCACTCTCTATATTCAAATAAAGAAATTTTCCTCAGAGAACTTATTTCCAACTCTAGTGATGCCGTCGATAAATTACGTTTTGAAGAAATAACAAATCATAATCTACTAAAATCTGAAAAAGAAAATTCCATTTTAATTCGCAATGACAAAGAAAATAATATTTTAGTCATTGAAGATAATGGAATTGGTATGAGCAAAGATGAGCTCATGAATAACTTGGGAACCATAGCGAGCTCTGGGACTAAAAAGTTTTTAGAAAAACTTTCTGAACAAGATAAAAAAGACTCAAACTTAATTGGTCAATTTGGTGTTGGTTTTTATTCTGCTTTTATGGTTGCTAAAAAAATAGTTGTAGAAAGCCGTTCAGCGCATGGCGGAGAAGCTTATAAATGGACTTCAGCTGGAGACGGTACTTATACAATTGAACCGAGCAATAAAGAAACAAGAGGAACAACAATAGAACTTCATTTAAAAGATGATGAAAAAGAATTTGTTGATGACTGGAAAATCCGTGGAATTGTTAGAAAATATAGCGACTATGTTACGTATCCAATTTTCTTCTTAGAAAAGAAAGAAGATGGAGCCACTGAAGAAGTTCGTTTAAATAAATCTACCCCTGTATGGGCTCGAAACAAAAGAGAAAACAAACCTGAAGATTATCAAGAATTATATAAACAAATCTCTATGGATTGGAAAGAACCATTACTTTGGGAACACATCAGTGTTGAAGGTTTAGTTCCTTTTAATGCTGTTGTATTTGTTCCTACAGAAGCTCCTTTTGATCTATACACTAGAGATAATCACGGTCTACATTTATATGTTAAAAGAGTTTCTATTACAGAAAAATGTAAAGAGTTGTTACCTGAATATTTAAGATTTATTTCAGGCGTTGTTGAAACAGATGAATTGCCATTAAATGTTTCAAGAGAAATTTTGCAACACAACAACAAACTTCCACAAATTAAAAAACAAATTATTAAAAAAGTATTATCATCTCTACAAAATTTAGCAAATAATGATAGTGAAAAATACTTCAATTTTTATAAAACTTTTGGCGCTGTCCTAAAAGAAGGTTTTCATTTTGACTTTGAACAACATGAAACTTTAAGCGATTTAGTTCGTTTTAAATCTTCTAAAACTGGAAAAGACGGCTGGGTTTCATTCAAAGAATATATTGAAAGAAAAGCTGATGGGCAAAAAGAAATCTATTATTTAACAGGTCCTAATTTTGAATCTATAGAACGCAGTCCTCACTTGGAAGCACTGACTTCAAAAGGTATTGAAGTATTATTTTTAATTGACCCAATAGATGAATGGTTTATCATGAGCTATAGCAAACATGGTGAATACAACCTAAAATCTATCAATAAAGGTGACTTAGATCTCAACGGTGTTGGAAAAGAAACCGAAGAAGAGAAAAAGAACGAAGAAAAACCAGTTGAAGAATTAGTTGGCTTACTCGATTTATTTAGAACTAAATTATCAGACGAAATAAAAGAAGTAAAAATTTCAAAACGTTTACGTGAAAGCGCATGTTGTTTAGTAGCTGATGAGAACGGTATGACCGCGCATATGGAACGTATTATGAAAGCGACTGGACAAGGAATGGCGAATAATAATAAACGCATTCTTGAAATTAATCCAAGCCATAATTTAATTAAAAATCTTGCAGACAGAAAAAATAAAGGTACTGATGAAACTACTTTAAATGAATGGGTTGAAGTACTTTATGAAACAGCATTATTGTCTGAAGGAAGTCCAGTAAAAAATCCTGGTACATTTGCAAAACGTCTCACAAAAATCATGGAAATGGCTTCTGGTAAGTAAAAACTTCCTGGAAGGCAAAAATTTCCTTCGTTTTATTTCTTTTTTAAGCTTCTGACTATTTGGTATAATAACTAAAAATCAGGAGCTTTTTTCATGGAAGTATTTGACGCCGAAGGTAAATCTATATTTGATATTGCTCCCAAAAAGAAAAAAAGATATGTCCTTTATTTATTTAAATTAACAAGAGAAGATGAAACAAGAATTAGGACTATTGAAAAAGCAATACAAAATGCATTGAATGAATATATTTTAGTTCGTTTTGAAGATCCTAATGAAGCTTTAAAAGCTTTATTAGTCAAAAATATTGAAATTATTATTATTGACCATTCTTTATTTAATGATGATAATATTGCAATTGACTTTGGAGTTGAGTGTAAAAAAAGAAAAAAATGTCCGTTATTTTTTGTTGCAAAAAATGAGGAAGAATTAGTAAGAAAGTATCGAGAAAAGCTTTCGATTTATGAAGAATTTGATGATTACTTTAAAGAACCAATAGACTTTATAGAAATTAGCAGAAAAATTAAAAGAGCATCCACAACAATCGGAAGAAGAGCGAAAAGATTTTCATTGGGTATTCCAATTAAAGTCTATAGATTAAATTTAAATGTCTATGAAGATGTAATATTAAATGATATAAGTTT
The DNA here is from genome assembly GCF_029873255.1 of Pigmentibacter sp. JX0631. Lineage (NCBI taxonomy): Bacteria > Pseudomonadati > Bdellovibrionota > Oligoflexia > Silvanigrellales > Silvanigrellaceae > Pigmentibacter > Pigmentibacter sp. JX0631. The sequence goes on along the minus strand of NZ_CP123622.1, from coordinate 2,053,219 downwards.
AGTTGGATTCAGTATCTCTATAAAAAATGAACACTTTTTCAAAACAAATGAACAAATTAAAATAAAAGTCCCATTACAAGATTTTAATTTATTTCATCCACAATATGGAGATTTCTTACCAGTAGCAGGAAAAGTAAGAAGAATCTCTATAAATGGTAAAATTATTGGATGCTCTTTAGAGCATGCCACTCCAATGCAGATTGAAGTATTAATGAATTTACTTGAAAAAGTAACAAGAAGACTAAGAATGTTAAAAATTGCTGAAAAACCGAAAGAAGAGATTGATCCGGTTCCTGTTTAATTCTTTTTTAATTTTCTAGCATAATCAAATAAATATTGACCACCACTAATTAAGCTCGCTGCTAAAGCAAGAAAGATAAAAAGTTGTCCGATATAATGAAATGGGATAAACCATAAGGTACCACAAACAGTCAATCCAATAATTCCTATATCCTGAAATGTTGTTTTAGTCTTTCCTATTATATTTGAAGATATTTGAATACCATCATCGACAGCTGCTAATCTTATAGCGTTTATTCCAAGATCTCGAACAATTATTATAACCGCTATTAAGCCATCCATTCTATGTTTTTCTACTAAAATAACCATAGCTGAAACAACAAGTAATTTATCTGCTAATGGATCTAGTAATTTTCCTAGCACAGTTTCCACATTAAATTTTCTAGCTATCCATCCATCAAAGAAATCTGTTAATGCAGCTAATGCAAATACTAACGCGGCCGCAATATCAGTTGTACTAATTTTAATAGGTTGAATTAATCCAAAATGCCCCGATTCTGGAGCCACTTCTCCAAGTGACATGAGGTAGACAACAACTGGAATACAAAGAATTCTTAAAAACGTTAAGCGATTTGGTAATTTTTTTAACCAATTAGGTAAAACTTTTTCTTTTGAAATTTCTGAAACTTCATTATCACTTGTTTGGTTCTGAGTTTTTTTAAAGAATGAAAATATCAAGATTTACCTCATATTAGTTTAAGCTTACTATAAATCCATTCGCAGTTAAATGGAAATTCTTTAGTCTCATACCTCACTTAATTTATATATAACAGTTTATGATATCAGAACACATAAAGTTAGAAATATTTGACTTGCATCAATATTATTCCATTTATTATTGTTTTTTTTTTAAGCACAAACACCTTACATACTAAAATGATATTGAAAAATGGGACAGTTGCTTCCTTGACATCAGACTTTAAGGATATAGTGTTTATCACTGAGACTAACTTCCCGTATGTTCTCTGTACTTAATTTATTAGAAAAGGGGTTTCCATATGAGCGTATTAGTTGGACGTCAGGCACCAAACTTTAAGGCTGAAGCTGTTGTTAACAATGATTTTAAAGAAGTTTCTCTTTCTGATTTTAAAGGTAAAAAATATGTCGTATTATTTTTCTATCCTTTAGATTTTACTTTCGTTTGTCCGACCGAATTGCATGCCTTTCAAGAAAAATTAGAAGAATTTTCAAAAAGAGATGTTGAAGTTATTGGATGTAGTATTGATAGTAAATTTTCTCACTATGCTTGGTTAAATACACCAAAAAATAAGGGAGGAATTGAAGGAGTTAAATACACTTTAATTTCTGATATTCATCGGACAATTGCCAGAGATTACGATGTTCTAAGCGATGGTGGAGTTGCTTTTAGAGGTTTATTTTTAATCGATAAAAATGGTCTTGTTCGTCACCAAATAGTTAACGATCTCCCTTTAGGAAGAAACGTTGATGAAGCTTTAAGAATGGTAGATGCTCTCCAACATTTTGAAAAACATGGAGAAGTATGTCCTGCTAATTGGAATAAAGGCAAAGACGCTATGAAAGCAACGCAAGATGGTGTAAGTAATTATTTAGCGAAACACTAAATTAACTCTCATTTTTACTTTTGTGATTGCAGTTTATTAAAAGCTCTTTAAGATATCCTTAAAGAGCTTTTATTTTGTATAGGAAATAAAAAATGCAAATATTTTTAAATAAATTAAATTTTATAACTTTTCTTCTTTTTAAAACTTTTCTTTTATTACCTGGATTGTCTTTTGCAGAAAATTCAAAATTTTCAAAATTAAGTAGTTTAGAGAAAGATGGAAATGCAACTGTTAGTGCTTTAGTAGTTAAGTTAAGTGATGGTGAAAAAATAGCCGAATTAAATGCTGACTTAAAGCTTTGTCCTGCTTCTGTAACTAAATTAGTTTTGGGTGCTCAAGCTCTTGATAAATGGGGAACAACCAAAACATTTTCAACAAAATTATTTGCTAGAGGAAAAATAAATAAAGGAACTCTTGATGGTGATATCATTTTCTACGGCGGCGGGGATGCTTCTTTAACAAATGAAAAACTTTGGTTTTTAACTACAGATGTAGCTCGTTATGGTATTAAAAAAATTACAGGAAAAATTGTTGTAAATAATTCTTTATTTGGAAAAGTTTTAGAAGATGAAAATAGGTTGGGCGGTAAGACAAAAAGTCACAACGCTTATGATGCTCCGTTATCCTCAGCTGCTGTGAATTTCAGTGTTATAGCAATTGTTGTAAGTCCAAATGAAAAAGTAGGTGGACAAGCTAAAATATCTTTGGAACCTTATCCTCTAAATAGTGTTGTTATAAATGGAAGTGTTACAACAACAAGTGAAAACTCTCCTCCACAAGTATCCGTTTCTCGCCAAAGCAAAAATGGAAAAGATATATTTTCTGTATCTGGAAATATTCCAAAAAATTCAACTGCACAAAGAATATATCGCTCAATTTCAAATGCTGATAGATATGCTGGAGAAGTTTTAAATGGATTTTTAACAGCAGCTGGAATTGAAACTTCAGGAGAAATTGAAATAGATTCTAAAGAATTAAAAGGAAGTTTAACACCAATAGCCGCTGTCGATGGCTATCCGATTGAATGGCAAATGAAAGGACTTTTTGAGGTAAGTAATAACTTTATTGGTGATATATTGGCATTAAATTTATTATCAGAGTCAAATCCAAAAAATAAAGGAGATTTGAAAGAAGCTGGTAGTTTATTAGAAAAATATATGAAAAATGTCTTAAAAAACTCTACTTGGGAAACAAATCAAAAACTAAATTCACCAATAATTATTGAAAGCGGAAGCGGCTTAACTCCTAATAATCGACTTTCTGCAAGAGATATTATTTCTTTATTGGATCATATGTATTTTAGTGGTAGAGCTTTTCCAGCGTACATAAATGCTTTACCAATTGTTGGTGATGAAGGTACGCTAAAAAGAAGATTTACCTCTGCATCAGAAAAACATTTACAAGGAAGATTAAGAGGAAAAACAGGAACACTAACAGAACCTGTGAATGTATCAGCTCTTGGAGGCTATAGTCGGCTAAAAAACGGGGATTGGGTTGCTTTTGCCGTCATTGTGAATGGGGTTAAATCAAAACCACAACCTGACTTAAAAAACATACGAGATGCAATAGACTCGGACCTTGCTAAGGTTTTGCCATCGGAGCTTTAAGAATGGAAAGAAAATCTAGGGGAACTTACACTTTGCGTAGGCTTTTTCCATCCCTCTCAGATGAGGATTTACATCGATTTCAAGAAAACTCTTCTATTATTAGATTGAAAAAAGGCCAAAATCTTTTTATTTCAGGTGATACGCCAAGATCAATTTATGGAGTTGCAAACGGTTGTCTCAAGATTGTGCGTGAAAGCCAAGAAGGTGAAAGCGTAATTACTCGTATTGTGCGTGCTGGACAAATCGTTGGTATTCGGGAAGTCTTTGGAGAATTCAAATACAGTCGCACTTCAGTTGCTTTAAAAGATAGTGAAGTTTTTTCCATAGAAAAAACAATAGTATTGGATCTTATTCAAAGAAGCCCAATTGTCTCTCTTCAATTTATGAAAATTTTTTGTTATGAACTCGCAAGATTAGAAAAGCGTATAGAATCAGACTTATATCGTCCAGCAAAAAATAGGGTTGCTTCTGTTATTTATGAGCTTTATAATTTATTTGCTGATGATGGCGCACAAAGTTTCGAACCGCCTTTAAATCGTCGAGATATAGCAGAACTAGCAGACGTTACTCCAGAAACTGTTAGTCGTGCAATAGCTGACTTCAAACAAGCTGGTATTATGGAAACTCACGGATCATCTTTTACAATTTTAGATTCCATTTCCTTGCAAAATGAAGCTGAAGAAAGATAATATCTGACCAATGTCGCTATATTTAAATTGTAATAACTTAGAAATTAGAATGGGTAATAAACCTTTAATTTCTAATTTTAATTTACCTATATTAGCGCAAGATAAAGTTGTTATAACAGGTCCAAATGGAATTGGTAAAACATCTCTTTTAAAAGTTATGGCAGGATTATCAAAAGCTCATTTAGGGGAGATAAGTTACTTTGAAAATCAAGAATTATCACAAAAAAATAAGTCTTTAATTTATCTTCCCAACATTCCAAGTTTAATGTTAGATCAATCTGTGCTCTGGAATTTAGATTTTTATACACAGAGTTATTCATTTCAATACCAAGTAAGTTCATATAAACAAGTATTAAAAAGAGTTCATTTACAGGACAGAGAACTCCAAATAGTAAGATCTTTGTCGACTGGACAAAAAAGAAGATTATCACTCGCTGCACTGTTACTTATTAAACCTAAAATAATATTAGCTGATGAACCTACTAATGGCTTAGATGAGTCAGGTACTAATATTTGTCTAGATATTTTTTCTGAACTTATAACAAATAATAGTTCAGCATTTATAATAGCAACTCATGATGAGAATTTAATAAAATGGGCGGGTAAAAATATTAGTTTATCTAATTATGTTCCAGAAGTAAAAAGAAATTTAAAACCAGAAATTAAGGCTTTACTTTAATGCTTAATAAAATATATCTGCTTAACAAAAAAGAATTCAGCTGGTTTAAATCTTTTTATTTTATTCACAAATTAAGTTTTCGTTCTCTTTGGGCAAGAAAAGCTTCTTGGGTAGGAACTTTCATTTTTGCCTGTTGTTTACTTATTCTTTTTCCATTTGGATTGGGAACTGAAGCTATTCAAAGAGCAGATATCCAAATTGGTACATTTTGGATTATGAATGAATTTGTTGCCGTTCTTACAATCAGTAGAATATTTTCTGCTGAGCAAGAATGTAACGGAATGGATTTACTGCTTACCTCAAATTTACCAAAAACATCTATAATAGCAGGTAAAATTAGTTTTACTGCTTTGCAAATTTTTACCCTACAAATTCCAATATTATTACTATGGATCATTTTTTATAATATTAATTCAAGTATTCTTCTTAGTTTAATGAGTAATCTTTTTTTTGTTGCTATTTTTTTTAATTTAGGATCGGCAAGTTTGGGTACGTTAATTACATGTTTAACAGCCAGAAGTTTAGCAAAAGAAATATTACTTCCTATGTTATTTTTTCCTTTCCAAAGCGGGATTTTACTAGCATCGGTTTCATTAACAATACATATTGGTAGCAATTCTCTTCTTGGTGCATTTAGTGAAAATGCTTGGTGGACAATATTAATAGCTTACCCCATCATTTTTTCTACATTAGGAATTCTTTTAAGTGACTTACTTTTGCAGGAATGAATATGAGTAATAAAGAAATAGTAGAGAATAAAATCCCTTTATCTATAAGAAAACCAATTTTTCGTTGGAATATTATTCTAACTTTATTTACAATTTTCCAAATTTTTTGTTGGTTTTTAGCATTATTTTGGGTCGCCTCTGATACTGATCAAGGAAATGTTTATCGCATTATTTTTGTACATGTTCCAGTAGCTTGGTGCGCATTTTTTTGGGTTTTTACTAGTGCAATATTTGCTTTTTTAGTAATATTAAAACCAAAAAATGCAGTAATCTATGATAGAAGTAGTTACACTTCATTAGAATTAGGAACTCTTTTTTCTTTTTTAACCTTAATTTCAGGTAGCATTTGGGGGCGTCCAACTTGGGGAGTTTGGTGGGATTGGGATCCGCGTTTAACATCAAGTTTAGTTATGTTTCTTGTTTGTTGTGGTTATTTAATACTTAGGCATTTTACTCCGGATTTAAAAACGAAAAGAAATATGTCGGCTATTATAGCCATAATAAGTGCAGTAAATGTTCCTATTGTATATTATAGTGTTAATTTATGGAGATCTCTTCATCAACCCCAAACTTTTGTTGAAAAAACAAAAAATGCTTCAACTGATATTTCGCTTGTCCTTTTTTTAAATTTTATAGCTATGTTCTTTTTGAGTATTGCAATTTATAAAATTAGAAGACAAGCCGTTTCTGCAAAAGAAACTTTAGATGTTGCAAGAGGTGAATAATCATGGAATCAGAATACGGTAATTTAAGTTGGGAAATTTTTGTGTATTCAACTTTTGCAATTGTTGCTATTTGTTTAATACTCTACACATTTTTTTCGTTAAAAATCAGACGGCATTCAATTCATAACATGAATGAAGAAGGTTTTTTTGATAAAGCAAATGAAGAAAATAACTCATTTTATTCGAGTGAAGGAAATCATTGTGAAAATAAATAATGGACAAATCGCTGGACTTGTCATTGTATTAGGATCGCTAGGTCTGATTATTTATCAAGCTACAAGAAGCGAATCTACAGTAACATTTTATACCCCTGCTGAAGTTTATGCTAATCCTATTAAATTTGATGGGAAATTATTTCGTGTATCTGGTTTAGTTATGGCAGGCACTAAACAATGGAATGCTGAAAAAAGTGAACTTAATTTTAAAATGACGGATTTGGAAGGCCACAACTTTTTTGTACAATATAAAGGCATACCACCAGATCTTTTTAAAGAAGGTCAAGGAGTTGTAGTTGAAGGTCGATTGATAAATAACCCAGATATTAATCAAAAAGATAAATTAATTACAGCAAACTTATTGATGGTTAAACATAGTGAAGTTTATGATACAAAAAAAGATCATAAACAAATGAAAGAAGCTAAATTACTTGATAGTATTTTAAAAGACCAAAATATTCCTACTCAACAAACATCTGCTAGCAAATAAAAAGTATTGGGAGTTATATGCAAAAGAAAAAGATTAATCGAAATGCTATTTTTACAGCGGTATTTGGTATTTTATTATTCTTAGCACTAATGATTTATGCTTTAAAACAAGATCCCAATTATAATCCAAGTCAATTAGTTGGGGAAGTAGCACCTATAATTTCTGCCCCACTAACGACAGGCGGTTCATTTAATTCTGAGCAATATTTTCAAAAGAATAAATGGGTAATATTAAATTTCTGGTCCTCTTTTTGTTCCGTTTGTCGGGGTGAAGCTCCGGAAATGGAGTATTTTTATCAGTTGACACAACAAAAAAATGATAAATTTCCTTATTTTGTAAGTATAAATATTCAAGATAATACTGAAACCATCAAAGACTGGCAAAAAAATTATGGCCAATCTTTTCCTGTTGTGCAAGATTTAAAAGGATTAATATCTATTCAATATGGAGTAACTGGAACCCCCGAGACTTTTTTTATAGATCCGCAAGCAAAAGTTAGATATAGAGTAGCCGGTCAAATAAACAGAAATATTATTTTACAATTTATAGAATGGTTAGAAAAAAACCCAACAGCAAATCAAAATGAAACTACAAAAGCTTTTATATCTTTGAGAAGTAATAGTTAATATGACAATTCAATCTCCAGTATTTACAAAAATAAATGAATCTTTTACATGCAAAAATTGTAATTATTTAGTTCCCCTTTCCTCTAGCACATGTCGAGATCATTGTCCAAAATGTTTATTTAGTATTCATGTTGATAATAATCCTGGCGATAGAGCTGCTGAATGTCTTGGACTTTTAAAACCTGTAGCATGGTCTCAACACAAGAAAAAAGGTTACATGATTCATTATAAATGCCTTGTGTGTGGTTTAGAAAAAAGAAATAAATTTCTTGAAATAGATTCAAATATGCCAGATGATTTCTCAGCACTCTTAAAATTAAGCGCTATAACAAAGGTATAAACGTGAGAACAGTTAAAATAGAAAACATAAAAAGTTTTGTCGTAATTTCGGATGTCCATTTACGAGAACCGGGAGATCTAAATTCAAAATTCCTTCTTGAAACACTCGAAAAAATTAAACAAGAACATTTGGCGAAAAAAATAGATGCCATAATATTTCTTGGAGATATTTTTGATTTTATTACTGTCTCCAAGCACTTTTTTATTAAGCTTTGGATTAATATTTTCGATAAAATTAAAGAACTGAAAAATTTAGGAATGAAGACGATTTTTTTGGAAGGAAATCATGATTTTGGTTTTGAACATTTTCATTCTAAAAAATTGGATGAAATTTTTTCATATTATGGTGATTTTATCCTTGAATTTGATCATCCTGACCTAGGCAGAACTGTCATGCGCCATGGTGACAATTTAATTTGTCTTCCCTCATATCAAAAACCAAGAGCTTTTTTTAAATCTTATTTGTTTCAAAAAATTGCTAATCTTTTTGTACCCGGATTTTTAATGCATTTTATTTGTACAAATTACGCAAAAAGAAGTAGAAACAAAGGTGAAACATATAACGCGCTAACAGCTCCTTTTCTGAAAAATTGCCTAGAAGATTACTTTAAAAGCTACAAAGAAAACAATAAAACTGAAATAAACACTTTAGTTTTAGGACATATCCATGTTTATTTAAGTATCGTATTTCAAAAAGTACAATTGCTAGTTGGCCCAGATTGGTTCTCTAACCCAAATTACTTAATTTTTCATAACTCTAATGAAAATAGAAGAGTTTTTACAAAGAATGAAAATATCAAACAATTTGACATCTTCAAACCTTAATTAAATTGAGAAACCAATTTTATTAAATTAGTGTTATAGTATTCTCAATAGATGGAGAATTACTACATGCTAAAAATAAAAATGCCTACATTTTTCTTAATTTTTTTATTCTGCTTTCTAAAACAGAATACATTTGCTCAAGATAATTTTTTTAATTTATATACCGAAGACTATGCTCCTTATAATATGCCTAAAGATGATACCAATGGTGACAATGAAAATGAAATTGTAGGAAGCGCTACCGACATAATGAAAGAAATATTTAAACGAGCAAAAGTAAATTATAAAATGGAACTTCTTCCATGGGCAAGGGCGTATAATAATGCTTTAACAAAAAAAAATGCCGTTGTTTTTGCCGCTTCAAGAACAGAAGAACGAGAGAAGCAGTTTAAATGGGTTGGTCCAATTGGTGAAAATGATTGGGTGTTATTTTCATTAGCAAATCCTCATACAAAAATGCCATATATAAAAATAAAAGCCCTTGAAGATGCTAAAAACTATGTCATTGGAGCATATAAAGGTGATGCTACATCAAATTATCTACATAGTTTTAGTTACTTAAAAGTAGAAGATACTAATTTAGATATTAATAACGAAAAAAAGCTTCAAGCTGGTCGAATTGATTTGTGGGCTTCAGGAAAACAATTAGGAAATTGGTTTTTTAAAAAGAATAAAATTATAAATGTTGTGCCTGTTTTCACTTTAAAGACTTCAATATTATATGCCGCATTTAATAAAGAAACAGATGATAAAGTAATTGAAAAATTAAATGCCACCTTAAAAGATATGCAAAAAGATGGGACTTATGCAAAGATAATAAATAAATATGCAAATTAATATTACCTATCTAAAAGTTTATGTAAGAAATAGATTACCATTTTTTATAAAATTTAAGCTTAAAAATAAAAGTATTTTATTATTAATTAAAGAAAAGATTGCTGCGTTTAAATAACTCCACTTTTTTCAAAGACAGTATATAGCATTGAATTAAAGACACACCATACAATAAAAGAATAAAATGGCTTTTTAAAAAAATTTTTATTAAACAAAATAATTTTAATATTAATACTAGTTATAATTGATATTAAAAGCTGTTATATTGAGTAAATTTCAAAATAATATGATTTAATTAAATAATAATTAGATATTGGTTAGATAACCAATCTATTTATAAACTTAAAGATTAGAATAAATCAGAACGAAAATCTAAAGTGATAGATAATCAATAGAAATTTTTAATTAATGGAATAAAGATTTATAATGATATTTAGAGCAATAATAATTATTTAACATGAAGTTCATTTTCAGAGTTTATTCAGAAAAAGTTAAATATACTATTACGAAAAAGTAGTACTTATTATTTAATAAAAAATGTTAGATTAGTTAAAGAAAAGACAAGACTTTAGCATAAAAAAAAACCTAAAATTAATTGTAAATGGCTTGATCATTTACTATATGAAATAGCTACAATACAAAGTAAAAATTAAAATAAAGTTGTGGTATTTATTACAAAGATGAATCTCATTATGAGCAAATAATAATCCAATTTGGAATATGCTCAATAAAAGGTTAAAGACTGGAATATTTAAATCTATACAATTTTTTAAGAGTATGGATTTATGCGGCAATAAATCCTAATTAAACTTATTCTAAAAAACTTAATTCATTAAATATACAAATATTTTTCGAACAATTTTCTAAAACTAGGGATAAAAAAAATCTTGCTTTAATGATTCCTAATGGATCAGGGGCGTAATTAAATAATAAATTAATAATTCCTAAAAATTTAAAAGTTCATTTTTACCCTCATATACTCTATAATTAAAGCCAAATAGAACGCTTATGGATTTTTATAGAAAGAAATTACTTTAGTCTTAAAAGATATTAGCTAAATTATACAGTCAGAAGTTAAGGCATTGGATAAAATAAATAAAATATTTGTTAAATCAATTGTTTTTTAAGATGCAAGAACAATTAGGAAGGCATATAAGATCAATTTACTAAACTAAAATTGGTTATAAAAAATTCTAACATACTTACTCTAATTGAATTTAGTGTCATTCACAGCATCCAAAGTTCGATCAACAAATGGGCTGATTGTCCATTTTTCTTATGACTTACGATATGTAGTTTTAATTATATATTCTTTTTTAAAACACACTTTATCAAATTTTAATTAACTTAAACTTTATAATTTTTTTTAGTATAAAATTCTTTAGAAAAACATTTAATAGATTATTTTTAGAAAATTAAGTTGTTATTAATTTAATATAACTAGAGAAAATTTACACTATAAATATTCTCTAGTTATAATCACTATTTTTGACAAATAGCAATGGGGCCTCTTGGACAATTATGTCTACCAAAAAGTAAATTGTTAAAAATAAATACAGGTGTACCATTAACAGAAATAGAAATATTACTTTCTAAAGAAGCAATCATTTTATCACTAATATTTTTCATCAGAAAAACTCCTTAAAGATTTATTAAACAAGAGCTAGCTAGCTCTTGTTTAATAAATAAAAAAAAAAATAGTCAATAATTTTCTATAGCATATTTTTTAGATTTTTTATTGTAATAATAAAAATTTGTAGGAATAAATAATTTAATATTATTAAGTAGAATTTATAGCTATAATTCCGACCTAGTAAAAAAACAATATTTAAAATAAAATTAATCACTAAATTTTCAGAAACAGAATTTCTATAACTATAAGTTACTACTTACAATAAAAATTTTAAAATGGAATATAAAAAAACATAAAATAGAATACGATTAAAGAATTTAAGAATAGAATTTTTCTCTATTATTACAGCGATTAATAAAAATTTATGTATTTACATTAATTTATAAAAATAAATGGATATCAACAAAATTTAGATATTTTTAAAAATAATTTCATAAACAATGTTTCTTTATTTTGTTTACATTTAAAAAAATTTAAATTATAAAATGATTCGCTAGCTAGCGAATCATTTTATAATTTAAAGGAAAATCACAATGCAAAAAATAAATTCTCAATTAATTTCAAAACTAGAAAAAGAAATCAGCCCTACATCTACTGAAGAGAATGTTTGGGCAATTGGGGCTGCAAGATGGGCTCTTACATATAGACAATACGCTCATGAAGGATAAGTTAGTAGCGTATAAATAATAGGTTTAAATGCTTTTAATAATTTTAAAAGCATTTAAACTTTAAAAAAAATCTGTAATAAATTATCCTGTTGAATTTTATTCATAATTTTTACTAAAATTAAAAGGAAAGTTTTATGAAAAATATAGAACTAAAAATGATTGCAAGTTTAGAAAACGATGTCTCAATATCTAGCAATGGTACACCTGTATTCCACATATTTAAAACAATAGGTGATATAAAAAATTGCTATATTCTTGGCAGATGTAGGTAAAAAAATTTTAAAATATTTTCTAATGTTTATTTAGACAAAATATTTTTAATGTTTAAATATGTTTTATTCTTAAAATCTAATTATTAAAGTCAATTTTATAATTAGTAGTAATTTATAAAGCCCCTTTGGAGGGGATAATTTAGTTAAATATGTAATCATTTTCTGTTAGTAAATGATTACATATGCTAACTATGAGTTAAAATATTTATATAGATAGAACATGTACTTAAAGATGCATGCCGAAATTCTTCTGAAAACATGGATAAGCAAACTCTTTGTTGATCGGACTTTAAGATAAAAAAACCTTAGGCAAAATAATTGTAAAGGTGAATTAAAATGAATGGTTTAGTGGAATCTTAATTTAATTTGAATATTTTAATCTTTAAAAGGAATTTTAAGCGCATAGAAAAAAATTATTGAGAATGTTAAGTCTGAACAAAATCTTTTCATAAGAAAGAAAATTAAGAAACCTCTCACTAAGGATGTGTCTTAAGAATTTAAAAAATTGATTTTATATTTTTAAGACCATTGAAAATTCCAACAAGGTAGATTGTGAGAGTTTCTTAATCAGTAAACGAGGTAAATAAATTAAGACTAATTTTTAAAAAAATGTAGGAAGCACGTTGAGAAAAAAAATTTTAGGAAGATAAACGATGATAAGTTGGTTCTGCCAATCCATTTGTAGCTTTTTTGTTTTGAATAACAATTAACTGACAAATTGAAGCTACTTCTTCAATCCTCAAAATCATTTTCTTAATTATTTACAGGCACTTTTAATATTAAAAATTTGAATTAATTAAAGGACAGTATTAACAATAAAATATCTTTTAATTTATAAATTGAGGCAAATATGGAATGCAATAAAATTGAAGATATTCTTCAAAAATTTGATACAGATTGTTTTTTTTCAAATAAAAATAAAGAGTTAGTAATTGAAATTATAAATCAAGAAGCTATTAAAAAATTCTTAATATCAATGCTAAATAAAATTATAAAAAATCCCTTTTATAGCAGCGAAAACCATAAAGATAATGTTTTAACATTATACGCAGATGAAAAGATAATCGTTACTTTAAAATTGATGAAAAAAAATAATTATTCAAATGAAATTTTAAAGGATAAAGAAATATTAGATTCTCCAATGGATTTATTAATTTACTCATTTGGTAAAGGAAAAACAAAATTTAAAAAATTTAGTAAAAATATTCAACATAATAATAATGATTTATTTGAAAAAGATATTAAATTAAATTTTGATTCTTTTCTAGAAATTGAACCAGAAAATTTTATCGAAGTAAGACAGGGAATAGATTTAATAAAACTTATTGAAATTAGCGATGATGTGTTTCACATTTTTGTTTGCTCTAAAAAATCATTTGATTATTTAACTAGTTATGATTCTATTTCCCTCGAATCAAAGGATATCTTTTGTATTAACCAAAATTCATCTCGCATATCAATTTATCTTGATTTGTTAGCAAATTTAGGGGATTCAGCTTGTATTGAAACAATAGAAAAATTTAAAAATCACAAAAATCATTTTATTAGATGGGAAGTGGTTAAATCTATTCTACAAATTGACACAGAAAAAGGGATAGATTTACTAAATGAAGCTGTTAACGATCGTCATATTCATGTTAAAAATGCAGCATTAAATACTATAAGTAATTTAAAAAATAATTCAATTATATAAGGATGTTTATGAGTATAAAATTTGACATTAAAACTGAAAAATCGATTACATATGAAGATTTTTTAGAATTTATACAAACAAATAAATTAAATTTTTCAAATATTGAAAATCTAAAATCATGTTCAATTAAACTAAAAGAATTATATAATAACAGGAATTTCCTATCAAATTATATTATAAATGAACTAAAAAATTATAATAATATTCAGGAAAATAATAAATATACAGCACAAGTTATTATACTTACTTCAAATAAAGACTTTATGATTAGAGCTAATATTTGGAGTCCAAGCCCAAATAATTTGAGTGAAATAAAAATGAATGCCTATGACATTTATCATGACCATAATTTTGATTTATTAACGTTAGGGTATTTTGGGTCAGGATATGAAACTTACTTATATGATTATGATTACAATTCAATAAATGGATATAATAAAGAATATGTAAATATAAGATTTAAAGAAAAATATCAGCTTAAAGAAGGTCACATTCTCTTTCTTGAAAAATCAAGGGACATACACTTGCAATGCAAACCAAGAGATTTGTCTGTTTCTATTAACGTCATTCCAAGAAATATGGAAAATGAGAAAAATTCTCAGTTTGAATTTGATCTAAGTAATTCTTCAATTAAAAGAGTTTTAAACCATCAAACTGCTAATTCACTTATTGAAATCTGTAGCTACTTTAATGATGATAATATATTTGACTTAGTTCAAACAATTTCAAGAAAAAGCCCAATTCCAAATATTAGACTTCAATCTTTTAAAGCACTCATGAAAATGGATAAATCCAAAAGAAAAGAAGTATTAATTGACATTAAAAATGACAGTAATAAATTAATAAATTCATTTTTTTTAAGAGAAATTGAAATAAATCATGATAACTAATTTTATAAAAAACAAAAAAAATCTTTCTTTAATTACTGTTGGTATATCTTTAGGTATAATATCAGCTATATTAAATTCATCAATTATACCTATAATAAACAAAACTATTTTTAGCTCAGATATTAACTACACTTTAATTGTATTTGTATTTTTATTATGCATTTTATCAAAAATTATTTCACAAAAAATTATGGTAAAATTATCTGTATTAGCAATTGAAGATATAAGAGTTTGGTTTTCTAAAGTATTATATAAATCAAATGTTGAAGAAATTGAGAAAAAAGGGAATTCAAAATTATTAGTTAATTTTAAAGAAGATATATACAATATATCCGAAGGAATAAGCGCTATTCCTGAAGCAATAATAAGTTCTATCACTGTAATATCTTTATGCATATATATATTCATAATTAGCTATAAAATATTTTTTATTTCTATAATATCTCTTTTAATTATTTTTATTTTTATGCTTATAATTAATAAAATTTCAGAAAAATATTTAATCAAAGAAAGATCATCAAATATTCAATTATATTCAAATATTGAAAGTTATATCAAATCTATAAAAATGTTAAAAATGTCGAGACAAAAAAAGGAATATTTTAATGAAAAAATATTCTACAAATTATTCACAGAAATAAGTTCTCTAACAAAAAAAACAAACAATTTTATTTTCTTTTCGCAAGCAGTATCTGAAATATATATAATGATATTAATTATTATAGTTATTATTGTTAGTAAATCTATTTTCAATCACTCTTTAGAAGTAATTACTGGATCTATATTTTGTATTATATATATTACAGGAACAATTTCTAATTTTAGTAATATTTTGCAAACTATTTTAAGGTCAAAAGTAAGTTCAAAAAACTTAATTGATACTTCACAAGAATTAGGTTTAGATGGAATTAAATATAACTTAATTGATTCAACTAAACATATATCTGAAATAAAGCTAGAAAATATTTGTCATAAATTTAAAGAATCAGAATTCAATATAGGCCCAATAAATTATCAATTTATTTCAGGAAATATTTACTATATTGTAGGAGGTAATGGCTCAGGAAAGACAACAATAAGTAAAATAATTAGCTTACTTTATAAGCCAACTGAAGGAACTATTTTAATTAATAATGAAATTGTAAATGAAGATAATACGTTTTATTTTAGAAATCACATTTGTCTAGTTGAAATTGAATGTAATATTATTAATAGATTAGATTTATATATTAATACTTCAGAGAAGAAAGAAAAATTCAATAAATTACTTAAAGTTTTTAAATTAGATGAAAAAATAGAAATAAAATCTAATATAATTAATAATTTAAGTTATTTGTCTTCAGGACAAAAGAAAAGGTTATATTTAACATTATCCATACTAGACGATGATAAGTCTGTATATATTTTTGATGAATGGGCTGCTGAGCAAGATCCTATATTTAAAGAGTATTTTTATTCAGATATTTTATCTTACCTTAAGAAAAAAAATAAGATTATTATAATAATAACTCACGATGATCAATACTTCAAATTAGCAGATAATACATTAAAGATAAACTATGGAAAAATTGAACATGTTAAATAAATTAGTAATGATTTTAATTATACTTACAACTTATGCATGTGGAAAGACATCTGATAACGGTCTAACAGCAACTAGCAAAGAATTCATAGTTAATGGTAAAGAAATCAATGTTAACACGTCAGTAGAAATTGAAAAAATCATTTATAGATCAGTTGTACCAATTGTAGTTATCAAAAATAATGAATATAAACTTTGTACTGGTACTATAGTGAGTGATAAATACATATTAACAGCATCACATTGCTTGTTAAAAATGAATGAAATTTCTTTCAATAATAATAATTCGATTAATTCAATTCCAACTGTAACAAATGATGAAATATTTGTAATATTAAACAATAAAGTAGACATAAATAATTTTAAAATAAATCACTATAAATATGCAGAGGTAGAAAATTTCTTTGTGAATGAAAAATCAATGCTTGCTTTTTTTGAAGTTGATTCACCTACTCATGATTTAGCAAAATTAAAAAAATCAATTTATGACTTAGCTATAATAAAGTTAAAACATAAAATAGACTATGATAGAAAGACTCATGTCAATTTAATACCAATTAATAATGGTTACAAATTGAATACAAATAAAAATATATATATTGCTGGTTTTGGTTCTAGCTATCACGATGCTAAAGACATTAATTCTACGAAAGGGAACCTAAGAATTGCCAATAGCAAAATTACAGAATTAGATAAGGTAAGAAAATTTTTCAAAATTAAAGGAAAACCTTTTAGGAGTATATATCATCCATATCAATTGTACTCAGGAACATGCTATGGGGACTCAGGCGGCCCGGCATTTACATTACATAAAAATAATTTATATTTAGTAGGAGTCTTATATGGAGCTGTTCCAAATAAAAGTAATTACTTATGCGGGACGGAATACGGTTCTTATTACATGTCATTAACTGATCTGGAGATATCAAAATGGATTCATGATATTATAGGAAACTAATATGAAAGCTAAGATTACTTGTAAGGCTTCTATCTTAATTTTTTCCTTTCCAATATTATTAACAATTATTTCTATAGTAGTACCCTATTCGAAATTTATTCATCTATTTGTTTCATTAGAGTGTTTTATTTATGCATTTTATATTTTCCACAAATCTAAAGTAATTATTTATAAAAAATATAATTTAATTAGCAACACTAACCTATCAATTTTATTACCAAAATTAACAAAATATCATAGAAGTAAGATAATAAAAATTAAAAATTGTAAAATATATTTTAAATATTTTTTCATAAAAATTATTAAAATATATTTAGAAGACAAAAAATATATAATTATTTCAAAACTAAGATTTGTAAAAGGTTTTAATAAATAAAAATTTATTTATTAAAACCTTTATTGCAAATATAATTACTTGATCCTGACCACATTTGAAGATTTCACTATTATCAATAGAAAGGTGAACAAATGTACAAATTAAAGAAAACAAGAAAGAGGTTTGGATACTAAGAAAAACGTTTAATTTTGAAAGTATATTTTAACTCTAAATATAATTTATCTTAAATATTAAGTAAATATCAGGCTTATCCAATTACTTTGTATAACTGGAAAATGAGATTTTCTTCATAATTTATATTGTAGATGATTTATTAAATACAACCATATATTTAGAAAAAATACTATAGAAAATGAAAGAATAAAGAAACGTAATAAGAATCTTGAAAAATCTGTATACAATTTAACTTAGATAATTTTATCTCTAATGAGGAAATAGAAATTATGAAAAAAACAAAAAGATAATATGTTATAGTAAATATGCCATATCAAAATTATCGTTTTCAAAGATATTTTATAAACTATTACTAATTTTCTTTTAAGAATAAGTAAAATAATTTATATAGAGACAATATTGTAATTAGGATTCCTTCGCATTTTACTAATATAATCAAAATGAGCTCATAATCTTTCACGTAAAACAGCTATACAATTTCTAGAATTTGAATGTTTATTTTCTAAACTTTCAATCATTATTTGTTCTAATTTTTTTATTAAATATTCTTTGTAATATTAGAAAATAAATTATGCACAATCTTTTTTAATAAAAAGTTATATTTTTAATGTAATAAATTAGTTTATTATTTTTTAGATGTTTGTAAAGATATATACAAATAAAAAGATACTATTTATTCCTATATTTACAATTATCTAAAAAATATTATTACAACAAGTATTTCAAAATAAAATGTTATATTGTCGAACTATTTATAGTAATGTGCATATATTTATTAAGTATAATTATTGAAATTTTTTTTAAAATAAATTACTATTTTAATGCTAGCTAGCTTTTTGTTAACTTTTTATTTTGGAAAATTATATGAAATATATTCGAGAAAATGATATTGCAAAGATTGATAATGAAGTTTCTATTCAATGTAATGGCACTCCCGTTTTTATAATTTGGGAGCCAACACGTCCTTTTGAAAGACCTCGGAGGCCGAGGCTACCATTCCCTTTTTAATAATATCTGAAAATATACTCTTTTGATATATTAGGACATATTTTATTAATAATATGTCCTAATATTATTTGCTATAAAAAATTTTATTTTTGTGTTAAAGAAATAATTTAGTAAATAACTAATCTTTTAAAAAAATGTATGAAATTGATTTAAAGAATAAATATTTAAAATATGAAAAAGTATATACTTTTAAAAAAATTAAAATAATAAAACAAATAATATTTATTTAATTTTATATTACTAATTATTCTGTTCGACAATTTTTAAGTAATGAGAGTTGATTAATTTGCTCGGATCTTTCCTAATATAGTTTAGAATATCAGTTGTTGAATCTTTATTCATTTCCAATAAAGTTTTGAAACAGGATAATCTTATGTAATCATATGGATTTTTTACTGATATTGTTTTAATCACTTCAAATAAATTTTCACTTGGAAAAAAACTTGATAATTCAATAAGAAATTTTGAACTTTGGTTATTTAGTATTCTTTTTATTGATGAGTCATTGATATCAAATTCAAACTGCGAACTTTTTTTATTAGAAAATTCATTCATTATAATGTTTATTGAAACAGACATTTCTGAAGGATAGCATTGCAAATGTATGTCTTTAGATTTTTCAAGGAAAAGAATTTCTCCTTCTTTAAGTGTATATTTTTCTTTAAAATTTATATTTACTTTTTCTCCGATATATCCATATGTTTTTTCTGCATCATATTCAAATAAAATAGTTTCATAACCTGGACCAAAATAACCTAATGTAAGTAGATCAAAATTATGATCATGATAGTTATCATATGCATACAGTTTCTTTTCTTCTAAATTATTTGCGTATGGAAGCCAAATATTAGCTCGAATAGTATATTTTTTGTTACTTTCAATTATAATAACTTGAGAAGTATAATTATTAGAGGATTGTATATTATTATGATTTTTTAGTTCTTCAATCAATATATCTGCTAAAAAATTTCTATTGTTATAAAGCTCTGTAAGTTTTAAAGCGCAAGAATTTAAATCTTCCCTGTTTGAATATGAAATATTTGTACTGTCTAGATAATTTTTAAGTTGATCAATTGTAATTGATTTATCAGTACTATAATTAAATTTTATTGACATAAAATATCCTAAATTATTGAATTTATTTTTAATTCATTAAGTGTTTTAATTGCGGCTTTTTGTATTTGATAATTTTTGTCACTCAATGACTTATTCAATAATAAAAGTCCTCTTTCTTTATCTAATTGAAGAATAGATTTAACAACTTCCCATCTTATATGATAATCACTATGTTCTTTTAAATTTTCTATTACCTCAATAGAGTTTATAGAATTCATTTTAGTTAGTAATTTTATAAATAAAAATATTCTTGATGGAGAATTATTGCTAGAAAAAATATTTTTTGGAACTAATGTTTCTGCATCATAATTCCAGTAGTATTTCATTGATAAATTAGATTTGACTACTAATTGAAAAACATTATCACTTATATCAATGATTTTTATAACATCTGAACCTTTTCTTAGCTCAAAAAAAGTATTTGGAATTAATAACTCAGATGAATTATATTCTAATTTTAGATTTGTACTAAATTCTTCGTTATCATAATTTTTATTAGTATTAAACCGTTCAATTCGAATTTTTCCTTCACCTATATTATAGACTAAAGCATCTGATGCAATATCATTCAATTCTTTCCTTTCTAAATATTCGATCATATATGATTTTTCTATCATTCTAAAAAAAACTGTTATTTTTTTATCGGAATAAATAGTATAAGAATTACTATTATATTCATCATTAAATTCATTTGGATAGTTAGAAATATTTTCTAAATTTTTATAAATAAATTTGTTAATAAAGTTATTTTCATAAATGTTTGTAATTAAATTTTTATTGTATTCACAAAAAAAATTTTCTGATTTAAAGTCTTTAAATTCTTTAAAATATATAGCCATTAATCCCCCTTTTTTAGTGATAGCAAAATTATTGTATATTAATAAAAAAATTAATTTTATTTTTAAAATTTATGCCATTAAAAAGTTGAGAAAAGAACTTTTAGTATTGAAGAAGCAGCTTCAATATGTTAGCTAATTGTTATTCAAACCGACATAAAAAAAGCTACCAATTGATTACCAAAACCAACTTATTACGTTACCGAAATTTTTTTCTTCAATGTTCTTCCTACAAATTTTTTAACATTATACTCAATTCATATACCTCTTTTACTGATAAAGAAATTCTCACAATTTACATTTTTGGAATTTTCAATGATCTGAAAAATATAAAATCAATTTTTAAATTTTTAAGAAACTTCTTTAGTGAAAAGTTTCTTAATTTTCTTTCTTATGAAAAGATTTTGTTCAGACTTAATATTCTCAATAATTTTTTTTCTATGCGCTTAAAATTCCTTTTAAAGATTAAAATGTTCAAATTAAATTAAGATACAACTAAACCATTCATTTTAATTCACCTTTACCAATTATTTTGCCTAAGGTTTTTGTAACTTAAAGTCCGTTCAATAAAGAGCTTGCTTATCCATGTTTTCAGAAGAATTTCGGCATGCATCTTTAAGTACTATTTCTATATAAAGATTTTACTCATAGTTAGCATATACAATCACTTACTAATAGAAAATGATTATATTTGCTAACTAAATTATCACCTTCAAAGGATGTTTTATAAATTACTATTAATCATAAATTTACTTTGCTAATTAGATTTTAAGAATAAAACATATTTAAATATTAAAAATATTTTGTCTAAATAAACACTATAAAATTTTTTAATGTTTTTATTTTCAAGGGCGACGATAATCAATAGGGTTCGTTCCTTTTCTAATCATTGTTACAATATAATTTCCTCTTGTAAGGCCTGTGAGAAAAACGGGGGTACCATTGCTAGATATTGAGACATTGTTTTCTAAATTTGCAATCATTTTTTTTTCTACAACTTTCATAAAACTTTCCTTGTATTGTTTTAAAAATCGTGAATAAAATATAACAGGATAATTTATTACTGACTTTTTTTAATATAATTGTAAAATTTAAATGCTTTTAAAATTATTAAAAGCATTTAAACCTATTATTTATACGCTACTAACTTATCCTTCATGAGCGTATTGTTTATATGTAAGAGCCCATTTTGCAGCTCTAAATGCCCAAACATTCTCTTCAGTAGATGCAGGGCTGATTTCTTTTTCTAGTTTTGAAATTAATTGAGAATTTATTTTTTGCATTGTGATTTTCCTTTAAAATAAATTATAAAACGATTTGCTAGCTAGCGAATCGTTTTATAATTTAAATTTTTTTAAATGTAAACAAAATAAAGAAACATTGTTTATGAATTTATTTTAAAAAATATCTAAATTTTGTTGATATCCATTTATTTTTTTAAATTGATGTAAATACATAAATTTTTATTACTCGCTATTGTGATAGATAAAAATTCTATTATTAAATTCTTTAATTGCATTCTATTTTATGTTTTTTAAAATGCCATTTTAAAAATTTTATTGTAGGTAATAGTTTACAGTTTTAAAATTATGTTTCTTAAAATTTAATGGTTAATTTTATTTTAAATATTGTTTTTAATATGACTGAATTACAACTCTACATTCTACTTAAAAATATTAAATTATTAATATTTATTTATTCCTATAAATTTTTATTATTGCATCAAAAAATCTAAAAAATATTCTATAGAAACGTATTGACTATTTTTTTTTTTTTATTTATTAAAACAAGAGCTAGCTAGCTCTTGTTTTAATAAATATTTAAGGAGTTTTTTTGATGAAAAGTGTTAGTGAAAAAATGATTGCTTCTTTAGAAAATAATATTTCTATTTCTATTAATGGTACACCTGTATTTTTAAGTAGACCTATTTTTAGACCAAGACCACCTATCCCTATTTGTTTTTAATATGAATTACACCGTGAAAATATTTACAGTTTAAATATTTTCACGGTGTATAAATTAATACCATTTTGAGTATCCATAAAGTAATCTATTTAATTTTTTTCTCATAAATATATTACTAAAAAATTAATAATTTATGCAATTTAAAATTTGATTAAATATATTTATAAAAAGAATATTTAATCAAAAATGTATGTATAATTTCTACCTAAAACATACACAATCATCATCTCCTTTATAGATCGGGTTTTGAAAATTATTTGAACAACGCTAAATTCAATTAACTAGCTAAATTGAGTTTCGATTAATTGCCAAATTGCTCAAGCATATTTAAAATATACTTTCTTTTCGTATGAAAGAGTTTATTTTTCTTTATGAAAGTTTAATTTGCGTATGTATTTTAGAATTTTTTCTATAAAATTTTTGTTTAGTAAATTGATCAAAGTACCTTCGTTAAATAAATAGTTCTGAATAATTTAAATTTAATAGATGATTTTTAACGGCTAGTGAATCTTGTTTTGCAGTCCAGCTTATTTTCATTGAGACATGAAAAATACCCATAACACATGAACTAACTGAATATGTATATCAAGAAAAAATAAAGTAAAGGGGAAATATTATCTTTAAGGTTATAAAATTTGGATGAAACCGTTTGGCAAATACTAGAAGAAGAGATTATGAAAGCTAAAAAGATCCCTGGCACCAAATTCTTTATTGGACTATACCAAGAAATTTATAGATTAGAAACAAAAGAATAATCAATTCTCAAATGCTACAAAAAAAAGACCTCAAATGAAAATTATCTCTAATGTTTTGAAATAAGTAGGAAAAAAAGTTACAATTAGTCCCTGCTCAAGAGAATTAGTTACTTCTGTTAATTATTTTTAAAAACTATAAAAGACTCACAAAATTTACCGAAAATATTGATTATTCAATTGATAATAATTATAAAGAAAGATAATTAAAAAGTCATGTTATAGGAAGAAAAAATTGATGTGGAACTTAATCAAAGCAGAGTGCAAAAACCACATCGATTAAGTTTACCTTTGTAAAATTTTCTAAATTTAATTGAATAAATCCTAGAAAATATTTTTCAATACTTATTGAGCATATAAATACTGATAAAAACATTTTTACCAACAGAAAATTTAATAATTTAGACTACGGATAAAGAATTTGCAAATTAATGAAATAATTGATTATAAATTTTAATAAAAATGTGTTACTACATTGACGTCTACTCGGTAATCAGTAAAGATAAGATCCTCTACAAGGAATTGATTCGAATTTATGAAAAAAATTTCATTCTACCAAGTGGTCGTGGATAAAAAAGATGTAATATTAGTTGGATCAATTGCAAGTTGAAAGAATTTCTTCTGAACTAGTCTAGCCAAATAAGCTTGCAGAAATAATTTTAAGTAAAGACAATACAGAACTAAATCTTTTTTATCTTAACTTCTTTTCCGTTCTACAAATGATGAAAGTATTAAACTCTTTTTTTCAAATTTAGAAAAATATGAGATTCTTATTATATATGATTGGGCTTTGCAATCTGAGACTTGAATTATTCAACCAAGTTCTTACCAGCAATTCTTCATGAATTTTTATCGGTCTATTTCACCGAAATTTCCCTTTAAATTAAGCTTACTATGCATTAATATACTTGAATTAATATTTTCCTTTTCTTTCATTGAATTTCTCCTAAAGTTCAAGAAGCATTTTTACTAGATATTTTATTTACAATTTCTATAATGCGCAATCCTTTATTAAGCACTGCTATTTCCGAGTCTTTTAAATTTTGAAATTGGCAAGATATTGTTTTTCCTAAATTTGTAGCTCTTTTTATTTCTGCTCTCAATTTTAATTTATCGTCTTTGTCTATTCCAAACATTCTTACAGGCATTTCAAACGTAACAGAGCAACCAACTTTAAATCCTCTTTTAATATTATCAACCTCTAAATTTAAGCTAACTCCACCAGCAGAAATATTGTTAATTGTTCCCATGACCGGATTAGAGTCATCTTCTGAATAAATTTCCACGATGGCTTTGCTGATAAATCTAGGACTGCTTCTATTTTCAGCAGAAGACTCCGTCATATGTTAAGGCTCCAAAGTAATTCTGGTTACCCACTTTTTTCGGAATGAAAAATGCTTTTGTTAGCACCCATCGATATTATTTTTGACTGCAAAAACTTCTCCTTCTGTCAAAAGTAATTATTTCATTAAAAAAGCGATAACTTTAAAATAAAGAAGAATTCTCAACATGAATACTGAAGTCTTTTTTTAAGATTGAACAAAATTGAGGTCTTAAATGGAATTATCAAGCATTATTGGCCCAATTCTAGGATTAATAGCTGTTATAGGAACTGCAATCATAAAAGGCTTACAAGTCCCAATGCTCTGGGGGGGATCTGCTGCCATGATCGTGGGCATGGGATCTCTTGCAGCAGTGATGACGGCCTATCCTTTAAAAGATGTGATTTTCTCGTTCAAATCACTTGGCTTATTTTTAAGTGGACCCAAAATGGATACAGAAGGAACTATTTCGACTATTGAAAGACTTGCTCAATTAGCTAGAAAAGATGGGGTTTTAGCTTTAGAAAAAGAAATCGATAAATTAGACGATCATTTCATGAAAAAGGGCATAGAAATGGTATCGATGAATACAGATGCCATTGTCATTGAAAATAACCTACTTGCTGAAATCGACATGATATATGAAGAAGAAGAAATTGCCGCAAAATTTTGGGAAGATATGGGTGCATTTGCCCCTACAATCGGAATCATGGGCGCCGTTTTAGGTCTGATGGTGGTGATGTTAAACTTAGACAACCCACCTGAGATTGGACCAGGTATTAAAACTGCCTTTATCGCCACGCTGTATGGTGTGGGACTAGCTAACCTCTTTGCATTACCAGCCGGAAAAAAAATAAAAAGAATGTGTCATCATAAAAAGGTTTATCGCGAAATGATTGCTATTGGCATTGTAGGAATTGCTCAAGGTACAGCTCCAAAAGTTTTAGTTGAACGTCTACATGGGATGGCTCATTAATGCCGAAAAAAAAGAAATGCCCCGAATTTGAAAACCATGAACGTTGGCTGGTTGCCTTTGCGGATATGATGACCTTGTTATTTGCGCTATTTGTGGTTTTGTATGCAATAGCAGTGGTAAATACTTCAAAAGTGAAACAAGTCACAGAATCAATGCAAGTAGCCTTTGGGATAAAAGAAGAAGTTCCAAAAGAAGAGGGGAATATTCCGAAAGGTCCTCAATCTGTCGAAAGTATTTTTCGCTACATTAAAGGAAATACCAGTAGAGAACAAATATTACAGCGATTATTGAGAGAAAGGGCTGCCATTATAGCTGCTCAAGCAAGGCAAGTTGAACAGAAACTTGCTGAAAGATTGTATGGTTCAAAGCAATTCCCTGATAGTGAGAAAAAACCTCAAGATAGGGTTATTTATGTAGCTAGAGACCCTGATGGTATAAGAATTACTTTGCTTTCTAGAGTCTTATTTAATCCTGGAGAGTATGTTTTAAAATCAGACACTAAGGAAATGTTAAAAGGAGTTGCTGATATCTTGAAAGGATTGAATCGTTTGATTAGAGTTGAAGGGCATACCGACAATATCCCTTTTGAACGAAATGGAATGACAAATTGGGAGCTGAGTTGTTTACGCGCGACATCGGTGACCAAATTTTTTATTGATACTGGATACTTTGCTAAGGGTAGCGTCTATCCCGCAGGATTTGGCGACACTAGACCTATCGCTATCAACGATACTCCTGAAAACAGAGCCTTAAATAGGCGAGTTGATTTAAAAATATTGTATGACAAACCTGATGATTATATCCCTCCCGATGAACAGCTTGGTAATGATGAAAAAGCTGAAAAAGAATAATATTTGAATAACTTAAAAAGTAAGTTATATAATTATCAATCAAGGAAAGTGTATTTTTGTTAATACAATCCACTTAAATGCTAATGCGGCTCCTTGTATTAATGATTCAAGTTATTTCAATTTTTTATGGAGATATCAATGAAAGAATACCAGACTACTCTGAGCTGTGGGATTTTATTTAATAAAAACATAAATATACAAACGAAAACAGTGTTTACAATTGTAAGTTCTTTATTTCTTTTTCAGGGCTGCATGACTTCTTCACGACAAGATCAAATACAAGCGTCAGTCACTCAATTGCAGGGACAAGTCTTTCAATTACAAGAACAAGTAAACAAACGTGACCAACAAATTACCAACACAACTCAAACAGCGCTTTCTTCAAAAAGTGAAGTGGAAAGTCTTCAAACTCAGTTACAACTCACTCAAGGGATAGTTGATGAATTAAAAATCAAAATTAAAAGAATTGAAGAAAATGCTGGTTCTTTACCTTCAGAAGGCGGAGTTGTTTCTTTAAATAACTCCCCAGATAACTTAACAACTATTCAACGCCAAATTGCGCGATTAGAAATCGCTGCCAGCTCGAAAGTTGCTGTTAATAGAAAAGGGAAACTACCAACAAAAATTAAATCGCAAGCAGATCTAACAAAAAGTTTAAAATCCACTTTTGAACAAGGAAATTTTAAGCAAACTATAGAAACTAGCAACTCAGTTTTATCTGCAGCAGATGCGAATGATGGTATGATTCAAGTAGCCTTAGAGTATCGCGCTGAAGCAAAATTTAAGTCACAAGATTTTAAAGGTGCCGCAATAGATTTTAGCAATTATGTCGAAATGTTTCCTATGTCCGCAAAATATCAAAGAGCTTTATTACTTGCCGGTGATAGTTTTGTTTACTTAAAAAACAATTATATCGCTAAATCTTATTATCAAGAATGTGCTAAAAGTTTTTCTAATACACCTGAAGGAAAAGCAGCTGCAGGAAGGCTAGCTAGCCTTCCATCCGCATCCACAACAAATAATGCAGGCCAATAATATTTTATGAATGAAATAATACTTGCTGTTGAAAGTTCGTGTGATGAAACTGCTATCTCTATAATAGAAATCATCAATAGCGAAAAAAAATCAGAAGCTGTTCGTATCCTCGCACATGAAGTGGAATCACAGCATGCTAGCCATGGGCCTTTTGGTGGAGTTGTTCCTGAAATTGCAGCTAGAGATCATCTAGCTAAAATTTATGATATAGCAAATACTGCATTAAAAAAAGCAGATTTAAAATCTGATCAATTAACTAAAATTGCTGTGACAATGGGACCTGGGCTTATCGGAGCTTTAATGGTTGGAGTTCTATTTGCCAGGGGTTTAGCCACAGCCTTAAATATCCCTTTAATAGCAGTAAATCATGTTGACGCTCATTTAGCACCGGCTTTGCTGCTTCCAAATTTTTCTCCCAAAACAGATTTAAAGAAATTACTAAATCTTCGAACCCCTACATTTCCCGCCATTGCGCTTACCGTTAGTGGTGGACATTGCCATTTAAGTTATTTATCAGATATCAAAACAAAAAAAATATTAGGCACTACTTTGGACGATGCTTGCGGAGAGGCTTTTGATAAAGTAGCAAAACTTTTAGGATTAGAATATCCTGGTGGCCCAGAAATAGAAAAATTAGCCTTAGTTGCAGAACAAAATGGCTTTTCTGATAATTATCAATTTCCATTTAAACTTTCTGATAAAGAAAATATTTATCAATTTTCTTATAGCGGTATAAAAACAGCAGTGATGGAGATAATAAGAAAAGAAACTGGAATTAAAAAAGGAAAAATTACCGGAAAAGATTTGCCGTTTGAAACTAAACAACAAATTGCGTATTCATTTCAAATTGCAGCCCTAAAACAACTGCATGACAGAGTTGCAAATACTTTAAAAAACTATCCAGATGTTAAAAGCATTTTTATTGCTGGCGGTGTGGCGCAAAATAAAAAATTCCGTGAGTTATTTAGCAATTTTCAACAAGAAGTAGTTTTTGCTTCTCCTGCACTATGCTCAGATAATGCAACAATGATTGCTCTGCAAACTATTATAGAAGCAAATATTGATGGATTTCAAAATCAACCATTTCCAAAATACGTAACAAAATAAAGTCACAAATTATATTTTGTTATTTTCTAAATAATTGATCAATATTACTCATTGTAGGATTAAATACTTTATAAGAATCGACTGAGTCATACAGTCCTGCAATATCTGTATAAATTGTATATAATCCAGGAAATATTTCTTGATCAGATAAACCTAAAAGATATCCTTGTGAAGTAAGACTTTTAGATGCTTGTGGATAACGATAATCACTACCGTGTTGATTCATACATTTCTGTTGTAGAACTTTCACATATTCAATATCTTGATCTATTTTTAAATAGCTTGCATAAAAATGGACGATTTCCTTGGTAATTCTTTTTTCGCTAATTTCACCTGATATTTTTTCTATTTTCAAAATATTTCCCGGTTCATGCAACCATTTCCAATCTCCTTGGTTATTAGAACAGTAAACATTAAAATCCTTTGCTTGAGCATATTGGGTAATAAAAATTGCGCTAAATACTAAGAATATTTTTTTCATAACATTTCCTCTATATTTTATTTGTCATTCTTAATTTTAAAGAGATAAATTTTTGTAGATTAGTTTTTTTTAGATGTTCATTTATTTCTAAAAATAGGTTATAAATTTTCAGGTTTAATATTAAAAAATATACCCAGATAAAAATCAATTCATTATTTGGGTATATCGATATTATTTATTAATAACCACAAGTATAAATTGGTAATGATCTATCTTTTGAATAAACCTCAGCAGTGTAATTAGCTTTGTTTAAAACAATTTTTAATCCTAATTGTTCTGAAGTTAATTCAGCTTTATAAGCACTTTGCTTGGAAACTTCCAAAGTAAACTCTGTAATTACCGCTCCAGGATAAACACCTTGTTTCGTAAAATATCCGCCTCGAACATTATATTCAGGAGCCAATGCTTGAGTTAAAATAATCAAACCGTAATCAACTCCAACCATGTGATTTGTAGGAACGCATTTAACTAGTTGAGCAGAAATACCACCAGGAACTCCGCCCCCAGGCGGAATTAAAGTTTGCCCCATAGCGACTGAAGAAAGTCCAAGTAAAGAGACAATTGTCAATATTTTTTTCATGCTTTAACCTTTCAAATTAATATTTACTTTATTACTGTTTACTAGTTAATTAATTTAAAATTTTATAAATGTCAAATTTTTTATCTTAAATTTTATATGAAATTATTCATAATAAACAACAATAAATCTAATAAATTAAATATTTTTTTTAATAAATTTTAAATAAAATAACATTAATTTTTAAATACATTTTTTTTAAATTTATGCAATTTTATTTTGAAAGGAAGTTTTTTAAGTAAAAAATAGAAATGCATTAAGAAGTTATTTCTTAATGCTAAATAATATAAAATTTCTTATAATATTTTTATTTATCTTTAATACAAACCTAGTGGTTTTGGATTATAGCTCACAAGAATATTTTTTGTATGTTGATAATGTTCCAGCATCATTTTATGATTTTCACGCCCAATTCCCGATTGCTTATACCCCCCAAATGCTGCATGGGCTGGGTATAAATGATAACAGTTTGTCCAAACTCTTCCTGCTTTTATATCACGCCCTAAGGAAAAGGCGTGATTTAAATTTCGAGTCCAAACACCAGCTCCAAGTCCATAGTTTGTTTCATTAGCTAAATGCAGGGCTTCATCAATATTTTTAAATGTTGCCACAGAAACAACAGGGCCAAATATTTCTTCTTGAAATATTCGCATACTATTTTCGCCTTTAAATACTGTAGGTTCTATATAGTATCCATTATCTAAAGCATTTTGAAATCTTTGTCTTTGGCCTCCATATAGCAATTTTGCTCCTTCATTTTTTCCAATATCAATATAACTCAGTATTCTTTCCATTTGATCTTTAGAAACTTGAGCCCCCAGCATTGTTGAAGGATCTAAAGGATTTCCTTGTTTTATATTTTTTATTCTCTCTATAACTTTATCCATAAAAGGCTCATATATTGATTCTTGAATAAAGGCTCTGGATGGGCAAGTACAAACCTCACCCTGATTAAAAGCAAACATGATGAAACCTTCAACAGCCTTATCAAGAAAATCATCTTGTTTTTCCATAACATCTGCAAAGAAAATATTTGGAGATTTGCCTCCTAATTCTAAAGTAGCAGGTATTAAATTTTTTGAAGCATATTGAAGAATTAATTTTCCAGTAGAGGTTTCACCTGTAAAAGCAATTTTATTAATTCTTGAACTTTCAGCTAAAGGTTTTCCTGCTTCTAAACCAAAACCATTGATAATGTTTAAAACACCTGGAGGAAGTAAGTCCTGAATGAGTTCTAACCAAACAAAAACAGAAGCAGGAGTTTGCTCGGCAGGTTTTAAAATAACACAATTTCCAGCAGCTAAAGCTGGCGCAACTTTCCATGTTGCCATTAATAAAGGGAAATTCCATGGAATTATTTGACCAACAACACCTAGTGGCTCATAAATATGATAGGCAAAGGTCTCATGATCTAGTTGTCCGACACTACCTTCTTGCGCTCTAATGCAACTTGCAAAATAGCGAAAGTGATCAATTGCTAATGGAATGTCGGCCAGTTTTGTTTCTCTAATAGGTTTTCCATTATCAAGAGTTTCGGCAGTTGCTAATAAATTTAAATTAGCTTCCATTCTATCTGCAATTCTAAGTAGTATATTAGCTCTTTCTGTTGAAGATGTTTTTGCCCAATTTTCTTTTGCATTGTTAGCTGCATCAATAGCTAATTCTACATCTTCAGCTGTTGATCTTGCTATTTCATTAATTATTTCTCCATAAATAGGACAAATATTACCAAAATAATCCCCCTTTAATGGAGCAACCCATTTTCCACCAATAAAATTGTCGTATTTACTTCTAAAAGGATTTTTGACGTCATACTTCGCTAATTCTTGATTTATCATAGAAACCTCCTTTATTAACTTCACAACAAAATACACTTTCTTATAATACATATTTTTCAAAATAGTAAACTAAAGGAACAAATTATATTTCTAAAAAATTTATGTTTTCTTACGAAAAAGAATAATTAATGATAGTATTGATATTACAAAAATTGCTATTTTAGCTTCCAAATTAAACTTAGTAAAAATGCTTATTTCATTATTTAATGGTATACTTAAAACTGAAAAATCTTGTTTATCTATTTTTTTATTATCAAAAACTAGATTACCATTTTTATCATAAAGCTTTGTAGGGCCATTGTTAGTTAAAAATAATAAGCTTTTTTGTGATTCAATTGCTTTAAATTGATTGATAATAGAATAAACAAAAATAGCATTACTATTTGACATCCAAATAAAATTAGCTTGATTAACTAAGAACTGGGCTCCATTTTTGCTTAAATTATGCACTAAATCTTTATCAATTGAATCATAGCAAATAAATACTCCAATTTTAATCTCCTTGAAAGAAAGCGGTTTAGCTTCATTTCCATGTTCTACAATTACATCTTGCTTAGTTAATTTTAAATATAATTCTTCTAAAAAAGGGAAATAATTGCTGAAAGGAAATTCCTCTCCAATTGGCATTAAATTCAATTTAACAAAATAATTTGAAATTTTCCCATCTGGAAAAACAATAAAGGATCTTGATTCTGCCACTTTAATTCCATGTCTTATATTTTCGTTTTTTTCAATCACTGATTGAATTAAAATTGGTTTGCTTGATAATTTTGCGAGTGAAAAAATATCCGACATTTTCTCTGGAAATGCTCCAAACTGATAATATATAGCACTTTCTGGAATAATTATGAGATCAATTTTTTCTGTTTCAATCTCTTTAATCAACTCTCGCAAACTTTTTCCATTTAAAAAATTCCCCCCAACATCTTTCCCATGAATTATTGAAAAATTAGGTTGAATATATCCAATATTAATCTTTTCAAGATTATTATTACTTTCTATTGAATCTGACAATTTGAAAAAAAATATTAATGCAAGAAAAATTATGTAGTGGTATAAAAACTTGTTGCTTAATAAATTTAATATTTTATTTTTATTATAAAATTTTCTTTCCAATACTATTGCCAGCAATATATTACTATAAAAAAAGACAAAAGATAACCCAATAGGACCAATGAAAGCTGCTAGTTTTCTTAAAGTACTGTCATAAAAAAATGAATAGCCAAAAAACCAAGGAGCAAGTTTGGGATAAAAGAATTCTATAGTAACAATTACAAAAATTAAACATAGTACATAAAGAAAATAAAATCTTTCATCTCGCAAATTTTTAGTAAATAGTAAAGTTGGAGAAACTAAAAGTAAATAATAAGGCAAAGAAAATAATGTAATTATGAAGTAAACAAAAAATGTTGTTAAAATATTTGTATGAAAAAAATATTTAATACTTGTGAAAACCCAAGAAAAAGCAATTATCTCTAATGTAAAAGAAAAAATCATAACTAAAATACAAAAATGAAAAATTCTTCTTTTAATTTCTTTTATTTTTTCAAGCCTGAACAACTCTAAAAATAATGGAGAAAGACAAAAGTAATTTAAAACTCTAATAATGTCTGGAAAGATTTCTAAAGGATAGAAACTAGTTGAAAATAATAAGGCACTTAAAATTACCCAAAAAAGAGATTTAGCTCTTGGAAACATGAAGTTTTCTTGAGCTAAATTTTTATCATTGCCGCTATTTTGCTTTAAATTATGGGATACCAGCAAAAGTATTCATTCCCCAAACTTCTACAGCAACAGGATTTGTAAACTTAGTTAAAACCTGACTATCAACCCGACAAATTTTACTAGTTGAATAATCTTTTGCGCTTTTCCCTGATTTCCAAACGAAATCTGTTGCTTTGATATTAATAAAGTTCTTAGTATAAATTGTCATATTTCCCGTACTCTGACTTTTACCTTCTGCACTACATGTTAGTATTGCAAGTGCTTGATTAGGATCTATTTTAACTGTTGGTATTTGATTTAAGTTCACAACCAACCCATCATTCGTTACAATTTTAACTAAAATAGTATCATAAGCTTGTAATTGAGTTGGAGTTAAAAACCCTTCAGAACTTGCAGATTGATCTGATTTTATTGTTCGAGCTATGATTTTTGAATCTACTACTATTTTTCTTACATCTTCATCCATAGGTTTATAAATAGAACCTGGGGTAAATATATTGGATACATCATTTAAACATTTATCAATATTATCATAGCAAACATCAATAATTGAAATTAATTTAGTAAATGTATTATTCATATTTACTAAATTACTCAATATCATATCTTTTTCACCTTTAGCTAATAAATTTGCTTTGTAATTATCACTATTAGCCAAATTAAGAACATAAAAATAGTTACTCATTTGTAAGCTTGTTTTTGTTCTAATTTCATTTTTAAGATCAACATTTGCATTTAATTTATTAGCAATATCTTGAGAAACAAATTTTTCTTTATCAAAAATTGGTAGTTCTGCATAAGATGAAATTTGGCTAGTTGATAAAACATACTTAGAATCTTCAGGCTTTTTTTCTAAAGCTTTTAAATCATCTTCGCTAAATTGGGCAGGGTACTTAACTGCAATATAATCATTGATAGTCGAAAATAGATCTGAACACCCTTTTTCATTTGCTAAGTTGCATGAAAGTCCATTTTTTAAAGCATTCGGTAACTTAGTACTATCTCCGCCCACTTGCATTGCATAAATAGTTAAATTTGTATTTGCTCTTGTTGTTTGGTTCACATTGCCAAACATCGCTTTGAAATCAAAAGATGCTGTCAAACCTGGGACATCTGGAATTGGAATTTTTCCACCAAGCCCAAAGCTTAAGTCAAAAGAGTTTTTCGTAGCTGTATTTGCAAAAGCAAACTTTAATGCAAAATATAAATTAGATTCTGCTGATTGCTCAGTTATCACTCCGTCACCACAAAGAACTGCAAACTGATTTGTAGTTAATTTTAAATAATCAGGATTAATAACATAGTTAGCTGTACTCTTATCAGCGATATCCATTTGTCTTGTACCTGCAATATTTTTAATTACCATCAACATATTTGTTGTATAGCTACTAAAATTGAATGCACTTGATATTCCAAATCCAAGACTTGTGTTTACTCCAGGCAAACTATCTAATAACCCTCCTAAAAAACCGGAGATTCCCCCTCCGCCTCCACTTTCGCCTTTTCCACCACCACCACCACCAAAACTTAATCCAACTGATCTAGAAAAGCTAAAATTGTTATTATTAAATAATGTTTCCAATGAATCTACTTTATCAAATTTTGTTACATTTTGTCTTTTAGGTGTGAATTTTGCAGCTACATTACCTAAACAAAATCCTTTTGTATTCATCGCAAGTAAAGAATTGTAACCTTTGCCTAAATATGGATCCATTGCGCCTGCAAGTTTTTTAATATTTTCACTAGCATCTGAGGATTGTTTAACAGTGATA
The DNA here is from genome assembly GCF_029873255.1 of Pigmentibacter sp. JX0631. Lineage (NCBI taxonomy): Bacteria > Pseudomonadati > Bdellovibrionota > Oligoflexia > Silvanigrellales > Silvanigrellaceae > Pigmentibacter > Pigmentibacter sp. JX0631. The sequence goes on along the minus strand of NZ_CP123622.1, from coordinate 2,018,011 downwards.
TCACCAGAAGCACCACCGCTTGATCCACTACCACCAGAACCTCCTCCTTGTGCACATCCATATAAAACACTTAGAACACATAAAGTAACAAAATAGGTACCTAACTTTGATTTAAGCACATTTGCCTCCTAAATAAATTAAGAATGTTTCTTCATTCTTAAGCAAAATTTATTCGGCTCTTTTTCTTATATTATTATTACTTTTTTTAGTTTTTTAATGAATATTATAATTACAGAAAACTATTGAAGATTTTAGTTTTTAACAAGATCTGAATTTTTCCTTTTATAACTCCGCTTTTGTCTTTGCTTAAGCTTTTCAAACATTTGTTTTTTTTCTTCTAAATCAATGAAATCAGGACATGTTTTATTTTCCATTAAAGAAAGAGTAAAAATATCTAGAAATTCATTACTGATATTTGGTATCAGACTAAGAATTTTTACAATTTTTGAAAATTTTAATCCATTATTATCGCGACAATAGCCTTCTATAAAAAGCCTTCTATCTTCTCTATCAACATGGGCAAATGCTGATACCAATACTTGTTCATTGCTTGAAAGATTACTTGCTCTAACCTGAGGTGGCTCATTCACTAAGTATCCAACAAAATCAGAAATTTTTTTACTACCATTTAAATCAGCAAATTTTTTAATGTATGAGATAGCATTTGCTATTCTATCTTCTTCACCATCTTCAACCCGTTTATATTGTTGTTGAGAACAACCTAGTTTTATTCCCATCTGCGCTTGAGTAAGCCTATTAGTTGCTCTAAAATTAATAAGAAAATGAGAAAGCTGCTTTTTTATTTCTTCACGTTGATGCTCAAAAAACTCTTTATCCGCATCAAAATCAGATACTTCTTGGTTTAACAGATCTGAATCGTTATATTTTTTTTTTGCCAAGTTATCCTCCTCTAGGTATAAGTTAACAAAGTAAGTTGGAAAATAAACTAAAAATTCACAAAAGCAAGTTATTTTATAAAAAAATGTTCAAAAAATCTTTTTCTAGCTAGCATAAAAGATAAAAAATTCTAAAAAGATTACCAAAAAAATATAAAATTTGTTGAAATATTTGATATAATAGTTTTTTAATAGATTTATTATATTTGATCATCAATTAACTATTTTATTAGAAATTGACTTCACAATCTAAAAAATATATGTAATGTCTATCAATTCTTAGCGTTTACGCATAGGATATTGCTACAAGATATTAGCTCGTTTTGCCTAAAAATTTTGAATTAGTTAAAGTCACAATTATGCGAAAAAAAGTTATTCTATTTTTATCTGTAATACTTTCTGGCAACATACTTCTCCTTACTTATTATGGCTTAGCAATAAAAAGCAAAGAAGAAAAAATAAATTTTTTACTTTCAGAGCATAAAATTAAAAATAATGAATATGCCGACAAAAATTTAAGCATTTCTAGCAGTAACTATATTTCAGTACTAGAATATTACTTAATAAATACATACACTATCATATTTCTATTTTTAATTAATATTTTCATTTTATTATATATAGCAAAAAATTTAGAATTAACAAAGAATAAGCAAGAAAATCTTACTTATTTAGACGAAAAAAGCAGTATTATCAAGTTGTTTAAGAAATTTCTGTCCCATGACATACGTAAACCATTTAACTTATCAAAAATGCTTATTTCTGCCATAAAAGAAGATAAACCAAAACTATTCATTGAAAATGTAAGTAATGAAGTAGAAAAAAGTATAAAAAAAATCGAAGATTTTTGTGACAGCTATCTGGTTTACTGCAACTCTATAGACATTCAATCTTCCGATATCTTTCTGCAAGATTTAGATAATTTTTTAAAAGAAAACTTAAAAGAAGAAAAAAGCATTGTTTTTAAAAAAAATGAACTTGAAAATATAAAAGTAAAAATTAATTCTGTTTATTTAGGAAGAGCTATTAAATCATTACTATCATTTTTAAAGGCTCAAACTGTACAGTATCATTTTTATTTATCAACTAATTCAGGAAAAAATATAAACTCTTTTATCAATATTACGCTCCCATTAGTAGGAAAAGAGTCTATGTCTGTCACTGAATATTTCAAAAATAGTTATATGCAAGATTTTGAATTTCAAATAATTCAATCACTATTTCAAAAAAATAATTGCCAGTTAATTATAAGTTTAAATGATGAAAGAATAGATTTCAATATTTTTTTACCAAATTCTTAGCAATAGAAGGAAAGAAAAATGGTTAATGTTGCAGTAATAGATGATGAAGAATTTTATATAAATATATGGAAATCAAGCTTAGAAAATAGCTGTAGCTCATATTACTTCAATGACCCAGATGAATTTCTCGAAAAATACTTAGATAATTTAAATTTTTTCGATTTCATTATTGCAGATGTAATGTACGGTAGTAGAAATATATTAAAAATTAATTTCTCTAAAATTTTAAGAAAACACAAATACACAAAAGATATTATACTATACTCTAATTATAAGCAAAATTTTATAGACCTTGAAAATTCTCACTACTACGATTTATCTTTAGCTAAAGACAATAGCTATTCACTTGATGAATTAAAAAGTTTATTATTAACAAACAGAATTCGCTGGAAAGAAAGACTTGTAAAACAAGGAATAAAACCAGTTATTAATTAATATCACCTGCGGTATAGTAAGTATTGCATTTAAATTTAGGAACCAGCAAATAAATTTCACCGTTTTGTTTTGTTTTTCCTGCAATTTCACCCGCATCTTCTCCTTCTCCCCAAAAAACATCTATTCTACCAGGGCCTTTAATGGCTCCACCAGTATCATGCACAAATGCAAGTTGAGAAAATTTCTCATTAGTTTCTTTCTTTGAATTTGTACTTGGATATGGAAAATCTAATAGCATCAAAGAACCCGCGGGAAAATATCTTTGGTCTGCAGCAATACTTCTTTCAGAAACCAATTTAACACTAATGTTCCCATATGGTCCTTCATTTTCCAAATTAAAAAAAACATAAGACTTATTAAAATTTAATATTCTTTGTTCTTCTTTAGGATTATCTTTTAACCACTTTTTGATAGCTTGCATTGAAACATTTTCTTTGGTCAAAGCTCCTTCTTTAACAAGTAAGGAACCAATCGGTTTATATTCTCTTCCATTTTGTTGTGCATAATGAATATATTTTTTTGAGCCATCAGAAAATGTTAATAAACCAGATCCTTGTATTTCAATAAAAAATAAATCTGTTTTATTATTTACCCAAGCAATTTCAAGTTCTTTATTTTGCAGTTTCTTTTTCTCCATTATTTCCTCTCTAGACCAATAAGGGAATAATCTATTTTTATTAATTCTACCACGTATTATTTTCCCCTTTAAATCAGGATAAAAATCTTCTAAATGCACACTTACAAGATCTGCAGGAGTTTTATAAACTGGTACATTAAATTTATTTGTTTTTACTTCACTTGCATTAGCATAAGGGATATAATATCCAGTATAAAGAACATTATAATTATCTTTATTTTTAACTTTATAAATGTCAAAATATTTTTTTACTAAACTTACTTCAAGACTATTTTTTTCTTTTAGTTCTTCTTGAAAATAATTGATTGTACAAATATAGTCGCTAGTTTTAAATGCTATATTTCCATAGTTAAAGTTGCTATCATTTTTTTTCCTACTAAGCCATTTTAAATTTGAATCTATCGCTAAAAGAAAGTTTTCATATTTACTTCTTTCTTCTAGTAAGGTTACATTATCCCAATTAATTTTAACAAAACTATAGTTTTTTTCTTCTTTTTTAATTTCAGTAGTTTTACATGCTAGTAAGAAAAAAATCGAGACACAAAACAGGACAAAAAAATACTTAATCTTCATAAAGAACTCATGTATAAAAAATAATAATGTGTAGAATGTTCCTGAGAAACCGAGAAGCTCTTAATTTCTTACTAGAAGTAGGAACTATCAAAAAAATAGAACAATCATTATACAAATGTTTCTAGTATTTGCAATGATTTTTAAATATATGATATTATTGTTTATTTATTTATTGTTAAATTTTTAAAACTAAAAAGAGGTGACTATGCTGTCTGTTTACTTAGGTCTTTTTGGGCTTTTAGGAGTATTTAGTAGATTTTACATTGGAAAAATTTTTCAAAAATATTTTAACTATACTTTTCCTTTTGATATTCTTACAATTAATGTTTTAGGTGCTTTTTTAATAGGTATTATATACACTCTTCCCCTTGAAAAGTACCAATTAAGTTCAGAACTTAAAACAGGCATTATGATTGGTTTTTTAGGGGGGTTCACTACATTTTCCTCTTACTGTTTAGATACTTTCAAATTAATTTCTGCAGGTAAAATTCTCCAAGCATTTTTGTATTTTACTGTAAGTCCCGTTTTAGGGCTAATTGTAACTTTTTTGGGTATTTACGTAACAAAAAAATTTTTTTGACTCTAAAATTTTCTTCCTCTTACTAAGAAAGGTTAAACTCTAGTCATATTTCAAAAGCAAAGGAAATGGGTATTATGCTTAAAAAAAGTATATTAGTTATTTTAATTTTAATAAGTTTATTTTTGATTTATGTGGCAATTATTCCTGGAGATTATTTGATTAAAAGAGAAATTGAAATAAATCAATCGACAGAAAAAATTTTTCCATATATAGCAAGTGTAAAATTAGCTGATGAATGGATGCCCTGGAAAGAACAAGATCCAAACTTAAAAATGACATATCAAGGTCCAGAACGGGGAGTAGGGGCAACTTCTATTTGGGAAAGTAGCGGAAATATGGGACAAGGAAAAGCTGAAGTGGTTGAAGAAATTCTAAATGAAAAAGTTAAAACTAAAATTACTTATACAAAACCTATGAATTTTGAACAAATTTCAATTTTTAAATTGACAAAAAAGAATGAAAACCAATCCATTATGGAATGGTCTGTAGAGGGAAAAAATACATTTTTAGGAAGATTAATTTGCACTCTTGGCATTATAAATATGGATAAATATGTTGGAAATGAATTTGAAAAGGGGTTAAAAAAACTAAAAGGGATGGTTGAAAAAAAGTAGATCTTTTTTCAATTTGAAATTACTGCAAAAGAATCATCCAGAGATTTCTTAGCTAGAAAAATAGCTTCTTCTAATGGAAGTTCAGAAATTTCTATATCCCAAGGTTCAACAGCAACAGGCCCTAAATATCCTTTTTGTTTTAAAATAGTCAAAAATCCTTTCACATCATTTACCCCTGTTTGTAAAGGTAATTTTCTTTTAAACTCAGGCATATTAAAACTACTATAACCAATTAATCCATCATTCAATTCAAGATATAAAATACTTTGTATATCCAAATGCTGCAAATCTAGTAGTGCAGCACCACTATGCTGCCAGTGATGAATATCCAGTTTAAATCCTGCATAATCATAAATATCAGAAGCGCTTATTAAACTTCTAACTCCATCAATTGTATGAATAAAATCGAATTTTGAATTTATTCTTGTTTCTGCAGGTCCAATAAATTCGAACGCAATTTTAATATTATGATCAACTAAAATATTCTTTAATGTATTTAATCTCTGCATATATAAACGAAAATTTTTATCAAAATTTAGTTTTTCAGAAAAAGGTGGTATATATTTTAGTGCTAAAAAACAACCAATTTTTTCAGCCATTTTTGCTTGCTGTTTAAATCTTTTTAATGATTCTGTATATTCTAATTCAGTTCCTTCTAATTTTACTGTTAAATGAAATGATACAGGTTTTAATTCAAATTCATTCAAGAAAAATTTCATCTCAGTTGCTGAATATTTTGGATATTCGAGATCAATATTTATCCCTTTAAAACCATGTTTTTTTGCTAATTTGCAAGATTGATAAAAATCTAATTCCTCATGCCCTAAATTTGAACTCATTTTACTATTGTTAGCATCATGATCTTTTGTAATATTTAATACTGTATACATAACTTTCCTTTTCAAAAATTTCACCTAATATTTTTTTTAATATTTATTATTTAGTAAAAATTTATCTAAAACCTTTTTAACAGTATTTATATTTACAGTAACTAAATAATCTCCTTCTGGATTATAACACTTTCCAATCTTTTCTAGTAATACAAAGCGTAATTCTCTACCAGTTTTTTTATTATCTTTAATCATTGCATCAATTAATCGTTCTGTAGTAATTTCATTTGGAAGTTTTTCTTTATGGCCTAATTTATTTTCAATTATGTCATAATGTAATTCAACCTCTTCTCTTTTTAATAACCCAATTTCAAATGAAAGTTCTGCTGCTATTCTCATTCCAAAAGACACTGCATCACCATGAATCATTTTTCCTTGCAATAACCATTCAATGCCATGACCAAAAGTATGTCCATATTCTAAAATAATTCCATAATTTTTTTCAGAAGGATCATCTCTTATTATTTTTAATTTAGATTTTATTATCTTAAGAGCTAAATCGTAAGTATTAATAACATTTTTTGGATCATCATAACTCAAATAATTGTGCAAATATGTAAAAAAATCTTTGTCAGAAATAAAGCCATTTTTTATTCCTTCTACAATTCCAGATCTTCTAGCAGCTTTTGGTTCAGTGATTAAGTATTGAGTGTCTGCAAAAATATATAATGGAGCATGATATAATCCAAAATGGTTTTTTCCAGTTTTTCCATTTACTGCTTGCTTGTTACTTAGAGTGCTGTCTGTTTGCCCAGTAAAAGTTGTTGGAATTTCTATAAAACGAATACCTCTAAATAACAAACCAGCAGTGAGGCCCACCAAATTACCCACTCCCCCTCCGCCAAATGCTAGAAGAATAGATTTTTTCGATACATTCTGCTCAATTAAATTTTCGCAGAGTTCTTCTAAATTTTTGAAGTATTTGTTTTGCTCGCCAGCTAAAAGTAACTTCAATGATATATTTGGAAAATTGAGTTTAAGCTTTTCGAATAACTTTTCTCCATAAAGTTTAAAAACTGATTCTTCAGTAAGGAAAAACAATTTATCAAACTGACAATTAGCTAGTTTACTTATGAGCATTTCTTCAATTTGATAGCCAAAGAAAAAAGGAGTTGGTTTTTCTAATTCAGTACTTAACTCAACAACAGGCATAATACTCATAGGTTCTCACTTTTCTAATAAAAGAAATATAAAATTTTAAAACAAAAATCCTAATTGATAATAAGAATCATTATGATATGAAGTCAATGCCTCGGCTAAATTTATCAATTTTTTTCAGAACTAATCACGAAGATATAAAATATATTTATATCTTAAAGGGTTTCTCCTAAATCAAGTTTATTATTGACTGTTACTGTACTAAAATTTTCTTAGAAATTTGATAATTCTTTTACTATGAAATTTTTTCCTAGAAGAATTTGACGTTTGTTAATAATTTAAAGAATTAATGGAAAATTTTTATTATATTCTAAAATGTAAAGAAAAAAGGAAATTCCTAATGGAGAAAAAACTATTTTTATTTTTTGTTACATTATTTATTTATTTTCCGTCAACTTATTCTAATGAGTTAGAAACAATAAATATTGATTATATAATAAGGCCTCCATATTTTATTTCCGCAAATAATGATGGAGAATTATCAGACGGAGAAATATATCGCATTGTAACAAAAATATTCAAAAATACGAATATTCCTTTTGAATTTAAAAAAGTTCCCTTTATCAGAACTTATCAAACTATTAAGGAAAATAAAATTAAAGTTTGTTCACCTTCTTCCTTCAAAACTAAAGAGAGAGAAGAATTTGCCATTTTTTCAAAATCTATTTTTCAAGATAAAAAGACCGTAATTATTTATAGATTTGATAATGATATTATCAGTAAATTTAATAAAACTGATGATTTTTTAAAACAAAATGATTTAAAGTTGCTAGTAAAAATTGGATTTAGTTACGGCACATTTATTGATGAAAAAGTTTTGAAATTTAAAAAAATATCTTTGGCAGAAACAAAATCACAAGAAGCAGAAAATGTTACTTTTACTTCTAGTGATAATAATTTAATGTTGGAAGATATTTTAACCAGGAAAGCTGATTACATGTTTATCGGAAGGAATGAGGCTGAATATCTATTAAATGTAAATTCTGAATTTAATAAAAAGCTGAAAATTAAAGATTTAATAGATGTACCCAATGGGGAAAAGCGTTACATGATGTGTTCTAAAATTGTCGGAAATGAAATCATAGAAAAAATAAACAAGGAAATAGATAAATTAGTGAAATAAAAAATCCCGCTTTTTAGCGGGATTTAATGGTGGAGGTGCCGGGGATCGAACCCGGGTCCGGACAGGCATCGCAATTGGCGGCCACATGCTTCTTCTTTCTTTGAATCTTACTTAACAGCCGAGGAAAGACACCCTACTGCATAAGCCAGCTCGATTAATAGGTTAAACTAACTACGAACAGAAGCTAGAAATAACCCGCACGTAAATTAACAGCGAACAAAGATGCACGTGCTGCCACACCCTAGTCACTGGCTCTGTGCTTAATTAGGCAGCGAGAGCTAAGTTAGTATTTTTGCCACTTCTGGCTGCCACAACGTTTTGAAGAGGCGCTGTAACCAACCCCTGCATGCTCCTTTCACTCAACTCTTTCCGTCGAAACCAGTTCACCCCCAAAAAGAACCTGACATGCTCTTGAAGAACATAGCATTATGCTATTTTACACCTTTAAGCAAGATCATGTTTATCCTTTAAAAGCTGCTAAGATCAGTTTTGAAAAGTTCCAAAAATTTTCACTATATTCGTAATCAAGTAAAGCATAACCTATTTTTTCTGTATTTTTATTGTCATGAAACCAGGGAGGAGTTGGAGTTATTTTAAAGGGAGCTTTTATTACAGATTTTTCTACATTTTCTAGAAAATATCCATTATGAACAACTCCAATACCTGATTTTATATTTTCCAATGAACTGTTTGGAAATGCTCCCCATGTAGTCGAACAAAGTGCGTAAACTAAAGCAGACCAACAATTAACTGCAATTGCTCCATATTGTAAATTTTGCAGAGCAAGACTAAATTCAGTTTTAAATATTTTTTCTGTCAGAGGATCGATTACAAGCGAACAACTTAAAGTACCCCAAACTTTTTCGTTACAAAAATCAACAGATTTTTGCAGAAATTCAGGAATATTCTTTGCAGAAATAAAAGTCTCGCACAAAACTCCGCAAAAAGCTTCATGATTTAAGGCAAAGTCATGATTTGAAATATTAGGAATAAATGTCCAAGGAATACAGTTGGGTTTATTCTCTCCTATTATTTCTGCCTGAGGATAATGTTTTAAAAAGCTTGAATATCTCTGCCAAGCGCCTGGATAATAAGCCTTCCTTGCTCTTGCAATAGTGAGTTCATTTTTTAAATATTTTAGAAAAAGATCTCTTTGTTGCCAACCTTGGCAAGTGACTAACAACTTAGCTGCATTACAATTAAAACTTGCATTATTTGTTACTGCACTTGCAATTTGCTTTGCATGATAAATTAATTCTTCATCACTCCAAACCCCAGGTACTATGATGAATGGAGTCACGCATCCCAATTCTGAAGTTATTTTTTTGTTACACTTAAATTGCTGAGATAGTTTCTTTTTTTGAATTTCCTCAAAAGATCCATTTCCCCAAACAATTTTATCATGAGTGATATGTGAACCAGTAATATGAATATTATCAACAAGTGAATGATTACAAAGAAATTCTCCTAATTCTTCTCCACCCTTTGTAAAAGCTAAAAATTCATCTCTGATAAGACTTGAAAAAACTTTATTAAAGATTTCATATAAATAATCATTTACTGGGTTTAGTTTTACGATACAAATATTTCCTTCGAAAAATAATTTATATAAAATATCTAATGGAGCTATACTTGATACATTCCCTGCTCCTAATATTAAACTTAATTCTCCTAATTTATTACCTTTTTTAAAAGATTCACCTTGTAATAAAGGTTTATTCTTTTCTAGCCAAACATCAGCTGAAAATCCTTTCCAAAGAATTTTTTCTTGGAAATTTTCTGGCATAACTTTGACAGATATTTGTTCATTATCGTTTGTTTTTACTTTTAATAAGGGTGGTTTTCCATTATATTTTAGTGCAGTTAAATAAAACTTTATTTGCCGCATCACAATAACAGGTCCTGCTAATAATTCTTGACCTATCGTGTTTGAATCTAAATTTCCTTCTTTAGCTTTACAACAGTTTTCAGCCCATTGCTTAGCATTTAGCAGTAAATTATCTTGAATTTGTTCTAAATAATTAATTTTATGTTGAAGAGAAAGATGAAGCCATTTTTGCTTATTTTGCGAAAGAATTTGAAGTATCTTTTCTGTTTTTATATTGATCGACATAGTTTCATACCCTTATGAATTTAAAAAATGGACTTGACTATTTACATATCACAATATAATTCGTTATAGTTACCAGGTTGGCCAAAACTCTTATTAGGTTCTTTATTTAAACTGGAGTTGGTGGCAGCTTTTTTTTAGTTTTAACTTTTTTCCTATAAATTAATTGGAGAATTATCATGGCACTTAAGTCCCTCCCTCTTTTTGCAATTTCAGCTGTTTTGCTTTCTGGTTGTACAAGCACTTGTGGATCAAAAGAAGCAGCACCTGCGGCTGACGCTAGCGCACCTGCAGCTGCACCAGCTGATGCAAACGCACCTGCAGCTCCTGCTGATGCAAATGCACCTGCAGCTCCTGCGGCCGATGCAACTGCTCAAGCACCTGCGGCTCCTGCTGAAGCTCCTGCAGCTCCTGCTGAAGCTCCTGCGGCTCCTGCTGAAGCTCCTGCTAAGTAATTTAGCAATATTAATAAAAAAAAGCTGGTTTTCAAAACCAGCTTTTTTTTAAATTAAATAGTAACTTTATTTTCCACCCAATTTCTTATTTCAGTTAATTCAGCTTCCAGTTTTTGAGAAATTCTAATTTCCATAAATTGTTTAAAGAGTTCATCAATTATATTCGCTAACAATTGAATGGATAAAACTCTTTGGGTAATATGGGCTTGTGAATCAGCTTCGGAAATTACTGGTAAGCGAACATTTCGCAGCGATAAATCTTCCCCTACCAATGAAAAACTCCACTGACGTTGTGAGTCCTGTAAAATAAATTTTGCTTCATGTACCAATTTTCCTGTACCTAGCGCACTTCCTGCTTCAAATGCATAAGCAGGAGTTCCTCCTTTTAAACTATTTTCTCGCACAGAACCATTTGAACTACTTAATACAATTTTATCATCAATATACAAATGAAAAGAACCAAAATTACCAATATTTAATTTATGATTTTGAGTTTCTGTTTTAAACCAAAGCCAAGTTAAAAACTCTCTTCCTAAAAAGGAGCGGTTTGTTTGTAAGAATCTTAACTCATCGTAAATGGTTTCAGAAGACATAAAAAGCTCCAAAGAAAAAAACACCCTTTTGCGTTTTTAATACAGATACACTAATACTGTAAAAGTTGTTCGGCAATAACAATCTTGAGGATTTAAATGATGAACTCTGACAACAAAATTTTTGCAACCGCCAAGAAATGTTCTCAACTTGCATCAAAAATGTGTCTTGAGTTTAAGCATGGTGTTGACTCTCAAACTTTGAAAAAAGATAAAACTTGGGTAACCGAAGCAGATAAAAACATTGAAGCTGAATTGCGAAAAATAATTTTTGAAAATCATCCTGACCATTCTATTCTTGGTGAAGAGCAAGGCGGTTCTGTAAATTGTGAAAAAGACGCTTATACTTGGATACTCGATCCTATTGATGGAACTTTTAGTTTCGTCCATAATATTCCCTTTTACTCTTCCTTGATTGCGGTATTAAAAGAAGGAAAACCTATTATAGGATTTGCTGCTTTACCCGCATTAAATATTACGATGAGTGCGATGAAAGGTTCTGGGGTCTTTATCAATGATGAGCCCTATTCGCGTAATAAATTAGTAGGTAACCCATTGATAGAATTAATAGCTACAGCTGATCCTTATAGGTTTTACTTAGAAAATAAAGGTGAATTTATTCAAGAGTTATACAGTGATAATTATAAAACTAGAACATATCCAGATGCATTAGGTTATTATCTCTTATTGAATGGTTCTATTAAAGCTTTTATTGATCCTAAAGTTGAAATTTGGGATGTAGCGCCTTTTCATGTCATACTGCCAGAAGCTGGTTTTGCCATCCACAATTGGGAAGGGAATGCTATTTTACAAAAAGGAAACAGTATAGCTTATCCTATTGATACGCAAAATTTGCCTATTAATTGTTCAAATATAGTTGAACTCGCAAAAAGATTTGCTTAGAATATTATTTATAATCTACTTTTATTTTAATAATCTGAATAAGTCGTTATGCTAGGAGCTCTTGTTTATGAAAAAAATAAAAATACTTTATTTTAAAGCAATGAATCTTAGCCTCATCTTATTATTTTGCGGTTGTGTTAGTTTTCAAAACCAAGATATAATATTAGAAAAAAGTAACAAAGATACACCTCTTTGGACTTACAGTGAAGATAAAAACTTTAATACAAATGAAAATATCTTTTTAGTTTATAAAAAAAGTGATATTTATAATCTTTACTTAGGATTAAAACAAGCCCAGGCTGCTGCTACTTTACAAACGTCTTATTTAATAATGCAGAAGATACAAACAGATTTATTAAATAAATTAAATGAATTTACAAAGAAAAATTCTATAAAAAATGAATCTATTTTATCTGAATTATCGCAAAAAATTAAAGAGAATAGATTAACAATCCGTTCTCAGCCAGCCAATCCTAAAGAAATCTATTGGGAATATCGTCAACGGGATACTGACAACGGACCAGAAAGATTTTATATAGTATGGGTTTTGCTAACGATTCCGAAACTTGATTACGAATCTGCTTTACTTAACACAGCGCGTAATTTAATAAAATCGGAACAAAAAGATATAGTTGATCTTGGACAGAACATTTTACAACAAATCAGTCCAAGGTAAACGCAACTTTGTAATCTACGAATTAAGGTGAATTATGGATAAAGCTTCCAAATGGCTCGTTATTACTGAAAAACCATCAGTAGCTGGAGATCTCGCTAAAGCATTAGGTGGATTTGAGAAAAAAAGCGACCATTATGAATCGCAACAATACTATATCACCTGGGCAGTCGGGCATTTACTAGAATTGCTCGAACCAGAAGAACTAGATCCAAAGTACAAACGTTGGTTGTTACAAGATTTACCTATCTTACCAAATGAATTTCAGTACAAACCCAAAAAAGGCCAAACAGAACGTCTGCAACATATAAAAAGTTTAGCGAAAAAAAATGATGTTATGGGTCTTATAAATGCATGTGATGCCGGCAGAGAAGGTGAACTTATATTCCGTGAAATTTATGATTTTTGTGAGCAAAATAAGCCTTCAAAAAGATTATGGCTTCAAAGTATGACTCCCGAAGCTATTCGAAACGGCTTTAAAGTTATGAAACGTGGCAGCGAATACGATAACCTTGGTGACGCTGCCCGTTGTAGAGCTGAAAGTGATTGGCTTATAGGAATGAATGCGACTAGAGCCGTAACGAAACGATTAAAATCTAGAAATACAAAAGGTGTTTGGTCCGTTGGTAGAGTACAAACTCCAACTTTAGCTCTAATTGCGAAAAGAGAATTAGATCATCTGAAACATCGTCCACAACCTTATTTTACATTGGAAGGACGTTTTTCTACTGTCACACATGAATATTCTGGTGCTTGGTTTGACCCAAACTTTAAAAAGCCAAACTTGGATGAAGACGATCTTATTCATTACGTTGAAAAAGAAGACAGAATATTTTCGCAAGATAAATTAGATGATATCTTAAAAGATTTTGAAAAACATAGAAAACAAGCTACTGCTTCTGAAGTGCGGAAAGAATCCAAAGAAATTGCTCCACAACTGTTTGATCTCACTTTATTGCAACGTGAAGCCAATCGAAAATTAGGCATGTCGGCATCAAGAACGTTACAAGCAGCGCAAAGATTGTATGAAAAACACAAATTGTTAACTTATCCTAGAACTGATTCGCGTTACCTTCCTGAAGATTATGTAGAAAACGTAACAAATGTGATCAAAGAGTTTTCTGCTGTCCCGACAGAATTTACAAAAGCCTGTAAAACAATTATGAAAACAGGATTATTAAATAAAGATAGAATATTTAATAATAAATTTGTTTCCGATCACTTTGCAATTATCCCAACAGGACAATTACCAACTGAAAAATTAGACGGTGATGACGCACGTATCTACAATTTAGTTTTAAAACGTTTTCTTGCAGCCTTTATGACCCATGCTATTTGGGCAAAAGTTGAAAGAATTACTAAAGTTGGAGAACAACATTTTCGGACTCGAGTTCAAGATTTACAAGAACCAGGTTGGAGAGAAGTTTATGGTTTGGATACTGAAGAAGAAAGTAAATTGCCTAAATTAAATGAAAAAAATCCAGAGGCCGTTACACCAGTTCAAACAGAAGAAATATCTCCACTTCAAAATGCAACTAAACCTCCAGCCCGCTTGACTGAAGCAAAGCTTCTTTCCTTGATGGAGCATTGTGGTAAATCTATTGCAGATGAAGAAATTGCTGAAGTATTAAAAGATAAAGGGATTGGAACACCTGCTACTCGCGCAGAAGTTATCGAGAATTTAATTGTTAAAGAATACGTAAATAGAACAGGAAAATCATTAAGAGCAACTTCCAAAGGAATTCGACTTGTTGATGTTCTTAGCCGTATTCCAATAGATATGCTCTCAAAGGTAGAGTTAACCGGTGAAATTGAATATGATCTTCGCAAAATGGAAAAAGGTTTGAAAAAAAGATCTGAATTTATGCAAGAAATGTTTGATTTTACCTCATCAGTTGTAGAAAAAACAAGAACATTTGAATACGACGCTATTTATAAAAATGATCCAACCCTAGGTAGATGTCCGGTTTGCAAAAATGGTAAAGTTTTTGAAGGCTTTTGGGGTTACAAATGTAACTTAGCTGTCAATACAAAAGAAAAAGAAGAGAATGAATGTAACTTTATTATTTGGAAAGAAAAAAACCATCGTTATATAGATAGAAGTTTGGTTGAAGAAGTTTTAACAAGTAAAATTGCCGGACCATTTGAGTTTAGCAACTCAACAGGCACCTCTTTTCATGAAGAATATTTAACAATTTCCCCAGTAAAAGGGATTATTTTTTGTGAACAAGATGGGACCCCGAAAGAGTCCTTAACTGGTTATGATATAGTTGTCTTGCATGAAGAATATCTACCAGAAACTTTCTTAAAAAAACCGGGCACAATAAAAGTAACAGAAACGGCATACATGTGTGAATTTGGCGCAGTTGATCAAACGTTAAAGCCAGAATCTACAGATAATGCTCAGGAATCTGATAATCCACCAAAGAAAACTCGAAAAAAGGCTGCTCCTAAAAAACCAGCAAAACCTAAAAAAGTTAAAAAGCTGATTTCAAGAATGCCGCGAATTTTATGTGGAAAAGAAATGACTTTGGATGATTATAAGTCATTTCTAATCACAGGCTCAACTCCTCCTATTGTAGACTTTAAGTCGAAAAAAGGTCGTCCATTTGCTGCCGCATTGCACTTAAAAGAGAATGGAAATTTTGAATTTAAGTTTGTTTCTAGAAAAGCTTTACTGGGAGAAGATACTTCTACGGCTCCGAAGAAGGCTCCTAAAAAGGCTAGTAATAAAGCAAAAGTAGTTAAAAAGACTAAGAAAAGTGCTGAAGAAGCAACTGAATAACCTACTTGTTTCAGTACTTCATTCAAAGGGCAAAAGTTGTAAATCCTCAAAGCCCTTGCTTGACTTTTAAACGATAACATAATATTTGCTTCATTCACGATTGTGGCAGGGTAGCTCAGCTGGTTAGAGCGGAGGTCTCATAATCCTCAGGTCGGTGGTTCAAGTCCACTCCTTGTCACCATAAATCTCTTAACTTTCTCTACTTACAACTTAAAAATTAGTTTTAAATAATAATAGTGGAGTGAATTAAAAAAGCTCACCCAATATTTGCATTCCTTCTTTTATTTCGGCTGATTTTAAATTAGCAAAAAATAACCGAATGTGATTTCCATTACTAGAATTATTTTTATTATTACTCTCCCGACTTGTGTACTCACTTTCGTGCCCTATTAAAACCCCTTTGCGTAAAGCCTTTTTTGAGAATTCAAAACTAGAAAATCCTAAGTCCACCCAAATAGCCATTCCTCCATTTGGGTTTCTCCAAGATAAAGAAGACAGCTGCTTTTGCAAAAGTAACAAACTAGAGTTTAGAACATCTCTTCGTTCCTGATAAATTTTGCGCATACGCCGTAAATGCTTTTCAAATCCCCCAGCACGCATCCATCGCCACAATGCATCTTGCAGCAAAAGATCGTTTTGATAGCTAATGATTTTTTTTACTTTTAAAACATGCGCAAGAAGAAATGATGGAATGGCTAAAATTCCTATTCTCGCAGAAGGTGAAAAAATTTTAGAAAAGGTAGTGACATATAGAATAATGCCCGCTGGATCGTTAGCAGCCATTGGAGGTAATGGCTGTGTTTTATAATGAAACTCATGATCATAGTCATCTTCAATAATTTTAATATTATTTTTTACAGCAATTTCATAAATCTTCAATCTTCTTTCAATTGTTAAAGTAACAGTTGTTGGATACTGATGTAAAGGAGTTAGGTAGAGTAATTTTATTTTTTGTTTTTTTACTTGCTCTTCCAAATGCTCAGGAATAATACCATTTTCATCTAATTGAATAGGAATTAAATTTGCGCCAAAATTTTTAAATACCGCAAAGGCAGATTGATACCCTAATTCTTCTACAGCTACATAATCACCAGTCTTTATTAATATTTGCGCTATAATAAAAAGAGCCTCTTGCGCTCCATGAGTAACTACTAATTCTTGTGGAATAAAACCTCTTACTCTACGTAAATAAATACTAACTTGATCGAGAAAAGGATCATACCCTCTTGGCGAATCATAACTAAATAATTTTGTTCCAGCCCTTTTTATGCTTTCATTTAAATAAGAACGAAAATCATCTAAAGGAAACTCTCTAATATCAGGGCCTGCTCCTTTAAAATGATATCTAATTTTATTTTTTGTAACTAAATTTAAATTAACAGAAGGGACTTTATTTAAATCCCAATTTAATTCCGAATAATTATTTTGTGAGAATTTAATCTCGTCTTTTAATTTTTTAGATTTAAAGAAACAATTAGGTAATGTTTCAGAAACCCAATACCCTTTTCTTTGTTTCGAATGTATCCACCCTTCTACTTGTAACTCTTCAAATCCAGCTAAGATTGTATTTTTATGAATTCCAAGCATTTTTGAAAATGTTCTACTTGCAGGTAATTTTTCACCTGCTTTTAAAACTCCAATTCTTATTGCATTTTTTATGCTTTCAGCAAAATTCAGATAACAGCAACGATTTGTATTTGCTAGTTGAAGAGAAAATTCTTTCACTGGTCTAAGCCTTTCTTTAAAACTGGTCCTTAACATTAGACCAGTTTAACTTAAAATAACAGAGTGAAAAGTAACAGAAGAGAGGAGAATGTAGATGTCAGATACTAAAACAAAAACAATTACGACGCTAAATCGCTATCCAGACAGAGGTTCATATGACAAGGAAATTATTTATAATATTTTAGATTCCTGTTACTTATGTAATATTGGTTTTGTAGATGAAAATGCAAACGTCTTTGTTATGCCTACTATGTATGTAAGAATCGAAAATAAAATTTATATCCATGGTTCCATTGGTAGCAGAATGATGAAAGCATTAAGCAATGAAAAAAAAACTTGTATAACTGTAAGTATAGTTGACGGCTTGGTTTTAGCAAAGTCCGCATTTTCCCATTCATTAAACTACCGTTCCGTTGTTATATTTTCAAATGGACAAAAGGTAACTAAAAGCGATGAAAAATACAAAATATTTGCAGCTTTAACAAATAAAATACTACCAAAACGATGGGAAAATGTAAGACAACCAACCGAGCATGAAACAAAAATAACAGAAGTTATTGCGTTTAATCTTGACGAAGCGTCTGCAAAAACAAGAACTGGATTTCCTGTTGATAAAGAAATGGATCAAGAATTCGATACTTGGTCTGGAATCATTCCATGCGAGATATCTTATTCGGATGCCTTAGCTGACAGTAGAAATAAAACCCCATTACCTATGTACATCAAAGATTTTTTCACTAAAAAATATTAATTAAGTAAATTTATAAGAGATTTTAGTACCCACACCCCGATTTGGCTCTATTAGGATATTTAATTAGTAAAGCTTGTATAGTCGCAAGAAGTTTTTTATTATCAGCAACCTCATTAGATAAAAATTCTTCTGGTAAAAAGTGCATTGCAAAAGCATCAATAGCACTCATAGTTAGATTAATATCAAAAATATCTTTTATATTAATTGCATCAGTAGTATTTTTTGAAGAATATGTATTTAATTTATTTAATAAAACTAGATTATCAAAAGGTATACTTTTCCAATTCTTTATTTTACTGTCAGTATCTGAAAATTCAGGAAATATTTTTTTTGTTAATTCATTATCTATAAATTTGTCTGTGTAGTTAGAATTCCGAATATCGTAACCAAATTCATATAATCTTGTTTGTAGAGTAAAAGTAGTTATATCATCACTAATACTATTTTGAATTAACTTAAGCTGTTGTTGAATTTCATCTTCAGTAACCCAAGCACCAACTCCAGCATTTGCTAATTGTTGCCATGGGAAATAGGGACCTGGATCAACTTTTCTACCTACAGCTATATCTGAGTGACCAACGACGCATAAAGGATCAATTTTATATCGATTTTGAATATCCTTTGCTAAATTAAGAATCATAGATATTTGATCATCGGTATATTTGTACCATTTTTTTTCATTCTTTGGGCATTGATCACTCTTTGGGTTATTAATACAAGTATAACCCAAATTAACTATTTCTATTCCAACGGAAGTATCATTGAGATCAGATCTTCGTTTCCAAGAACTGATCCCGGCATGGTATGATCGTTTGTCTTCGCTCACCAATTTATACACAGTATTTCCTGATTCAGGAATTAACCAATGCGCGCTAACGTTACCTTTAATAAGAGTTTCCAAAGATTTATCTTGATCAAGTGCAGTATAATGAAATACTAATGCACTAATTCTATCATTAAAGCCTTTTGATGGAGTATCTTTAAATTCATATTTATTATTAACTGTATATTCACTCTTATTTTTATCAGAATCATTATTCGATTTTCCGCAGCTTATAGCTAAAAGAGAAAAAACAGGAATTAAATAATTAAATTTTTTCATTTTATTTTAGACCCTTAGAAATTAATTTGAAAATTGGATGCAAAAAATAAAGAAACAAAATTGTTTGCAAAAGAATTTTAATTTTTTTAAGGGAAAATGTAAATTTATTATTTTTAATTATTTCAATAAAATAAAGCTTAAATAAATTGCATTCAAAGCTCTGTTTATTAATTCAGCATAAAAACTTCTACTTTTTCTTATATGAATGATTTTATTTGTATTTTAAATCCATTTGGAGCGCTTGTTCATTACCAAACAAAAATTTAGATATTTCTTTTTTAACACCTTCTAAATTAACATTAAAAGGAAACTTATTTAAATAATTTATATATTCTGAAAAACTTGCGCTATTAGCTTTATCTTTATCCATACATTTGAAAGATAATTGAAGATTATCTAAAACCGTTTCATAACCAAAAAGTTTTAAACCAAGAAGTTCTCTTGCAAATACTCTAGGATTAAATTTTTTTAATCTATTACTCTTTATAAATAAAATATCAGGATTCTTATTAAAAAACTCGATCCATGTATTTAGATAGTCAAATGATGTTGGATTAGAAAGATAATTTATACGATTTGAGTTTACCTCAGCATAACAAAAGTCTAAATTTCTATGAATACCTCCTAAAATAAAACAATCATTTAGTAATGGTGACCAGTAAATATCATCTAAAATAGCGCCATTAGTACCAGCCATATTTATACTGGCTCTTGCTCCTGTTGTTTTTCCAAAGTCATTCACAAGTTCAGGATTTGTTCGAATATCACTATCACCTAAAAGCAAAAATTCATGCTTTGTTGAATAAGATGAAGAATATAAGTTATATGCTGTTGATATATGTTTTTCATTAGATAAAATATTCCAACCGTTTGCAAACCAATCATTATCTGATTTATATTGTTCTAGTAAACTAGAGGTTGAAAAATCAAACGCATTTTTTTTTAACATAATTCCCATATATTTTCCTAACTAATAAAAGGGTTATTAATTAGGAAAATATATTTTTATTATTTTGTTGTCAATTTAGTTTTCATTAAATTAATTTTCAGTTATTTCAATAAATTAAACTATCTAAATTTTAAATTAATTGAATGAAAATAATTTTTATATAGATAATTACTTTAAAATAAAACTAAATCATTTAAAAAAAGAAAATATTAAAAATATTTTTTAAAATAAAAAATTAAAATACTTTCAATAAAATTCTAATAAGATTGCATTTTAATTTTATTTAGATTTTCATCTTAAGAAAATCTTGGTAAAAAAGAAAATGATATTATTAAAAATTTTTAAGTATATTAAAATTATACTATAATAAAAATCATGATTCTCATTTTTACTAACTAAAGGAATGATTATGAATCAAGCAGAAAAGTTAAAATACTATACCTTGAATATCCTTTGTTTATTGATGCTCACTTGCCCTCTATTGCCCTGGATGTCCTATGGTGTTGGCTCAAAGACGGGATTAGACGTAGGAGGAAATTCCGTCTTACTCATCTTACTACTTTCTCTAGTAATGCTTATATTGTCTTTTATTTTAGGAAGGACTGCAAAAGCAAAGAAATTTATCTTATATTTTTTACTTTTACTTTCTTTATGCATTACTTTCATTTATTACTACCAACTAGCCCGTATAGCATATCAAACTACGATTGCTAAAACATTGCCAGTTGAAATGTTTGGTGTTGTTGCTTTAGCGACAAATCAAATAAAAATAGGCTATGGTTTATGGGTAGGCAGTAGCGCAGCATTGGTTGCAACAATCTTTAACTACCTGTCTATAAGGATGCTTAATAAATAGTGTTGGTGGGTTATGATATTTACAACAATTGAAAATGTATTTGATATCTATCCTGAAGCGGTTATTCACCCCATTAACTGTATTGGGTTAAGTCATGATCCTTTAACCAAAAAAATGAAACGTGTATGGCCTGACTATTACCGTGAATATGCTAGGGCTTGTATCAGAAAGCAATTAAAACCTTATCATACATATCATTATAGTATATCCGCATTATTTGGCACGAAACACATTTTAACAATGACAGTAAAAAATAATTGGCAAGAAAAAATAAAAATAAGTAATTTAGAACCTGTATTTGAATCCCTTCTCCAACATTGTAAAAAACAGAATATTAAAGATCTTGCAATTCCATTATCTGAAGAAATATCACGCGAATGGGTTATAGAAATGATTCAACAGCAATGTAATAATTTCAATTATCAAAATTTAAAGCAAATTTATTTTATTAGAAATTCTTAATTTTTAATCTAAAATAATCTACTTTAAAATTAATTCATCTAATATAAATATACAGTGCACATTATTAGTAAATAGTTCTAAATTAAATTTCAAATGATCTACTTGTAGGAGCAAAGAAATTAAAAGATTTATTTAACATCTTAGAAATTATAATTCCTAGTAAATTATGAATCTCTTTTCCTGGGTGAACATCATCATGATAAGCATAAACTTTAAGTAAAGAGTTTTTTTCATTTGGATTTTTATCTCCCAAAGAGTTTTTCCTTATAAATTTTTCTTTGTAATTTTTAGGATCATCAATATAAGGGTTCGAGTTATTTGAGGAAATTATCTGCGAAGTTCTCGTTAAAATTGTATTACTATTCATAGTTGAAAGCCTTTGTTCCTCACGATTTTTTATTCTAGATTTATCTATTTGAGTCATTCCTTTTTTATATTCTGTAATTTTTGTAGGATAAACTTCATTTTCAAATTCAAGTTTTTGAAATTTATTTTCATCTAAATTGATCATTACTGAATTTAAATCTTTTATTTCAATATTTAAATTAAAATTATTTAATGGTTTTGCAAGATCAGCATATACAGATTTTGATACAGTAGCTGGAAGATCATTGGCAACCCTAGTTAGAGCTTCTCTTGATTTTCTTACAAGATTTATATTATCTCTTGAGCTATTTAAATTTTGATTTAAAAAACTGTTAACTTTTTCGTTTAACAAAAAATTAAAGTATCTTACTAAGTCATCTAAATGAACATTACGTATTTTATTGACCTCATTATTTTCCTCTTCACTCAATCTAAATCTAGGTGCAGCTGTAAAAAATGGTAAATTAAATATTACGAAATTTTGCCCACCATAATTCATTAAGCGTTTTATTAAATCAAGAATAGCTTCTGTTGCATGATTTGCGCATTCAAAATCATCCCATCCAGCCGTAATAAAATCATTAGCTCCAGCCCATATGATATAAAGATCATTATTTAATAGATTTTGATTTTCGTTTGAAGAATTTATTCTATTTTCTTTAAGAAATAAATCACATTCAGACGATAAATTGTCAAGAAAATTTGAAACTAAATTTCCTTTTTTTACCTTTTTAAAATTTATAGCTGTCGCTCCACCTACAGCATAATTTTCAATTTTAAATTTAATAAATTCTGTATCAGGTGGCAAGTATTTTGGAATATAATTTACCGAATAAGCTTCGTTTACTAATTCTATTCCACTCATTCTTTTTACTTTACTTCTAAATAGATATGTTCTTAACCAGTCACCCCAAGCATATCCATTTGTAAATCTTTGATAAGGTGAACGAGGAATTTTTCCAATAGTTTTACTTACTTTTCCTAAAATGCTATCTTGCATTCTATTAAAATCACTTAAACTATCTCCAAAAATAACTATTCTATTTATATTTATCATGCAAACTCCTTATAAAAATTATAAAATACCATTTAAATTTCAAGTATTAAAGTTGTTTTCTTGTTTTTAAAAAAACATACTGATTTTTTATATAAAATTAGCATATTTTTTTTATAAAATATTTATCACTATTTATTTAGTTTTTTTTTATTTAATATCAAGGAAATTTAAAAATAAATTTTAACAGAAATTATTACTTTAATTAATTTATTAATATGAAATTATTTATTTTTTATTTAAAATTTACATTTTTTGAAAATTATGAAATTTTTTTCGATCAAATACTTATAAATATCTCGAACAAATTTTCTAAATTTACAATGTAACTGTTTATTTTTTTTGGTTTAATAATTAGAGTTGACAAAACATAATGTTTTTCTTTTCATGCATTTTTTTTATAAGCACAATTGTTGGCCTGCGAGAAAGAAATTCACCCAAACAGGAAAATGAGTTTTTAATTACCATTTTGATAAAACATAATGGACTTTAAAATCTATTTTTTAGTAGCTATTATTATACTAGATTTAATTCCGAACATTCAAGAATTTTAATTGCACAACAGACCTCATAATTAAATAAAAGGTCATAAATAGTAATTTATATTTAAATAAAAATTTTTCGAAATTACTAGAAATAACTTCTTTACCTTGACTTTGTTCTGCGCTAGGAAAATATACTAATGTGTTTACATTTCCAATATCTTCATAATGCTCTTTTTTTGCAGTAAAAGAAATATCTTTAAAATATGCAATTTTATTAAAAGCGGATTCAGTTAGCATTAAATATTCATTTTTTTGCACAGAATTTTTCGATAATCTATGTAAAATAATCACATCCAATCCTGATAATTCTTGAAATTGATTTATTTGATATATTAAAACTTTCCCAAAATGGACAATAATTTTTAGTTTTAATTTTTCAACATTAGAACAGCATTGACACTCGCAACTTCTTACAGAATTTAGTGATAATTTTT
Organism: Pigmentibacter sp. JX0631; assembly: GCF_029873255.1. Classification (NCBI taxonomy): domain Bacteria; kingdom Pseudomonadati; phylum Bdellovibrionota; class Oligoflexia; order Silvanigrellales; family Silvanigrellaceae; genus Pigmentibacter; species Pigmentibacter sp. JX0631. The sequence continues at coordinate 1,994,044 of NZ_CP123622.1, read as the reverse complement.
TGTTATCAAATTCACTAAAAAATTTTAGAAGTTTGTTACTAATCAATTTTTGATCAAAGGTAAGTTCAACAGGCATATAAAAAAAGATAGCATCCCCTTCTATTTTTGCAATCTTCAAAGGTTCATCAATTTCCTGTAAAATAATTTTAAGCAATTCAGAAATAATAAATTGTCCGTGAGCCCATGTTGAGGTATGTTTTTTAACAAATTCAGTATATCCACTGATGTCGGCAAAAAATAATAGAGCTTCTTTTTCGTTATTTATGACGCTCATTACACCTCAGCCTATTTAAGAAAAAGAATAAATTACTCTGACATAAGAAAAATCACTGGCCTTACATCATCTTCATCAGTCGACTCCCAATATTGAACTAAAACCTTATAAGTTAAGATTCCAATTTCGCCTTCACCAAACAAAACGTAAAAGATGGCTTGCTCCATTGCATTTTGTCTTGCGAGACCTAAATAAATTGCTATAGGATCAATTTGTTCACTGATATAAGCAATAGTATTTGGTAAAGCAACAGCTCCTGAAACCTCAATCAAATAATTACTTAGATTATTATCCATCTTAGAAATTTTAATGACAAGAGGTGTTTCAAATTCACTACGATCATCACGCAACGAAATTGTCAAAAAAGCTAATGGCGATTCACATTTATAGTATTCTTTAATCTTTTCTTCTTTGCGCTTAAACCAATTTTTATCTCCAAAAGATATTGGGACTAAATTTACTTTTTTATTTTTCATTTCTTCCCACATATTTTCAGATTCTTTTCCTAAAAATGTGTGAGATTCAACACGTAATTCAAATGCTCTACGCCAACGGCTAATAGCACTCGCTAGTAAAATTGCGATAAAGAATAAAAAGGCAATAACTAAACCATCAGGTCTTATTTTAATATTATCTATTAAAGTATAAGTAAATACACAAGAAACTAAAGCGAAGTAAAATATTTTGAACTTAATTTTTTTAGAATGATTTAGTTTTGCTTCTCTTTTTAACGCTATCATAACAGCTATAGAAGCCGATAAAATTAATGCTAAAATTCCTGTCGCATATGCTCCTGTCTGAGCATTAACATTTGCTTTAAATACTACTAAAATTAATATACTGATTAATGTAATTAGAATGACTAATGGTCTGCGAAATGATGCCCATTGGGGAGCCATTCCAAATCTAGGAAGATATCTTGGAATGATATTAAGCAATCCTGCTAAAGCAGATGCACCAGCAAAACCTAAAATAACGATTGTGGATATATCATAGATTGTACCAAAAATATTTCCTACGTATTTGTGCGCTAGAAACGATAAGGCTCTACCTGCAGCTTCTCCCCCGTCGACTACTTGCGCTTGTTTTAAAAGAATTGAGGTAACAACACTTGAAGTTAATAAATAGGCCGACATAATTACTGCTGAACAAAGTAATAAATTTTTCGTTCCTTTTATTCTTTCTAAAGGTACATAACTAATTAATTTGTTATGAGGATGCTGATCGTTATTTTTGCCATTACTAATAAGAGGCATAACTGACACACCAGTTTCAAAACCACTGAGTCCAAGTGCAAGTTTCGGGAATGCTAATGCCGAAATAATAAATAAACCAAATAAATCAACTTTAAATATTGGTTCATTGATCCATTGGTAAAATAATGAAATGTCTTTAACTATTTCATAACCTGAAACGCCGATAACAATTAAAGTTAAAAATAAAAAGGGTAAAGTGCAAAGCATTGCAAATAAAATGGCTTCTTTAAATCCCATATAAAATATGAAACCTAAAATTAAAACCATTATGATAGAGATGCCTAAATTAGAATGCCCAACAATTTGACTAAAATAAGGGTTTTCTACCATATGTGCGGCAGCATCTGATGCTGAAAGAGTTATCGTAATAAAAAAGTCGGTCATTGCAAAAGAAATTAAACCTAAAACGCAGAATTTTCCGAGCCAACCTTTTAAGTAACTTTCCAACATGGCAATAGATCCTTGCCCTGTATAGGATCTTTTTGCCACTTCCCGATAGGTGGGAACTGCGCCAAATAAAGTAACAAGAACCAATAGAAACGAAGAAAAAGGAGCTAATGCGCCCACAGCCATTAAGGCAATACCGGGTTGATAAGCCAGTGTTGAAAAATAATCCACGCCCGTTAAGCACAGAACACTAAACCAGTGGTGGGTTTTTTCTTGAACTGCAGGGCCTGTTTTTACTTTAAAATAAAATAATTTAGTAAGAAAAAAAGAAACACCTGAAATCACTTTTTGTGTTTTATTTTTGTAATCTTTAGTATCTTTTGTTTGTTTTTTATTGTCGTTCATATTTCCTCAATCAATGCATTATTTTTGAAAGATCTCTTTTTTAAAATCAAAAAAGAGAAATATCCACCCTATTAATAATGCAGTTCCACCAAATGGAGTCACAATTCCTAAAATCGGCATATTCAGAATAACTAATAAGTATAAAGATCCAGCAAAAAGAAATGAGCCTAATGCAAAACAAAACGCTGATTTTTTTGATTTTGCAAAAAATAATGAAAGCAAACCAATAATTACATGCACAAGCAAATAAAGTGTTGCTGTTTTCCAAATTTCCAAACTTTCTAAGGAAACCTTATTTTTCAAACCATGCGCTCCAAAAGCTCCCAGAGAAACCCCAAGAAAGCCAAAAAATGAAAATAATTTTTGATAAAACATGCTCAATTCCTTATTATAGTTTAGATATCATCTGTCAAAATATTGACGATTTTTCATTTTCGCGCAATGCATCTAAAGAAAAACAAAAGTTTCCAACTGCATTGTATAATAAAACTGATTTTGTTTTTTCCTAAAAAATTAAAATCAGTTAAAAGTAAGCATAATGTAAAATCGATTTTTCAAACAAGGTGCGACTGCTCTTATTTTATAAACATTCGAGGTGATTTCATGTCTGAAAAAAAGGTAAAAAGAATTGGTGCAACAAAATCAAATATTTCTGAGAAAAAAATTTCTGTATATGATCGACCTTCCACTGTTCGCATTATTTCTATCTGTAATCAAAAAGGTGGATGTGGAAAAACCACTACAGTTATAAATGTAGCTGCAGGATTAGCAAAATTAGGTCAACGGGTGTTGGTTGTTGACTTAGATTCTCAGTGTAATGCAACCACTGGGCTTGGAATTGATACTAAAGATATTGAAAAAAGTATGTTTGAATTACTTGTTGAGCCTAAAAAAACAAATCTTGAAGATGTTATCTTAGAAACACAATATGATAATTTACATATCGCGCCAGCTTCAATTGAATTATCTGAGTTTGAAAGTAGAATGGCAGGTGAAATAGGGAGAGAAAATCGATTAAAAAAAGCTTTGTTACCTCTACACAGCTTATATGATTTTATTATATTAGATACTCCACCTAGTTTGGGATTACTTAGTGTTAATGCTTTAAATGCTGCAACTGAAGTACAAATTGCTTTACAAGCTCATCCATTTGCTTTTGATGGACTAAATTTGTTACTTGAAACAATTACTTTAATTAAAGAAGAGCTAAATCCTAAGTTAAAAATATCTGGTCTAGTAGTAACAATGTTTGATTCACGCACAAAGCTATCAAGAGAAATAGTAGACAAAGTAACAAATATAGAATTATTAAAAACTTGCATTTTTAAAACTTGCATTCGCCAAAATGTAAAACTTGCAGAAGCGGTGAAAGCAAGAAAATCAGTTCTTAATTATGATCAATCTTGTACAGGAGCTGAAGATTATTTGGCTCTCAGTAAAGAAATTTGTGAACAAAACAAAAATATCTCTAAAATAGTTCCTTTGAGTGCTAATAGTGAAGTAGCTGCTGACTCAGCTCCTTAGTTTGATGTGACGTCACATCACTCTTAAAATTTTAACAAAAACTTGTTGGAGGAATAATTAAAATGGAATTAACAAAACCCAAAAAAGCACTTAGGGGACTTTTTACCAGAACCGAACCTACATCAGAGAGCGAAACCCAACAAATTGAAACAAAGCCAATTCAAACAGAAGAAAAACCAGTCCCAAAAATACAAAATTCCGAAGTTGAGCACTCAAAAATAAGCGATGATTCTATTATTCAAGATTCTACTCAAGATATAAATAAAACAGCAGTTGTTACAAAAAAAGAAATGGATCAAGTAAATACCGAAAGTAAACAAGGTGATTATTCCATAACAAAAATTCAATATAATTTTGAACACTTAAAATTAGAAAGAAACAAATGGGATAAATCAGAATACATAAATTTCATCCATCGAATTGATAATGCACAAACAGAAGCCTTTTTTTTAAAAGGAAAACTGATTGGAGAAATGAAACAACGTTTTTATGAGGGAAATAAAAATGGCTGGAAATATTTTTGTGAAGAACATTTAAATATGAATTATACTACTGCTAACCAGTATATTAGAGTTTCGGAAGAGTTTGATGCTGTTACATCACTTCGAGCGGATTTTGGGTTTGAACATTTTAAAGCCTTGTTACCTGTTCCTAGCGAAAAACGAAAAGGAATTTTAGAAACAGTCCCATCAAGTGTGAGCGTCAAGACACTGAGAAATATTATTTCTAAAACATTGGAAAGCAGTGGTGAAAAACTTGCCCAGCCAAATAGTAAATCGACTATTAAGCAAATTACTGAAAACTTAGAAAAAATAAAATTACAATTAGATCATCTCAATCTCAATGAGTTAGAACAATCTGAAAAATGGAGTCTTTTAGGAGCTTTCCAAAATTTAACTACAGAAATGACAAAAATTTCAGAAATTCTTTCAAAGTCACAAGAAAGTAGGTATACTGCGCACAAGCACATTGGTGCCACGTCCGTAGTTCATGAGGAAGATTATGTCTCGTAGCGGTTTTTTTCGTTCTCCAAAAAAAAGCAATTTACCTTCAAATGAATCCCTTCAGAATATTTCAATTGCAGTTTATATTTTGCAACTAATCTCTATATTTACTGGGGGGCTTTTTTCTCTAATCCCTCTTACTATCAGTATCTTATCTAGGACAAAGTCACAGGGGCTTTGGATTGACAATCATTTTAGGTGGCAAATTCAAACCTTTTGGTTTTCCACCCCTTTTTTTATTTTGGGCTGGCTTTTTGCCATTATTCCTTTTTTAGGTTGGATTTTATCTTTCTTCCTATTTTTATTTGGGGCTTCTGTCATTGCTGTAAGATCAATAAGAGGTTGGAAACGGCTTAGTATTCAAAAATCACCACAGGTTTTTTTAGATTAATTTTTGCTTGACGTTTCTTAAAAGTCAAACCATAGAATAATAATATTTTAAAAAGCCTTCCTTTATGATTAAAATCCCCTAGAACTTTGTCTGAAAAATATCTATGTAAAAAAAGTCAAATGTCTCATCTTTTGGTAACTAATAAGGAAAACTTATGGCATTTCGGAATCATCGTTTTAGTCGCTTAGAACTTTTAATAGGGAAAGAAGGTTTAAGCCGTTATAGAAATTTACATGTCATGATAGTGGGCGCTGGCGGAGTAGGGAGCTTTGCTGCTGAAGCGATTGCACGCGCAGCAGTCGGTTCTGTAACCTTGGTAGATCATGATGAAGTTTGTGTTACTAATGTAAACAGACAATTACACGCTTTTACAGATACTGTAGGTAAGAAAAAAGTCCAGCTTTTGGTTGAACGCCTGCAAAAAATTAATCCTTTAGCAAATTATCATGCTATTGCAGAACATCATCATCCAGATAAAAATGACTTTATTTTTGCAGAAGCAGAACGCTTAGCGGGTAAACCTGTGGACGCAGTAATAGATTGTATTGATACCTTGATTCCAAAGGTAGATTTGATAGTTCGATGCAAAGAAAAAAATATTCCAATTTGGAGCTCGATGGGTTCTGCTAGTAGGCTAGATCCTGCACAAATTAAATGTGCTGATATTTCTGAAACAAAAGTAGATAAATTTGCAAAACAAATTCGTCTCAAATTAAGGGAACAAGGAATTACTGAAGGTGTAAGAGTTGTTTATTCTACGGAAGAAGCGATTGATCCCGAACAAGCAGTCCCAGGAACAGAATGGCATTGTATTTGTCCAACCATTGAAAAAGAATTTGGTGCTTGCCAACACAAACGGGTTATGTTGGGAACAAATAGCTACATCCCGCCAATCTTTGGTATGTGGTTAGCAGGAGACCTTTTAAAGCATTATTTAGAAGGTATTGACCTTAAAAATCGTGACACTTTTGAAAAAACACCCACATATGATGAATTTAAAAAGGTTTTAAACCTTGGACAACCAAAATAGAGTGATGTGACGCCACATCACTCAAAAATACATAACTTAACAAAAATTATTCTAAGTCAAATATTTTCGTCATACTTTTGACGGAGTGAAAATTTTATCTAGTGAAATTAAAAAAAACTCTAAAAAAAGAGGGGGCCTTATAAACCAATATTAAATTACCTTTTATACTTTTTTTTAATATTTACGTTCAAATAAACTTAAGAGTATGAATTTTTTGAGAAATATTAGCTTTCATTTTTTTTAAAAATATCTATGAAACAAAAAAAATTTAAGCTAAAATACCAAAATATAAGAGCCATAAATAATGGCTGGAGTTTTTATGAAAAAAATTACCCCTGTACAACTAGCTCACTGGATAGTCTATAATTTTCCAAATATATATTCAGACAAAAGTGAGTTGACACATTTAAAATTGCAAAAACTTTCTTATTACTGTTATGGGATATCAATTGCACAGGGATTTGATGAGTTTTTTAGAGATTTTATTTTTGAAGCTTGGAAACATGGTCCTGTTTGCAGATCTATTTATAATGAATTTAAGTCTTATGGTAGTTCTGAAATTCAAAAAGAAAATGTTTCACAACCAAATTTTGATATTCATCAAAAACTACATTCTGCGCTTACAAAAGTGCTTCTCTTGTATGGAAGCCTAACTCCATGGAAAATAAGACAACAATCTCATTTAGAACAGCCTTGGATAAAAGCTTTTAATAAAGGAATTTCAGAAATTGATAATCTTGAAATTAAAAAATGCTTTTTTGAAAAATATTTTAAATCCGGTTCCAAAATAATTGGACCTGAATATGTTTTTGACTTAAGCAGTTTTAAAATAGATGGAATACCAACTGTTGGTTATAATTCATTTGACGAACTTGTAGAAACTGCAAAAAAACTTTATTTTAAAAACTCATGAGAAATTGTCCTGAATGTAAAGAAAAGAATACTATTACGTCCTTTAAATACGATTGTATTTTTAATAAAATGTGTCTGTTTGAAAAATATGATCATCTTCTTGTAAAAAACTATTTTGAATTTTTTAATGAAAAAATGACAGAAGAAAAAATGATTCAGTTTTCACAAGAAATTCAATCTTCTTATTTGAAACTTAAAATAAAAATTGAGTCAAACTACTATTCCTTTCCTACTTCAGCAGAAAAATTTATTAAAATTTTAAAAGAGTTCAATTACGAAATATTTCATATGACAAAAATATCTTATTTCGGTAATTTTAGAACAAGTAAAATATTCTTTGATAAAGATCAGCATCAAAGAGAAGGATCAAAACCTGAAAATATAGCTTCTGAATTAACAGATTTGTATCATAATTATTTTTTGAACCTGAGTGAAGAAATTTGGAATAATGAGGAACGATTTTTAAGATTATGTTCTATTTTTTTAGAAAGTTTTTTCAGAATCCATCCATTTCCTGATGGTAATGGACGAACAGGAAGAATGTTTTTAATTCTAATGGGAATTCATTCAAAAAGTTTTCAATTTGAAAGATTTGATATTCACAAAACTGATGAAAAAAACTATATCAATGCTTTAAGAATAGCTCATAAATTATATAATCATGAAAATTTAATTAAAAGAGGAAAAGCTTTCGAACCTTTAAAACAATGGCTAAAATTGAAATTAAGTAATCCTGCAGATTTTTCTGGAATTGAAGAACCTCCAATTTAAAAATGACACATTAATTCTTTTATATTTAAAAATATTACTTTTTATACCTAATTAAAATAGCCCCTCTAACATCATATCTTTCATCATCGTTTTCATTATTTCTTTCCTTTGAATAACTAAACGATGAAAGAAGCATTTTTAACTTAACCTTTTTATTTTCAACCAAAATACTTTCTTCTTCAGTGTCAAGTATTGTATCTTCACTCCATACAATTTCGTTGTTTTCAATTTGTTTAATTAAAGAAATTATTTTTTCGTTCAATGGTATTGTTACTAAAAGTTCATTATTCTTTGAAAGTAATAAATCATAACCTTTTTCTGCAAATTTTATTTTATAATCTTCCACTTCTTTTACATATTTATGAAAAGTATCAAACTCAAAATATTCATCATATCCAGCAACAATTTTAACTGAATCAGTATAATTAAATTGTAAATTAAAATTATCCTTATTTAATTCTCTTTCCCAAGTAGATGCATGCTTAATTCCTAACTTATCTAAAATAGCATTTACAGTTTCATAATTATAAGAACTACTTAAAAAATAGAATTTTCTATTTTTGCTTAATTCTGTATTTTGCAGAAATGCAGAACCCAGAATTTGCTGCACGGCATTATCACCAAAATAATCTGTTAAATAAGTAAATAAAGCAGTAATTTCTTTTCTTTCTTCTAAGGATAACTTAACTTCACTTTTTTGGGGTTCTAATTTTACATTTAGAAAATTTTTCTCTTTTAAAAATTTTTGCGCGATTTGTTTTTGACTAAAAAAAGAAAATTGATACACACCCCAGGGCCCTAAATAAGCCAACGCCATAGTAACGCCTAAGGACATTGGAATAACTTTTAAGCTTGCATTTTTTTTCAAGATAAAAAAGAGCGACAAAGAAAAAAGCCATAATGCTAAAACAAATAAAATGTATCTATTAATTGTTATTCCATAATCTTGAATTCGAGTATTTAAAGCAACAACCAGAAGCCCAATTAATGGAATTAATAAGTAAAAAAAGTATCGCTCAAAAAATGTAATCCATTTTACTTTTATTTGCGCAATTTTATTATTTAAAATTAAATAACCAAAAACTCCGACAATACCAAGGCCAGATACAAACCAGCTGGTTAGTCCTTTAGGAATATTCCAACCAACAACAACTTTCCCAAGATAAACATATATAATTCCAATATAAATTAAAATTAAGGGGATAAGGATAAATTGTAAAAATAATTTTAACCGTTTTGGATAAGGTTCGTCTCCTAAATTAAATTTATTTGGAATCCCTAAAAGAAAGATCCAAGTCTGTATTATAAACAAACAGACAACAAATATTTTCAAATAAAATTCAGACCTTAAGTTTAGATCAAATAAGTAACTAGCTAGAGAGCACATGATGAAAAGAGCAATAAAACTAGCAGCAGCATAAAAAATAGCTTCAACCAATTTCAATAATAAAATTTGATTAAATTGCCAAAAAGACTTGTCATTAGTTTTTTTCAAAAATGGAGAAAAAGATACCATTAAATGAAACAAAAGAAACAAATGGATTACTTTATACGAATAACTTAAAGAAACATCACTAACTGTAAATAAGTAATGAAGAATTATACAACCGAATGTAATTGCTAAGGTATAAAGTTGCCCCCATTTTACACGAAAACTTTCAAAACATAAAGTTAATGCTATGCTTAAAGGTATCATAACAGAACATGAAAAGAAAAATTTTAACAATTCTAAGACTTGCTCTTCTTTACTAGAAAGCAGAATAGCCAAAGCTGTTGCAACAAAGCAGAGTAACAATGTGCTAGGAAACCGAAGGAATGAATCCCTTGCTTGATTAAAATTCTGGGAAAAAAGTTTTATTTTATTCATATCTTATTTATTTCCTATCCAAGAAAAAAATCTTCTCACTAGCTTACAGTACGATAAAAATTAAAAAAATCTATTAGCTTTAAAAAACAGACCGCTATATAATTAATCATAATTACGTAGTAATTTAATATTACTAGTAAAAAATAAAATATTAAACAATCCGAATTTATCGTCTGAATATTTTATCAACTTGCTAAAATTAATTAGAAAATTTTTATTTCTTACTTATTATGATCTTTATGTTTATAAAATATTATTAACTTCTAAATTTTTTTAGCAAAAAAAGTAATTATTAAAATCAAATGAAATTATTTTCATTAAGTTAACATACTAAAATAATAAAATTATAAAACATGTCTCCCATAATTTAAATTGTAATAAATTAAATTAATTTGATTTTTATTTAAACTTTCGTTTATAAAAATAAACGAATTAAATATTTGTTGTATTTTATGTTTAAATACAACAATTCTAACATTCATAATTTTCTATAAGGAGAATTTATGCTTCGCAGATATTTATTAGTTTCTTGTTTAAGCCTTTCCTCAATTGCTTTATACAGCTGTAAAAACTCCGACAATAAATCAGCTCCGACTAGTACAACGGCTAGTAAGAAAAAAATTGCAAAAAATCTTTCTTTAAGTTTTGATACTTTTATAGGAAACAAATATTCATATGCCTTAAGTGGTGAAAAAAAATGTGAGACAGATTTCAACAGTACATCATTTACAGATGTAAATGATGTTAATATTAATGAAGGAGAAAATTGCGAAATTATAGTAAAATCTCTTTCTGCAAAAGGAAAAGAAGATAATAAAATAGTAATATTCACTCCAAAAGAAGCAAATAAGAATTTGGTTATAAGCATTAATAAAGAAGGAAAATTAACCTCAATTTATCCAGTAGTATTTAAAGCAAATGATCCAAATATACCGGAACACTATCTTGGAGCCAATTTAAGTAATGATAATTTGAATCTTATTTTAAATTCTCTTACATATATTGAAGCAAAACTTATAGCTGAAAAAGTTGAATTACTTACAAGCATACCTGATGCTCCATCTGAAGAAAGAAAATTAGATATTTCATTTTCTTTTGTTAAAGGAACACTCCCAGAGAATTTAATAAACTTAGAGAAAAAAGCAAAGTTTAATAGAAAATTTGCTTTAGATAAATATGAGCTTCTTGAAAACTCATTAGAACTAAAAATAATTTTAAATGAACAAGCAGATGCAACAAAATGCAAAATAACAACTGAAGATATTAGTAGTTTGACAAATGATTCCATATCATCTCTTCCATCATGCAATTCTACTTTAGAATTTAATAAAAAATATACCATTTTATATTCTGAAGAAGGAACATGGGATTTAAACAAAGTTAAAATTGGTTACATATTACCAGTTAGCAATGAAATATTAGCTGAAGATTTTCCAAAAGTTCTTCCAGAGACAGTAAGAGAGGAATTAAATCGTTTAAATAATAAATTCAAAGATGTACTTGATGCGTATACCAATAAGTATATTAGCAAACTAAGTCTTCTAAATAAGGAGAATGATCAAGATAAGATTGCAAGTTTAAAAGCTCAATTAAAAGCTTACTACAAAAAATTAAATGAAATTTATAAAGATCGTTCTGATAAAGATTATGTTCCACAAGGATTTGAGTTAAAAAACAACGAAATAGAACAAGTAGAAGATAAAACTGTAGAACAACCACAGCAGCCTCAACAACCTAATAGCAATACAGTAGCTGATGGAAGTTCAGATTCAGATTTAAACAATATAGATTTACCTAAAGTACCAGATCAAAATAATAATCCAAGTACTGAAGAAACTATAATTGAAGAAAATACGCAAGAAGAGAATAATGTTGATAGTGATGAGAATACAAATCTTCCAAAAGATGCTGATGAATTAGACAATAACGCTGAAGAATCCACTACTAAGGAAGATGAAGCAAATTCCTAGAAAATAAATTTCTCCATTCTACAACCACACTTAGCTAGATTTTTTATAATAAAAATCTAGCTTTCTATTTACAATATTTTTTAGAAATGTTACAAAATAAAAATAATTTTTAGGCAATATATTTTTTTACTTTAATGGTTATCTATTCCAAATTTTATTACCACTTGGTAAGCGTATTATAAAAATAAAATTTTAACCTGCAGTTTAGTTAAAACAAATTCATTTGACGAAAATTAAAATGTCATACTACAAAGATACAGTATTCATGCTTATTAAATTCATGAATATTTTTAATTTTTCTAATAATATTGGAATTTTTATGCAAAAAAAAATATTTTTGTCTACTTGCATTAGTTTAACGTTAGCAGCTTTTTTAGGGTGCAAAAATTCTAATAATGATACACAAAGCAATGATCAGCAAAATACGAAAGCGGTTTCTTCAAATTTTGCAGCCTCATATGGTGATGATTTTAATTATTATGCTAGTGGTTATAAAAAATGTGAGCTTGATTCTTCAAAAGAATATTTTAACAATGTTAAAAATTTAAACTTTTCTACCGACAAAAATTGTGTTGTTAACATTGATAAAATTATTCTTGAATCTAAGAATTTCAATGGTGAAAAAATTGATTTTACAAAAGTCTCTCCCAATGAAATTTTTGTATTTAAAGCAGGTGAAGATGGATTGTTTAAAAACAAAATAAGTCCTATTTTATTTCGATCTCATGATGAAAAATATGAAATCTACTTGAATATTAGAATGAATAAAGAAAACATAGTATTCTATACTTCTGAACCAAAAATATCTCAAATTGTCATTGATAAAAATGATATTTTAATTAACAAAGGTAATAAAATTTCATTACTTGACAATATCAAATTTCATTATTCTTCTGATTCAATACCAACTGATTTTGTAACATTAAAAATAAATAGTTATTTTGATAGATTAAAAGGTTCAAGTTTATTTAAATATAATGATAAAACTACAAATATTAAAAAAATATTTGACGAAAAATATAAAGTAACTGATTTTAATTGCAAAATTAGTGACCATGCAAATTTTTCAAATTTTGAAAGATCTGATTTAAGCAAATTAGAAGGATGTTTAAGTAAAAATTTACAACTAAATAAATCTTACTCTTTAGTTTATACTCAAAGTGGTTCTTGGAATGACAGTAAACTTTGGTATGCTGAATTTTCATTTGAGGAATATTCATTAGAACCGCCAAGTCTAGATTTGCAATTATTAAAAAAAGAACAAGATGAACTTACTTTTGATTTCAAAACAGAACTTGATGATTACATAAAAAATATTTACACACCAAATTGTAATAAATACAATAATGAAAATAATAGAGTTAGAAAATTAACAATTTTAAATAATAAATTTAAAAGATTTTATAAATATTTAGATGATAAATATGAATATCGAAGCCATAAAAATTATATTCCACAAGGATTTCAATTTTCAGTAGATGAAATAAATGTCCTGACTCCGATAAATACAAGTTATGAAATATGCTCTTCAGAAGGAAATTGTATTCAAAATTATAATCAAATTTGCCCAAATTTGATTCTTAATTAAATTCTAAAAATTAGAAATGAACTAAATTATCCTTCAAAAAAAATAAAATGAAAAAAATTCAATTTATAAATAAAACTAAGTAAAATTATTTTTACTTAGTTTCACTATTTTTGGTTATCTAAATATTTTTAACAGTTTATTCATTTCCACTTTCAAGGAAAAACAATTTAAAAAACAAAATAAAATCATTTATAAAGCAAAATTTAATGTTTTAATTTTGTTTTAGCTATGAAACGTGGTATACGTTTCTCGTCCAATCTCATTCCTTGTACTGTTCCCTGTGTAAATTTTTAAAAGTCATCTTTTTCCCTTAAAATAAGGATTATTGTATGAATAATTTTAGATTTTTAAATAGGTATTGCATTTTTTCTCTGCCAGTAATTTATATAACAGTAATTCCAATTACCGCTAATGCAGTAACAATTAATGTTACAAATATTACGTTTACTTCTACCAATAATGATATAGCTCCTTACAATAAAGGTAGTGCAGCTATTGACGCTTGGAAGATATATGCAAATGGCTTACAACGCATGGATGTATCAGTCCATATCACACCGCAATGCAAAAAAGATGAAGCAGGAGAAGAAGATATAGATTGTGCAAACTTTTTCAGTAGCAGTGAATCAAGAACTTTTTTTCAAGGTCTTTATTTTCGCGATCGTGATGCTGGAAAAAATTTACAATGGATGACAGGCGGATCAAATCCACATCCTGATTTAAATGCTGCTACTGAATTAAGTTACGAATCATTTCCAGATTTCATATACAATGAAAAAATGTTACATTATAAGGTTGGAATGATTCCAAATGTGCAAAGATTAAGTTCTGTCAGAAAAGCACCTTTCAACAAAACCAATAAAAATAAGAAAAAAAATAAAGTAAAAAATAATAGATCTATGTCAAATCTAATGTTTAATTCAGGTGAAACTAAAATAAACCTAGACTATCTTTTAGTCACAAACAAAACTGGTCCGACAGAAATCTGTTTATTTATCCCAGAAAAAACACAATCTATCAATGGAAAAACATATCACTTACCTGAGACTGATTTTTGCAAAGGAATTAATCCGCAGTCTTTTTTTATAGAAGCAATTGCTCCTGCTCCACAACCATCTTTAGATCTCTCAGTACATAAAAGAGATGGAAATAAATATTGGTCAAATTGGGATCCTGTTTTAAAAGTTTCACATCAATCAGTATTTTTAAGAGACTATAGAAGCATTGATCAACTTCTCGATGCCTCAGTAAACGGAATAGATCAATATCCCTATGGTACAGAAACAGATGGCTCAAGCTGTAATGATGATCATGCTTGGCGAATTGGGGCACATGGAGATATGTATTCTGTGTATGCAGGAGACATGCGTGATCCAGGGAAAGTTTCGTTAAGGCATTTTAGTACTGACGCATGTTATGGAACATTTGATTATTCCAGTGACGGCTTAAAACCCGTAAAAAATGGGAAAAAAGGAATCGTTTTCATGGAATCCATTAATTATGCAAACATGTATTCATCTGATTACGACTCCATAAATGTTAATTTTAAAATAATTGATGAATATGGAAATACCTACTCATACAATAATATTGATTTAACAATAGATAATTAACACCTATTAATTAGTATTAAGCATAACCTTTAAAAATTTAAAGCATACTTTTTACCTCTTTTATATTGTAATAGAGGTTTTCCAAGTTTTTAGAATTTTATTTTCCAATCTTCAATAATAATTACTAAGGTAAATAATATGAAAAACATAAAATATAATAAATTTAAGGAAAAAGAAAAATCTATTTTATCGATTGCTACTTCGTGTTTCATGACGACTATCTATATAATATCAATATTACTGCCTTCTGTTGTTAAAGCAGAATCCTTAAAAAACAATCAAACTCACTTAAGTAACAAGTTAGCGCCTAGTAAATATCAGACTGCTGATGAAAAATTCAAACCCGAAAAAAATTCAAAAACAGAAAAAAAAATAAATTATTCAAGTGATTCATCAAATGGAAATCAAGTATTTTCTAATGCATATAATTTTTCTTCCCTTGTAAAACAAGGTGTCGATTCTCGGACAGGAGTTTATCAATTTTCAATGCAGGTTGGGCAACTCTTTGGAAAAGAATTAAGCAATCCTTTTGCACTGGTGTTAAATTATCAGCAAAACTCTTCACCCATAGATCGTTTTGGTTTTGGAAGAAATTGGGATCTAAATTTAACTCACTACGATGCAAATTCAAAAATGCTCTATCTAGATGGTGGGCAGGTGTTTAAAGTCCTATTTATAGGTGATAATCCTACCTTACAATATGATAAAGGCTTAAATATTCGATTAGAAGTTAGTGATAGTGGAAACTTAATTATTGTGTCGAAAGATGGACGAAGAGAATATTTAAACTCAGTAGGTGAACTTGAAAGAATTACTGATAATTTAGGAAACAGCATTTATTTTAATTATGACAGTAATGGTTCATTTCAATCAATTTCAGATGATACAGATGGAAAAAATATTAAACTGAAAATTGATTTTAGTGGCGACAATAAATTTATTTACTCATTATCTGCAGATGGTAATTGGCAAGAAACCATGGTTTCAATTGGAAGCGAAAATGGTTTTAATTATGTTAGTAAAATATTTTTACCGCAACAAAAAGATAGTACCCAGTCAAATAGTCCCGGTTATACATTCAATCCATTTTTAATAAATTCAGTAGAATTTCCAACTGGAGCCAAAATAAACTTAGAATATACCGAACTATTATCTCAAAATAATTCTTCAGTAAAAGCGGTAGCAAAACATGTTCTTGATCCAGGAGAAAATCAACCTCAGATTGTCACAAGTTATTCTTATGGAAACGCAGATGGTCATAATTTCTTAGGACATAATGGAGGAACAGCTGCATTCACTATGGGTGAAGATCCACTATATGGAACTGACAAAGGTTATCAATATCAGGTAGGGGTGAATAATGGACTTACTTACGTTTTAACTACTTATAATAAATATCATTTAGTAGAAAAACAAGAAACATATCCAGCACAAGATTCTAAAAGAAAAAGATTTAGTGAAACAAAAAATGAAAAATTTCATGCCGTAAATGATAGTATTTGGAACACTATTATTAATTGGTTTATTTCTATATTCACAAATTCTTTAGGAAAAAAGAAATCAAATTCTGAAAGAATGTTTACATCCTCAGCTCCGATAAATACCGTAATTTATACTTATCCAATTGATTTAAGTGAATCATTTGAAAATCTTCCAAGTAATTATGCCTTCCCTATAAAAAAAGAAATAAGGATTGGCAGTAGACAAATAACAACACTGTCTGAATATAATGAGAATGGAAACTTGGTTAAATTTACAGATGCAGATGGCACCGTAAAAGCTTATACATACTGTAAAATAACTGAAGATAATAGCCAATGTAAACCAGACTCGTCAGGTTTTGAAAAGCAACTTAAAAAAATTGAAGTAAGTTCATCCAGCTCTCCTGATAAATACACAACGCTTTTCTACTATGGCAAATACGATAGCAAAGAATCAGGATTAAATTTTTCTTTGCCAATAAAATCTGAGCAGTACTTTAACGAAAATATATTTTCGACGGCAGAAACTGATTTTTATTCTGATAAAAATGCCCCATTTTATGGTTATCCAAAAAATTCAAAAATAAGCAATCAAAATGAATCGTTCAGCAATAACTATTATTACAGCATAGATAAATCAAATATAATTATAAAAAAAACTTATGGTGAAAAAAAAGTTTCTCTCTCTGAAATTTCTGCAATAAATAGATATACAAATAAATCTATGTTTGAAATTGATTCGCAAGGAATAAAAACAACACATACTTACGACCTTTGGGGCAGAATTCTCACAAAAACTAAATTTGCAGATACAGTTCAAGCTAAAACTTTTAGCTATGATTATGTTTTAAATAAAGCTGATGAATTTGGAAATATAAATTATGTTATAGAGACATCACCTATTGGGCAAAAAAGAAAAACTGCTCTTGATGGGCTAGGGCGAGATACAAAATTATACAGAACACCAACTGACGCAGATAGAAGTATTCTAGATGGAAATAATTTCTTGCCGTTGTCTGAAACATTTTATGATGAGTTTGGTAGAAAAAGCAAAGCGACTGTCTATAATACAATTTATTTTAATGATAAATTGCAAGAAGTATCTGCAGCAACAGAATTAAAGTACGATTTATTGGGAAGAGTAACAGAGATATTATTCCCTGATGGAATTACGCAAATTACTGAATATGATAATGATAAAAATATTTCACAAACTTTTAAAATTTCAAGTGACAAAAAATCAAAAACACCTGTTACTTTAAAACAACTAAGTAACTCTGATAAACTAGTCAAAGAAAGCATTTTAGACCCCAATGGAAATGAAACATATTTTAAAGCGTATAGTTATGATGGTTTTGGACGTTTATTGTCAGTTACTGATATTGATAACAAAAAAACAATGTATAAATACAATCCAAATGGATTTCTAGCTCAAATTACTTCTACAAATAATGGAAACATTTATTATACCTATAATTTGCTAGGCCATGTAAAAAATATTAGTACATCAAGCACTGATGGAAAAATAATAAAAACATTAGGTACTAGAGAATACGATGAACTAGGAAGACTTATCTCAGAAACTAATAGTTATGGATTTTCTACAATATTTAATTATAATGATGTCACAAATGATCTTCAATCAATTCAAATTCCGAAAGATAATGGAAGTAATTATAACATAATTCATTATTCATATGACCCAATTACACATCAAAAGTTGTCCCAATCAATTGAAAATAATTCTACAGAAAATGTGAATTACATCTATGATTCATCTACATTACTTCTAAAACAAGTAAATGATAAAACGGGTGCGAAATTTTTCAATTACTATACAAATGGCGCATTAAAATCAATTGAACATACTTCAGAAGGAGGAATAGAAGGTAAAAAAGTATCCAACTATAAAATATTATATGGTTTATACGATAGAATAGGGAATCTTCTTTCATCAACTGATGCAAATTCTAAAACGACTATTTTTAGCTTTGATAAATTTGGAAAAATTCAAGAAATTCAATATTGGAATGATAAGTTTCAGTTTGAAACTGCAAAATATGAGTATGATGAACTCAACAGATTAAAATCGGAGTACTTTCAAAACTCAAAAGTAAGTCGAGATTATGCTTATGATGATTTGTCTAGAATTGCTCAGTTAAGCAATAAATTAAATGGAAATATAGTAACAGAGTTTAAATTTACAGATTATTTCAATAATGGAAATTTAAAGAAAAGGTTAAGAACTAATGGTCAAGACAAATTTGCTGAAGAAAACTACAACTATGACAATATGAATAATTTAGCAAACTATCACTGCAAAGGAGAACTTTGCCCCAAAGATTCTCTAGGTAACAAAATACAAGAAGAAAATTATACGTTTGATGTATTTAATAATATTATCTCAGTTACATCTTCTTTAATTTTAAAAGATTCTGGAGATAATATACAAAATACTACAAATTACTTCTATGATGAAACTGATCCAATGCGGTTAATAAAATACAGTAACTCAGCAAAAAATATTTTTTCTGATAGCTTAACTATTGAATATAATTGCAATGGAAATATCACTCAAGATGACAAAGGTAATAAATATTATTACAATGAATTAGGACAAACAATCAGTATTAAAACTTCTAACAATACTAATTTATCTAATTATGTTTATGATTTTACTGGCAGACAAGTATTACAATTGATTCCAAACCAATCTCCTATTGAAAAAATCTATGATACAAATACATTAATCAATGAAAGACAAGATAAAACCGTGACTAATTATTTAAATGGATTAAGTGGTAAAGTTGCAAGAATTGTTTCAGACAATTCATTTGGAAATTCTGCCATTACTTATTTTGGCTTTGATCAATCAGGATCAATAGTAAATGAAATAAGTGGTCAATTAAGTAACTTAAATAATTTATCTTTGCTACAAGAAAAAGCTTACTCGCCTTATGGAATTGAAACTGCATTTTTACCAACGCAGCAAAGTAAAAATTCGATTGAAATAAATAATGTAGGATTTGATGGCCAACTTACCGATTCGCAAATTCATCTTCAATTTTTGGGCGAAGGTTACAGAGCATACAACCCATCTTTAAGACACTTTATGAGCTATGATAATTTATCGCCATTTGATAAAGGTGGTATAAATGGATATTCGTTTGCGAAAAACAATCCTATTATGTTTAGTGATCCTAGCGGACACATGAGTGTTGGCGGTTGGATTGGGATGATTTTTGGAATTGTTGCAAGCATTGCTCTTGCAGTTGTTGTCTCAGTTGTAACAGCAGGTGCCGCCTCTCCTGGAGCCGCTGCAGCTGTTGCACTAGAAATTGAATCAGGAACAGCAGCTGCAACAATAACTTCTGCTGCTGTAAATATTGGTGTTGCATCTGTTTCGGGAGCTGCAATTGGAGCAACTAGCCAAACAATAAGTGATGTGGTTGATGGAAAAAAACCTGGGATGGATGTTGCTTTAAGTGCATTAGAAAGTGGGTTAGGTGGAGCTGTTGGTTCTTTTGCGAGTAGCGCCATAAGCGGTTTAGCTTCATTTGTTGCAGGAGAAGAAATAGAAAGCGGAATAGTCAGAGCTGCTTCTGCAGATAATAACGTTGTTTTAACTAAGTTTTCAAAAATTGGACAAGAAGTAACTGATTTAAGCAAATCACCAATTGAAAGTAACGGATTAGAAGAAAATATAAAAGTACCAAAAGACCCATCATTTTCAGTAAAAAGAAGCTTAAATATCTCAAAAAAAGGAATTGAATTTAAAACTCGATATACCTTACAAGAAAAGCCAGATTCAGGAATAACAAAAAATTTAGTAGAATTTAAAGATTCTGTTATCACTAAAATTAATTCTACAAATATCAATGCTATAGTGAAGGCATTCGTAGTTAACAAAATATCAGATATTACTTATAAAAACATTCAAAATTTTGCTATTAACAAAGCAAAATCAGAAATTATACATTATGCATATAAAGAAACATTTACAGTTCTTGAGAAAAAGATAAAAGAAAGTAATAAAAAGGAAGATGATAAAGATTAGTTTTCTTAAAAAATAGCCGAAAAAGAATATTACTATAGTTTTATTTGAAAAATAAAGTGACATTCTTTTAAAGATCAGTATTTCGGGGTATATACTTGGGTTCAAAATTCATACTTACATTTATAGGTTTACTTTTAATTCAAATATCATCCTTTTCAAGCGAAACAAAACAAGTTATTAAAATTGGCTTTTTCATTCTACCAGGAATAACTTTTGAAGATGAAAACAAACAGCCCAAGGGTGCTTTAATTGAATTCTATACTGACTATGTTTTTAAAAATCTTCCTTATGAAGTAAAATTTCTCGGATATCCATATTCAAGAATGTTAAAAGAAATTGAAAGCGGGGAAATTGACATGATTGCTGTAACTTCAAGTGATAAAATAAAAATGAATTTTATTACTGGAAAATCGGTTCTTCATAAAAATAAAAATTTTATTATAACTCGAAATGATTTTCCTTACAAAGAAATTACTGCAGCGAGTCAGTTGAGAAATTATGTTATATGGATAAGGCAAGATTCTGCTCTATGCCCTTTTATGGCAAAAAATCTTCATAAATTCAAAGTTGAGTATTCTCCAGGTAAAAATTCAGTTGAATATGTAACAAAAAGACTTATTAGCAAAAGAATTGATGCCATTTATGCTTTAAATATTTTACCTTTATTGTATGTAATAAAAAAAGAAAATATTTTTGATCAAATAAAAGTTGTTAAAATCCCCGGACAAGAGCAAAGTGTTTTTGCAGGATATTCAAAAAAATTAGATAAAAAAATTAGAGATAGAATTGAAAAAGAAATTTTAATAAATAATAAAGATAATAAAATTGAAAAAATATTTAAAAAATATTTAAGTAATAACTAATTTTGATTAAAATTAATTTTTTAAATTTAAACTGAATTACTTCTTTTCAAGATTCTTGGATTTGGCATTTTTTTCTCTGTAGTAAAATCCTCAAATTTATCCATTAAAGAGTTAATATTATATAGTAGTCGTATTTTTTTAGAAATAATGAGACCAAGTAAGTGATGAATTTCTTTCCCAGGGTGGACATCATCATGAAAGGCATAAACTTCATTTTTTTTAGATATACTACCATTTTTAGTTTCAGTATTTTGTGAAGCAGAAATTTTTAGCGAATCTGTTTTCTTTTTTTCTTCTTTCTTTTTTAATTTTTCAATTTCTTTTATCTTTTTTCTGAACTCATCTGAAATATTTGGATCATAAATATAAGGATTAATATGCGGATATACATCGCCGTTCTCTTCTAATTGAGAAAGTCTTGATCTTTTAGTATTAATATTTACTTCAGAAAGAACTTGTACGTTTGATCTTTTGCGAAATAATCTTGAACCCAATGAACTTCCCGTTAATTCTGGTGATGCATTCATACCTTCCTCAAATTTAGTTATCCGAGTATAAAATCGTTCATCAAATATTTTCCCATAAGACACAATATTTGAAATATTCTCGTTAGAAAAAATAGAATTGTGTCTAACATCTAAATATTCATAATTAGAAGCACTGAGATCAACCATAATTGAATTAATATCTTGAGTTATAAAATCAACTTCTGGAAAATGTTTTTTTAGTACTTTAATTCTTTCCATTAACATATCGTTGTATTCAGAAATTAATGCATCTAATTTTTGCTTTTTAGTTACATCTGCCTTTATAAATTTAGGAGAAGAAGTTAAAAAAGGTAAATTGAATACCATGAAGTTTTTTGCACCTTTTTTAATTTATTTCTGTATCAAATTTTGAATTTGTAACGTAATTTCATTAACAGCAATGGAGGTATCCCACCCAACAGTAATAAGATCGTTTGCCCCAATCCAAATAATATAAAGATCTTTTCCTAAGAAGTATCCTAGTAAATTGTCTTTATCCTTTTCTATGCTTTTCCAGAATTCCTTCATAAATTCATTACTCATTTTACGTCGAATTTTACTGGCATAATATTTCTTTACTTTTTCCCAGCTGTATTCTAAAAAATCATTAAATTGATCATCTAAATTTTTTAAAATAAATCTCCGAGTTATTTTATCATTAAATCCATTTTTATTGACCTTTTCAAAGTAATTTTCCTTTTCATAATCATCAACATCGATTTCTTTAAAATTTACAGCGGTAGCACCCCCAATTGAGTAATTTAGAATTGGAAAATCTCTAAAAATTTCTGGAATGTGTTTCTCTGTATATTCTATGTTATAATTATATTTATATGCTTCATTCATAATTTGATCGGCAAACATTCTTTCTAAATCATTCCTAAAAATGTAAGATTTTAACCAATCAGTCCAATTATACCCATTGGTGAATCTACCATAAGGTGAAGGCGTAATGTGATTCAGAATATTTCTCGCAATAATTGCTGTTTTTGAATTATGCATTCTACCTGTATCACTTAGACTATCACCAAAAATAACGACCCGCTCAATTTTAGGTTTTGATCTAGACATGACAAATTCCTCTGTTGAAATCCAAATTTGATATAAAAAAATTTCCCCTTTAAAAAGGGGAAATATGCTAGTTTATTTTAAATAATTCATTTACTTTTTAAGAGTATTATGAACTAAATACAGCTTACCAAAATTCTATTTTTTATCAATACTAAATTAATCTATTTTTAATGGCATTGTTAAATTTAAAATAAAATATTTTCTTAAAAATAAGATATTGTAATAAAAAATAAAAAACAAAATACATAAATATATTTACATTATAAAATAAAATATATTTATTATAAAAATAAATCATTATCTTAATTTAAAGCCATTGAAGAAAATCTACTTTAAATTTAAAAATTATTAATTATCTTAGAAATTAATAATTTAACATGTTTAGAGAAAACAGATCATTCTTTTTTTTCACAAACAAAAGTCATTACTCCTAAATTTAAATATTTTTCAAATACAAAAAAAGGAAAAGTCAAAACTTTCAATAAACAAAATTTTATAAATAAATTTTCGAAGGGATATAGGCTATTATATATGTTATAATTAGAAGCTCTACCTAGCCACCAGAGGGTAAAAGCATCGAGTGAACCGTATTTTAATATTTTTTTGATTTGAAATCCATTTTCCTGCATTAAAAAAATTAATGATTCTGGCGAATAAATAACACTATGCCGAGGTGTATGCAGACCACCCCAATCTCCTTTTTGTCTATTTGCAAAGAAAGATTTGTAATTAGGCAACTCAATAATAATTATCCCTTTAGAATTTAATTTACTTTTTAATTGTGTAAGCAATTCAACTGGCCGAAAATGATGTTCAAGACTATGCCATAAAGTAATGACATCAAATTTTTCTTGAATTTTTTCAAATTCATTAGAAAAAAGTTTTAATTTTAAAAACTGTTGCTGACAATCCTTCCATCCAAGGTCGCTAAAGTCAAAGCCAACAAAATCTCCCTGATAGTAATTGCTTAATTTTTTTAGAAATGTAGGTTTACCACAGCCAAAATCTAAAACACGAACTATTTTTTTATTTTTAGTATGTTTTGTTAATAATTTACATTTTTTACTATCAACAATACTTTGCCATATATTTACAATAAATGTATATCTTCCCCAAGGTTTTGAAGTAGAATAAGGTAAATAATTATCTGTGTAATATTTTTTTAATTCATCTTCAATTGGAGGATTTTTTAAATAAATGGAATTACAATGTAAGCAACTATCAAATTGAAATATTTTATTATCTTTTTGCAATTGTGTTTTTGAATTCATCACAAAAACAGACTCTATTGATCCACATAATGGGCATTTCATAGGATCACTTCACAGTCCTCTGGATACTTTAAAAATTTGTAATTTTCTTCCTGCAAATATTTGATAATTTTTTTATTTTTAAGAATTTTACTTCCTTTTGAAAGATCATAATTATCAAAAGAATTTTCTAAACCTAATTTACTAGCAATTTCAAAATGTGTTTTTGTATCTCCAGAAGATAAAATAAAACGTTCTGAGGGAATAAATAAGCTAAAGAGTTTTTCAATAAAATAAATAATATCGATAACATGAATATAATTTAAGATATTACTTCCATTTTTAACTCTCTTCTCAAGGTACCATTTTTTTGGATAACGATTTGGACCTATTATTCCTGAAAGATGTAAAATAACAGCTCCCATTTTTCTTAGATATTCTTCTTTATAGTAACGTTGATCTTCAGTCTGCAATGGAAAGCTTTCATCAATTTGAATATTTTCTGTATTAAATTGAAATGCAGATGTTGATGATAAAATAATAACTTTTTTATCTTTGCAGAAATAGTTGTAAAATTCATTAATTAAATCAAAATTTAAAATAGGATCAGTCAGCGAAAAAGTCCAAAGTACAAACTTACAATTTTTTAAATTTTCCCAAGTTTCTTTATTGGCCAGATCGAATTTCAAGCCTTTGTTACTATTTCCTTCTTTAGTTCTTTGAGTAAATAAACAAGATGGATGAATAGATAAAAAGTGTTTACCAACATATCCACAGCCTAAAATAATACAATCTTTTTCGTTAAAATTCATCCCAAATTACTTTCAAATTGAATTAATATACGAATAAGTTGAAGGTAATTTTGCCAGCAGAGA
Source organism: Pigmentibacter sp. JX0631 (assembly GCF_029873255.1). Taxonomy (NCBI): domain Bacteria; kingdom Pseudomonadati; phylum Bdellovibrionota; class Oligoflexia; order Silvanigrellales; family Silvanigrellaceae; genus Pigmentibacter; species Pigmentibacter sp. JX0631. The sequence continues at coordinate 1,968,928 of NZ_CP123622.1, read as the reverse complement.
AGGCATTTTAGTAGCTCCAATATCTTTTGCTAATAATCTGCAAGTAATCCTCGAACTTAATATAACTCCTGGTAATCCAGCTCCTGGTTGAGTATTTGCTCCAACAAAATATAATCCATCAATTTCAGGTGAACTGTTTGAAGGTCTAAAGCCTGCACTTTGCAAAATCCAAGGTTCTAAACCAAATGCATTTCCCAAATGGCTTTTTAAAGTCGATTCAAAATCGCTAGGAGTAAAAATACTTTCACAGATAATTGATTCTTCTAATCCAGGCATAAACTTTTCTGCCAAGAATTTCTTTACTCTCTCAACCATTACAGATTTATAGTTATCCCAATTTGTTTGACTTAGTAAATTTGGCACAGGTACCAAAGCATAAATAACTTCTCCACCTTTCGGCGCTAGAGAAGCATCTGTTCTTGTAGGAATATGGATATAAACACTAAAATCTTCAAATTCTATTTTCTTAATAAATATATCATCAAGTAATTCTTTATATCTTGGACCTAAAGCTATTGTATGTTGAGATAATTCAGGCCAAGTTTTATTCGTTCCTAAATACAGTAAAAAAGCTGACATGCTTAAGTCTGCCTTTTCCAACTTTCTAGATAGTTTTCTAGGATATGCATCATTTTTTAAAACGGATTTAACGAAACGATGCATATCTGCATTTACAACAATATTTTTTGCAGTAAACATTCCATTTGGTGTTGTAATTTCAAAATGCCCTAAAACATTTTTATCAACAACTTCTACAGGAGTTGATAAAAACGTTAAACCACCTAATTCAGTAAAACGTTTTTTAAATGCTTCAGCTAAAACATGCATTCCACCAATTGGATGATAAACTCCATAGGCTCTTTCAAGTCGATTAATTAAACTATACACAGCAGCTGCACGAAAAGGGTTTCCACCAATAAGCAATGGATGGAAGCTTAAAAACTGGCGAATTTTTTCATCCTTAACGAATTTAGAAACCATTGAATACACTGGTCGTACTGCATTCAGTTTTAATAATTGGGGTGCAACCCCTAGCATAGAAAATGGATTAGCAAAATTTTTATCCCCCAATTCAATAAATCCTTTTTGAAAAATTTTGTCTGCATACAAAAAAAATTCTTTCACATTTTCTATTTCTGTTGGAGCTATATTTGCAATTTCAGCAAGAAATTTATCTTGAGAATTATAATGACTTACTTGACTTCCATCATGGTATCTAACGGTATAAAAAGGATCAACAGGAACAAACTTACAATAATCTTCTCTATTTACTCCTGACATCTGAAATATATCATCTATTAAAAAGGGTGCGGTAATTATCGAAGGACCTCTATCAAATTTATATCCAGATTTTTCTTCGGCATATGCTCGTCCACCTATTTTATCTAGAGCTTCAATAATAGCAACATTTAATCCCATGCTTTTCAAAGTCAATGCACTAGCCAAACCGCCAAATCCACTACCAATTACTATAACATCAAAAATACTCATAACAATTCCTTTTCGTTAATCAGATTTGCAACTTTTAAAGGATGAAATCCAAATAAAATTTTAAAAAAAATAATTAACTTTTTGAAATGTGAAATGACAATTCTTTGTTTAAAAACAATTGATTTATCAAATACAATTTTCCCCAAAATTGAGCCATAAACTCCAATCATCAATTTAACACACAGCCTAGCCCTAAAAGATGGGATATATTTTAATCCTTCAATAGCTTCACAGTAATATAAAATAGCTAAATTAACAAGCTCATTAATTAAATTGTTTTTCTTTATAGATTCATAGTTATTAGAAAATAGTAATGAAAAATTTTCAATCTTATATTTAGAAAATAATTCAGCAGGTATATAAATACGGTTATTTTCATAATCTTCTTTTATATCTCTAAGAATATTTGTTATTTGCATTGCGCAGCCTAACTTTTCAGCTGCATTCATTGCTATTAAATTATTTTTAGCATGAAATATTTTAGCCATCATAATTCCAACTACACCCGCAACTCTAAAACAATATAAATACAAATCGCTAATATTCAATGGTTGAACAAAATTTTCATCCATTTTTTGGCCGTTTATTAAATCAATAAAATAGGATTTTTCTAATTCTAACTCTTTAATTAAAATCCTTGCACTTAATATAAAATCTATTGCCGAATCATAGTTTACTAATGAAAAAACTTTATTACTTAAATGTTGGATAAATGTTTCAATAAAATCATCTGATAGTAAATCACACTCTGACCAAAGGTATTCTAATATTTCATTCGAAAATGTGGAACCTATTTTACTGCTGTCAATAAAGCAGTTTCTTTCATCGGTTGCATCATCTATAAGTCTACAAAGAACATAAATAAAGTAAGAACTATTTCTTTGCTTTTCTCCTAAAACTAAAGAAGAAATATAAAATGATTTTCCATGATTGTATGTAATTTTTTTACATATTTGAGAAAAATTTAAATAAGATCTTATTTCATTTTTAGAACTGATATTTTTGATTATTTTAATTTTTCTAGATTTTATTAAAGTTTGATTAAATAAATTTTCTATTTTTTTAGGGTATAAAACTTCTAATGTACTCCGTAATTCAAAAGACTTTACTCTATGATAAAATGGTGCTGATTCTAAGGTGAAATCATAAACTATTTCTTTATTTAAATTTAGTATTTTAGGATACTTTATACCAAAAATATTAAATTTAAATTTTTTAATGATATTAATTTCTTTCGCATTTGATATTTCATATGTATAAGAATATTTAGATTGATCATTAGTTTTTTTAACTTGATACATACTTTCTAAATGTGGAAAATAGTAATTAACTTGTGTACCATTTTGTATAATTTCATGCCACCAGTACCAAGGTTCTTTTATAGAATATAAAGGTGAATAGCCATAATTGTGATCAAAATAGAAAGATGCTTTTTTAAAATCAAAGACCCCATAATTTTGATTCTGGAGCTTTAATTTTAATGGATAGTCAAAAAAGAATGAATTTCTTTTACATAGATGCGAAAATGAAAACTCTTCTGAAACATTATATATATTAACAACAGCAGATAAATTATTTCCTGAATCAATAAACTGCCAAAAGTGTCCCTCATTATTTTCACTTAGTTTGCTCATTTCTGAATTTTGTTTAAATTCATATTTAATATTTATGTTTATAAATTTTTTCAAAGAATGATCCGGTATCCAGAAACTGAAAACACTATTTTTTCCACTTAGCCATTGATCAAGTTCTTCTTTATAATTTTTATTACTTTCATCATCAAAATAAACATAACTATAAGCTACAATTTTTTTTCCTTTATACAAGGTAAAATAAATAGATTGCTGCTCAACACTATTTTTATCCAAGTTAAAACAATCTTTATATGATAATATGCACACTAAGTGAAGATCATCTTTCATTATTTCAATGTAAAACCATTCGTAACTTACTTTTGGATCTATTTTTGAAAAAATAATTGGATTATTTGAACATAGTAAAGAAATATCACAATTATCAATTTTTAATATTTTCATAACGAAAGCGTTTCTTCCATTTTTAATTTGTAATTCACTTGAATAATAGAAAAAATATTTTTTCTGATCATATCAAAAGGTTTTTCAATAATGTCAGACAAATATTCCTTTAATTCTCTATTAATTTGGATTGTTTCTAATTGAACAGAATTTATATGCAGCAAATATGAAGCTTTATAGTAACATTTTTCAAGTGACTGAATTTTCTTATAGTGCTGTAAAAAAAAATTTTTAAAATTATTTTTTGTAATTTCTAAATAAGCTAGTTCTTTTTCTTCTTCATTTAATATATCAATAAAAGAATGCACAACAGCACTTCTTAATCCACAATTAAGATCTTCATACAATTTATTTTTATTTAATTCTGGAATAAAGTTTTTTAGGTCATCAAATATTTGATAAATAATGCCATATGAATTGAATATTTTATTTATTAAATTCATATCAGTGTCTGAAATATTTAAAATCTTTTTTAAAGATGCTAAAGGAAGTTGAATTAATTTACCAGTTTTTAAAGAAACACATTTTTCGTAAAAAGACCAACGGGTATTTTCATCTGCATAAAAATATTTTTTATTAATAAAATCATCATTACTAGATAAATCAAATGCCTGACCTATGTGACAATCAAATAAAGTCTCTATTGCAATTGATTTTGATACAGCAGGAAACTGTTTTAAAGCTAAAAAGTACATCCAATTTCCAGCATTCAAAGCTTTCGGCATGCCGTGCAATAAATGTAATGAAACTTTCCCTCTTCTCTCACTACTGCCATCTTCAATATCATCAATTACCAAACTTGCGCAATGCAAAATTTCAATTCCAATTGCTACTTGAGTTACTGTATCTAACAATTTTTTGTTATTTTTTTCAATAATATCTAAGGAAACTAATGAATTATTTTCTAATGAAAAATTTCTAAACAACCAATAACACAAAAGAGGTCTAATTCTTTTTCCTTCAGCAAGCATTGAATCTTTTGCAATTGTTAGCAAATTTTTATCTAAAAATGGTTTAAAATCTATAAATTCATTTGGAAAATTTTTATATATATCCTTTTCTAAAAAATTACTTAATTCTTTTAGAAAGTAATTATAGTCTAATGCATAGTAATTGATTTCTTTTATATTCATAAATTTTCTATCTCTTTAACGTTATCAGTTTTAATGAAAAAAAGAATTACATGAAAAATAGCAGTAAAAATTCCTACCGTAATTACAGGATATATAAAATAAGTTACCAGCAGCGATTCATTATAATTATAGTTTATGTGTGAATTAGAAATAATCCAATCAGATGTTGGTCTACTAACAAGAATTAATGTAGAATATGTTGCCCTTAATGCGGATAATGAAAAATGCATAGCATATTCATTACTTGTTAATCCTCCCAATGATTTTCGACTTTTTAATTCTTCATAAAGATCAAAAAATTCAATAATTAAAGATAATATTAATAAGAAAATTCCAAAATACAAAAATAGACCTTTAAATTTATCACAGAAAACAAAAAATATTGACCAAGGAAATAAAATTGCATTTAAAGTATGAAGGAAATGCTCTTTTTTTGAATCTTCTCTGGCGTATAATTTGTACTTGTAAATATGAAAATAAAATCCATCAATGACAGCTATCACTAAATAAATTAATAAAAATAGGCAAGATAATGTTTTTAAATCCATATTACTCTAACCTTTATTTAAAATTTTTAGAAATGTGCTGAGCAATTCTTTTAGCAGATTTTATAACCATAGTAACACCAGCGCCTGGATGAATACCAGCTCCAACAAAATATAAATTTTTATACTTTGTTGAGCCTGATTCATGAAAAGCCAAAGGATTAAACTTTTTCAAACAAGCACTATATATTCCACCTTTGAAACTGTTTGCTCTATCTTCCAATTCTTGGGGTGATACCATTTTAAAGATTTTTCCTTTAAATGCATATTTCAATCGTTTTCTGCATATTTCTAATATTTGTTCTGCATACTTCAAGCTAAAATCATTTGACCAATTTATTCCTGAAAGATTATTTGGTGCCATTGCTGAAATAAATAATACTCTTGGTGAAATACTTTTATCTGTAGCATGTGGCCAAACTAAATATATGCAAGGATCACTTGGTAGTTGGTTATATTCACAAACCTGAATAAAACTTTCACGCCAACTCTCAGGAAATATTTTAACATGATGATGCAATTCAATGTCGTCATAAAGGTCAAATAATATAACAAATTGACTTTCGGATGGGCGATACATATTTTTAGAAATTTTATCTAGATAATTTTTTGCAATATCAGTTTTATTCAACCATGTAAATGCTGCTGTAAATGGATCTGAATTTGAAATTACAATGTCATAATGTGCTAAATGAGTTTTATCATCTTTTTTAATCTCTATATTCCAACCTTCTAATGGATTATTTATGTTTTTTAATTGCGCAGATAAAATTAACGAATTTAAATGTATTTTTACTTTATTTTTTAGCGCTTCCTGTTCCAAAATGGAGGCAATTTGGTAAACCCCCCCTTTTGGAAAAACAACTGGAGAAACTAATTCTACATGTGCTATGCTTAAAATACCTCCCTGTGCTTCATCCGGATTCATTCCAACATAGCTTGAAAAATGATAAAAAAACTCGCGCATATTTAGATCACTAATCAGAGTATCAACAACTTTCCGATATGGAGTTAAGGTAAGTTTTGGATGCTTTAATATTAAACCTGAAGCAAATGATTTAAAACCTAATGAAATTACATTTGGAGGATCTTTATAAAATATATTTTTTTCAGCAAAATCAAAAATTGCACTAGAAATTTCTAATGCATCAGATATTTCTTGTCGCAATTTATTACTATATTTTGCAAAGTAATTTTTTATGCTGTCTAATCCAACTGGTAATTCCCAATTAGTACCATCAGAAAAATTCAATTGGCTTCCAGTTTGAAGCTTAAGTAACTCAATATCAGAGATATTTAGATCCAAAAAAAGATTATTTAATTCTTGTGGCAAGGAAATTAATGTTGGTCCTGTATCCCAACAAATACCATCTGCATTTTTATATTGAAACATTTTTCCTCCACATCTTTCGGCAGACTCAAATATTTCAACATTAAACCCTTGTTTAACTAATAAATTTGCAACTGTTAAACCTGATACTCCAGCACCAATAACTGCAATTTTAATAGTTATCTCCTAATAAGTTATATGTTTAGTAAGCAACAATAATTAAATATCATAATCTCCTGAATATATCAAGATTTTACATTTTGATATATTCAAAAATGACAAGTTATACATTTTATAATTTTATTAATTTCTAATAAATAACAAAATTTACTTTATCTCTTGATTATTTTAAATAAATAAATTATATTTATAAAATAGGTTCGCTTTATTCTTTTATGTTGATCAATTAAAAATAACTTATGGAGTAAAATGAGTCATTCAAAAAATTTAATCATAAATGGTGGAAATTCCTCCATTGGTAAAAAACTTGCTGAACTAGAAGAAAAAAATTCAACTGTAATTAAAATAATTCGAAGTAATACTGATTTAAATGAAGATAAAAATAATTTATTTTTATCTAATGCAATTGATCATGATGAAATTAAAGAAACTATATTAAATATTCAAAAAAAATATCAGACAATAGATCAATATGTACATTTAGTAGGTTCTATTACCTTAAAGCCCTTACACAGCCAAACTAAAGAAGAGTGGCTACAAACAATTGATCTAAATTTAAATAGTATTTTTTATGCCTTAAAATATGTACTACCTATTATGATAAAGCAAAAAAAAGGACAGATAGTTTTAGTATCTTCAGTCGCTGCGCAAATAGGTCTCATGAACCACGAAAGTATATCAGCAGCCAAAGGAGGGGTCGAATCGTTAACCCGCTCGTTAGCCATCACTTATTCAAATTATGGAATACGAGTGAACTGCGTTTCACCTTCCTTAACAGACACAAAAATGGCTAAATTTTTAACACAAAATGAAATTGCAGTAAAATCAACTATATCTCTTAATGCTATAAAAAGAATTGGCATTCCGGAAGATATTGCGCATGCTATTTCTTTTTTATTAAGTGATAATAGCTCTTTTATAACAGGTCATGTTTTAAATGTTGATGGTGGTCTTACAAGAATAAGAACACCTCCAAAAATATAAAGAATAAGTATGAAAAAACCTAAATTAGCAATAGCTGGAGCAAGTGGTTTTATTGGAAAAGCGGCTATAAACCGATTAGCTGATGATTTTAATATTAAGGCATTAAGTAGAAAAGTACCCGCAAATAAAAATTCATATAAAGATAATGTACATTGGCATTCTTGTGATCTCTACAATTTAAAAGAGGCTGAGAATGCATTTAAAGATTGTGATTACATTCTCTATTTAATCCATTCAATGAAAAAAGGCAACAGATTAACTCAAAGCAGTTTTGATGATTTAGATTTGATTATTGCCGACAATGTAATGCGTTCTGCAAAAATAAATAAAATAAAACAAATTATTTATGTTGGAGGTATTTTACCCGAAGTAAATTTAAATATATCAAAGCACTTAAAGAGTAGAAATGAAGTAGAAATAGTTTTATCTTGCTCAGGTATCCCATTAACAACAATTAGAGCCGCAATAATAATTGGAGCAGAAAGCAGTTCATTTCAGATTTTATATCGCCTTATAAAAAGACTTAGAGTGATGATTACCCCAAAATGGACTAAGTCATTGTCACAACCAATTGACGTTCAGGATGTTACTGAATTTATTTTCCATTGTATTGGGAATGAAGAAACATTTAATAAAACGATTGATGTACACGGATCTGAATTGTTATCTTACAATGAATTAATGACAAAAATATCAAATATATTAAATCTTAGAAGAATTGCAATCACAGTCCCTTTTTTTAGTCTAGGACTTTCCAAGTTCTGGTTGCACTTAATTACAGGAATTGATTACTTTACCATTTCTCCTTTAGTAGATAGTTTAAAATATAATTTAATTGCATCCAATTCTGTGCTTTTTAATAAATACATTCCAAACCCAGTTTGTTTAAATGATTCACTACAAAGAGCCATTTCTCAAACTAAAAAATATGAAAAAATTAAAGATAAAAATAAAGCGCATGAAGAAAGCAAAGTAAGAACGGTGCAAAGACTTTATTTACCTATTGGCTGGGATGCAATGAAACTTGGCAGGGAATACATAAATTGGTTACCTAAAATTTTCTTTACTATTATCCGTTCAAAAGTAAAAAATAATGTTGTCAGATTTTCTTTTTTCAATATTAATTTACTAACACTTGAGTTTTCACAAGAAAGAAGTTCAAAAGACAGGCAATTATTTTATATAAAAGGCGGTTTATTAGTTATCAAAAAAAATTTTCCACATGCTAGGTTTGAGTTTCGTATAAGCCCTCATGAACAAACGGCAATTGCAGCCATTCATGATTACTATCCTTCATTACCTTGGCCAATTTACAGAATTTTTCAAGCAAATATTCATAAATTTGTTATGTTTTTATTCAATAGGCATTTAATAAAAACATCGATTAAAGTTAATGTATGAATTCTGAATTGAAACCAATATATGAAAATTTAATTGTAGGTTCAGGTGCAGCAGGAATCACTGTCGCAAAATTGATCTCGGTAACTTCACACTCTAAAAATACTATTCTATTAGAGCAACATTATTCACCAGGTGGATGTTCTAGTTTTTTTGCAAGAGGAGTTCCTAAAAGAGTTTATGATGTGGGTGCTACTCAAATGGTTGCTATCACAGAAAATGATATACATCATAAATTATTTACTCTTAAAAGTGATATGCAATACCCAAAATATGTTAAAATTAAAAGAATAGAATTTTTATTCCCTGAAAAATGCATTCATTTAACAATAAATGATGATAATAGTATAAATATTATTCAAGGTATAATAAGCGATAAAGAACTAAAATACATTAAAAAAGTATTAAATTATTCAAAAAAAATTGGTGAAAACTTTTGGAATTTGCTAAAAAAAATACCTAAGTTTCCAGTTTTTAGATTTTCAGAAGTGCTTCATAACGCAAAATTATTTCTGGAATTAAAATTTAAACTTGAAATTATACTTACAACACTTTTATCTACTAAAAATATTTGTTTGATATTTGGAAACAAAAAAAAATATATTATCAGTAATAAAATTTTTAATTCTTTGTTACTTGACACAGTGCAAAATACCATGGAAAAAATTCCTTGGCTATTTGGTAGTCTAGGCTTAAATATTATAAATAATGGAATTTATAGATATCAAGAAGGAATGCGAAGTTATTTTTATAATTTAAGTTTGCAAATAAAAAAAAATGAATTAGGAATATTTTATCAGTTTAAAGTTATAGAAATTTACGAAGAAACAACTGGTTTTAAAATAAAAGTTCATGATCTTAAAAAAAATATTTATCATTATCTAACTGTTACAGATAATTTGTTTCTTAATATAACCCTCTGGGATTTTCTAGAAATCTTTCAAGTAAATAATAAATATAAGAAGAAATTAACAAATCTAGCTCAAACTTTCGAAACTTGGCAAGCCTTTTCTTTGTATGGTTATTTTGAAGATTTTATTTCACCTTCAGAGGAACCAAGATATATACAAATATTTCCACCTGATGAAGAAATTCTTGAGCTTAAAAGTTCGCTGTATTTATCAATTTATGAACAAAAAAATAGTATTAGATCTTTTACTGCTACGATTCATGTAAAATCTAAATATGTACAAAATGAATTAAAAGAAACATATAAAGTAAATTTAATAGAGCGAATTGAAAAAAATTTAAATATTAAAATTAAATCTCCTGAATTTTCTATGCATCATTCTTTTGCATATTATACCCAAAGATCCGAAGGAAGGGTAGGGGGCTTAATTGTGAATTCTCTCAATACTTTATTAAATCCAATACCTAATGTATACACTCATCCTAATAATAAAACCAAACTCTTTTTAATTGGAGACAACTACTTCCCAGGACAGGGGGTTATTTCATCAACTGTCTGTGGAATAATTGCATGGGAAAGAGCTTTTAAAGGAAATTTTTCCAAATTATAAAATAATATTTTTAGTATTTTTGAGATATTTTTTATTTTTAAACTTAACGAATAAAAATATTATTACTCTCGATATCATAGACATAAACATTAAAAATACAGTAAGAGTTAAAAGCCAAATAAATTTTAGCTTAAATTCATTTTGATTCATAAAATATATAATTGTACTAAAAATAACAAAAAATGCTCCATATGCTAATAAAGATTTCTCAATTAAACTAAGTAAATTTTTCTTTATAAAGTAACTATATAATCGATAAATTTTTAAAACAGGGATTAGAACTGTGAATATAAAAAAAGTATTTATAATGATGTGATAAAAACTGAGAATTTTATTAAAATAAATCAAATACGAAAGTATTTGAGAAATTACTAGCCAAAATAAATCCAAACTTGCCACTGTAATAGGAACTACCATTGTTTTGATTTTTAAGTTTTTCTTAAGCATTTTTTCCTAAAATTTTTCAAAATAAAAAAATTAATCTGCAATAAATTTTTTATTTTTAGAAAAATATTTTGTATAATAAAAAAAGGTGCTTCGGAGCACCTAATTTAAATAATTTCCGATTTAAACTGAGTTATTGATTTCTGTCGTTATATCCTCGACGTTGTTGATAGCCTCCCTCACGTTTATTATCCATTCTAGGTCTAGCTTCATTAACGGTTAAAGGTCGTCCCATAAAAGGTTTACCATTAAGGCTTTCAACAGCCTTTAAAGCATCGCCTTCTTCTTCCATTTCAACGAAACCAAACCCTTTACTGCTTCCAGTTTCACGATCTGTAACAACTCGAGCACTAGTTACAACACCATACTGAATAAAAGCTTGAGATAGCTCATTATCAGTACAACTAAAAGGAAGATTTCCTACATATAACTTCTTAGCCATGAGACATGCCTCCAAGGAGCGTTCTCTAATACGAGAGAATCGACACATAAATCAATAATCACCTTGCAAGCAACTTAATTTCAGTTTTACTTCTGATTTCAAAACTGCAATTATGAATTGAGCTTGCTGGTGGGAAAATATTACAAATCTAATTTAAAAAAGTCAATCAGTTTCAATTAGATGTAACTGGTAATCCAGAAAATTCTGGATACGAATCGAGTAAATTCTCATTTTCCATTTGGGTAAGTTTAAAATTTACAATTCGATAATTTGGATCATTTTCACTAATCATACTTAAATATGCCTCCCAAGACTTATAGGCAGATAAATAATTTTTTCTTTTATTTTCTAGAAAACCATTTAAATAATACAAAAATGGAACAGAAGGATGATTGGTCATAGCAAGCATTAAAATTTCATTAGCTTCATCATACTGTCCGCTTTGAATTAAACAATATGCATGATTATGAGAAATATAAGGATTGGTTCTATTTTCTTCAAAAGCTTTTCTAAAGGAATTACAAGCAGCTAAATAATCTTTATCATCTTGATATAAAATCCCTTGCCAAAGTAAGACATTACTGTCTTTTGGATACAGAGTATTTAAACGATTCACAATTTGTTTTGCTGATATTAAATTTCCCATTTCTCTTTCTGATTTTAATTGCAGAATATAAAGATAAAGTAAATCATTTGAACATTTATCGATTCCTTTTACAGCTACATCTAGAGCAAGTTTATTAGCTTTTTTACTAAAATAAAATTCACCTAAAGCTAAATAAGCTGGTGTCCAATGGTTTGATGAAATAATTAATTTTTCTAAAATTTGTAAAGTCTGCTTTTCCTCACCTGCCTGCATATAAGCTAAAGCTAGTATTAACATTGCTTCCCTAAATGGAGAAACTGCATAATCTTCATCTAAAGTTTTTGTCCTTTGTCGTTCTAAAATATTTAAAATATTTTTATTTTTTTCAATTGCTTTTTGATAGTCACCCCTTTTTATGTCTGCTATAGAACTTGCAATAACATCTAATGTGCTAGGTATTGTTTTATTTAAAATAGGATTACTAGAAACTATATCAAGGAAACTAGATTCTTTATTACTCTTTAAGTAATCAATAACTTCATTGGGAATATATTTCTTGCTAGCTGATAATCGTTGTTCCTTTGTAGTAGATTCTGGGTAGTAAAAAAAAGTTTGATAATTTGGTAAATTCAATAATTTTGAATCAACGATAATTTCATTATTTTTTGGAGTTTCACAAGCTGTTATTAGAAAAAAAATACTTGCCAAAAAGAAAGTTTTTACTCTCATTACAACCTTCCAATTTCTATTTTACTATTTAAACTCATAGCACTTGGTAAATATTCTAAAATATCAAAAAAATCTTGTTTATCTGCTATAGATGCAGGAACATTCACAGTAAACCTTCGTTTATCAAACCTCGATATTAACGCAGATAATTCTAAATTATCTTCATTACTAACTTTTTCTTTTATATAAGAGAGAGATAGATATAAATATTTTTTTCCTTCTGTTCTTAATTTATCATTTTCAGTTAAATATAAATCCTTTTTGTCATAAAATTTATACAGAAGAGCATATGAATCACTTAATTTTAAATTCATTTTACCATATGTAATATATGTTTTTGTTAAAATATCATCAACATTATTTACTTTTTCAATGTACTTAATTCTATTTTCTACAAACTGCTTATTTTTCCCCATAGCTAAAATCGTTTGATAATTATACTTGTCAAAATTTTTCTCATTTTCTTTAAGAAAATTTGTATAATCAAAATCATTTAAAAATAAAATAGATTTTTTTAGATAAAAATTCCTTGAGTAAGAATCATCTATTTTTAAAACAGTATCTTTTATATATTTATCAAATGCATTTTCTGAAGATATTCTTGAATTACTAATAAATAAATTTGATGTTAACAAACCTATATTTGCATCTACTTGCATTAAATTATTTATCTTTTTTCTTGCAATAATATTTTTGAATATTTTATTAGCCACTACATATTTTTTTTCTTTTAAATAATTATAAGCAGACTCCATTTCTGTTACTTCATAGTTTTTATTTTTTTCATTGCTAAGTTTTTCAAAATTAGCAAGCTTCTCTAGTAATTCAGGAACTAGGTCATCTTCTTTAACCATTTGAAGGATTTCAACCGCTCTATTTAATGCATACTTTTTAGTATTTAAATCAGGTATATTACTATTGCTATTCGAACATAATATATAAAATTTTGCTGCACTTGAAAATTGCAGTAAAGCATCAATTGCCCGCGCTTTCCAAAACATAACTTCATGGATTCGCAAATCATCTTTTCTATTTAATATAAAGTAACTAGAAACATAATTTACTTGCTCCCATTTCTGTAAGCTAGCATATTCCTTAATTGAAAGTTCCAATGCTTCTCCAGCTTGCTCATTAGTTTGATAATTCTTTCCCCATAATTCTAAAAATTTTGCTGAATTATAAAGCTCACCTTTTTCTTTTAAATTTTTTGCATATTCAATAGCTAAAGAATAATTGGTGATTTTGACAACGGACATAACTTCTGAAGAAACCGAATATTCTTTTGCAATTTTTTCTAATGAACCTGCACCTGCAATTATATTTGAATTTTCTGCACTCATTTTTTTTAATAAATTTGCTAAATTTAAACTTACTCTATCTTTTTCTTCCTGCGCTTGCTCAATATTTTCTAAGCTCGGTAAAGATAAAATTTTTTCATATTTTAATTTTGAATTTTCATAATCACCGAGAATCTCGCACCGCTTTGCATATTCAAATAAAAAATTTCTTGCTATTGAATAGAGAGGAAAATGTGCAATAAAACCGTCAACAGCTTTTTCATATTTTTCAAATTCAATTGTTTTGGTATCTGTTACTTCAGAGCTTTGTTCTTTTGCAATATTAACTAATTGAAACCAAGAAAGTTTTAGGCTGAATTCATCTAAAGGATGTTTCAAACTTTCTTCTGTAGCTAACCAAGCAGCTGGGTAGTCTTTTGACATAAACAAAGCATTACCATAAGACTGAAATAAAACTCCTCTTAAATCTTCAGGAAAATGTTCGATAATTCTTGAATGATAAATTTGTGCGCTTTTTAAAAATTCATTTCTAGACTTTGTAGATATCCCAAGATTATAATAATATTGTCCTGCTTGAAGTGATAAATTTTCAACCATTTCTCTTCTATTTAATTCTTCTGCTTCAGATAATTCAAATCTACTTTTCCATAATGAATCTTTTGCAATAAATGCTGTACCGAAATAAGCGAGTTCATTATATCGATTTATATTTTCAGCTTTTGCTAAAGCAACTAATCTACTTTTAATAAATTCGGGCAAAAGTCTAGATGCATAAAATTCTCTTTCAATTTCTTTTGCCATATTTTCAACTTCATTAGGATATCCAGCAGCAGTAAAGTAATAAAATGAAGAAATTATTATTTTTTTTCCAAAGTCACCCGCAGATCTATCTTTAGATATTTTAAGATAATTCTCTTTTTTCTTTGATTCAAATAAAGATAATGCTCCAACTCTCACGACATCATCCATAACTTTTTTAGATATCAAATTTTCATACCTTCCTTTTTCTCTTGAAAACTCCTGAACATAGTTAAAAGCTAAATCATATTCTGCGTTCCTATAGCTTGACCAAATGAGTCGCAATTTTATTTCAGCTAGAAGTAGTGAATATTTATCTTCTGAATATGAAATAAAGTTTTGACTAAATTCTAATCCTTTAGAATATGCTGCTTTCGCTTCTTGGAAATGAAATGTTTCAAATTCACTATCACCTAAACCAATATATGCTCTTATTATATCTTCTCTAAATTCATTTTTATCAATATCTTTTGTTACAATATTTATGAAGTAATTTTTTGCCTCAGAGAAGTTTTCTTTTAAAATTGAGAGATCACCGGCTAGTAAGTTCATTCGAATATAAAGTTTAGTATTTTCTTTATAGCTTTTTAATTCTTTCAAGCCATCATCTATTAAATATCTTGCTTTCTCTGCATCTATTTGTTTATTCATGTAGGAATACAATGCTAATTTAAAACATGCTTCAGCATATGTTTGAGAATTATTTTTTTCATTAATAACTTCATTCAGTTTAATAATTTCATTTTTTATTTCTTCTTCAATTATTTTATCATTTTCATTTTTAATATCATTATCCAAATTATTGTATTTTTCCTTAATTTCTTCAGTATGTCTCTGAAATTCAGTCTTCCAAGTATTAAAATGCAAGTCAAATAAATCTCGATAAATAAAATTTAATTGTTTATCATTTTTCAAGTTTGTTTCATCTTGTAATGTATAAAAGAAAGGTTCAGAATTTAATTTTGGAATGAAATATTCTTCTGCATTAATTTTTGTAAATAGAAATAAATTTATAATAACAAATATTTTAATATATTTCATCGCATCAAATCCATTTGTACAGATTTTTTTAAAGAATTTATCCAATTTTCTCTTTGTTCAGCTGCTTCTTTAATTTTATCATTCTTCTCTTTCGACAATGAGATATTTTCTTCTGAGTAATTTGCTAATGAGATATTAATGTAATCTTTAAATTGTTTTATCCTTGGAAAAAGTAGGTCTGCTAGCTCATTCGATATTGAATTATACTCTTTAATAATTTTTTTATTTAACTCTATATTAATTTTTTCTGCAAAAAGTAAATGATTATTTATTTCATTTATTTTTTCCATAACTTCTTTTCTTTCAGCAATAATTCTATCTTTCACTTGATTTAGAGTTAATTCTAATTGCTTCAAAGTTGAAAATAAATTCAACCAAGTATTTTTCATAGTTTCATCAATTTCAATTTCTCCAATTGAATATGATTTTTCTTTATTTTTTTGATGTAATGAAAATATAGATTTAAAAGTTTCATCCAAGATAACATATTTTTTTTCAAATAGTAAATTTGCAGTCGGTTTCAAACTTCTTGAAATTTGAAATATTCTTTCTTCAATAGTATTTTTTACTAATTCTTCTTCCATTATATCTATTGAATAATTTGCAAAAGATTTCTCTAATATTTCAATATCTTCAAGTTGAGCTTTTTCTGGAACTTTATTGTTGTTAAGAGCAAATAAAAACTTCAATCCCGATAATTCTGCATTTAAATTATTAATATTATTGTTTAACATTTTTAAAGAATTAGGGAATTTAGGTGAAAAAATTCGATCTTCTATTTCGCTTTTTAATTTATATTTACTAATTTCATCATTAATTGAAGATAATCTTTTTAATAATTCATATCTATTATTTATAGCAAATTTACTACCAGATTTTTCTGAATCCCATAATTGAAATTCAAGTAAATCTAAATTTAAAACCAAATCTTTAAAAGAATCTAATATAGAATCTACTTTTGTTAAAGATGATACAGCTCTTGCTTCAAGAATTCCGCTATATGCCAAATCATTTACATTAATTGCATTTGCAAGATCGGAGCGAATAAATCTTAATTCATTTTCTAAATTATAATATGCTTTTCTAAAAGAAGAAGCGGTGGTAACAAGTTTTGAATCAATACCATATTCTTCAGATAAACTAGACAAAGCAAGAACATTTTCAATTTGCTCACTACTATCTACTGAATTACTTTTCTTTATTTTTTCAAGAAATTCTAAATCAGCTAAAACATCTCCATATAACTCTAATAGTAGTAGTTTCGAATCATTATTTTTTACTTCAGTTTTTGAAAGTATTTTTGCTAATATAAATTTCGATATCCTAACTTTATTTGAGCGATTTTGCGGGTTTTCTTCGAAAATGTAATTTAATTCACCTGATATTTTATCGATTGATTTTTTGTACTCTATTGCACTTTCTTTAAATTTTTTTTGCAAGTATAAAATGTGAGAAAACTCAAGTTGAACTTTTATTTTTTCTTTTGCATTTAATTTAAATCCTGTTACATTTTCCTCTTCTAAAACATCTCGATACCAATTTTCTGAGGCAAGTAAATTAAACATTGAAGCATGAAATCTGGCTAAACAAAGTCTTGCTAGGACTTTAGTCGATTCATCTTCCTCAAAATATTTCAAATTATCTCCATAACCTTTAAAATCTCCTGATAAAAAGCGAATAAGGGATAATGCTTCTTCTTTTTTCTCATTTTCATACAATAATAAAGCCAATACTAGGTATGCACGACCAATTAAATTATTCCCAAGTTTTGTATGGCTAATTGCTTCTTGTAAATATTTTATTGCAAAAGAGTTATCTGAATAAATTTTTCTATAGCTTAAAGCGATATAAGCAGAACTTAAAACCATCAATTTAGAGTCATTTTTTATTATGGGTGAATTCGACCATATTACGAGTTTTTGCTTGAAACTTTCATAATTTTTTTCTTTATTCAAGATCATTGCTTCATTAATAAATTCATTAGAACATGCTAATTTAAATTTATCAGGAAATAAATTTTCCTCAGCTCCTCCTATATAAAGCATTTTAATACATATATTTGTTGATTTTTCATGATTTTTTAACATTCTATTTGCTTGAAATAATATTTTATTTGCCCAAGAAATATAACTTCTATTTCTTGGGTCAATATTTTTTAATTCATTTTCAACAATTTCAATTGCAGCTAAGTCATCACCTAAGTACATATGGTCTTGAGCTTTTATTAAATTTATTTTAACACGAATAGGATCATTATTAAGACCTAGTGGTGTTTTTTCTTTTAAATAATATTTTGAATTTGGATCAGCAACATTTGAGAGATATGATATGCTAAAAATACTACTGCGAAGAATTTCCAATTTTGTATTTACTGATTGAAGAAGATTCCATTGTTTTACTCTTATTGTTTCATTATCTTGGAAAATATTTTTTTCTGAATTTGTTAGTTCAAAAGAATAAGCATTAATTTTAAAAAGAAAAAAAATAATGAATATAATTTGTAATTTTTTCATTATTAATTTCCTTTTTGCTCTTCATCCTCAGTAATTAACTCTGGTAATTTTGTCATACTATTTTGTCTTAGGACTATCTTTATATCATGGATAGGTGAACTAAGAGTTCCTATTACATCAATTTCTTTTTCAATTTTCCATTTTCCTTGAGGTAACACATAAGGCCAATTATTATTAAATTGGCCAACTATACCATTAATTTTTATTTTATAAGTACCTAATGGAAGCGGACCATTAAATATTGGAAGATATATTTTTCTATCAAAAAAAATTGGTTTATTATAATGTATCAAAGAAATATTATTAATAATAGCTGAGAGTTCAATTACACCAAATTGCGGTAATTCTCTTTCACTATTTTTTGATATTACTTCAACTTTAAGTTCCATTCTATCTTTAAACTTTGAAATTAGTAAATCTTGCAGAGATAAAACTTTAGAACGCATTTTTTTATTTTGCTCTTGTAATTGAGCAATTTTTGTTGCTATTTCATCTGCATTAGATAAATCATTGTTATCACCAATGATCAAAAATGGATCTGGTGGTAAGTAATTAGTTTCTGCTAATCCTTTATTACTATGAATAAGAACAAAAAAAATAATTATTGGAATAATATATTGAATTGTTTTGCACATACAAACCTCAGTAACTTAATTTTGCCATTAAATAATTCATGAAGTTTGATAAATTTTACTTATTGTGTTTTAAATTTGACTATTTATAACATTTTAATTCTGTAACTCATTGGATTATCACTATTTTGAGAAAATTCATGTATTTGAGTTGTCAATTCTTCGACTGACTTGCTCCGCATAGAAAGCCGCCAAAAGTGATGTCCAAATTGAAACCAGCGCGCACCTGTAGCAACAAAAAAACGAAATTTTTCTAAAATATATTCTTCATCTTGAAAATGCTCTTTAAAAATCTTTAAAAGTAACAGGCATGCATTGATATACTCTTTTCCTTCTTCCGTCGGTGTTTTTGGCGCTTGCCGGCCTGCAAGAGCTTCAGGAGTAATATTGTTTCCTAGTAATTCAGATATTTGCCAAATAATCCAAGGTCTTGCTACAGCAGCGCGGGCAATCATTGCTCCATCAATTTTTAATGTATTTAATAAGTACAAAGCATCTTCAGCAGTTTGAATATCACCATTTGCTATAACTGGAATGGTTAAATTATTTCTTATTTTTGCAACCAAATCCCAATTAGCTGATCCGCTATGCTTTTGCGCTCTGGTTCGTGCATGAATAGTAATAAAATTAGCTCCAGCATTCTGTAGTTCAGAAGTAAAGTCTAATAAATAATCAAAATTTTCTTCATCTGAAATACCGCCACGTAGTTTAACACTAACGGGTTTGTCCGTAGAATTTTTAACTATTTTCACAATGTCTGAAGCATATTTTTTATCACCCATAAGTCTCACACCCCAATTATGTTTTAGAGTATGTGAAACAGGACAACCCATATTGATATCAAATCCCCAGGGATTTTTTGAAGATAATTTTTCAATACTAGGTTTAATAAACTTTTCTTCGTTACCTAAAATTTGTGGGATATAAAAACTTTCATTGCTACTTGTGCGAAGCTCATTAGTAGAGTCCAGCTTTTCATTTGGGATTCTTCTTGTTGAAAGCATTTCTGTAAACCTTAGAACATTTATATTCTTTGGAGTATAGAATTTAATGAGTTCTCTAAATGCTAAATGAGACAACCCAACCATTGGTGCTATTAGAAACGGGAAATCAATACCCAAACTCAACATTCTAGAATGATTAAAATATGTACTTTTTTGCACATCGGTCATAGGCTCTCCAAACAAATATAAGAGCCTTTTCATATCGAGAATTTATAGGAAATAAAAGCAATTTATTAAAATTGTGCGCCTACATTAAAATGGATTGCACCTCTAAATTTTAAATACCCAGTAAAAAACGAATCTTGAATTCTGCTAACACATTTTGGCGGCGTGCTTGATGACAAAGCCTGAGCTGGAGTTACGCATTCAGGATCAGAAGAAGGATCTTTTAAAGGATATCCATAATCTAATCTTATCGTAACATAATTGCCAACGATCATTCTTAGCCCAATTCCAGTAGAAATATAGGCTTGTTGCCAATATTGTTCTAAAAAATTACTATCTTGCAAACGAACAGGATTAGGCGCAATCAATGCTGCATTATCAGGAACACATTGATTACTCGAAGGTAAAGAGTTTGCCACTTTTGAATTTATAATTGAATTTATTTGATTTGTTTCCTGTTGGGTAAAATAATTTGTTGCTGAATCAACAAATAAAACCATTCCAAAAAAGTCATTAAAACGATATCTTGATTCAGCTTTTAAATACATAAGATTTGTCGCACCAAGGGAAGCGAGCTGTGTATTACAGTTAGCTACACCATTATTTTGATAATGAATCCACAATAAAGGCCCAGGAGCTGTATTTCCATAAGTTTCAGGAAACCCCCTAACCAAGGCTGATTCAGTTAAAGTAGCACGCCGGGAAGCGGGAGGTGTTACGGTTTGTCCATCTTCGTTAACTGTATCAATGATAAACTTACCACCCAAAGAAATACCTGCACTTAATCTTTTATAAATTGGAAAAAATGTATCATAGGAAAAACCAAATCGATTAAATTGGACTTGCGAACCAAAACCAAATCGTGCAAAGCCATATTGAAAATTTAGTAAAGAACCTGAAGTTGGCCATGCTTCATTATTACGCGTATCCAAAGTAAGACTTGAGACAAGTTCTTTTACAGTAACAGATGGGCTATCTAAAGTTTGAACAATGGCACTTTCTGAGCTTGTTGATTGAGATTTTTCATAAACTAAAGATTGTCTAAAATTCCAATTCAAATCAAAAAATGAGGGCTTCCAATCACCAGCTACGGTTGCCGTGTAATACTCTCTATTAGTTAATGTTTCAGCTGCAACTTGATAACCAAAAGTAGTACTCATATCAATAGGAGTGACTAAAGGCCCTAATTTAAATAAAGATTCTGAAAGTCCTAGACTGATATTTCGACCTAATATTTGTTGTGTTTCAGTTGAAGCAAAAGTTTGCTGCTGTTTTTCTTGAGAAACAGAGGCATTAGAAAAAAACCGTAAACCATCATCATTTAGTTTATTTAAAGTAAAATCAAGCGCAAAAATATAACCGCGGAAAGTAGAATATTGAGGGGAAAGCCCCAAAGAAAAACCTGTTTTTAATCTGGCATGAATAATAATATCAACTCTTGTTTCTTTTCTTTCAAGTGCAGATATATCTAATGCTTCTACATAAATAGAAGAAAACAAATCGTGTTTAAGTAAACGAACTCTAGCGGTATCAAAGCTTTCTTGGGAGAAGACATCTCCTGATTCTAAATTTGAAGCAGAGATAATCGCACTATCTTTTCCTACAATATCACTATCAACAAATATCTTTCTTATTCTAACTATTTGTCCTGGATAAATAGTTAATTTTAAATTAACTTTTTTAATATCTACTTGATTGGAAATAATTTCTTGATTAATCGAAATTTGATTATAAAGATACCCTTTAACCAATAATTGTCTTCTATATTCTTCGACCAAAGATTTTCTCTTTAATGTACTGATTGGAGAATTTAATTCTATTATCGAATTAATTTTTGCCTGATCTATTTTAAATTCAAGAGGTAACCCTTCTAAAATTAATTCATTAAGAACATACTTTGCACCTTTATCAATTCGAAATATAATATCCATTTCAGACTTATCTTGTGATGGAATAAAGTCAGGCGCTGCTACTTGAACATCTGCATAACCTTCTTCTAAATAAAGATTTTTCAGCTTGTCTCGATATGTTCCTATATTATCTTTAGAAAAAGGTATTCCTGTTGAAAAGAAAGATTTTTTTAGTCCAATATATTCTAGAACATCATCTTCACTTTGAGGCAATTGACCAATAAATGTTACTTTTCCAATTTTAACTAGTGGTCCTTTTTTAACTAAGAATTTTAAAACAGTATTTCCTTTACTATCTATAACTCTTTCTGGTTCAGATACAACAGGAAATGCATAACCTTCTTTTTGATAAAAATTAGTTAAAATTGTTACTAAATCACTATCTGTCATTAAAATTATATCAGAATAAGTTAAACTTTGCTTAGATTGAAGAAAATCTTGTAAAAGCACACCGGTTTCTTGATCATAAATTTGAAAAGTTGTTCTTGGACCTTTCTCTATTTCCAAAGATAATTTTGCACTTTCTTTACTAGCGGAATAAGAAATATTTTTCATTTCAACTTTAGCCTGTAAATAACCTTGTTCTAAATAGTTTTCTTTTGTAAGATCTAATGTTTCGTTTATTATCTTTAAATCACATATTGTACCGGTCTCTATTGGAGCTGTTATAAAATTTAATAAGTTTGAATATGAATCTTCAATCACAACTTGATCAATGCGGCATGGATTATTTTTCTCAACCTCAAAAACTACCTGAACATAATCACTAGATAATTCATTTACTTTTGTTGAAACAACTTTTGCATTTAAAAAACCATGCTCAAATAAATTTCTGCGAATTTTTTCAGCATCTGAATTTAAAATTGACTCGTTGAATGGCTGTCCTCTTTGGCTAGAAATAATTCGTAAATATTCAGACAATTCAGATGAGTTTAATCCGTTTATTATTATTTCTTGAACTCTTTTAATTGTTGTAGCTTTTGTTATAAATATAGTTTCATTTGTTTTAGAAATATATTTTTCAACTTCTACATTTTGATATAATTTAGTTTCTACTAACTCTGAAATAATAGCATCATCTAACTCACTTAATGGAACAGATGATAAAGTTGCAAGTATATCAGGATAAAAACTTACTTCTTTTCCATCTACAAACAAATGAAGCTCAACCGACTTAGGAGCGATAGATGGATCAAGCAGCCTGTATTTATTTATTTGACCAAAAGCTACAAATGGAACGAAAGAAAATAAAAAAACACAAATTATTTTAAAAAACTTATTGACTTCCAAATCTAAACCTCAGCCCACCAGTGTAATCACTTAATGATTGTTGTTGTGTGGAGGACGTAGATGAGTTTGTCATAGAATAAGAACTAAACAAACTAATAACATCATTTAAAAAGTAATCTGCTGTAAATGATGGTGAAGGTGAAGCACCTGCATCTCCAGATTGTCCTTGGTAGCTTACACCTAAATTAAATCTTTCTGCAACGGAGCGACTGGCAGTTACTCTCCAACTGTATTGCCCATTTTGAGAAGTAGGTACTACATTTACATTATCGAAAAGACCTGCTGTTACTGTATTTACTGTAGAATTTAAAACTCCTAAACCAGGAGTGCTATCACCAAATGAGAAAAAGACATTTGTAGAAGCTGAAAGCAAGTTTGCGCTTGAGCTTTGTGCTGGAATTTGTCCTGTTGAAATAATAGAAATAATATCGAACTCCGTCATTCTATCTCCATTTGGTAAATTTGGGGGAATAATACTAAGATCTATTTTTGGTCTACTAAATCTTCCATTTAAATTGGCAAGAATTGTATATGAGGCAACTCTAGATTCCATTTGAATATCAATATTTGGATCATATTTTTGCAATTCAATAAAATTGAAATCAGCTCGTTTAACATCGAATCTGCTTTTCAATAAAAACAAGTTAGCTCTATCAGTTGTTAAGTTACCTACTATAACTGGATTTGTTGTATCACCAGCAATATGTAAAGTTGGTGATGTTGAAAATTTTCCTCTTACACACTGAGTTTGAATGACTAGAGAATTCAAAGCTTGAAAATTAATATTAAGGTTTGCAATAGGTACAGAAGATCCTTGTGTCGTATTTAAACTTGAATTTTGTAAATTTAATTGTCTAGTTATTTCATCACATCCAATATCTTTAAAAATTCGGAATTTACTAATAGTAACATCTCCAGAAATATTATATGGCATTGAGTTCCCAGAAATTGAAATTCCAGCATCAAAGGTAGTATCAATTACTTGAATAATTGGAACAGGTACTCTTAAATCTACATTCTGTGCTGACAATTTGAAAAAAAGATCAGGTGATTCAGGATTTTCACTAAATAATTTTGAAAAATCTATACTCCCTGCACCATTAATATAACCTGTTCCTTTTTCTGCATAAAAGGAATTCAATTCTAATTTATTTCCATTAAACTCGAACTTTCCATATAAATTTGTAAACGCCGGCTGATAATTTTTCAAAAATAAAGTTTTCGCATCAAGAATTATTGATCCTGATGTTGTTAAATCAGATAAGTATCCATCTAAAATAAATTGTCCTTTTAAATTTCCTTCAGACGAACCGAAGTCTTCATGCAATTGATCAATTTTATTAAGATTAGCATCAATATTCAAAGATGTATTTAAATATTTATTTTCTATATTAAAATTTGATTTTCCAATCTCAACTTTTCCAATTTGCCCATTCATTTGAAAAGTATTTAAATTAATACTTTTCCCATTAAAGTTAATAAGACTCGTGGTATTAATATCCATTAACATTCTTCCGACTTGAATATGTCCAGAATTCAATGATCCATTTCCTACCCATTTTTGATACCATTTTTCATTTTTAAATTGATCAAAACCTAAAGGTCCTTGAAAATTAAATGCTCCGTTAAATTGAGAAAATAAATTATAATTAACCCTTACATTATCATTTAGTAGATTTGTTGCATCGAAATTTATTAATTTTATATTAAGTATAGAATTTTGTTCCAAATCCCTTGGCATTAAGTAATTTCCAACGATCTGGTTATTATATAAGGAAAAATCTATTGAAAAATTTTTATCTGCTTTTTGTTTACCTACCAAACTAATATCACCAAACCAAGAATTATTAACTGAGAAATCAGCTGCTAGTAATTTAAAATTACCCTCTAATTCATGCCATTTTCCTGCCATTTCAAGATTTGCATTTAATTTTCCAGTTAAAGTATTCTCAGGAGTAGATAGGGCTGAAATTGGAAAATTATTTACCTTCCCTTTAAATCCTGAATTATCAAAAGAAAAATTATTTAATTCAAAAAATGCAAAAGAAGCTCCTTTTCCTGAAACATTTTTGTCAGGAATTTTATCTTGGATATTATTAAATAAAATTACAGAATTTGCACATATTCCAATTTTGCAGTTTAAAATTATCTTTGAATCTTGAACTTTTCCATTTAAAAATTCTAAATTCTCAATACTAGAATTCATTTTCAATGTCCAAGTCGAAGGATGCATTATTAAACCAGAAAGAGATGTGGAAAACTTCTTTACTTTCCCTTTAGTAGAATAAAATGCAGGTTTAATCCAAAATTTATTTGCTTCAATTATTGAATTTAAATCTAGATTCTCTCCAGAAGCTTCTATTTTTGAATTAAGATTATCGTATTCTACATCAACAGAGTTTAATTTTAAAATTGAATCTTCTGTAGTATTTTTATTTTTAAAATTAATAAATGCATTTTTTGTCCATATCCCATAATTATCTAAACCAACTTCACCAGAATAATTACTAAATTCAACACCAAACATTTCTCCATTTGAAGCATTTGCTAGTCCTTTAAATACCACATTTGTTGACCCTGGGTCTACTTTGATATTTCCGGAAAAATCACCGATTCCTAGGGTTTTAAATTTTAAAAAATATTCTAATATATTTAAATTTAAATCCTTACCCGTTAAAGAAGCATTTGCAGAAATACCTTTTGCTGGAGTAAAATCTATGTAAGCAGAATTTATATTAAGATTTCCTGAATTTTCATTTATTTTCTTTGCTATAAATCCATTTGTATTATCTAGAACTAAACCTAATACAGAAGCTGATAGATTGAGATTAAAATTAATCGTTGGAAGCGGAGGTCTTTCTTTATTATCTTTAAAAGTTGTAACTAACATATTTTTTGCAGAACCAGAACCTATTGCTGTTAGTTCAAAAACTTTTTTTTCGTTGGGGCTCATAATTTTCCCTGTGACTAACATTTTATCAGAAAATATTCCGAAATCTACAGGAGTAAAAGAAGCTCCTAAACCATTAAGTAATTCAGCAAAACTTAAGTTATCAATTTGAGCTTCATTTTCAAAATTAAATGAATCAAATAATTCAAATTTACCTTGAGAATAAATATTCCCATTTTTGTGTGTTTTTATTTTAGCTTTCGAATAAACTATAGATCTATCTTTGAAATGTAAATCAGCATTTCCATTATAGATATCAAATTGCATTAATTTAAAATCTTTCCATACTACTCGACCATCAAAAATAGGTTCATCAAACAAATTTTTTCCAGAAACAACTGCTCCAGACAGTACAGCGATACCTTTTGCATCCATTTCTAATAAATGAAAAATATCTTTTGCATTTAATTTTAGTGAACCAATATTTGCAATATAAGTTGACTCTATTAGATTTGAAGAAATATGGCCTCTTATATCCGTATTTAATTCTGCTAAATTACTTTTAAGTTCAAATTTATCAGAATAAACACTCCCATCAATTCCTAATAAAATAGTACTTTCTAGATGATTTATATAGACTTTATCCAATAAAAATGGAAATACCAGTGTTGTATCAGTTACCAACAATGAATTTTTTAATATTGGAATACCGCTCTTATTTAATTCTTTTTCAATTTCAATGTGTGATAAAGTAATTTTTTGATAATTTTTATTTATTTCTTTTCCTAAAATAAAACTTATATTAATACCTTCGATAGAAAATGGTATTTTAGTAATATTATCTTGTAATATTTTCGGAATATTTATAGGTTCATTATCGTCTTCCATTTGTAAAAAATCAGGTAAAATTAATTTATTTTTATCATCATAACCTAATTGTATTCCACCTCCTCGCAAAGTAATTTTTTTAATAACAGGTGTTCTTCGAAAATATGAAGCTAAAATATCAAATGAAATAGTTAGCTGATTAAGTCCAAAATTGAAATTTCCTAATTGTTTAGAAGCATCAACTTTGTTCTTAATTTCTTTAATATACACTTCATTTAAATTAAGTGAACCCGTAAAAAAATTTAAACTTAATGAACCTAAACTTAATTTTAATTTACTTTTTTCTAAATAATTTACATTGATATATTCCACAATTGCATGTTGAATAGTTTGACTATTTAGAATAAAAAAAACAAGTGCATTCATTGCTATAAACGTCACAATAACAAACAACAGTAATCTTTTTAAAAACTTAATCACTCAATTCATTCCTATATTGGAAGCAAATTTCCTTTTTTATGTTAACATTCAGTCACAAAAAGTGCCATTGAGTTTTGACCAAATGCTTACTCTTTGTTATGGACTACCCACCATATTCTGTCGAGGAGGTTACTTAACATGGGATGGCTATCGCGCGAACCAGCAAAACTTCAAGATGTGTCAGAAAAAAAATCACTACCAAGTGGGGTTTGGGAAAAATGCCCTTCCTGCTCAGAAATTGTTCTTATATCAGATCTTGAAGAAAACCATCTTGTTTGCCCAACTTGCAACTATCATCATCGATTCCCAGGTGAACAGCGTATTGAACTTCTTATTGACAATAATACTTTTTTTGAATGGGATCACACTCTTTGTAGTAATGACCCCCTGCTGTCTGATGATGGTCGGCCTTATAAAGACCGTCTTAAAAATATGATCAAAAAAACTTCTAAATATGATGCGGTAATTACCGGTGCAGGTCTTTTAAATAACAGACCAGTTGCTTTAGGCGTACTTGATTTTTTCTGGATGGGTGGAAGCATGGGCTCCGTTGTGGGAGAACGAATTAATAGAATGTTTGCCAGAGCCAGAAGAAATAATATGCCAGTTATTCTTGTCAGTAGTAGTGGAGGAGCAAGAATGCAAGAAGGTCTTTTATCCCTCATGCAAATGGCAAAAACTTCGACAGCCATAGCTCTACATCGAGAAGCCTCTCTACCTTTCATCAGTGTTATGTGTGATCCTACAACTGGAGGCGTTGCGGCTAGTTTTGCAATGCTGGGCGATATTAATTATGCAGAACCTAAATCTACTATAGGTTTTGCAGGTAGAAGAGTAATTGAAAATATTATTAGACAAAAATTACCAGAAAATTTTCAAACAGCTGAATTTTGTTTTGAGCACGGTGTTTTAGATAAAATAGTCAAAAGACAGGAAATGAAAGAAATACTCTCCAGAACTTTAAATATATTGTGTGAACCATTACCAAAAAATAAACAAAAAAATTAAAATGGTTTCATTTATATGAAATACACTTTACCAAAGTTTACCCCTCAAATAATCTCTCCCTTGCTTAAACCTTATTATAATAAAGTAAGGGGTAAAATGATTCCTGGTTCTCATCGTTTACATTTGCTTTTGAAAAATTATTTGAAAGATGGAGTGTTGAATATTCCATCCGTGATTGTCGCTGGAAGCAACGGAAAAGGTACCACCTGTGCATTTATTGAAAGCATTTTAAGATCTCATGGTTTTAAGACAGGTCTTTATACCTCGCCGCATTTAATACATCCAAATGAAAGAATTAGAATAAATGGTATTCCGTTGTCAGAGGATGTTTTTGAAAAAAATCTCTTAACCATCATTGCTGAAGCGCAAAATACCTTACCTGATGCAAGTTTATTTGAAATATTAACCGCAACTTCTTTATTTACTTTTAAAAAAGAAGACATCGATTTTTTAGTCTGCGAAGTTGGTTTGGGGGGATTGTTAGATAGCACAAACTGTATTTCACCTTTGGTTAGCGTGGTAACTTCTATAACCTTGGAACATACTGAAGTTTTAGGTGATAGTGAAGAAAAAATTGCTGCAGACAAATCATATGTTTCTAGAAGAAATAGACCAGTAATTTTAGGGGATTTAAGTCCATCAGCACTTTCTGGTGCAATCAAAACAATTCAACTAATTGGTGCAATACCTAAATTATTTTCGACTGCATTCAATGAAAAATTCAATACCGTTTTTTCTCAAATTAAATTAAGCAATCATTCAGATTTAACTTTTGCGAACCTAAATATTGCAAATTTAAAAACAGCTCTTCTTGCTATTCAAGAAATTGAATTAGAAATACAATATCACTTAAATAAAAAATTTCTTTTTAATTATGAAAAAACTATTGAAGGAATCAAAAAAACACAATGGCCTGGTAGATTTGATATTAGGCAGATAGAAAATAGAACAATCATTTTTGATGCTTCACATAATCCTGATGGTTTTGAATTCTTTTTACAAGAATATAAGCGATCTGAATTTTCTGAAAGACGTTGTACATTAGTTTTTGCCAGCTTAAGTGATAAAGATTGGAAAAAAACTTTAAGAAAAATACCAGAAATAGCTCACACCATTTATGTTACCGAAATGGATTCACCTAGATCAGAATTATCCAAAAATATTCTAGAGTATTTCCATAAATTAAAAATAGAGAATCAATCTCAACATTTTAATATTTTCTGTTATGATAAATACGAAATTGCTTTAGAAGCTGCAATGAATCAAAATATAAATGATCCCATTGTTATTACTGGTTCAATAGCTTTTATTGGTTTAGCAATGGAACGATTTGGCCTTTCCTTCTTAACGGGGAATTGAGTGATTAAAAAATTTTATACATGTCTGAGAAAATTTCTATTACCCTGCTTCTTTTTTATAACTTTACAAGTTGAAAAATCTTTTGCGCAAGAATTTTTTAATAATAGCCTTATTCCTAATTTGGTTTTTTATGATGCAAATTCAATCAATTTAAATAAAAACAATGAAGCATTTGAATTAAATGGTAATGCAATTATTCTGGTAGGGAACATATATATTTCCGCCAACAATATTATCTTACAAAAAAAAGTAGGGATTGTTACAGCAGAAGGAAATGTTAATTTAATTAGTAACAAACAAAAAGCAATTGCCTCAAGAATTGTAATTGATTTGTTTACCAAACAAATGCGAATGGATGATGCCAAAATTATATCAGACCCTAAAGAAACAGATGAAAAATTTTCAGAATTAACTTTAGGAATTTCTAAAGCTGAAATTGCTTATGAAGTATCAAAAGATAATAGGACAAAAGAAATTGAAAATGAATTAAAAGAACTTAGAGAAGAATATGCTAGAATTCAAAATTTAAAAAAATTCAAAAAAAATAATAATGAAAATTATACAAACAGATTAAAAGAAATTAATGCAAAATATGCTCGTCTTTTAGCACGCTTAACTCGGACACAATTTCAACCTAATGCTTTTCTTGAAAAATTACCACAAAAAGACAAAGAAAAATTATTAGATAGACGTTCTGCTGTAGAAAAATTTAAAGCAGAAAATCCAGAAGTAGTCCAAAAAATTGCTAATTTTTCATCGATTAATGGATATATAAAAGTTGCAGCATCACAAATAATTCAAAAAGATAATGATACATTAATTTTAAATAATTCAATTATCACTCCTTGTAATTGCAGTCCTTTAAATGAACCTCCTATTTATGGATTTAGTTCTGAAAATGCTAAAATTGAAATGGATAATTACATTACAATGCGTGATGTAACTATTGATTTTTTTACTGTACCTGTTTTTTATTCACCTTGGCTTAAATTTCCAATTAAAAATAAGAGAGAGTCAGGATTCTTAACTCCTAGCTCTTACACAAGTACTAACGCTGGCTCCGCAACCATAATTCCTTATTTTATTGTATTAGGACCTTATGCAGATAGTACTGTTACTTATGAATATTTTTCAGGGAGAGGCTCACAATTTTCAGGCGAGTTTCGCTTTCAAATAGATCGTGAAAGTCAATTTAAAACTGAAGGAAAATTTATTAAGGATAAAACATATCTTAATGATTATAACTCTAACGCTCAAAAAATAGATGCTGCTATTGCACAATCAACTTCTCAAAACGATATAAATACATACAATAGTTACAGAGGAACAAATAGTCAAAATAGATGGTATACCGATTCATCTGTTAACTTACCTATAACTTCTTCTGGTTCATTAAAATCAAATTATGAAGATGTAAGTGACAACCTTTACCTTTCTGATTATTCTAATAATAACTCTAATATTAATCCTACTGCGGCAGTATTTGGGGACACCTCTTCAGCTTCAAGAAGATTTTTAAACCAAGACGCTTCGGCTGAATATTACGGAGATAATTTTATATTATCTTTAAAAATACAAGCAAATAAAGATTTATTTTCTGCAAATACTAGTAGTACACCTTATAAATCACCAAAAGTAGAATTTGATTTATTACCAGCAAAATATTTTAATACTCCATTTATTTTCAGTAATAATACTACTTTTGAAAATATAGTGAGACAAAATAATCAAAATTATATACCTGTCCCACAAACTTTATTTACAACTACCCCAGCAAATTCTTTGACGGGGAATTATGATTCAAATTATCAAAGAAATCCCAACGACCCCTACGCTCAAGGAAAAAGAGCATTTACTTCTTCAACTTTAACTTTGCCATTTCCAGCTAATGATTACTTTAATTCAAATATTTCAGCTACTGCCGTTGGTACGCAATACTATTTTCCTGACTCATATCCTTATCAAAATGTCCAGCCTTACATGGGCTATATGTTTTATAAATTGCATTTAGATGTTCCATTATATTCGAGTACAAATTTTATGACCCAAAATAATGAAGTTAAAACGAATATAACACAAAACTTAACTCCCTTTATTGATTTTAATTACATTCCTTCAGTAAGTCGAAGTAATAATTTTCCAAATACTTATCAACTTTGGTATGATCAAGATAAAACAGTAAGTTCTGCTATAATTAATTTTGGCGCAACTCTTTCTTGGACCATCGATAAAGAACAATTTATAGAAACAAAAGATAATATTTCAAGACTTCCTTTAATTTCTGAACCAGGAGTTGCGAATCTTGATTTTTTCCATAAAATTATAGAACAGCAAAAAATAAAAATTTCAGATAAATCTGATGAAATTTACTCTTTATCATCACAAACTAATTCAAATAAAATTTTTGATTCTTGGGCAAAAACTGAATTAGAAAATTACTACGATAAAATTACATCCACTGAATTAAATCAGAATTATATTTGGCCTGCTGGAAACTATTATGCAAAAAAATCTTTACTTTCATTTACTCCTCTTTCTCTAAGTGTTTCTTCAGGCTATAATCTTATGGCAGATACAACTGCCAACGAAACAAATTCGCTAGCGGGGCCAAATGTTTCTCCCGTCAGTTCACAAAAATATACCGACATAGTAGCTTCGGCGAATTTAAATATGAACCCAGTCTTACCTTTAAGTGCAAATGTAGGAGTTAGCTATAACCAATATTATCAAAGAATAAGTTCTTTTACATCTAGTATTTCAGCAGAACTCCCTTATGGACTTGGTTTTAATTATACCAACAATCAACAGTTTGTTATTAATCCAAACTCTAATATCCAAAATGATTTCATTAGAAAAACTCAACAAACTTTAGGTGTTGATTACACACCTTTAAACTGGCTTAAATTTAGTTACCAATGGTCTAAAAGTACAGATCCTACAGCTAATACTGATACCAGCGATGGAAAAGGATACGGATCATCTCAAAGTATAACTTTCATGAATTTGCAAAATTGTCTTGATCTCATGTTTGCCCGGAATAAACCTGCAGGTATCTCAGAAAACATGTCTACATATGTGTTATCATTAACTTTTAGATTTTTTGGCTATTCCTATACTGCTAAACAACTCGGCGATTATTTAGATCGTAGATTAAAAGATTAAATTATTTTTGAAAAACTTTACAAAGTAATTCAACTTATGCTAACCAAATAACCGTGTGTTCTGGCCGTAGCTCAGCTGGATAGAGCATCGGATTTCTAATCCGATGGTCGCGTGTTCGAATCGCGCCGGCCAGGCCACACAAAAATTCCTACTATCCTATTAATATTAATAGGAAATTATTACTCCATTATTTTCCACAAAACACCGATAAGAAATAGAGAAAATTATATTCTTGTGAGGTGTTGGTGTCAGAAGTCCCTAATTCTCTTAAAAAAACTAATTATAAATACAAAAACACAACGAAAAAAAAATTTTTTGATAGCCATACAGTGATTTATGTCTCAAAAAAAACAGGAAAAACCCATATTTTTCAATTACCTACCTTTTTACCACCTGCTCTACTATTGGTTTCAATAGTAATAGTTACAATAGCTGTTACAATGACATGGAATTATGTCGTAACAAAAAAGGATGCTCTAGAATTAGAAAAACTAAGAGATCAGAGTTTAGGATTGCAAAGCGAAGTTGAAGCATTAAATTCAAAAATTAGAAATATCCAAAATCAAGTTGAACAAGTGAACTATTATTCAGATAAAATTAAAAAAGTAACAACAAGAACTGATGACCGTAAAAAATCAAATAGCACAAAAAGTACAACACAAAATATTGAGAATTCAAAACCACCAATAGAACACACTCCGAAAGGAAATGAAATTGGGCCATTAACTAAAGAAGAATTTGAGTTATCAAATAAAATGACTGGCCTAAAATATGATAGTTTAGAATTAAAATCACTTTTTGATGTTGCTAATGAATCAGAATATAAAACAAATAAACAACTAGAAGATTTAAAAATCTTCTTAGTAGAAGCGCAAAAACATGCATTGAAACTGCAAAGTATTCCCGACATTGCTCCTGTTAGAGGCCGATTTACATCTGCTTATGGCTGGAGAGTAAGCCCTTTTACAGGTCAAAGTAGAATTCATTTTGGAATTGACATCGCAGCTCCAAAAGGATCTCCTATTTTTGCAACAGCAAATGGAACTGTACACAAGGTAGGTCATTCCGATGATTACGGTAAATTTATTGAACTTATTCATGAAAGAAAAATGATTACCAGATATGCCCATACCAGCAATATTTATGTAAAAGAAGGCGCGAAAATAAAAAAAGGAGATATCATTGCTGCAGTAGGTAACACCGGGCATAGCACAGGCCCACATGTTCATTATGAAATAGAAGTCAGCGGAAAAAGACATGATCCGCAAACTTTTATAGTAATCTGGTAATTTTCATTACCATTAGGAAAACTTAAGAAATTAAAATTGCATTCCAACAGATGCTCTCATACCATAAACACCTTTATTCAGGCTTTGATTATAAATTTGCCAAGCATTTCCAACAAACCAATATCCAGCATCTAATCCGAAAGTAACTCGATCTAAAGTAGTATATCTGTATGAAATATCTGCCTCATAACCTAGACTATTATTTCCACCAACACAAAGAACATTAATAGGATTATTTGGATCTACTGTTGGAGAGTTATTACTACAAATTGAATTTTGCGCATTATAATTTTGGTTAACTTCATTTATAATTCCCCAAATAAAAGCAGGTCCAACCGATCCAAAACTTGGGTTTTCATATGTATAATCTAACCTTAAAAAGGTGGTATTTGTTAAAGCTCCACCTGGCATACCATTTATAGCAGGTAAAGTATTATTAAACATTAAAAAAGCAGGTTGAATATTTGAATGTAACATTAAAGCAGTTATTGAATTTGTACTATTAGTCGTTCCAGGAGAATTGAATTGGTTGGAATTACCAGAAACATATCCACCTAAAAGCCCAACAACATGTGAAATTTTTCTTTCTTCTGTGCCTAGTCTAACTTGTGAATTTTCCGTTGAAGCTAATGAAGTATTTTCGCCTGCCGCAATTTGATATTTTAACTTTAACAAAGCTGCAAATGCTGAAATATTTTGCGAGGTACAAGTCTTAGATCCAGTTGGAGTACCATCTGGTGTAGAAGGACATGCTGCCGCCCCACCTAAAGACTGATAATTAGGACTTTGTGTTGAGCCTGTTGGATATAATATTTCAGAACCTAAATAAAAACTAGAGATATAAAATTTTGCATATAAATCAAGAATACTCAATGAGGTACTTGATTTTCCATGCGAAAATTTTGAATACATTATTCCCAATTCTTGACCAACTCCTGAACTTACAACATCAGCAGGATCTGATTTTAATCGAGCTTCAATAGTAAATGCATTAGCTTCTGCATCCAAAGATGTTCCACCAACACCCTCAGCATATTTTTCATAATACAAACCAATATCAAATGCATTAAAATCTGTAACTAATGCAACAGCATCAGAAGTTGAAGGCAAACCAGAAAAAGGAGTCCACTCAGCATTCCTATAAATTCCTAAACCCCAATGTCTAGGCATTCGTCCCGCTTTCAACAAGCCTATTGCAGTTTGATAAGTAAAATATGCTTGAGTAATATAAACATTATCTACTTGCTGCGAATAAGCAGAACTATTAGTGGTATTTGCAAAAGGAAGAGGGGATGAGGTTCCCGATGAATTACTTTTCGCGGTAGACGAATTTTGCCCTAAATATGTAGAAGGTCCTGGATAGTTATTATAAGCGTAATCTATTCCTAGATATAATGAAAAATTGTCTGTAGGCCTTGCTTCTAGTACAAGTCCAATTGGAACACGAATAGCTGAAAAGTCCGAACCAACTGGAGGTGAGCCATAAGTCGCTTGACCTACAACTCCAGCGTGGCCACTCACCATCAATGATGTAGAAGCATAACCAGTATTCCCTAGCAAAACTAAAGAAGAAGTATAACAGAAATTCAATAGTGTTGATTTTTTATTTTTTAACTTAGGAAGTATAAATTTCATTCAAAACTCCAAAACGAACCTTGTAACTAAAGTCGATCCATCAGCGGCAAACCATAACATGATAAATTTGAAATTGCAGTTTTTTATAGTTAAAAGAAAAGTCCAAGTTCTGAAAAAATCGGAAAGAAGGATTGCACCATGCCAAATAAGACAAATGATGAGAATAATGGAAAAAAACTACCAATAAAAATGATTAGTACATTTATATTTATTTTATTTATCATTTTAGTAATAGGATTTATGATTTTACCGGCTTATTTTGATAAAAATCCGTTTGGTACACTGCTAACAAATGAACCAGCTCCTTGGGCTATTTCAGATAATCAAGGTAAGATTATGCAGCTAACAGAAGCACAAAACAAAGGAAAGCAACATTACTTAGAATATTGTGCTAATTGTCATGGCCCAAAAGGAAAAGGAGATGGTCCTTCTTCAATAACACTTAGAAAAAAGCTTCCTAATTTTCTAGATCCTAATACAAAATATTTTAATAATTTTGAAAAAGATGGGCTTTTGAAAACTATAAACAACGGAATACCAGAAAGTGAAATGCCTTCTTTCCATTATTTACCAGTGGAAGTGAAAGAAAATTTAACAGAATTTCTTATCTATCTGAATAAATATAAAAATTATAATTAAAGAAAATCAAATTTTAGTTTACTGGCTTCAGTAACTTTTAATTTTTTCATTCTCTTTCTTTCGGCAGGATCATTTTCAAAATCTTTAATATCAGCAATAACATCTGCATCAGAAAAAGAATTTTTATTCCATCTATCCACTAACATAATTCCATCTAAATGATCATATTCATGCTGAAAGCAAACGCTTGCATATAAATGCGAAGACTTCACAGAAAACTTTTCACCAAATTCATTTTGAGCGTGTATTTCTACATTTAAAAACCTATCAGTATTATAAGATTCTGCATTTGGAAAGGACAAACAGCCTTCCCAATTAACCTTAATAGGCTCAGACATTTCAACTAAAGTTGGATTAATAAAAACCATTGGGAACTTAGGTTCAATCTCTTTATTGTCACTATCAAAAACCCTGAAAGATTCTTTTTTAAAATCGAATTTATCACTTTCAAAGGCGGGCTTAAAATCCACTACAAAAATTCGTTTTGAAACACCAATTTGAGGAGCCGCCAAACCACCACCATCAAATTCATACATTGTATTAATGAAGTGTTTTAAAAAATCTCTTAATTCGTCTGTAAATTTCTCCACAGACGTTGCTTTTTTTCGTAAAAGAACGTGAGGATAATGTAATACTTTATAAAGTGTCATTAAAAAAACTCTCCAACTATTTTAGCAAAAAATTAATTAAACGTTAAAACGCCTTGATGGTTAAATCACCAAACGCAATTAGATTCAACTAAATCTAAACTAAATGCTTTTTCTTAAGAAAATTATCTGCTAGCATGAACTTTCGACAAACGGGAAACAAAGAAGCCGGCGCATGGTGCGTTGGGACTCTCGGATTGGCCGGGAGGATAAACAGCAATCAAATAGCCATACAATTTCTCCCGATTTTTGTTTGGCTATTTAGGATTTATTAAGGTTTTTTCATGTTTAATATCACAGAAAAGTCCATAAAAATTGGTGAAGATGAAATCACTATTGAAACAGGACGTATAGCAAGACAAGCAGGCGGTTCTGTTCTTGTAACTTGTGGCGGAACTCAAGTTCTTGTCACCGCCACAGCAGCAAAAGAAGCTCAAGCAACAGCTTCCTTTTTTCCTTTATCGGTAGATTATATTGAGAAGTTTTACTCTGCTGGAAGAATACCTGGTGGGTACATAAAAAGAGAAACAAGACCTTCAGACAGAGAAATACTAACTAGCCGCTTGATAGACAGGCCAATTCGCCCTCTCTTTCCAGAAACGTATTTGGTTGAAACTCAAGTAATTGCTCAAGTAATATCTCTAGAGTCTAAAGTATCTCCTGCACAACTTGCTATCTTAGGAGCTAGTTGCGCTCTTCATATTTCAGACATTCCATTTGCAGGACCAGTAGCTGGAGTAAGAATAGGTTTCAAAGATGGTAAATTTTTAATCAACCCAGCTGAATCAGATCTCCCTACAAGTGACTTAGATTTAGTAGTAGCGGGAACTAAAGACGCAATTTTAATGGTAGAAGCGGCTGCAAACTTTTTGACAGAAGCTCAAATATTGGAAGCTATTGAAATTGGTCACAAAGAAATAAAAAAATTATGTGATATCCAAGAACAAATCCGTAAAATTTGTGGCAAAGAAAAAAGAACTGTTCCAGAAGCACCACAAAATAATGATATGAAAGCTATTATTTCTAAAAAATATGCCAAACCTTTAAAAGAAGCATATTCTTTAGCTTCGAAAACAGATCGAAAAAAAGCTATTGATAAAGTAAAACAAGAAGCTAAATTAGAGCTCGTAATAGAAAACGACAAAGAATCAGAAAAAGCATTTCAATATTTGTTTGAAATGCAGGAATATAAAATTCTTCGCTCAAGCATTATAAAAGATAATCGCAGAGTTGACGGAAGAAGTTCAAAAGATATTAGAAATATTGATTGCCAAGTAGGAGTTTTAAAAAGAACTCATGGCTCAGCACTATTTACACGTGGTGAAACTCAATCTCTTGGTGTTATCACTCTAGGAACCCATGATGACGCACAAAGAGCGGAATCTATTATGAATGTCTTAGAAGAAAAAACATTCATGTTACATTATAATATGCCTGGCTACTCCGTTGGTGAAGTGAAACGTCTGGGATCTCCAGGACGCAGGGAAGTTGGACACGGAAATTTGGCTGAAAGAGCTTTAAAAGCAACTTTTCCAACAAAAAATCGTTTTCCATATTCCATTAGAATTGTTTCCGAAATTACTGAAAGTAACGGTTCAAGTTCGATGGCCTCCGTTTGTTCTGGT
Source organism: Pigmentibacter sp. JX0631 (assembly GCF_029873255.1). Taxonomy (NCBI): domain Bacteria; kingdom Pseudomonadati; phylum Bdellovibrionota; class Oligoflexia; order Silvanigrellales; family Silvanigrellaceae; genus Pigmentibacter; species Pigmentibacter sp. JX0631. The sequence goes on along the minus strand of NZ_CP123622.1, from coordinate 1,929,897 downwards.
ACTTTAGCTATGCTTGATGCTGGTGTTCCTTTAAAAGAACCGATAGCCGGTATTGCTATGGGACTTATTCTAGAAGATAAAGAATTTGCAATTCTTTCTGATATCTTAGGTGACGAAGATCATTTAGGTGATATGGATTTTAAAGTCGCAGGTGGTAAAAATGGAATTACCGCTATGCAAATGGATATCAAAATTTCTGGAATTTCTATGGAAATTCTTGCACAAGCACTTGCACAAGCTAAAGAAGGTAGAACTTTAATTTTAGATAACATGTTGCGTGTAATATCCAGACCAAACGATCTTAGCCAACTTGCTCCAAGAATTGAACAAATTAAAATTAAACCAGAAAGAGTTCGTGATTTAATTGGTCCTGGTGGAAAAAATATTAAGAAAATAGTTTCAGATACAGGCTGTAAGCTCGAAGTAAATGATGAAGGAATTGTAAGCATTGCTTCAACTGACGGCAATTCGGCAGCAAAAGCAAAACGCATGGTGAATTATCTAACTACCGATCCTGAAATTGGTGAAATTTATCTTGGAATTGTCAAGAAAACTGCTGATTTTGGAGCTTTTGTAGAAATTAAACCTGGTGTCGAAGGCTTGGTTCATATCTCTCAACTTGCCGCAACTAGAATTAATAAAACTGAAGAAGTCGTTAAAGAAGGCGATGAAGTTATGGTCAAAGTAATTGAGCTTGATCGTACAGGTAGAATTAAGTTAAGTAGAAAAGATGCGATTGGAAAAACCCCTTCTGTAGAAGGCACTAAACCTTGGATAGTTTAAACTTTCCTTAGGAATTTAATTTCTATCAAATTCTAGATAATACACCCGAAATAATAAATATTTCTTTCGGGTGTTTTTTTATGCTTAGAAAATATGTTTATTTATCAATTATAATATTATTTAATTTAATATACTATCCATATTCATATTCAGGTGGTTTTAGCGCAAATTGGGTAGATATTATGATTCTGCATAATGGAAAGTATCGAGTTATAATAAAATACACAAATTTAAATATTGGGGAATATAGAGAAGCTTATGTTGATTTTGTATCAAAAAAAGAAGCTATCGAAGTATTTCAAAAATTAGCATTAGGTGCTGATTTCTATTGGGGTAGTAATAAAACAATTCATTTTCATGAGACTCCAGATAAGTTAAAGCCATATGGAAAAAATAATTAAGCATCAAATTTCAATGAAAATTCATAAAATATAGTTGCAATTTTTTCTGGTGAATCAGTAGTTAAATCATGGCCTAAACCATCTAACACAACTAAAGAAGCTAAAGATGTTTTTTGCCATAAATAAACAGTATTTTGCCATGGCACTAAAGCATCGTCTTTAGAAACAAGAAAAAGATAATTGTATTTTAATTGCTTGCTGTTTAATTTTATTCTATAAAAACTAGCAGAAATTAATTGGCGTAGTAAAGCCATTCTAGAAAAATATTCATTTTCCCAAATATTGTCCCATTTAGTAATCCAAAAATCTAAAGGAATATTTCTATTAGCAATTAGATATTTTGCAAAATACTTATGGGATAACTTTCCTAAAAAAAAAGAAAGAATTAGTGAAAATAAAATACTAATTAGCGGCAAAATATATATTCTTTTTAATCCTGAACCAATAGCAGAAGAACTTAAAACAATTATAGATTTGCATGATAAATTATACCAATTATTTTTCCCTAAAATATGGGTCATTTCTAAAGCAACCATTCCTCCTAAGCTCATGCCAGCTAGATGAAAATTTTTAATATTATAGTAGTTTAAAGTAAAAATAACATCTTGTGCAAATTTATCAATACTTTTCCTACCAAAAAAACTTTTACTACCACCGGTACCTAGTAAATCAACAAAAACAATATCAAAATATTTTAAAAGTTCAGCTTCAAAATCTAGCCAAAAACTCATTGAGCGACCGAGTCCTCTAAGTAAAACAATTGGATAATTTAATGGTTTTTGTTCACTTGATTTTTGAATTCTAACATTTAAAAGTTTATATTTCATGCTTATGTTAATAACTTTCAAACACAATTTGCGCTTTAAATGGTGTAGTAAATGTTTTTTTAAAAGTAAATTTTTTTAATTTTTCCATAATACATTGTTTAATTCTATCTTGAGAAACGCCACTATTTATAAAATTAAAATCATTTAATGACACATTCAGTATTCGAGAATTCTCTTTTAAATTCTTTAATTGTACGTTTCCATTTAAAACAAGCAAGGGATCTATAACTTCCTGTTCTGATACACAATCTATAACCTCAGTTGAGACAAAATCTTTTAATTCAGATAATTGAGCTTCTAATCTTTTATTATTTTTTTTATTTCCTATCAAAATTATTTTTAATTGTATATCTCCTATAATTCTGTCTTTTTTCATTAACTCTCCAGAATAAGCATTATAAATTTTCTTGACTTCAAACATTTTTTTTAAACTCACAATTTCATAATTTCTTTTAAAATAAAAAACTATACCACCACCATTATTTTCAGTATCTTCTTTCTTTATTTCAGAACTTCCTAAAAAATAAATCCCATTTTTATCTTTATTACCTGTCAAATTGAGCTCTATTATTTTTAAAAGAGTTCTTTCTTTGATGTTTTGAGTTTTAAAATAATCATCACTCATTTTAAAATACTTTTTTAGTTCTTTTGCTTTTGTAATTAAAGGAAGGGTTTGAAATTTTTTTTCAGATAAATCCTTAGAAGCAATCGTCATAGATTGCATGTTCCAGACTCCATTCGGCAGATAGAATTTTTGAATAAATGTATTATGAATATTACAAGTATTTTTTTCATAATTTACTTTTCTATAAAAAACATATTGAAGCAAATCTGTTTTATTGACCCAAACAGTTTTAAGAATTCCCTTAATTTCACAACTAACATCTACTAACATACCTAAATTATTAGAGTTTGGATGTCTTATTTTACTCCCGTTTAATTGTAAAGGTGGAAATATTTTGTTTGCGTACATAAATTTTACTTTATTTGAAAATATTTTATTTTTCAAAGATTTAATCTCTGTATAAATTTCATTGATTTCTATATAATCATCTTCAATAATGTCATAATAATTAGTAAAATCAGCTAATTGATTGTTTTTTATGTCAAATTTTGTCTCAAAAGATACTTCAGGCATTGGAGAAATGTAATTATTTTGAATTTGAACCTGCAAATATTTGTCCTTATCTTTTTTATAAAGATTAGTTGCAAGAACTTCAAACTGAGATAACTCTCCTTTATTTATTCGATATTTTAACAAGAGCCCCTTAAATTCATATTTCCCTTCTTCAATTTCATTAAACTTTTTCGCGAAAAAAATTTGACTTCTTTTTTTCTTATTCAAATATAAAATTGAATTTTTTTTTCCTATAAATGATAAGTCTTTTAATATAACTTTATCATTACTTTTATCATAGAAATTTAGACTGACAGATTTTATTTCTAAATTAAAATCGTCTGGAATATTTGGATTTAGTGTCAGTGTCCATGCTATAGGAGTCCACAAATAGCCAGATTCTTTTGCATGCAATTGCAGCTGGAAAATAAAATTTAATATAAATATTGCATAACATATAAATTTCTTCATAATATCTCTAACGATGATTTTTCTTTTATGAAAGCATTATTTTCGGAGAACTGTGTGAATTGTAATGATATTGTTTTTTCCAAAAAAGTACTCCTTAAAGAAGGGGCTTTGTACAAAATTTTTCCTGCTTCAATTGAAATATCAGGAAATCAAATCAGCAATGTCACAAAACTCTCATTAGAAGCTTATCAAGCTTCAATACAAAAGGGAACGGAATTAAAAAATAGAAATATTCATGATTTTGGCGATCGTATAGTAACCCCTGCTTTTATAAATTGTCATACACATATTGCAATGAATTTTTTCCGCACATTCTTCCAACAAAATTCTAAAAATAAGAATATAATTGAAGAATTTTTCTATAAAGCAGAATCAGCTTTGACACCAAGTGATATAAGAGCTTTTGCTAGAATTGGTGCATATGAAAACATATTAAATGGTAATGGGTTAATTTGGGATCACTACTACTACGGAAAAGAAGTTGCTAAAGCTTGTCATGATGTAGGTGTAACAGCTGTAATTGCTTCAACAATTCAAGACCTTAGTGGTCCTGGTGTAAACTTTCATGGCGATATGCTTAATGAAACTCTTGAAATTTTTTCAAATTCTATGTTTGAAAAAGCTGGTATTTATTCTGCATTCGGACCCCATGCTACTGACACTGTTAGCAAAGAAATGTGGTTAAAAATATTAAATTTATCTGAAGAGTACAAAATCCCTATCCATTCTCATGTGTCCCAATCTATCGAAGAAGTTTCTAGAATAAACAAAAAATATAAAAAAACTCCTATTCAATATTTAGATTCTCTTGGAATCACAAAAAACTCTGCTTCTAATTTATTTGTACATTGTATTTATTTGAACAATTCAGATTTAAAAATTTTGCAAGGGAAAAATAACTCTCTAGTTTTTTGTCCTTTTTCACAATTAATTTTTCAATCTCCAGCTAATATTATTGAATGGGATAAACATAAAATCAAATGGTTTATTGCAACAGACTGTGTAGCAAGTAATGACTCAATGAATCTACAAAAGGAATTAAAATTAGTGGCTGGTTTTCCAAAATTTCAAACAACATACAATTTAAATTCAAAACTTATTGCAAAATTTTCTGATAAAACAAAAAAACAATTTTTAAAAGATACTGCAAAAATAAATAAAACATATAAAAAATTTTCAGACCCAAGTTTTTTACTCCATAAAGTTTTTGAAGGTCCTGGAACATTTCACAATTTTTTTAAAGCAGGAATTATTCAAAAAGGCGCTTTAGCTAATCTTATTATTTGGGATACAGATCATCCTGCGCTTTGGCCTTGCGATAATTTCCCAAAAAATCTTGCAATGGGAGATACAACTAGCGCTATATATAATATGCTAATCGGTGGTAAATGGATTAGTCAAAATGGAAATTTTATAAATGGTATTTTAAATTCAGACAACTATAAAAGTTCATTGAACGAAGCTAAATCAAGATTGAAACACCTGCTTAAAAAATTGTAATTTAATGCTTCCAAACAATTTCTTGTTTTTTTAGAATGAAAGAGATAACTTGTTGTGGACTAGTGGGGAATCGTCTAATGGCAGGACACCGGATTCTGATTCCGTATGTTTAGGTTCGACTCCTAATTCCCCAGCCAAATGGATTCACAATATATTGTTTGAGGAGAAGCTATGAATGAATCAAATCATAACTTTTATCTTAACGATAAAAAAAAACAACTCTCTCCTGAAATATTCAGACTTGTTGAAATTAATAAAAAAAATAAGTATAAATATTTGTTAAATATATTGTTAAAAAAAAATTCAATCAATCGTGAAAAAATTTTACTTAAAAAGAATAAACAGTAATTTTTTCTTATTTTTATATTAAAAGATAAAAACTATATAAAAAAAAACACGCCTTAATTTGATAAATAAAAAATCAAATGTTATGTTTCCTTAAAAAAAGGAGGCTATCTTGATAGGAAAAATTTTTAGCAATATTTCTAAAATATTTATAATTTCCAATATTATTATTTCTTGCCAAAGCATGCAACGAAATGAAAAAAAAAATAGTGAAGTTAAAGATCAAAAAAATAACGTTATTTTATTTGTTTGGGATGGTTTAAGACCTGATGTTTTAAGCGATCCAAAAGCAAGCCATTTAATAAAAAACCTAAAATTAATTGCTGAAAAAGGTGTTGAATTTAAAGATAATCATTCTGCATATCCAACATTTACAATGAATAATGCTCAAGCATTTGCAACAGGAAATTATGCAGGAAAAAGTGGTTTTTATGGCAATTATATTTATGAACCATGGCGTGCGCAAAAAATTTATGGTGAAGCGTCAAATGCAAACGGAACAAATATAACAAGTACTTTTTTATCCCCAATTTTTACAGAAGATTACAAAATATTACAAGCACTAGATAAACCTTATACTGGTTTTGAAAAACTGAATGAACCACTTGTGCAAGTTTCAACTCTTTTAGAATCAGCACACTCTTCAGGTCTTGTTACAGCTGTTGTTGGAAAATCTGGACCAGCTTTTTTTCAAGATTATAAAGCGAAAGGATATATTTTAGACGAAAAACATGTTTGGCCACTTAGCCTTGCTCTTGAACTACAAGACAATAATTTTAAACTTCCTAAATTAACAAGTATTGCCTATCCGGGAAACCAATTTAAATTAACAGCAAACAATGGCGATCCTACTGCAAGTGAGCCATTAATTTTACTAGAAAATAGTGAAGATGTTACTGATCCTAGCAGAGCGAAAACATCTCCTTTTAACAAAAAAAATGAGTATATGGCAGATATCTTTTTAAATTATATACTCCCTAAAAAACTCCCAAATTTAAGTGTTGTATGGCTCAGAAATCCCGATTCTACTCAGCATGAATATGGCCCAGGTAGTGAACCTTACTACGATGCGTTAAAATCTAACGATATCGTCTTAGGAAAAATATTTACGAAATTAAAAGAATTAGAATTATTCGAAAAGACAAATATAATAATTGTATCAGATCATGCACACAGCAATATTTTAGCTACAAAAAGGGAAGATTCAGAAGGATATCCTCAATTAGTATACCCATTACATGAAATTAAAAATGGTAAAATATTAAGCAAAACAACTACTGAGAGAATATTTAACCATGAGAAAAATAAAAAATTATTAATTACTAATGGATATTCCACGTCTGGAATAGTCAGAACAGCCGATTTAATAACAAAAGCAAATTTAAAAACTTCTCTTGGAAATAAAATAGCAGCCTTTGATGGTGCTGGTTGTTCCTTTAATATGCCGATGGCTGGAGTTTTAAATGAAGATGGCTCTGTAAACACAGCTTCAGAGGGATACAATAATGCAGATGGGAGTTGTGTAGATAAAAATAATAAAAATTCACCTTACACATCACCAGCTTATTTTGTACCCAAAAATCTTACAAATTCTGATGGAATTGAAAAAGTAATTATAGCAGCAAATGGAGGTACAGACTACGTCTATATTCCAAATCATAATCAACAAGTAGTTGAGGCTTTAATTAATTTTTTCCAAAGAAGACAAGAATATTCAGCAATTTTTATTGATGATAAAAGATACTTAGGAATTGATAAAAACTTAGCAGGAACATTGCCTTTATCTTATATTAAACTAGAAAATAAATATGGAAAAAACCCTGATATGGTTATCAGTCTTACTCATAATCCAAATGTTGTTGTAAATGGATTAACAGGAACCGAGTTTGATTCTACAGATGGATATGGTCAAAGAGGTGATCACGGCTCATTTGGCAGAACTGATGTAAACAATATATTACTTGCTATGGGACCTAATTTTAATTTGGGTATGAAAAATTATTTACCAACAGGAAATGTAGATGTTGCTCCAACTATAGCTAAAATATTAAATTTACCACTACCAAATACAGATGGTAGAGTCATGTTCGAAGTATTAAAAGATTCGAATATTACATTTCAAGATTATAAATTAAGTAATGTACAAATAACTTCTAATCCTAAATGTAATCTTGAAATATACGAACCTACAACTCACCCAATAAACTTTAATTCTGATGCTAAAAATAAATTTATCGATCCAGAAATAAATAGTTTTCATACAGAATTGAATACAAAAATATTAGAATTTAAAAATAAAGAAAAGTATATTTACTTTGATTCTGCTGAAGGAAAAAGAAGTAAGGAATGTCCAAAAGTTTCTTTTAAGGAACTAAATTAAAATAAATAAATAGATCCGATTAGATTTTGCAATAAATTAAAATTAAAGCAAAAAAAAACAGCCCTAAATTTTTAGGACTGTTTTTTTTTGGAGCGGGAAAAGGGACTCGAACCCTCGACCCTCGCCATGGCAAGGCGATGCTCTAGCCAACTGAGCTACTCCCGCACCTGAGAGTAAAATTGTATCTACTGAAAGTGATAAACAGAGTCAAGTTGTTTCCGTTAGAAAAATGGCTAAAAGAAAAATAAAATATATAACTATTCAATTTTGCTGATTAAATTGAACTTTCCACTTATTTTTGCTCTCATGAAAATGAGTATCGCTAGGGATGATATTTTTTTGTTTTTGCCCTAAACCCTCATTACTGTCGTACAGTATTGGCCATTCTGTTTGTTTACGACTCATTCTATCTCTTATATAATTAAAAAAGGGTTCTTGAATGCTCCAGTGACTAAAGTTTTTCTCAAATAAAAAGCCCAACCTATTAAAGAGCGCTTGCACATTGCAATCAGTTGCGTACTTAAGAATTTTCTCTAAATCAGGTAAATCATCAATTTTTTTACACAATCTAACAAGTTCAGAAAAAGGTGGGCAATGAGCCGGTCTTTTCAAACAATCTACTAATGATTTTTCAAAATTAGTGACTAAAACAGCATATTCTACATCACATTCTCTAAGTAAATAAGTTTCAAGTCCATGGGGCTCAGGACTCTGACACCAAAAATAGTGAATCCCTTCAAATCGAAAAGAGTTAAACTTTGTCGGGCTAACAATAAAAACAGTATCATTCTCTTTAGGAATTTCTTTTGCATGAAGTTGCAAGGCTGAGTGAAAGCCTACATAAGAATAAGGGGTTATTTTTCCAGCTACAGCAAATGGAGAGCTTTTTTCAATGCCAGGCCTTTCACCTATCTTGCTGACTCTATATAATCCTTGGCGAATTGAGAAAATATACCCTCTTGCGGCCAATTCACTGAGACGTTTACGTAGGGTGTTGCCAGTAGTTTTTAACTTCTCGCGAGCTTCTTCAATTGTAAAGATTTGACCTTGCCTGAAATGCTCATAGATTTTAGGTAACTTCATGCATTTCTCCAAATGTGTACCCTAATTTAGCAAGTACCATTTAAAGGATACTTTTGGGAGTTTATCACGCTAGGCAATTTTAAAAGAAAAAGGTGTTAAGATGTTGACGGTAAAAATTTGGAGAACTTTTTGGCTTCGTTACTTTTTAGAAAGTTTAATGTTTTACATCCCATTTTTTATTGTTGCTTTAATATTTTCATCCGGTTTTGTTTACTTAGGAGAAGATACTTCATCCATATTTTTGATGATTTTTAAAAGTCAACCAAATTTAGTTTTTGTTTCCCTCGGAAAAATATTTCTTATATCATTATTATTATGCGTTGGACTTCAATTTGTTACCTCATCCTTTAATAAAACTTTCAAATTAATTATTGGTTTTATTTTCTTTTTTTCTGTAATCATTCGTTTGGGTGCGTTATATCCGGGTGTTACTGAAAATTGGCTTGTGACTCAAAATTTTGATTTTGTCAGAAGTTTTTTTCAATTTATCTCTTCATTAAAAGATGATGCCAGAAGAAGAATCTTGGTTGAATGGTTGCCTTTTTATGTTGTAAGTATTTCTTTTCTCTTTAATTTAATTATTCATATGAAATATTTAATATCACAAAGTAGAAAAGTAAAAAAAGCTCGTTCAAGTATTTATGTTAATGAATTAGATTTAGAATCCAAAGTTTTTTCTATACAAGGCATGTCATTTATTTTATTTTTTATTTTTGGAAGCATTTTTTTATATAATTTAACTTCTTCTTTCGCTATAAATCTGCCCAAAAATGAAACTAAACAAGTTAGACCAAATGTTTTTATTTTTGCGATAGATAGTTTACGTTTTGATAGACTTAATGATCCCAAATTTTCTTCTGTAATGCCATTTTTAAAAAGTAAAATTGATGAAGCAGCACTTTTTAAACCTATGTTAGTTGGAATTCCTAGAACATTTCCTAGTTGGGTAGAAATTGCTACAGGAACATATTCATCAAAAACTGGTGTGCGTTCAATGTTTCCTCCAAGGAATGTAAAAATAAATAAAAAGGAAACTATTTTTGAAGTTGCAAAAAATAGCGGTTATTCAACTATTTTTGTTTCTGATTTTGCTGGAGATATTTTTCCAAGATATCCTTTTGGTTCGTTAGAAACAAACGCTCCTACATCAAATTTAGAGTCATTAGTCGAAAATGGGATTATTTCTGCTTTTAGCCCAATTCAGGCAACACTTTCTTTACCTAATTTACATCGTTTATTACCAGCGCTTTTAGAAACTCCAGAAATATCGGATCCAAGACTTATTGGAAATGCTATGGCAAAAAGTCTAAGTATATTTTCTTCAATTTCTAGACCTGTATTTCTCACTACCTTTTTTTCTACTGCGCATTTTCCCTATGCAGCTCCTGGGCCTTGGTATGCTAAATTTCAAGAAAAAGATCAATTTGGGAAATTATTGTTTAGAAAAACGCCGGATCAAAGCATTAATAAAAGTTTAACAGCCGTGAATTCAATATCAGAACCGCAGAAAAAACAAATAATTTCTTTATATGATGGAAGCTTAAATGCAATTGATCATTCTTTGAAAATATTGTTCCACCAATTACAAGAAAAAGGATGGCTAAATCATTCTATTGTTTTAATTTTTGGTGATCATGGAGAAAATTTATACGACGGGAATTTAGGTATGGGACATGGTGATGGAGTTGCAGGAGAGCACTCTAACGTAACACCATTGGTGATTTTTTTAAATGGTTATGCACAAACAAATATTTCTGATCTACCGATAAAAAATATTGTAAGAACAATTGATATTGCTCCAACTATAGCTAAAAGAATAAATGTTAATTTAGATAGTACTTATATTGATGGAGAACCATTACTAGATTTAAATGAAAAAATATCCGATTTTCCTTCTAATGCTGCATATATGGAAACAGGAATTTGGTTTACTTCTGGTTTAAGTACTCCTGAACGTTTTCCAAGAATTAGTTATCCAAGTGTTACTGCTTTATTAGATATAGATGCGGGAATGAATTTTGAATTTTTCTTGAGGCCAGCTTATTCTCAAACCATTCCAGGAGTAAAAGAACGGGCTTGGGTAAACGATAAATACCGACTTATCACAAGAACAGATTCGAAAGGAGTAATTTTATCACTGTATTTAAGAACAGATAAAAATGCAGAGAATAATCTTTTAATATCAAGTAATAATACTGATTATTATAAAAATATTGCAGAAAATATGTTAAAAGAATTAAATTCATATTTATATACCAGAGGTGTTGAAATAATACAAAATGGAGATAAATCTTTTTTCTATGCGGAGAATATTGTTCAATGAAAATGTATAAAATTAAAAGACAATTTATCCGTTTAATTCTTCGACCTCTTAAAGTGTTAAGACTTTCATTAGTGTACTTTTATGGGCGATTTGCACTTGCTTTAGCAATTCGAGGAATCAAGTTACCTGGTTTAAATGCAATTAAAAAAAGGATGCCGACTACTGCTTTAGGAGCTTTTGAACGTCAAGTATTAATTTATGAAATTAAAAGTGAAAGATATTTTTTCCGAATTGGACCTCTATGGATTAGAAAAATAATTGATCAAATTTCTTTTTTATTTGCAAAAAACAAGTTTTGGTTTCTTATTGTGGTAAAAGCTACTTCAGCAATTGTTATTATTGCAATACCAATCCTATTTTTTATTTTAATTAGAGGCATTTTACCTGTTCCTGAAAGAGTTCCATATAAAAATATAAATAATAAATTAACTTCAAATTCTAACATAAAAGTTGATTGGCTATACACTGAAAAAATTCCAAGTAATCAAGAAAATCTCTTATATGCAAATAAGAAATACAATTTCATAAACCCAAATGATTCTAGAGGAGTTTCAATTTCCCCTGTATTAGAAAATAATGTCCCTAATGGTCTGCTACATTTTGGAATTGGTTACTATCCAATTAAATTTAATTTAGTTAGAGGATTTTTAGTTAGTGAAAATTCAAGTATTGAAATTAATAAAATCAAAAATGTTCCTATTGAAGTTGAAGATGGTAACAAGCTTAGAATTCAATATTATCTATTTCCAACTAAAGACAGAAATATTCATCAATGTAAAATAGAATTATTTGATGAAAATGGGAATATTTTAACAAATTTAATTGAGCATACCCCACAAAAAATACCCGCACGTTCTGCGACTTCTCTAAAAACAGCTTGGAATGAAAGATTTATTCCGAATTCAAGCGCAAATTTTGGAAATTTAGGAGAATTTATTATCAATCTAAAAATTCCTCCGAAAAAAATTATCGCTAAAGTAACAGAAGTGGACATTAATAAAGAAGCAGGTAAAAACATCTTTCTAAATGCAAACGATAAAGATTATTCAGAAATTTTTAAACAAACTTTCCCTAATTCTAAGGGGACAGACATCACAGATGAAAACTGTATTTTTGCATTAGGTGATTTTAGCTTTGAAAGAAGAGTTGTAAATCCTCCAAAAAGAAGAGGAATAATATTCATTGTTATTGATACTTTAAAAGCAGAAACTGCATATGATGAAGATCTTATGCCAAATTTAAATTTTTTCGCTAAAGAAACAGCAGTGAAATTTTTAGAACATAGAGCGCAAAGTAACATGACTGTTCCTAGCATTGTTTCACTTATGACATCTAATTATCCAAGGGAAGTAGGAACAGTCGCTTTTGCTTATGCTGCCGACTATAAATCAAAAAAGAATTTTTATCATCGAGAAATACCTACTATAGCGACAACTATGCAAAATTTAGGATACAGAGTAGGAGGAATTGGTTGGCTTTCTTTATTTACTGAAGCCTTAGAAGGTGGACTAGATTTAGGTTTCCATAACGCCATTATTACTGAAAATCCTGAATATGAAGCAAGAATCATAACTGAACAAATGGGGAATTGGTTAGAAAATTATGGTGAGGCACCTTTTTTTCTTTATTTACATTATAATACTTCTCACGGACCTTATAAACCACCCGTTGATAAAATTGATCTAACCAAATTTTTTTCTAAACCTTTTGGCTTAAATCAAAAAAGACAATTATATAATGGTGTCGCTAGATATTGGGATAGTGAATTGCCAAATATTCTACAAAAATTAAAAGACTTAGGAATTTATGAAAATGTTGACATTGTAATTACGGCTGATCATGGAGCACAATTAAACGTTCTTCCTTGGTATTATTTTTTAGGAGTCCCCCAAAATATTGATGGAGGATATGCTGACAAAGGAAATTCATTATTTGATGAAGAACTTAGAGTACCATTAATAATAAAAATTGCAGAAGAAAAGCAACATTTTGGGCGTACTATTTCAATTCCAACAACGCATGTTGATTTATTTCCTACTATTTCAAATATTGCTGGAGATAAAATAATATCGCACAATTGGAAAGGAATAGATTTTTCTAATGCTTTAAAAAATGATTCGCAATATACTTTTTCTGACTTACTAAAAAATAGAAATCATATTTATTTTGATGCACATAAATATGCAGGTATGCTTTATTGGGATGATATTTTTGCTAAAAAACCTGTAAAATATATCCGACAACTAACACCAGATAGTGTTAAATTGTATTTAACTCATAATCCTTGGAGCGAAAAAATTAGTTGGTATCAACCAGAAATGTTTTCTTCCGTAAATTTTAATGACCATTCAGAAAAAATTGTACCTAATGTTTCTTATTTAGAATTAAAAAAATTGCGCCAAGAATATTTTAAAATTTCACCTTCTGATAAAATGTTAAGATTAACATCTAAGTATAATGGCATTCTAAAATTTGATTTAGAAATTGATAATTTAGATTTTAATCATCCACCTCAGGTTTCGTTACTTCCAGAAAAAATCAAGTTTGAATCAATTAGAAAAAATAGTGACTATATATTTACTTTTAATGGAAAAATTGCTCCTGAAGAAGAAATTTGGATTAATTTAGGAAAATCAAATTTGGTTAATCTTGATTTTAAAAGTGAAAATAAATTAGTTGTTTGTTCAAATGGAAACTTAGTAGATAAAAAATTTGTAACGAAAGTTATAAATGATAATATTTGTTCTTTTTATTCTCCACCAAATGGATTAATGGATCTAAATTATAAAAATACAGATAATGTTATTGTTATTAAAAAAACTTTAGCAAATGAACAGGTACAACAAATAGAAGGAGCGGGGGCTGGTGCAGCTTTACAAAATGCATTAAGAGATTGGGGTTATGCTAAATGAAAAAATCTGCGAAAATTATTTATGATAAAAAAATAATTTATAATATTTTTTCTACGCTGCAGCAAAATTGGCCCGATGCAAAATGTGAGTTAAATCATAATAATGCCTTTCAACTTCTTATTGCTGTTGTTTTAAGCGCCCAAGCAACAGATAAATCTGTTAATAAAGCACTAGAGCCTCTTTTCACTTCTCAGCCCCAGTTTTCAGCTTATGATTTACTGGAAATGGGGGAAGAAAATTTTCTTAAAATCATAAAAAGCATTGGTCTAGCAAAAACCAAAGCAAAAAATTGTTATAATTTGTCTGGAATTATTGTTTCTAAATACCTTGGAAAAATACCTGAAAGTAGAGAAGAGTTAGAAACCTTACCGGGAGTTGGTAGAAAAACTGCGAATGTTGTTATGAATGTAGTTTACCAACAACCAACAATGGCAGTCGATACACATGTCGATAGAGTTTCACAAAGAATTGGGTTAGTTGAACAAACAAACGATAGATTAAAAATTGAAGAAGAATTATTAAAAATTGTACCTAAAAAATTTGCTTTACAAGCACATCATTTGCTTATTTTTCAAGGCCGATATCATTGCACAGCAAAAAATCCTAAATGTAATACATGTCCTATCGAAAATTTATGCTTAAAAAATATTAAACATTAAATAAAAAGTTCATGATATCGCCGTCTTTACAAACATAATCACGACCTTCTTTGCGATATAAACCCGCTTCTTTCACTTTTGCTTCGCTGCCAAGACGAATTAAATCATCATAGGCATAAACTTCAGCACAGATGAAACCTTTTTCAAAATCAGAGTGAATTACTCCAGCAGCTTGTGGAGCTTTACATGCTTTTGGAATAGTCCATGCACGAACTTCTTGAACTCCTGCAGTAAAATAAGTCATTAATCCGAGGAGAGAATATCCTGCTTTTATGAGACGATCTAAACCTGGTTCAGTAATTTTTAAATCATCCATATAAATTTTAGCTTCTTCAGAATCTAATTGCCCAAGTTCTTCTTCTAATTTTGCAGACACAACAACGACTTTAGAGCCTTCTTTTTCAGCTAAATTTCTTAAAGCATTTACATGTTTTGAATGAATGGCATTATCTGCAAGCTCATTTTCATTCACATTTGCAGCATATAGTACCTGTTTGCGAGTTATTAAGTGTAAACTTTTAATGTAATCATCTTCATCTTCATTTAAAGTTACAAAAGATCTCGCAGCTTTAAGACCTTCCAAATGATTTTTTAATCTCACAGCGCATTCATGTGAAGTGAGAATTTTTTTGTCATTATTTTTTAGCAATCTAGACATTTTGTCTATACTTTTATTTACAGTTTCGAAGTCACTATAAACAAGTTCTGTATTTATGGTGTCAACATCTCTGACAGGATCGGTACTTCCATCAACATGGGTAACATTCGAGTCTTCAAAACATCTTACGACATGCACAATAGCATCTACTTGTTTAATGTGTCCCAAAAACTGATTTCCCAAGCCTTCACCACGACTTGCACCTTTTACTAGACCTGCAATGTCAACGAACTCCATGAAAGTTGGTACAACACGCTTCGCATTTACTATTTTATTGATATTATCGAGTCTTTCATCTGGGACAGCGACACGACCCACATTTGGCTCTATCGTACAAAAAGGATAATTTGCTGCTTGAGCATTTGCAGTTCTTGTAACAGCATTAAATAAGGTTGATTTTCCTACATTAGGAAGTCCAACAATTCCGCAATTAAATCCCATAAAAACCTCTTTTTTCAATAATCTATTGCCATGTAAAACGGCAGCGGGCTACACTAAGATGATTTTTCTCCTAAGGCAAGTTCAAATACGAAGGTTGTGCCACTTTGGTTGACAGTTCTGTAACTCGTGTTAAACCAATCGTGAGCCTATGATTTGAGTTGACTTTAGTTGAGGCATCGTCTCACTGCGTTAACACTGTCCTGCTGCAACTGGGAATTTATATTTGTATTAAAGGAATATTACATGAATTCTGAAAACCTAAATAGAACTATAGAGGGAGCAACTGTTCAAGGACCTGCGGATGATAACGATAACTCACCAATGGCAAATGAAAAACTTCTTAGTTTTTCTACCTGTCCAGATGAATACAAGATGTTTATTGAGGAAACAAGTTTAGAGAAATTAGTCTACTGGAAACTCTTTAATCTATTTGAAAAATTTGATGAAGATTCTCCAAATGACATTTTAAAAACTGTGTTAGCTCATGTTGAACGTCCTCTGTTTGCTTTAGTTTTGAAAAAAACCAAAGGAAATCAAAGTAAAGCCGCAGATGTTCTTGGCTGTAATAGAAATACTTTACATAGAAAATTAAAAGAATTTTCTATTGAACCGAGAGATTTACGAAGAGCGCTTAGAAGTTCAGATCACTCCACTCAACGGAATACTTTTACTGCCAAATCAGAAGAAATTTCATTATAATTCAAATGGAGTTGATGCTCAAATTTATAAACTAAGCGTTTTTATAGGTTAATTCATGACAACAACTCCGCAATTTACACATTCAATTACAGGGCTTCCACATTCTAGAGAAGCTGAACAAGCAGTGCTTGGAACCATACTAACTACTCCTTCAAGTATATTTGGTTACACTGATAAACTAATTCCTGAATACTTTTTTGATCCTCAACACAAATTTATTGTAACAGCGATGCGTGAACTTGTTGCTGAAAATAAGCCCGCCGATGTTACTTTAGTTTATGGAAAACTTAGAGAAAAAGGAGATAATTTAAAAGTTGGAGATCTTGAAGGAGTCAGAAGACTTTTAGAGTTTAATGCTCGGCCTGAACTTCTTGGGTACTGGCTAGATGAAGTAAAGAAATATTGGGAACTTAGGCTCATAATTGAGGCTTGTGCTGAAATAGTGGTCAAGGGAAAAAAAGTAGCAGGGGCAAATGTAGAAGAATTTCTTAGTTTTGCTGAAGCAAAATTTACTCAATTAGCTGAATCAAGAATAACAACAGGACTAATTCCTTCTTCTCAGGTAGTACGCCAAACCATTCTTGATTTAGAAAAGATTTTTCAAAATCCAGGAAAAATTACAGGAATTCCTAGCGGTTTTTCTGATCTTGATAAAATTACCGCCGGATTCCAACCTTCTGACTTAATTATACTAGCGGCTCGACCAGCAATGGGAAAAACCTCTCTAGCCTTAAATTTTGCTGCTAATGCAGTATTTTATCATCAAAAGACCGTAGCTTTTTTCAGCCTTGAAATGAGCAATTCACAACTTATGCAAAGAATGCTCGCAACTGCAGCTAAAATTGAATCTCATAAATTTCGGGATGGGAAAATGACCAGTGATGAACTTGGTCGCCTTTATCCAGAAGCAGCTTCATTTCAAACCGATAAACTTCTTTTAGATGATTCACCAGGTATAAGCATCATAGACTTAGCCAGCCGTTGTCGTAAAGTTAAGCGTGAAAAAGGAGCTTTAGACCTTATTATTGTTGACTATTTACAATTGATGTCCGCACATGGTACTGGTAAGGGATCACAAAGTCGTGAAAGAGAAATTTCAATTATAAGCATGGGTTTAAAATCATTAGCAAAAGAGTTAAATTGTCCTGTTATTGCACTATCACAGTTAAATCGTGGATTAGAACAACGCCCCGATAAACGTCCTCGCCCCTCAGATTTGCGAGAATCAGGTTCTATTGAGCAAGATGCCGATCAGATTATGTTTGTTTATAGAGATGAAGTTTATAATAAAGAAACTCCTGATAAAGGTATTGCAGAAGTAATTATTGGTAAAAACAGACACGGATCAATTGATACAGTAAAATTAGCATTTCAAAGCAGTTTTACATCTTTCCATAATTTAGCAAGATTTGATAATTAACAAATCTTGCACTCTAAATTTTTTTATTTGAAGAAATAAATGCCCATCCATCAATGAAGAAGCTTCCGATCAATCAGATATGTAGTAATTAAATTTTATGTCTTGGAGAGCATATTTAGTGACAATTTCACCGTTTCATAACATCGACATTGTTCTAATATACAAACCTTTTCATTTTTATTTATCAATAAGTGATATAACAGATGTAAAACTTAACATAATTGAGAATGACTTAGAGGAAGAAATTAATCAAAAAATAATTGAACATGACAAATTAAAATTATTTATTTTAAAGCCCCAGCAATATAATGAAAATTTTGAAAAAATTCAAAAATATTTAAATACTGGAAATAACTCAAAACACATTGGCTTTTTAATCATTGAAGATCCTCAAGAAAAGTGCACTATTTTGTTAAGAAAAAAAATCGAAAAATATTGCAAAAAAAATAACATTATAAATTTCCTAAAATCTCCTTTAGCAAAAAATCAGTTCTTTTATGAAGTACGTAACGCTATACAAACTTTGTTTTTAAAATGCAGTTATGAATACCTTGAGGCATTCTCATTTTTAAGAGATGTAGAAAGTAAAGCAATTAAAGATCTCAGTAAAGCTATGACAAATAAATCATTTTTAGCAAAAGACTTTATTGATTTAGTTTTGAAAAAAAGTATGGAAATAACCATGGCGGATGCAGGTTTTATTTTTATAAATGAAGAAAGTTTTCATTCAGAAAGCAAAACAAATTTATCAAATAAAATGCAAAATTTAAATCGCCAATTAAAATTTTATCAAAAGGGAAAAATTTTAAACAGCCAGAAAATTTTTCTAAGAAAAAATTATTTAGATCCTAGTCATTCCAAAGTTACTAGACATTTAGTTGAGAATAAAATTGGAATTTCTTGGTTTGATAACAAAAATAATTTAAATGCTAAAGATAAAATAGTAGCTCTTAAAAAAATATCGCCTCTTAATGAAGTAGATTTTGATCATAAAACATATAAAATTCGCTCTTACTGCGCATTTCCCATTCTTTTACCTTCAGGAGAAATGGAAGGTTTTATACTTTTAATAAATAAAAGAGTTTCAGAAGATCACATATTAACTAAACAGTATGATATTGAAAATTATGTTACCAAATTTAGCTCACACGATTTAGATTTGCTAGAGTCATTTACAAATCAAGCCGGTATTGCTTTAGATCACTCAAAATTAATTTATGATTTAAAAAAAGTTTTTGAGTCTTTTACTGCAGCCAGCATAACTGCCATTGAATCAAGAGATCCAACGACAAAAGGACATAGTGAAAGAGTAGCGACTTTAACTGTAGGTCTTGCTGAAGCGGTTAATAAGACCAGTACTGGAATATATAACGGTTTAGAATTTTCTAAAATTCAAATAGAAGAAATACGCTATGCTTCATTGTTACATGATTTTGGCAAAATTGGTGTTCGAGAGCATATTTTAAATAAAGAAAAAAAATTATTTCCACATGAGTTAGAAAATATAGAGGCAAGATTTATTAATTTACAAGATAAACTAAAAATTAATATATTAGAGAATTATATAAACAATTTACTTCTTAAAAATCAAGCTCCAAATAATATAGAATTAGAAAAAATAAGAACTGAAATTGAAAAAACAACTGACAAATTACAAAAATTTTATAAAATAATTCAAGATGTTAATGAACCTGCAATACTATCTCAAGAATTTTTTGATAAAATTTCAGAAATTGCTGCTACGAAAATAATTGTAGGTAATTTGTCATTTCCTTTGCTAACTCAAAGAGAAATAGAAGTTCTAAGTATTAAAAGAGGTTCTTTAAGCCAAGCCGAGAGATTAGAAATTGAAAGCCATGTAACACATTCTTACAATTTCTTAGTTCAAATTCCATGGTCCAGCGATTTAAAAGACATTCCCGAAATAGTTTACGGACATCATGAGCGCTTAGATGGTTCTGGTTATCCAAGAAACTTAAAAGGAAAAAATATTCCTGTTCAAGCTAAAATGATGGCAATAACTGATATTTATGACGCTTTAGTAGCAAGGGATCGCCCTTATAAAAAAGCAGTCCCCTATGAAAGAGCACTTAGTATTCTTGAAAATGAAGCCAAAGCAGGAAAACTTGATTCAGAGTTATTTAAAATTTTCGTTGAAGCAAAAATTGGAGAAATGACTCTCGACCAAAATGAAATAGATGCCAAAAGTAATAACAAACAAACTTCAGTAGCTTAATTATATTTCTTTTAAATTATATAGTTTGAACAACTTTTTAAGTGTACCATTACTTTTTAATTTCTGAATTAATTTATTTACAACTTCAATTTTAGGCTCCATATTTTTTCTTGCAATTATTCCTAAATTATAAATTTGATCGGGTTTATTTGAAATAATAATTTTATCTTTAACATCAGGATTTTTATTTAAATAAAAATCTAAATATGAATGAGTTACTATACCAATATCGCCTCTATCAACTAAAATCATTTGAATACTTCCATCATGATCTGAGGTTAATTCAGCTCCAAAATTTTTCTTCAAAAAATCTATATCATTATTATAATTTGCAAATGCATAGTGATATCCTTTGATACCAACAAATTTTTTATTTTTCTTATCACTAAAATAGTTTTGATCTCGTCCTTCTTTCTTTTTAGCTATATAAACTTCTTCATCTTTGGCAAGTAATTCTGAAGAAATTACATCATAATCTTTCCAACCCCAAGCAAAATCTTCAAAAAAGACCATATCAAATTGTTTACTTTTATAATCAATATATCTTCGACCTGATGAAGTTGGTACAAACTCAAATTTGTAGTCATTTTGAATTTTATTCATTTCATTTATCAGTTCAATCGTTATGCCGGTTTGTTTAGCACTTGGATTATGCTGATCTACATAAGGGGGGAAGGTGTATCCTCCAACTTTTACAGTAGTAGAAGCAAAACTCTTGCTGTCTAAAAGCAAAATAAAACATACTAAATATTTAAATATATTTTTTTTCACAAAAACCCCTTTTGCTTAATATAAATAAAACAACTATAATGTAGTTTTGAGATTTTAGTATAGTTTAAAATGACTAAATTTTGACTTATTGAAATATTAAATATTGTTGTCTTTTACTTTCAATTTTTAAATTTTCTATTGTAACCTTTTAAAATATCATTTGCTACTTTTGTATTATCATCCATTAAAAGTTTAGTCGGCTTCTCTGGATATTCAATTTCACCTTTGGCATTGAATTTAGATAAATAACCATTTTTAAAAGCTGCTTCTAAAGTAGTTTTATGCTCTTCATTCATAGAACTAGAATAAAAAGCGATAACATTTTCTGGGTCTAAATAAAAAGGTAATTGTCCAATTAAAGAAACAGACTCGCCTGGAAAAATAAAAATACTCTTAGTTTTATATGCTAAAAATAATATAGGATCAAAAGAAGAATGTTTAATTCTATGTTTATCCTTTATTTCAAAAGAAAAATTTGAAAAAACAAAAGGAATTTTATTTTCTTGCAATAAATTAATAAAATATTCACTTATATTATCAACCGCTGTTGCATTGGACTCGCCTGTTTTATATTCATGCGAACAAATAACATCTCCAGTTTTAGGATCATATTTACCCGTCCTAGGACCATTTTGAACAATTACTGTTTTTTTAGAATTGGATTTTAACCAAATATTTTGCACATTTTTAAACAAGCTATAAGCAGAATCTTTTGAAAAGTAATAAATTTTATTTTTGCTGTCAGGAGCATCTCCAGGTAGTAATACTGTGATGTAATTTTTTTCCAGATCAAATTGTTTATTAATTTCCCATTTAGCAAAAGTATTTTTTAATTCCTCTATAGTAGGATTAATATTTGGGACTGTTAAAGTTTTTGAAACATTAGGAATATCTTTAACACTTTCAATTTTTTCAATACTATTCAAACTTGTTTCTGGTATTTGTAGATGATCTAGTTTTAGCTTTTTATAGTCTTTAATTTTAGCTGAGTACTGATGCATTCCCCAGTAGATATAGTAATTATTGTCTACTAACTTCCCATCAGTAATCGCTTCAAGAGCTTCACCTCCTTTTTCACCAACCGTTAAGACTAAATGCTTTGTTTCATTTTGTACTTGTAAGCTATTATTTTTTTTATCTTTAATTTCTTTAAACTCTTTTAATATATTACTTTTATCTTCATTTGCATTGATTGAATATATTTCTTTATTTTCAAATTGACCAGACAACACCTTTTCTAAGGACTTAATATGCGCTGTATCTCCTGCCTGGGAAAAGCTATATAGTAAAATTATTTTAGTTAACACAAAATTTCTCCAAATAGAATTCTTAAACTTATTCACATATTACAATAGTTTATCTACATAATATGCTTAGAAAATTAGATTATCACTTTTTTTCATTTTACAATATTTTTTAAGATAATAATCTCAATATTTTATTTTTTTAGGAATTTGCAATCATTAATTTTGTCATTTAACAATTATTTTTTCTTTATCCATGGAGAGTTCATTATGCTTAAAAAAATAGTTAACAAAATTACTTTAATATCAATTGCTTTTGCATCTATTACAGCTTGTACTACAACAAGTAAAAGTGAACAAAATACTGCTGTGTACTTCAGGAGTGATATTGCAATCAAAACAGACAAAATAATACTTTTTCCAACTATGTACTTAACACGACATAATTTTATTCAAGAAAATAAAAATTTTAAAGGTACCTTAATCGATGCGAAAATTGCAGCTAGTTGGGCAAGTAACCTTAATAAAGCAAAATTAATTCCTATCCCTCGCCAAATTTTAAATGAAATACCAGCAGCTTGGGAAAGTTTAGATATTCTTACTTCAATGATGGATAATTCGGAAGAAATAAAAAAGAATGAAAATAATTCTGTAGTAGAAAAATTTGTTCACAATATCACAAAAAAGTATGGAAAAAATAGTGTTCTAGCTTTTTCCGTTGTTTTTGAAGATGAAAGTGAATATATTTCTACCAATACAGTACACAAAAACATAGGCCTATATGATACAAATTCTATGTCTTGGAAGTGGATTACTAAAGATGTTTTTAATTCTAATTTTGTTCCAGTACCTTATGAAGTTGCTGTAGGGAAAATTATAAGTAATTCTTTTGATGCAGTTAAAAAACAAAATAAAGATAAATTATTTTAGTTTCCTTTAAAAAATTTCTTAGTAATAGTCTTTTCTCATAGTATTTAGTTGGAATTGATTTAATATTTTAATCCTGTGAAAAACTTATTTTTCAATATTAATCAAAGTTAAAACAAGAAATATTTAATTCAGAGACAACAATATCTGCCTGATGAAGTTCCTCTTTTGTATGAGATGTTGTTAACGCTATACAAAAAGTATTTGCTGCTTTTGCCGCTCTTACACCACTAATTGAGTCTTCAATAATCACTGTTTGATTGGCTGGAATGTGCGATAAATTTATTGCTTTTAAAAAACCTTGTGGTGATGGTTTACTTTCAGTAATATCTTCACAAGATAAAATATTTAAGAATAGATTTTCTATCCCCAATTTTTTTAGATGAAACCATATTTCATTTTTACTTGCACCTGATACAACAGAGTAACTAAAATCATTTTTATATTTCCGAATAAAGCTTATAGTAGATGGTATAGCTACATTTTCAGTTTCGACAAGTTGCATATAAATTTTGTTTTTAATTTTTATAATTTCTGCAATACTAGAATCAATATCTAGCATTTTAAAATAGTCTTCAAAAGCCTTTTCATTGGTTCTACCAATGAAAAATTTAAAATATAACTCTTGTGATAAATCATGATTAAAGATTTCTTTTAATGCAAGCTGTGATGACAAAAAATGAATTTTTTCATCGTCTACAATCACACCATTAAAATCAAAAATAATATGCTTTTTTTCCATAATAGAAAACCTTATTTACATTCATTTGTATATTTTGAAAAAAATTTTTGGTGACCCTTACGGGATTTGAACCCATGTTCCCATCGTGAAAGGATGATGTCCTTGACCTGCTAGACGAAAGGGTCAGAAAAAACGACTATTAAGTTTTAATCTGTAGCAAAAAGATATTTTTCATACAATGCAACAAGATAAACATTTATTAACAGAGTAGATTTAAAGACAAAAAAAAACCAACCTAATTAGGTTGGTTTTTTTTACTTACAAGGAATGAATGGTGACCCTAACCGGATTCGAACCGGTGTTACCGCCGTGAAAGGGCGGTGTCCTAGGCCTCTAGACGATAGGGCCATTACTTCCGTGAACGGGTTAGTATTCTTTCGGAAGAAAAGAGTCAAGCGTTTTTGAAATTTTTTTTTCCGAGGAGCTTAGAACGTCCAGATATACATTTTTTTTATAGCTCAGAAGAAATTATTATGTCACACTTTGTTTTATATCTACCGACAAGACGTTATGACATTTTATAGCGCACATGTCTTAAATACATGAGCTTGTTTTGTTTTTTTGGAGGTTTTTATGGTTCAAGATCTTGATATGGTTAAAAAAGTTTATGCAAATTTTAAATCTAATGTAGATGCTGCCCGCAAACTTCTTGGCCGACCGATGACTTACACCGAAAAAATACTTTACGCACACCTAAAACCAGCAAATGGTTCAAAAGGAACTGAATTAAATAATTTTGCGCGCGGAAAAGACTACGTCGACTTCTTTCCCGATAGAGTTGCTATGCAAGACGCCACCGCCCAAATGGCTCTTTTACAATTTATGTCTGCAGGAATTCCTAAAGTTGCAGTTCCTTCAACAGTTCATTGTGACCACCTTATTCAAGCTGAAATTAACGCTAAAACAGATTTAGCCACAGCAAACAAAGACAATGCCGAAGTCTATGAGTTTCTGGCGAATGTATCAAAAAAATATGGAATCGGATTTTGGAAGCCAGGAGCCGGCATTATTCACCAAGTGGTTCTTGAAAACTATGCTTTTCCTGGCGGAATGATGATTGGTACCGACTCTCATACTCCAAATGCAGGCGGTCTTGGGATGATTGCTATTGGTGTTGGCGGAGCCGACGCCGTTGATGTTATGGCTGGTATACCTTGGGAACTTAAATTTCCTAAACTGATTGGAGTTAAGCTTACAGGTTCTTTAAAAGGCTGGGCTTCACCTAAAGATGTTATTTTAAAACTAGCCGGCATTTTAACAGTAAAAGGCGGAACTGGGGCTATTGTTGAATATTTCGGCCCAGGTACAACTACTCTTTCCTGTACTGGCAAAGGTACAATTTGTAACATGGGCGCTGAAATTGGTGCTACTACTTCATTGTTCCCTTACGATTCTCGCATGGGCGATTACCTTAAAAAAACTGAACGCGCAGAGATCGCTAAACTTGCCGACGGTTTAAGCGAATATTTAAAAACAGATATAGAAGTAGAAAAAAATCCAGAGAAATTTTACGACCAAGTGGTCACCATTGACCTAGATACTCTTGAACCACATGTAAATGGTCCTTTCACACCTGACTTAGCAACTCCTATCTCCCAATTTGCAAAAGCAGTAAAAGACAACAACTGGCCAGCGCAATTAAGTGCAGCCTTAATTGGTTCTTGTACAAATTCGTCCTATGAAGACATTGATAGAGTTGCCTCAGTAGCGAAACAAGCTGCAGCGCAAGGTATAAAATCTAAATGCGAATTTCTAATCACTCCTGGAAGCGAGCAAGTTAGAGCTACAATTGAAAGAGATGGTCAATTAGGTATTTTAGAAAAGCTTGGCGCAAATGTCATGGCGAATGCTTGTGGCCCATGTATTGGACAATGGAAGCGTCATGGTGCTCAAGAGAAAAACTCTATTGTAACAAGCTTCAATCGTAATTTCACAGCTAGAAACGACGGCAACCCGAAGACACATGCCTTTGTTGCTTCACCAGAAACAGTCATTGGTTTTGCCTTAGCTGGAGATCTTTCTATCGACTTCACAAAAGAGCCTGTCATGAACGACAAGGGCGAAAAAGTCATGCTGCAAACTCCAAAAGGATTAGATTTACCTGATAAAGGCTTTGTGAAGGATGAACACGGATATGTAGCACCTGCTACTGACGGTTCGAGTATTTCCGTGAATATCAATCCACAAAGTGATCGTTTACAGGCACTGAGCCCTTTCAAAGCTCCACATGTAGAGAATGATTTTAATAATTTAAAACTTCTTATCAAAGCAAAAGGCAAATGTACTACAGATCATATTTCAATGGCTGGTAGCTGGTTAAAGTACCGCGGACATTTGGATAATATCTCAAATAACCTACTTATTGGTGCCATCAATGCTTTTAATAGTGAAGCAAACAAGGTAAAAAACCAATTAAATGGAAATACTGGAGCAGTTCCTGCTACTGCCAGAGACTATAAAGCTGGTGGAATTGGCTGGATTGTAATTGGAGAAGAAAACTACGGGGAAGGAAGCTCTCGTGAACACGCAGCACTTGAACCTCGTCATTTGGGCGGGAAAGCTATTATCGTAAAAAGCTTTGCACGTATTCATGAAACAAATTTAAAGAAACAGGGAATGTTACCTTTAACTTTTGCAACCCCTGCTGACTATGAAAAAATTAAAGAAGATGATACTTTCTCACTAAATGCAAAAGATTTAGCACCAGGTAAACAGCTTACTTTAACTGTAAAACATGCAGATGGACAAACAGATACTATTCTGTTAAATCACACCTTTAATGAACAACAAATAGGCTGGTTTAAAGCAGGAAGCGCCTTAAATTTAATAGCTGCTACTGCAAAAAAATAGTATTTAAAAAGGAAGAGTTACTAAAAGTTGCTCTTCCTTTTTGCCTTTCCTCAGATTTTTCAGATTTCATTTGCAAAAATTTTTTTAAAATTTTCATAAAATCAAATATTGAAAATGTATAGTTAGCGCACCGTATCCATTAATAATTAAAGATCATTTTTATTTTTCAAGAACTGACATTGCATAAAATAAATTAAAAAACTAAGGTACATTTTATGCAATACCTTATTTTTCTGACTTAATATTTTTCAAGCTCACAATCATAGTTTGCATTCCTAATCACATTTTTTGTATTTTCAAAAGCATTTTCCAATGCTTTTTCTGAAATATTGATACCATTTAATAAATATAATGAATCTTCTGCATTTTTTTTATCTTTTAAAAGTTTATCAAAATTAATTTTTGCATAAGAATATGAGTAAGTATAAAATTCAGCCGTTGAATCATCTAAATCATACCAAGGATTCTCTAAATGTAGTTCATAAACATAGTTTAAAGCTTTTTTTGCAATTTCTAAATAAACATTAATTTTCTGAATATTTTGATTAATTATTAATATTTCTCCTAGAGAAGGATTATAGATTTCTTTTTCTTTTTTCGAATCATGTTTATTGCTGTGCGGATTACTGTATTCATTCCTTAATTTTTCATATTTTACTTTACTTGATGAACTAAATAAATTTCCCGCAAAAACAGGATTCATAGAAATAATACTCAAAACTAAGATTTTATTCTTTAAAAACATCATAAAAACTCCAAAAAGAAAAATAATATTAATTTATATTTTTCTTTCATCCAAATAACACAAAATATTTAAAAGGAAAGAAAATAAAAAATAGTAATATTTTTTAAGTCATAATTTTGAAATTAGTCTTTTAATTTTATAAATTTCATTCTATTATTTAATCAATGAACAAAGTTACAGAGGAAATTATGCTATCCAGAACATGCAAAATATTTTTATTTGTACTAACTATAGCGTTTTTTTTGCAAATTAATGCAAAAGAGAAGGTGAAAATTTGTGCTGATGATAATATTCAAATTCCTTTTATTATGATTTTGAAAGATCGAAAACCTATAGGCGTGCATGTTGATATATTGAATGAGGTTTTTACTAATACAAATCTAACATATTCGTTAGAACTGATCCCGTGGATTCGATGTTTAGACAGAGCTAAAGCAGGGGAATACGATATTGTTCTTAATGCCTCATATGACGAAAAAAGAGCTGAATATTTAAATTATCCAAGTGATTCTGGCCCAAATGAAGAAGCATACTGCAGTTCTATATATAAATTGGGCTGTTATGGGTACTATGTGTTAACTTTAAAGAACACAAATTATGATTATACAGGTGAAGTATCAAAATTACCTTTTCCTATACGTGTCGCCCGAGGAAACTCTGCAGAAAAAGAATTACTAGCTACCAAAAACTTACAACTTGAATCAGGAAAAAGCGATTCTTTAAATATCAAGAAAATGATTAGGGATAATACAGGCTGCGCTGTTGTATATAGCGCCTATACAAATTTTATTGATATTGATTTAAAAGATAAAATTAAAATCCACAAAATACCATATAAATTAAAATCTTACTATTTAGCTTTTTCTAAAAACTCAAAAATAGATCCTAAGAATATAACTTTTATTTGGAAAAAATTGAATAAAGTAGTGAGTGACAAAGAAAATATTAAAAAAATATTTAATAAATATAATACTTTTTATGGAAAGAGCAGCACCCAATGAATTTAAGAATTAAATTTAGAATAAAAACAGGTGCATATTAAAATACCTGAATAAGTTTTACATTTTATTTTGCACAAGAAGATAAAAATTGTTCTATCCAATAATTTTGCTTTCTTTTATCTCTTGTTTTTTATCGCTTTGTTTTGCATTCATAAAAAAGTATAAACTTGAAGCATAGACTAAATATAAAACAGATAAATAACCTGCTAACTTTATATTGCTAAAATTAGAATATAAAATGTTTGCCATTTCTGTTCCTAGTGCAAGAATTATTACCAACATTACACTAAATAAAGCACTTACAATTCCTTTAGGAAGCTCTGATGAAAAAAGTAATAATCTGGTAATAGGAGAACTAACTAAACCTAATCCTAGTGAATACAAAGAAAAAGCAAAAACCATTACAAAGTGATGTTGATTTAAAAGTATAGAAAAAATAAAACTTGATATTAATCCTATACCAATTAGAACAGTCCCTATTTTAATAAGGATTTCAAGATCAGCCTTTTTTATCAAAAATTGTAAAAAGATAACCCCAAGAATAAATGAGCCAAAAACAGGTATTTGAAATAATCCATATTCAAACCTAGGTAACTCAGCTTTCCTCATTAGCATTACAGGTGATAAAGCGATCCAAATTATTATTGGCAATTCGGCAAATGAAAATGCTAAAACACCAAGAATAAATTTTTTATTCTTAAATAAAGATTTATATTGAGAAGCAGTTTCCTTGAAAAAATTTTCATTTTTCTGTTTAGCAATAACTTTAACTTTCGAATCAATCGGAAAAAAGAAATAGAGCCCTATTAAAGCGATAAAAGCAAAAAAAGCAATAACTAAATTTATGCCACGCCAATTGTAGTATTGTAAAAATAAACTTCCTGACAACGGACCTATTAATGGTGCAATTATAGATACAGTTGTCATTATAGAAATAATTCTTACCGCAAGTTTTTCTTCAAACATTTGCTGTATTTTTGCATAACCTATCACACCTATATAGCAAATACCCATTCCTTGTAAGAAACGAGAAATTAAAAATTCTTCAATATTTCTAGACAGTCCATTAAATATTGTTGCAGCAAAAAATAACATGACCCCGCCAAGCATAATTTTACGACTACCATATTTGTCGGAAAGAGGGCCTAATAATAGCTGTAATGTTGCACCTCCTAGAATAAAAATACTCAATGAAGAGGCTATAAATGAGTCTGATACATTAAATTCATTCACAATATTAATCATTGCAGGCATGATCATATCATTCGCTATATAAACGCTGAACTCATAAACTAGTAAAAAAGTAACAAAAAGAAATGCAAGTATTTTATTTTGTTTTGACATAAAAATCTCTTATTATTTATAATTCTATAAGAAAAATGAATTGTTATATAATTTATATAACAATTTAGAAAATAAAAAAACAACCAATAAATTAAAATTATTTAAGCCAAAGCTTATTTTTTTATAATAAAATCTATAATATAGACATTATAGATAAATTTTTTAACATAAATATAAAAATAGAGCAAGGGTATTCTATTGAGAAATAGTCATATTTATTAATATTATTCTTTACTAATAATGCCTTATAATTTTTTTTATGAGTATTTTAACAATAAATAAAATTTACAAATTCTATATTAATATTTTTTCTATATTATCTAATGCTCTAGTTAATTGATTTATTGGGCATGCAAAATTTAACCGCATAAATCCTTCACCACCTTTGCCAAAACGAATCCCAGGGTCTAAAGCAACGTTAGCATTTTCATATATGAATTTTTTTAAATTAGCATCAGATAAATTCATATTTCTAAAAGATATCCAAGATAAATAGGTTCCTTCAGGAGAAACATACTGAATCATATTACTATTTCTGTTTGCCCAATTAAAAACCACTTCTCTATTTATTAATAAATAATCCATAAGACTATTATACCATTTTTCACCATATTTATATGCTGTTTCAAATGATAGCACAGAAAAAGCTGAAGGTAAGAATAAATGAAATCTATCTAATGCTTTGTCTAAAATTTTCTTATAATTGTTGTTTTCTACAATTATTACTGAACTTGAAACGCTTGGTAAATTAAAAGTTTTTGCCGGAGATAAACAAGTTAAAGTAAATTGTGCAATATCTTTTCCTAAACTCGCGAATGGAATATGTTTATTTGGTTTATAAACAATGTCACTATGAATTTCATCTGAAATTACAATTATACTATATTTTTTACATAATTCAGCTAGTTTTAGTAGCTCATCTTTTGCCCACACTTTACCAACTGGATTATGAGGGTTGCAGAATAAAAGAATTTTAGGTGAATTTTTTTTACACAATTCTTCAAAATTATCGAGATCAAAAGTATATTTCCCTTGTTCATTTAATTTTAATTCATTTATTAGTAATTTTCTATTATTATTTCTCACAACTTCCATAAAAGGAGGGTATATTGGAGTTTGGACAATGACTCCATCATTTTCATTAGTCAAAGAAAAAACAATTATACTTAAAGAAGTTACTACTGAAGGCGAATATAAACAATTATTACTTGTAACTTTCCAGTTGTGTTTTTTATATAACCAATCACCCATCCATTCAAAATGTGAACCTGAATAAATAGTATAACCAAAAAATGGATGTCTTGCTCTTTTTTCTATTTCTTGTAATATTTCAGGAGCACATTGAAAATCCATATCTGCAACATGCATAGGAATTAAATTTTCATATCCTAAAAATCTTTTTCTCCCATCCCATTTATAACTATTACTTCCAATTCTATTAAACTCTTCATCAAAATTATAGTTATTCATTTTGCTTACTCTTTTCAAAATTAGAAATACGATATATTGGGATTTCTAAGATAGGAGTAGGTCTCCCAGAATGTTGTGAATCTACAATTACATTGATTGCATTTCTAGCTTCTAATGCCATGTAAGCTAAATTTAAATATTCGTTTTCAAAATTTCCACATATTTCAAATTCTTTTCCTAATATTCTAATTTGTTCAGATTTAAATAATTGATCATCTTCAAATGGATTTAATTTTAATATTAAATTTTCATCTAATAAAGGGAAATTAAATTTTTTCAATTGTTCTATGGTTCCATGTCTCATAGAATGCCAATATCTACCGGTTAAATAAAATATCTCTAATCCATTATTATTTAAATTTTTAACAAATTCACACGAATCAATCATAATTTTATCGTATTTTACTAAAGTAACACCATCAAAAAATTTCTTTTTCCAAACTCTTTCAATTGAAGAAAATAAAGCCATTATTTGTTGATTTCTCAAGTCAAATCCTGAGTTTTCAAAAAGGTGAGATAAACTATATCCAATATGATCATAATTAATTTTACTAATTTTTTGCAAAAGACTTTTATCAAAATGCAGAGCAGCATCTGATGCTAACCATTCTTTAATAATTCCTATTGTCCGATAACCGACATCAAATAGCGTTCCATCTAAATCAAAAACACATATCGGTTTTTTCTTCGCTTTCTTAGCTTTTTTAATAATTAGACTCGATAATTCATCAGAAGAAATATCTCTAATATCCCATGTTTTTGGTTCAGAGCGATATATTCTACTTCTAGGATGCGGATGAGGTAATCCAATTGAAACTTGCTCACTAAAAAATTTATCGATAGCTTCTTTAATTGAAGTACAAGCCCTTTCTAGGATTGGATGATGTGAAGCATCAGTTTCCTTTTTGATAACTTCTATTTCATTACTAATAATGTGCCATAATTCGTTTGCATCCATATTTGTTACCTTATTTATAAGTTAGCTCTGACGGCATAACATGAGATCGGATTATTTTGACACCATTAGCAATACATTTAAATTCATAATCTTTAGAAATGTAATCTCTTTTATTAGGAATATCTAATTCTTTATGCAATTGACCAATAAACCATTTCCTTGATAAGCCAACAAGAATATTTTTGTTTAAATCTAATAATTTATTTATAAAAGTTGGTGATAATAATTCTAAATTATGCTCAACTGTTTTGCCAAAACCTATTCCTGGATCTAAAATAATTTCTTTAACTCCACATCTTTCAGCATAAATCATTCTTTCTTGCAAAAATAAAATGACTTCTTCAGAACAATCTTGATATTTTGGTGCATTTTGCATATTAGTAGGTTTCCCTTGCATATGCATAATAACATACCCTAAATTAAAAGAAGCCGCAATTTCTGCATTACTTATATTTCTTGTTTCATTATTACTTGAAATAAGTCCTGTAATTCTTCCTGAAAATTGATCATTAATAATATCAATTAAATTTTCCTGGGCCAGAGTATAGGTAACATTAGGATTAAAACTATCAAGACTTATTAATACATCATCTGGAATATTCTTTTTCAATTTTGATACAATAGGATAAAGTCTATCCAATTCTTCATTAGTAGATATTGTTTCTGCATATGGTCTTGTAGACACTCCGCCAATATCTAAAATTTTAGCGCCATGCTCAACAAGCTGCATTGCTCTTTTTATAGCAGCTTCCACATTGAAATAAATTCCCCCATCACTAAAACTATCTGGCGTAATATTTATAATCCCCATCCATATATGCTGGTTTTGAATACATAGATTTTTTAATTTTTCATCACTTTTATTCATTTTTTATTTACTCATACAGAATTGTTAAATAAAAAAACCTCACTATTTTTTAACGAGAAAAAATAGTGAGGTCAAAAGAAAAATGAAATAAAACTATGCAGGAGTTGGAGTGGTATTTAAAGAATTAATTCCAGCAGCATTATCTTGCTTAGAATTTTCACCTTCAAGACTGCCACTTAAAGATTTTTTCGCTTGCATTTCTTTAATTTCTTCTGCAGTAGCTGAGTTACCAACTACAGCAATGAATTCTTCTCCATCTAAAGTTTCAACTTCAAGCAATATATTAGAAACTCGCTCAAATACATCCATATGATCTACTAATATTTGTTTCGCAAGCTCATATTGAGTATTGATTATTTTAGACACTTCCATATCTATTTCGTGCGCAAGAGTTTCTGAGTAATTTCTAGATTCACCCCAATCACGCCCTAAAAATGGATTCTCGCTTTTTTGCCCAAAATTTATTGGCCCCAAACGACTCATACCAAATTGACAGACCATACGTCTCGCTAAATCAGTTGCTTGCTGAATGTCATTTGATGCCCCGGTAGTAAATTGAGAAAACTTAATTTCTTCAGCCGCTCTACCCCCCATTGCGAATGCAATTTTAGTCAGTAAATCTTCTTTAGAATAGCCGTAAATATCTTCTTTTGGTAAATAAGCAGTTACTCCAAGGGCTTGTCCACGCGGAATAACCGTTATTTTATGGACATTTTCTCTGGACTTTAAAAAGTAAGCAACTAAAGCATGGCCAGCTTCATGATATGCAGTTACTTTAATAGTTTCTTTAGGAAGAACCGCACTTCTTCTTTCAGGCCCCATTAAAATTTTATCTTTTGCTGATTCAAAATCTTTTTCAGTCACTCTCTTCATACCATTTCGAGCAGCCATCAAAGCAGCTTCATTACATAAATTTTCTAAATCAGCGCCAGAAAAACCAGGAGTACCTAGGGCTATACGCTCGACGTTGATATCCTCGGTATGCTTAATCTTTTTCATATGCACACCAAGAATTTCTTTCCGACCTCTAACATCAGGTAATCCGACCATTACTCGACGATCAAAACGACCTGGACGTAGTAAAGCAGGATCGAGAACATCTGGACGGTTAGTTGCAGCAATGACTATCACTGCATCGTTAGCCTCAAACCCATCCATCTCTACAAGAAGCTGGTTTAGTGTTTGTTCACGTTCATCATGCCCGCCACCAACTCCAGCGCCACGATGTCTACCAACAGCATCAATTTCATCAATGAAAATAATGCAAGGAGAATTCTTTTTCGCATTTTCAAATAAATCACGAACTCTAGATGCACCAACACCAACAAACATTTCTACAAAATCTGAGCCTGAGATGGTAAAAAATGGAACTCCAGCTTCTCCAGCAATTGCTCTAGCCAAAAGAGTCTTTCCAGTACCTGGAGCGCCCATCATAAGAACTCCCTTTGGAATTCTTGCTCCGATTTCTTGAAATTTTTTATGATCTTTTAAGAATGCAACTATTTCCGTACACTCTTGCTTTACTTCTTCAATACCAGCAACATCTTTGAAGGTAACTTTGTTAGCGCCATCGGTTTGTAGTTTTGCTCTACTTTTCCCAAATGACATTGCTTTTCCGCCAGCACCTTGCATATTCCGTAAAAAGAGAAGCATGAAGATAACAATTATGATAAGCGGCAGCCACATGGAAACAAAGTTTAACCAAGCACTTCCTTCATCAGGTTTTTCATAATTTATTGGAATCTTTTTTGAATCCATATCTTTGCGCAACTGAGCTCTTACGCCATCATCAGCTGGAGCGTAGGTTGTCACAACAGAGTTGTCTTTTAATTTAGCTGTTATTTCATCGCCACGTAAATTATCGGAACGAATACTGATACTCAAAATACTTTGAGGATCTCCTGCTGGTTTCTCAATGTAACTAAGAAATTGAGGATATGTTTTCTGAACTTCCTCGTGAGGTTTGTACAAAAATTTAAAAGTCAGTACAAATAATACTATAATAGCTGCCCACACTAAGGCAGCCTTCACCCAGGAATCTTTACCCATTCGAGCTCCTTAACTATCACTTTATTTAGCCTCACCTAATGAGTTAGAGGTTCATAAATTATTTATGCTTCTAAACAGGCGAACTCTACACCCTATAATACACTTTGCAACGTTACATCGGTAAGTCAAGGCACATTCATAATTCATTTCATGAATTTTTTTTGAATTACTTCTATGTCAATGTTATTATTAACCTTATTTAACTGGACAATCCAGCCCTGTGCCAAGTTAATATCCTTTTGTAAAAAATTACTTTTTTTAAAAATTTGTATTTCATGCAAGATATTCAATACAGCATTTCGGGTTAACACTCTTTTAAGTTCCTTATTTTTTTCAATTAAGTAGCTATATATTTCATTAACAGAAAAGCTTTCAATATTCCAATTACTATCTAGAGAATAGTTGAATTTTTTATCTTTAAACTTGGTTAACAGACAAGCAACATCTTGCGACAAAGAAACAAAAGCTTTTTCATAAGAAAGATTTAAATGACTCAAATGAGGTAATATATTATGCCTAATATAATTTCTGGCATATTTATCCGATTCATTAGAACTATCTAATCTATATTCTATTTTTTGTTCATTGCAATATTTTTGTAATAAAGAAAAACTTATTTCGGAAAAAGGTCTGAAGTAAACATCATTCTCATCGAATTCATTAATTCCAATTAAACCTTCAAGTGAACAGCCTCTGATTACATGCTGAAGAATAGTTTCAACATGATCTCTCGCATGATGCGCTGTTAATATAAAATATTTCTCGCATTTTAATTGTTTACTTAATTCAATACACAATTTGATTGCTTTACTCTTCCGCCAGTTTCTAGCAGTCTGTTGAAAGTTTTTTCCAACTAAATTTTTTTCATCATTATTAAATTTTTCAATGTAAACAGCTATACCATTTTTTATACAAAAGTTAACAACAAACTGTGAATCTAAATCAGATTCAACCCCTCTCATTTGATGATTAAAATGTTGTACAATAATTATAAAATTATTTTTATTTTTAAAATGTTTTGAATAGATGATTTTATTTAATGCGCTTAATAAACACATGCTATCCATTCCACCAGAAACTTGAACGTTTAATAGAATATTAATTTTCTCATTTAATCCAAATCTTTTATCTATAATATGCATTTTTTCTAGTAAATGGTATTCAAAACTATTTAAGGATTTAACAGAAAAAGTCATTTTGTCCTCTTATAAAAAACAAACACTAAGAATTTCAACTCTCAATGTTGATTTTTTTATTTTACTAGCTTTTAATAAGCTTCTGGTTATTTACTTAGTATTTTTAAAACTTACAATAGCCATATATATTTAGCTATTTAAAGTGTTGTTACCATAAAACTTATATAGAAAATGATTCCACCTTCATTTTCAGTAACAGAAATCTTTTCTAAAGGTATTGCAATGCAAATCTCAAATAAAATTGCTCAAAGATGGAATTCTATAGGTAAAAGTATTTTTTCAGAAATGACCTCCTTAGCTAAATTGCATAATGCAATTAATTTAGGCCAAGGTTTTCCCGACTTTTATGGTCCTTCAAAAGTAATAGAATCTATCTCGAAACAAGTTCTAACCTGTCATAACCAATATTCTCCTTCTCACGGAGAAGCTCAACTTAGAACAGAGGTTTCATTCTTCGTAGAAAAAACTACAGGAGTTATATACGATCCTGAAAACGAAATTACCATTACTAATGGAGCAACAGAAGCTATTTTTTCTGCTATAAATGCTTTTGTAAACCCTGGCGACAAAGTCTTAGTTTTTGAACCCGCTTTTGACTCATATTATCAAGCAATTGCCAATGCTGGCGGGCAAGTAGTACCTGTTAAATTACATGCACCAGACACTCCAATAGGAGTTCGAGGAGGGGGTTGGACTATAGATTGGTCTGAATTTGATGCTGCATGTGCTGGTGGCATTCAATTAGCTATTTTTAATTCCCCTCACAATCCTACTGGAAAAGTCTTTTCAGAAGAAGAACTAGATAGAATAGCAACTAAACTTTTAAAGAAAAATGCTATTATTCTGTGTGATGAAGTTTATGAAAACCTAGTGTATGAACCTTCTAATCATATTTCCATGTGCTCAATACCTAAAATACAGCATTTAGTTGTCAGAATTAGTTCTGCAGCAAAGACTTTTGGATTTACAAGTTTAAAAATTGGATGGGTTTGTGCACCACATAATTTAACAGAAGCAATAAGAATCGTCCATCAAGCAACAGTTTTTTGCAGCAGTGCTTTCATCCAATTAGGTATTGCAGAAGCTATGTCTGATCATAAATGGTTATATGGTTATTTGAAAGAACAAAAAGAGCAATATTTTATTAAAAGAAATTTTTTAAAATCAATTTTAGAAAGAGCTGGGTATATTGTAGGTAACACACAAGGTACTTTTTTTATAACTGCAAATTATGAAAATTTAGCTGGTGATATATCTGATTTAACTTATGCAAAACAATTGATGGAAACAAATCGAATCGCAACAATTCCTTTATCTTCTTTTTACAAACAACCTCCAAAAAGTTTACCTTGGATAAGATTCGCATTTTGTAAAAAAGAAGAAACATTACGAGCGGTTGCCGATTTATTCCTTAATCCTTAACTTTGATTCCCGTCCACAAATAAAAACTTTCTTTTGCCTGTGTCCTTAACATCAATTCACCATTGATAGAATTAATTCCAATTTTTTTCGCTAGATTTATTGGTTTTGTATCAGAGTAAATTAAATCAAAGTAACTAATTTCTGTCTTTTTTGCTAGCAATAAAACATCATTAGCATATGTATTTTCTTCCAAGTAACTTCCATGTAAGCTTTCTTTTTTTTCTCCACCTAAAGGGAGAGTATTAATTAAAATTATTTTATCATCTCTTTTTAACATTTCTTTTATTTTTGCATGATTTAAATCTTCAATATTGTATAATGCTAGTTTTTTTTGTTTTTCAATGAAAGGAAAATTACTTAAAGTCTTATCAGGTGTTCTTGTAAATACATGAATATGATTACATAAATTATTTGTTACACTTTCATAAATTACACTTATTGCAGCTCCTCCACCCCCTAGTAAAATTACACTAAAAGGTTTATTTTCTTTATTTAAATACTTAATCGATTCTCTAATCCCCAAAATATCTGTATTTTCTAATGCCCATTTGCCATGAGGATTTAAATAAAGAGTATTTGCCGAAGAAACACATTCAACAATTTCTGATCTAATCAAATCTTTATCTTCTAAAATTAAATTTTTAAAAGGTAAGGTAAAATTTGCCCCTATAAAATTTCGGGAGTTTATTAAATTTTTTACTAATGAAAGAAATGTTTTTCCTTCAATTACTTCTAATGGCAAATATATAGAATTTTGATGTTGTTTTCTAAACCAAGTAGAATGCATTTCGGGAGAGAGTGAATGCTTAATATTTGAGCCAAATAAAAAACAAAACTTTGTTTCTCCGTTTGGGATAAAAGAATGTTGCTCAAAAATCATTTTTTTCATATAAGCCTTTATAATTACTGTTATATTATATACTAGTTTAACTAAATTTTTAAGCACAAATGCCAAATTTATGTTAGGTGCGCAATGAGTCTTCTAAAATAAACTCAAGGTATTTTTACAGATGTCGATATAAAAGTGAAGCGCAATGTATACGCGTCGTGAAGATGCCTTTTGCGTTAGTCCGCGTCGAGATGACGCCATGTGGCATGTAATTACATCATCACCAATGATGAGAGAGGAATACTTATGGTGGTACGCAGAAGAAAAAAAGCCAGTACAGCAAAAAAAGTATCTGCTGGCAAAAAACGTAGAAAAACTACGAAATCAAAAGTAACTAGAAAAAAACGGAAGAAAGTTACTAAAACTGCTGGTAGAAAAACAAGAGCTAAACGCTCAACTAAAAAAGCTACAGGCACTAAAAAAAGAAAGACTAGACGTAAAACGTCTGCAAAGAAAACGTCTACAAAAAGACGTAAAACCAAAGCTTCTTCTACAACTAAAACTCGTAGAAAACGCACTAAAAAATCTGCAAAAAGAACAGCTAGAAAAGTTGTTGCAAAAAAGAGCGCAGATAAGCATCTCAAAAAAGCAGGATAACCAAAAAGTTTATCCTGCTCCTCGAATTAACAGATTTAGTCTGTCCTACCAAAACGGGAGCCTGCCAAAATCAGGCTCCTTCTTTTTTATATAATCTTAGGTCTCAGCTTGACTTCTTTCATTCCGACTTTTTAAATCGTCAGTTAATTTATTCAATATCTCAGATGAAATAGCTACTATGTCTTTATCAGCAAGACCATATGCTCGTAAATCCTTAAAAATATTTTCCGCAATTACCTTTGTCATATTAGCTGACGAATTATAATTTGGTGATTGGCTTATATTTTTAATGGTATTCAAAAGTGTGTGCATTTAGATCACTCCAAAAAAGATTTAAATATACTTCTTTTCACTTTTTTGTTCAGATGAAAAGAAATAATAGAAACATTTTCCCTTAAGCAAAAATCATGCCAATCAACTTACTATTTGAGATTCGCGACATTACTTCATTCAATAAGGAACAAATTTTCTAAGACTGTGTCATTTATGACCCACTCTTTGCAAAAATGTCGCAAATGAGAGACTCCCGCACTGTTAAGGGTTAACTCATCATTATTTTTAGGTTAGCCAAAAAATTGTTGTCGATAGATGTCCATAAAAAAGATCTTCTAGAATAAAGTGAAATTTCAATTCAAGAACGTTTTAAAGTCAACCTTCTAAACAAAAATTTCAGGAAGCCAAAAAATTGTCTTGACCATTGCGAGCTAAAGTCGCATGTATTTGTTGCTGAAAGTTTTTTGAGCTTGTTGTTTGCTGTATTGTAATTACTAAGATGAAAAGCCATCAAGGAGAAGCTATGGATATGCACGAACTGATAAGGCAAATGGAACGAGCTGAAAGAGTGTGGCCAGATGAAAGGCCTTGGGCGATTCAAGTGCTTGCTAGTTATCTACATGTACAACCACCTGAATTACTGAGTTTATTTCGTCAAATAAACCCAACTTTGGAAACAGAACGCGATCAAGTTCTTCCAGAAGATCTGCGCCTCTTGAAAGCTTATTGTGAAAGAATCATAGAGAGAAACTCTCAAGAGAGTTTAGAAGACAAAAGAAGAGAACAAGTTAGAGCCAGAAAGACTATCCAAACACTTTCACCAAAAATTGCTGAAATGATCGCAGCAAGGGATCATGTAAGAGCTTTAAACTCTTATATTTATTTATTAGGTGAAAGTGGCGAATATGCTTTGCCTGAAGAAAAAGCACAATGGTATGAAGAAATGGGTCGTTTGTGTTTAAAAGTCAAACGTCATCCAAATGAAGCTGCTAGATACTTTCGCTCTGCTGTAAACGCTCTAAGTCTACTTGAAGATGCTGATGGCATTCAAGATTTACTTGAAACATATGATGAAGAATTTCAAGGTGACGAAGCTCGTCGCTCTTGGGACTCTGTTATGTCTACCGGAAAGGAATCCCTTTCTAAATTAACTTGTAGTGTTAGTTAATCATTAAAATGAATGTAAATAGACCTTTATTCTCAATGATAAAGGTCTATTTGTCTTCGAGTATTAAGATTCAAAATTTTGCTAATTATAAAGGCATAGCTATGAAAAAATTATTTACTCTCACTGGTTTATGTTTTTCTACCGCACTTTTATTCTCAAGTTGTTCATCTACATCTAAAACCTACGTTTTACCAAATGAAGAAGACTACCAAGGTTACGAGATTATCGATGCTGTTGATAAAGATACAGTTTCATTAAAAGTTGATCAAGATGATAAAATAGCAGTTGTTATCAGAGACATTAGCACCACTTCGTATAACTATTTAGATCCGCGTTATATGAATTCAATGGTAAAGTTTGAAGGAAAAAGCAACTGCTGCAAACCGACAAGCATTACTATGGGGGCAAGTGGAAATTTAGTATATAAGTTTTCATTTATAGGCAAAGGAAAAACGGTAATTAAAATAATAGCCAGACACAAAGGCAAACTAATTACTGCTAATAGCTTTGATGATGATAAAGAATTTTCTATTAACTTGGAAGTAGATTAACGCCGCAGAGCCCTTTGCGCTTCTCGTTTCGCATCTTTATCTTTTTCGGAATCACGTTTATCGTGATTCGCCTTGCCCTTCGCAAGACCGATTTCCACTTTAACTCTATTATTATCATCAAAATATAATTCTAAAGGAATTAAAGTGTACCCTTTTTGGCGAGTAGCAGTATCGAGTTTTTCTATTTCTTTTCTTTTTAATAGGAGGCGTCTGTCACGCCGTTCAGCATGATTTAGATAGCTCGCATTTTTAAGAGTCGGAATATAAGTATTGACGAGCCACGCTTGTCCTTCACGAACCAAAGCATATCCCTCAACAACACTGCCATGCCCTCCTCTTAAGACTTTTACTTCACTTCCTTTTAGACTAAGACCAGCTTCATATTTTTCTTCTATATAATAGTCATGCCAAGCTTTTCGATTTTTGGAGATTGATTTCATGTTCTTCTCGTGTTCAATTCATTAAGATAGTTTACATCAAATAAAATTGAGTTTCTAAACTATCGAATAAGAATAGTTGATAGATATTTATAATTTTGTCAAGGAAAAATACATGCCTATAGATTTAAGTACACTAAATATAATTTTTGGGATTTTTGTATTCTTGTTTGGAATATCGATTGGCAGTTTTTTAAATGTTGTAGCCTATCGATTACCTTTAAATATTTCTATAGTTAGTCCAAGAAGTTTTTGTCCAAATTGCAAAAATACCGTACCAAATTTTGCTTTAATACCAGTACTTGGATATATACTAACTCATTCTAAATGCAATAAATGCAATTATAAAATTCCTATTACTTATCCACTTGTCGAGCTTTTAACAGGAATATTGACTCTTATTATTTTTTTTAGATTTTTAACACCAACTAATGTTTTAGAAGCCTTACCTTCTTTTATTACTAATGAAACATTTCAATTTGGAAAATTTCATTATAACAATTTTGTTCCTTTTTTTGTTTCGTTATGGTTACTATATACAGGAATTCCTTTATCAATAATTGATTTAAAATATAGAATATTACCAAATAAAATAATTTATCCAGGTATCATTATAGGTTTTATTATAAGCTGTTTAAATCACAACTTAGGATGGTCTGGAAGTTTAATTGGAATTTTTACTGGAGCAGGAGGACTATTTTTCATAGCAAAAACTTATGAACTGTTAAGAAAGAGACAAGGTATCGGAATGGGTGATGTAAAATATTTAGGTTTTATTGGTGCAGTTTTGGGGTGGAAAGGGGTTATTTTTACTTTATTTTATGCAAGCATTTTAGGAGCCATTGTAGGTATTATCTGGGGTATTTCATCGCGAAAAGGTTTATCAACTGCAATACCATTTGGACCTTTTTTAGCTACAGCAGCTTTAGCAATAAGTACTTATGGCGATGAAATTCTTTCAATTATTTTTAAATTTTAATCATGCAAAATATTATAAATTCATTAAACAAAGAACAAAAAGAAGCCGTAACCAATATCGAGGGAGCTTGTTTAGTTCTTGCCGGTGCTGGAACAGGAAAAACTAAAGTTATAACTTCAAGAATAGCTTGGATGATTCATTCAGGTATAAAACCTGAAAAAATTGTTGCTGTTAGTTTTACTAATAAAGCTGCAAAAGAAATGCGTGATAGACTTGGATTGTTAGTTGGTGAAAAATGTGCGAAAAAAGTTGAATTGTCTACATTTCATTCATTTGCTTTAAAAATTTTAAGGCAATTCTATTCTGAATTTAATTTGCAAAAAAATTTTTCAATTTGCGATGAAAATGAAAGCATAAATTTAATAAAAGAATCAATTAAAGAGTTTAATTTAGAAGAAATAATTTCTTTTGAAAATGCTGCTCAAAAAATTTCTGAATATAAAGATAAATTATTTCGTGATGAAGAATTTAAAAAACAAAATAATGTTTTTGATAGTAAAATATTTTGTAAGCTTTTTAACTCATATAATAGAAGATTAAGACTTTATAATTTAATAGACTTTGATGATATTGTTTATTTAACAGTAATTGGCCTGAAAAATAATCCTAATTTACTCACCAGTATACAAGAAAATTTTACTTATCTAATGGTTGATGAGTATCAAGACACTAGCTATTCGCAATTTCAACTCATATGTATGTTATCGGAAAAAAATCAGAATATTTGTGTAGTTGGTGATGATGACCAAAGTATATACTCTTGGAGAGGTGCTAGACCTTCAATTATTTCTGACTTCCTAAAACAATATCCAACTGCTAGAAAAATAACTTTGGAACAAAATTATCGTTGCTCACCTAATATTCTGAACGCAGCTAATAGCGTTATCCGAGAAAATACTGAACGATTAGGTAAAGAATTATGGAGTGAACAACCTAATTTACATCCAATTATTCTTCATGCTTGCGAAAATGAAAGAGACGAAGCTATTTTTGTTTCAGA
The DNA here is from genome assembly GCF_029873255.1 of Pigmentibacter sp. JX0631. Taxonomy (NCBI): domain Bacteria; kingdom Pseudomonadati; phylum Bdellovibrionota; class Oligoflexia; order Silvanigrellales; family Silvanigrellaceae; genus Pigmentibacter; species Pigmentibacter sp. JX0631. The sequence goes on along the minus strand of NZ_CP123622.1, from coordinate 1,886,161 downwards.
TTCAATTTTTGAACTGAAGAAAAATATTTTAAATTTTAATTATGATAATATAGCTGTACTTGTCCGATCAAATAGTCAAACTTTATCTTTAGAACAAGTTTTTATTGAAAAAAGTATCCCGTATGTTGTCCATGGGGGTGCCCAATTTTTTGATAGAAAAGAAGTAAAAGATGTTCTTTCCTACCTTAAATTAGCTTATAATAATAATGATTTAAATAGTTTATTTAGAATTATAAATCTTCCTTCTAGAGGTATCGGTATAAGTACATTAGAAAAAATAAAAGCCTCTTTTCTTCAAGAAAAAAGTCTAAAAAATAGCCGTGATTTAACAGATATTTTACAAAAGTTGGCGCATGAACATAAAGGTATTAAAGACTTTCTTGGGAAATGGGAAAATTATGGCTTTAAATTAAATTCTGCAACTAATAAAATAGAAATTTCCCAGACCTTAAAAGATTGTTTTGAATATATGGGTTTAAAAAACGAAATATTATTAACATCAAATAATATGCAAACCGCCCAATTTAGAATAAATGTTGTAGAAAGGGTTTTTCAAGTTATTGAAAAACTAGAATTAGAAAAAGAAAGTATTTCCGCAGTAGTTGATGCTTTGCATTTAGATAAAGCAAGGTATGATGTTGCGAAGGAAAATAAAAATAAGGTACAAATAATGACCATTCATTCATCAAAAGGATTAGAATTTCCAAATGTATTTCTAATTGGTGTTGAAGATGGTATCTTGCCTCATGAAAAAAGTATTAACCTTGAATCAGGTATTCAAGAAGAAAGGCGTCTTTTTTATGTTGCTATTACAAGAGCTAAATTTAGACTTTTTATCTCTCATTGTGGGTTTCGCAAAAAAGGTAAAGCAGCGGGTAAAGACGTTGAACCTAAACCTTCTCGTTTCTTGTCAGCAATTCCTAAAGAATTGGTTATTAAAGAAAAAACCGATCCAAACTCAGAGGAATCAAAAAGGATGGATGCTGCAAGAAAGTTATTTGAACTTTTTCGATAATCTTTACAATGAAAATTAATATTTTATGAAGCAAAAAAATAATTATTTAAAATATTTATTATATTTTATAACCGTACTAATAATTTCTATTTTTGGCATTTGTAGTTACTTTTTCTTAAATATGAAAGCAGAAACTCCTGCTTTATCAGAAATTGCTCAAAAAATAGGTCAACCAACTTTTGCATTTGCATTTAACTATACAACTGAAACTGACAAACAACTTTATTTATTTTCAAAAAATATTGGTTTAGAAAATAATCCTAGAACCCAGCAAAATTCTCCACCAACTGGAGAACTAGGAGCAAAAGGTTTTTTTGTTTTCAACATGTTTCCAGCAAATAGTGACAAAGCAATTATTGCTTTAGATAATATTTTAAAAGATTTTTTAACATCTTCTGAAACTATTGATGATAATGAATTTTTTGATCCTGAGCCAATGGGAAATGAAATAAAAGATACATATCTTTCCCAAGATAGTAACATAATAGCAAATAATGAAGAGTTAGTAACAGAAATTGAAGACAATCCGTTTTCAAAACCATTAACTCATTTAATAGAAGAATTATGGAATGGAAATACTTTATTGATAGGAGGCGTAACTCAATTACATTTATCGTTAAAAGATTCATTTCTTATTTCATTAGATCCTCTTATCAAAAAAGTAGTAAATCTTTCCTCAGATTCTTTGAAAAATATTGTGATAAATAATATTCCAATTTCAATTCAAAATTTTTTAAGTAACCATGCAATTGAATTATCTTCCGAATCATTAGATTTTGATGAATCTACAAAAATAAATCATTCTCAACTTATATTTTCAATAAGCGACCCATTAGAATTTTTAAATTCGATTTGTTCACAAAAAAATAATCCCTGGGATTTTTGTGGGCGTTTTAATTTTCAAAGAAATGGTTTTAGAAAAAATTTGGAAAGTTTTTTAGCACTACTTAGTGACGACTTTAAAATTAAATTGGATATTTATTGGACTATAACTGGGCACTCCATAATTTATTCAAATCAAAAACAATTTATAATTGATAGTTTAAATCCTAACAAGAAAATAGAAAGTAAAAATATATTGACTTCTGTATCTTCTTCAGGTGCAGATTTCCTTTTACCCACAGACAGTTCGAAAAAATATTCTAGCATTTCTTTTCTTTCAGATATGATTCAATCTCAAAATAAATTATTAGATTTAATAGAAAGAGTAAGAAAAAAATCGAGTGTTTTATCAGACTATTTTTCATCTCCAAATGGAGAAATCAATTTTAGATCAATTGAAAAAACAATTAATAATATAACATCTTACTCAGAAAGTGCTTCATTAACTTTAGACACAGATGGTGATAAACTTATTCCAAAAATTAGACTATATTCCCCAGTTGGTGATTTATTTACTAAACAAGGAAAAGAATTAAATCCAGAAGTTTTAAATACAATAAAAATATTTATCACTAAAACAATTTCATTTGGGAATTTTTTATTACCTCGAGGATTAGTTCCTTTACCAGGGCCATATCTCAGCAGAAATGGTAAATGGGTAATTATTCAATCAGAAATACCTGTGAAATCAATTGCACCATATTTAGAAAGTATTGATCCTTATGTCGATAGCTCAGAAGATTCTACAAAACTGTAAATAAATAACTCGGAGAAGCTATGAAAATTTGCACTCTAATTGGAAACTCACAAATGCTTGATGGTGGCGCAATGTTTGGTAATGCTCCAAAACAAATGTGGGAACAATGGATAAAACCTGACGAATTAAATAGAATTCCCTTAGCTTGTAATTCTTTATTAATAAAAAACTGGAATAATAAAAATATACTACTTGAAACTGGGGTTGGTGCTTTTTTTGATTCTAAATTAAAGGAAAGATATGGAGTAGTTGAAAAAAATCATGTATTATTGGAAAGTTTGAAAAAAGAAAATCTGACTCACGAAGATATTCATTATGTCATTTTATCTCACCTCCATTTTGATCATGCTGGTGGTGTACTAAGTGCTTTTGACGATGGTGATCCTAAACTTCTTTTTCCAAATGCAATTTTTTATGTTGGCAAAGAGCAGTGGGAACGTGCACAAAATCCTCATTCTAGAGATAGAGCGTCTTATATCCCGCATTTAAATCAATTACTGCAAAACTCTGGTAGACTAAAAATTATAGATAAAAATACTAATACAGAGCTCTATCCTTTCATTTCTTTTCGTTTTTCATATGGACACACGCCGGGATTAATGCTTACACAGGTAAACTTAAATGATGGTCCTTTAATTTTTGCCAGCGATTTAATACCAGGATTTGCATGGATGCATATTCCAATTTCAATGGGCTATGATAGATATCCTGAATTAGTAATTGATGAAAAAAGAGCTTTACTAGAAGAAATTTTACCTTTAAATGCAAAAATATTTTTTACTCATGATATACAGCATTCTATAGGGAAAGTATTAAAAGATAGTAAAGGAAAATTTTATGCGGAACCTTACGAATATCCAAAAGGACAAGAATGAAATCAGGAATACTTTATATTGTCGCGACACCGATTGGTACATTAAGTGATTTTTCTCCTCGAGCAAAAGAAGTCCTTTCACAGGTTGATTTTATTGCATGTGAGGACACAAGACATACTGGTAAATTATTACATTATTTCAGCATTAAAACACCATTAGAAAGTTTACATATCAATAACGAAAAAAACAAAATTAATTTTATAATTAATAAACTTCTAAATTCAGAAAATAAAATGGCTGCAATAGTGACAGATGCTGGTACACCATGCATTTCAGATCCAGGTTCTTTATTAATTGCTGAGGCGCATAGAAACAACATAACTATTCAATCAATTCCTGGTCCTAGCAGTTTGACTTCAGCACTTGCTGCGTGTGGATTTATCCAACCAAGAACTATTTTTTCAGGTTTTTTAGACCGTACAGCGAAAAATCAATCTCTTGAATATGAATTATGGAAAAATTCAGCACCTTGTATAGCTGTTATTTTTGAAAGTCCAAAAAGAATTTTAAACACACTAAAAAATTTGAATGATTATTTTATAAATGATGACATTTATTTAAGCGTTTCTAAAGAAATTTCAAAAAAATTTGAGGAACATAAAATAGGAACATGTAAGGAAATTCTTGATTACTATTCAAATTTAAATGAAGTTCAAGGCGAATTTGTTATCTGTATAAATATAAATGCTATTGAAAAAGAAATTCCTGATATTGAAACCATTGCGCTAGAAGCAATACATTATTCTAAAAACAAAAATTTATCCTTGAAACAAGCATGCAAAGATATTGCATTAAAATATTCTATTAACAGCAAAGATATTTATAATAAAGCCTTAAAATTATGATATTTTCTTGACATTTTGTACAGATATTTTATAATATTAATGTACGTATATAAAATCAAATCTTGCAGGTATTAAAGTGAAATTACATATTTTCTCAATTTTTTTTATTTTCTACAATTTAAACCTTTTTGCAGCAGAACTTTATCTTAGATATTCAATATCTGAAACTGGAGTAATAAGTTGTTTTCCATCGAATACAAAAACTAAAATTTACGAAAAAAATAAAATAGAAATAGTTAATGCATCGTGCGAACCATCGGCTGTTACTTTCAATAATGATATTCTTTATTTTGCCAATGATAAAAGTATTAATGGGAAACAAATATCATCAATATTTTCTTTAGATTATAAAAATAGTAACTTTATAGATAAAAATAATATTCACTTTTATACCCATCCAAATATTTTTCTTGTAAAAAAATTTGAAGACTTTACTCAAACAATTGATAGTAAATATATCTTAGCAACCACAAGCTTTGATCGCGACGATGAGAGTCTTGAACACAATTCAATACTTTATTGGAATGCGAAAGATCCAAGTATTGTTGAATTTTTGCAGGTTAAAAGTGAAAATAAATATTCTAGAAAAATAAGAAATTATTTAGAAAAAATCATCAAAAAACCTTACTTTAAAATTGAAGGTCTCACCATTTTACCTAATAATAAGTTAATTTTTGGAGTAAGAGAAGAAGGTGATTCATATAAAAAATTTGATTATGTTTTTAATTTAATTTCAGTAACTATTGAAGAAGAAAAAAATTCTAAATTATATATAAAAGATGATTTTACCTTAATGTATTCTTTTCGCAATAGTAAAAAATATGTAGACGAAGATGTAGGAATATCTTCGTTAACTTGGGATGCTGATAATAACTCAATATTAGTTCTAACAAGTTATGAAGAGCAAGAAAAAGTTGGAGCCTATTTATGGAGTTTGCCTCTTGATAACATTAAAAAGTATATTGACCCCATTCTTTTACTTTCAAAGGATAATAAACCATTAAAGTTTTTGCATAAGGCAGAAGGTATAACTTTTGTCAGTAAAAATAAATTATTTGTAATTCATGATGATGACAGAAGAATAATACCTGCAACTATAAATGGAAATATTTATCTCAGAAAGTCTCATGAAGCTATATATAATATAGTTGAAGTTGAAAAATTAAATAAGTAAATTTTGTTCAAACTTTATAAAAGGTATTTTTCCATTTTTTTCAGGGAGAATATCTTCAACTTTTTCAACTATCATCTTCACTGATTTTTCAAAATTTAAGTCCGCTAAAATTTTTTCAAATTTTTGTTTGCATTCTATAATAGATGTATCATTTCCTACTAATTTTAACTTAAAACAATCTTCTCCTACTAATAATTGTGTTTTAATTAACCCCTCAGAATAAATTACTAATGAATAAAATGACCAATGGAATATTTGTTCCTTTTTTCCGTCATTATTTGTAAATATAATTGGTTTATAATTTCTTCCAGAAACACCTTTAAATTGCAGATTTCCATATTTGTCTTCATATTTAATTGCAGAATCTCCTATATCGTATCTTATGAAGGGTTGACCAAAATTATATAAATTAGTTATTACAACTTTTCCTAATTCACCATTTTTTACAGGTTTGTCATTTATATCTAAGATTTCTATTAAGCACATATTCATGAAAGTTCTATAATCTTTATAAGAAGAGTTTTTTATTGCAATAGCAAAACATTCAGATGCACCATATGAATTAACAACTTCACAATCAAAAACTAATTGTATTTTTTGATAATTTTCATCCGTCAAGACTTCCCCAGAAAGAATAATTTTTTTCGGTTTTATTTTTAGCCTACCTAATTTTTTTTCTTCAATAAGTGAAAGAAAAACTCCGGGATATGAAACAACTTGATCTGGCATAAAATTATTTAATTCATTAATAATTTCATTTAAAGGTAAGATTATAGAAATTTCTTTTGTAGTATATATTTTTTTTGATAAATTTTTAATTAAAGTTACAGCAGCACTTCTGCCCTGAGTCATTCCTAGAATTGCTACTTTTGTTTTTAATCCTAAAATAAACTTTAAAGGTTTACTATTGTAGTAGAACATAGTCAAAATAAATGTTAGAAAATCTTTGAAATGTATTATAATAGGTAGTTTTTCTCCTAAACTTCCTGAAGTAGTAAAACAAATGTAGTTTTCTTTAAACCGTAATTTAGAATTATTTTCATCATGAATAAATTTCATGACTTCTTCATTTGAAACATATTTATCTGTATAGATATTAGAAATATTTTTTATAAAATCTCTTTTACTAGTAACTGGAAAATCTTCAATATTTAATTTTTCTATCTTTTCTAAATTTATTCCTTTTTCTAAAAATTTTTTTTGATAAAAAGTTGAATTATTGTATGCATATTTTACAATGTTATTAAATTTCCTTTTTTGATAGGCGTGAATAAACTTTGAATAAATTTTCTTATTAATTAGATATAGTAGTCCACAAAATTCCATGAATAAAATGTCGAATATGGTTTTTCCTATGAAAATCATACTTACCTCAAATTTCTTAAGCCTACCTAAAATTTTTTACTAATAATTATAGATTGATATTACTTTTGAAACTAAAAAAGTAAAGAATCTAGAAGTACATGAAATGCTTGTTTTTTTACAAACTCGAAGAAACCTCGTAATTTAAAAAAATATAGTAATTTCATATATTTACATTCTTTACACTTCTTTTACGTTATCTCTATTCACATTACGATAAGATCGTAAGTATAAAAGCTTTGAATTTTACTTAGAACCTTGGGGTTATTATGAAATTAAGAGAATCGTCAAAAGTTGTGAAGTTTAACTGGCGGAATTTTATTTGGATTTCTGCAGTACATGGCATTGCTCTAAGCTTGTGTTGGTATTTTTTTACTTGGCAGGCATTTGTAGTGTTTGTTGTATTCCACTACTTAACGGGAATGGTAGGAATAACTTTCGGATTCCACAGACTTATAGCTCATAAAGGTTTCCAAGCTTCTAAACCTTTGGAATATTTTGCTGCTTTCTGTGGCACCCTTTCCTGTCAAGGTGGGCCTATTTCTTGGGTTGGTCAGCATAGAGTGCATCATGCCTACTCAGATAAAGCTGAAGATCCACATGATATGAATAAAGGTTTCTGGCACTCTCATATTGGATTTATTTTCAATAGAAGAGCCGATTTAAACGATATAAAAGAAGTTTCTCATTACTGTCCTGATGTCGCACGAAATAAATATTATCAATTTCTTGAAAATTATATGATCCCAATTCAGTTTGCAGTAGGTATCTTGCTATTTATTTTAGGTGGATTTATAAGTACTTATTCATCTGCTACGTTTGATTGGTTTAACGCTGTATCGTTCATTGTATGGGGTATCTTTGTTCGTCTTGTAGCTGGTTACCATGTTACTTGGTTTGTTAATTCTGCAACACATAAATGGGGTTCTCGACCAAATAATACAAATGATGCTTCTAGAAACAACTGGTGGGTTGGAATTTTAGCTTTTGGTGAAGGTTGGCACAACAATCACCATGCACAACCAAGAGCTGCAAGACATGGTTGGAAGTGGTGGCAATTTGATCAAACTTGGATCATGATTTCACTTTTAAATAAATTTAAATTAGTGAAAAATATTAAGTTACCAGTTCAATCTATAGATTGCCAAATTGAAAGTGTGAAAAACCGCTCTCTTGAGTCTGATAATATAATTAAAGTTAATAATGTTCAACAAAACAAAGCGGTGTGATAATTATTGATTATGTGTGATTGTAAAAATATTTGCGTTACCTAACACTTTTTGTTCAACTTGATAGTAACCTGTGATATCCATTGTGCCTAAAGGATATGTCGGATAATATCTGTCAACATAATCCATTTTAAATACATCTGACTGATCTACTTTTATTCCAAACTCTTCATCACCGCTAGCCGCCGTAAATTTAAAATTCATAGTGAATTTAGCGCTTGAAACCATTGCATTCATATCTTCAATACGTTTTAAGTAGTTAGAACCACCAATAGCAACACCACCAAAATTAATGTCAGGTCTAGCCCCACCATTCCAATGACTTGGATCTTCAATAGTTGTGCTTATAAAAACCTTATAGCCTGTTTGATTATTTACTTGCAATACAGTTCTAAAAACATCTGAATATGGTACGACATATTTATTTCTACTAATTTCAACCATTTCAGTAGCATTTGGAGCAACAACATGGACTTGCGGAGGTAGATCAAACATAAATACTCCTATTTTTTAAAAAATGAAAAGGCTATTGGAGTCTACAGAAGCTAAAGATAACAATAAAGTGTCAAATTTTTGTTGATAATTTTCTTTTTTTTCCATTTTACTTTAAAATGATCTATTTTTAAATAAATTATGAAGTATTTCTAAATTCAACAAAATTCACTTCTGAAAGATATCTTTTCAAAACTCTGGAAGAAAATAAAATTAAAGAGTATTGCTTCTCTGTTAAGTGATAAAGTTTGCGAGGTGCTTTTTATGTCAGACACAAAACCAAATTTAAATCCAATTCAAAAGCAATTAAAAACATGCTCTGATGGTTTCGATCGTTATCATCATATGATCACTCCAAAAGCAGAATATTCCGGCTTTGGCTGGTTTCTAGTCACTTTTGGAATTACAGCTAAACCCAAAAAAATTAAGTATTATTGCCGAAAATGCAATGAAATATTTGATGAAAGTACTGAAACCGAAGATATAGAGAAGAATACTTAAAACCAACTTAGTTAAATGGAATATTATATCTGTTATAAATAGGTTCTATTTTATTTTCATTTTTTAATTTCAATAAAATTTTATTTAATGTTTGTTAAATTACAGAAGCACTTTATATTGTTTAATTTATTTATGAATTAATATCTAAATAGACAAATAGAAAACTATCATAGACTTGAGCAAAAATCGCCTTAATTTATATGGAACTTCAACCAGAAGAAATTCCAAACAGAACTTTACGCAAACTATAAATCAAAAAAAGAACACAAAGATGGATTTCTCTAAGAATAATTAAAACACATTAATACTTCATTTAATAAATCTGAAAAATTATATCTTTGAATAAAGATCTGTCTTTTAAAAATAAATTTTATAATGTCAAATTTTCTTTATCACTTGGATTGTTCGAAATTAATTACCTTACTATAATTTAAGCTATAATATTAATATCTTATAATCTTTTAATATAGGATCATTTCTTGCTGTAATAGCTTAACTGATTGTGTGAATTTGTAAGAAATCAGTTAGAAATTTAATCAAAAAACAAATAGGAGCCTCAAGTAATGAATCATAAGGAAGCTAAGGCTTTAATTCACAATTACTATGATATGCTCAATAAACCTCAAACAAAAGATTTGAGAACATTAAGGTCAAATCTTTCTGAGAAATGGCGCTCTTTTTCAGGGGAAAATGCAAGCAAAGGCAAAGAAGAATTTTTAGGGCAAGTTACAGGGTTTGCTAAGTTAATTACTGAACTTGAGTGGAAAGTTCTTAAGATATTATTTGACGGCAATAAAATAGTTGTAAGAAGTGAAGCTAAAGTAACCCCTGTAGGTAATTTGTTTGAGGTTCCAAAAACAGGAAAATCTTTTTGTATTATGATTATAGATATTCATACTATAGGGGATAGAAAATTTCTTTCAGATTGTCATGTTGAAGACTGGGATGGTGCTTTAAAACAATTAACTTCAAAATAAATTCAAATAATTAAGGTGCATCGTGGGCAAGTACTATATTCTGATATTAGTCTTAATTTCTTTAAAATTACATCAAACAGCCTTTGCAGAATTATTTAAATTTACTACAGGAAATGACTGGCCTCCGTTTTCAGATAAAAAAGGAGGCATTTATACTGATCTTGTAAATAAAATTTTTACAGATGCGGGACATGAAATTAGTGTCGAAATTCTACCCTGGGCAAGGGGTCATTACGAAACCGAGAAATTAATATTCCAAGCCACTTACCCTTACTATTGGAATTCAGAGAGAGAACAAAATTTTATACGTTCCGATTCTGGATATTCCATTGTTATTAAAATTTTCGTAAGAAAAGATTCAAAATTAAATTTGACAAATAAACAAAGTTTAAAAGGACTACATGGATGCTTACCAAATGGTTATTCAATTCTTCCTATAATTAAAGAAGCTTTAAACGAAAAATTAATTACAATTGATAGACCTTTAAAAATGAGTAATTGCTATAAAATGCTAGATATTGGGCATATTGACTTCTTAATTGACACAGAAGAATCGTCTGCAGAAATAATCAAATCTACTTTTGATGTTCCTAAAGAGTTTAAAATTTCCGTCTGGGAACTCGACAGGATAGATATGTACTTGATAGCACCTAAAAAAGGAAAAGAAAGTCAAAAAATAGTTAAAATTTTTAACGATGGTCTTAAGAAGATGAAAACAGATGGCTCCTATTTTACATTAATAAATAAATATTTATCTTTATCAAAAAAATAATCGAACAAAAAATGGCGTCACCAGCAGGACTCTAACCTGCGACCCCTTCTTTAGGAAAGAAGTGCTCTATACAACTGAGCTATGGCGACTTACCAAATATTTTTTACAAAAAAAGAGCAAAACGTCAAGAAAAACTGTGTCAAACTGAAAGGCTTTGCAAATTTGAGCTTTAAGCTTCCTTTTTTGATGATTTTAACAAATGTCAAGTATTAAATTTACTGAACAGATTATCATAGGTTCTTGTTCTTTTTTTACTTAATAAACCCTTAATTTATAAATCAAGATATAATATTGACGGATTTGTTTTAGAAGGGCTTTTATGCTTAATTTTTCATTATTAATACAATCGTTTATTTATACCATAATTTGTTACTTGTTTACATTTTGTCTTATTTTTTTCTTTCAAGAGATTATTCATTATGAGAGTTATTTTAAGAATATTCTAGATTTTTCAGATATTTTAAAAAACAAATCAATTTCTATAGTAGCAAATATGCAAGAAAAAGATCTTGCTTTAAATTTTTTAGCAAATATAAGAAAACTTACATATCATGATAAACTCGCTTTTGAATATTCAGGTTTAATTCATTTACTAGCTATATCAGGTAGTCAAGTATCTCCTATTACAAATTTTTTGGTGTCAGAAATAAAATATATTTTATACTTAATAAGACGTAAAAATAGTAACCCTTTAAAATTGATGAATTCTCTTTATCAAATTAATATCATCTTATCTATAATAATTTCTTTTACTATTTCATCTCTTTTTGGCTGGTCAGGAGCTCTAATTAGAGTCCTTTCTATTAGCTATGTAAGCAAAATAAATTTTTCTTCATATTTATTTTCAATTGTCTTTTCTATTTTTCCAAAAATCCTTTTGCCGACTTTTAAAAACTGTATTTTATTGATATTTTTTTCATTTATTTTTGGAAATTTACTTCTTAATTTTTCTTTTATTCTCTCACTAATAGGAGTTCTATCACTAAAACTAATTGGAAGAATAAATAATATTATAAATTGTAAAATTTTTTTTAACCATATAATTAGTACAATTTTAACTTCTTTTTTTATTGGAGTTATTTTGTTTCCTTTTTCAAACTGTAATATTTTTTCTTCATGCTTATCGAATTTAATTGCAACTCCTCTTGTTTGCTTTATAATTACACCTTTAACATTTTTAGTTTTAATTTTTCCTGAGGGCAATATTTTTTCTTCATATTTAATTTATTTTTATGATATTTCATTAGGAATTTTTAAAAATATAGCATTAATTTTTTCTGATAATAATTTACTACATATAAATAAAAGCAAAGAAAGTATATTTTCTTTGCAAGGACTATTTTATTTAAACTCAATACTAATTTTACTTATTTCAACCAACGATATTATTAAAAATAACAATATTTTTCAAACAAGAGGTAAATTTATATCAATTAAAATTCCTTAAAAATTCTTCTTCTGTTATAATTTTAATTCCAAATTTTATAGCGTCTTTATATTTATTTGAACTTGAACTTTCATTACAAACTAAAAGATCTGTTTTGGAACTAACTGATGAAACTAATTTTGCTCCAACATTTTCAAGCATAAATTTATATTCATCTCTTGGTCTTGATAAACTCCCTGTAATGCAAATGTTTTTCCCAAAAAATGGGTGAGAATTTTGATTACTTATTTTTTTATTCGACTCATCATTCAATACTTCAACATATTTTAGTAAGTTAATAATGATTTTCCGTTTATTTTTTAAAGATTCTATAAAATCTTCCGCAGATTTATCTGCCCAGCCTTTTTCAACTTTTAAATCTTCTGCGTCAATTTTTAAGACATTTTCTAAAGATTCAAATTTTCTAGCTACTTCTTGACATTTAACAGCTCCACCACGTTTTAAACCTAAAGAGGTAAGAAATTTAGCTAAAGGAATTTTTCTAGCATTTTGTATTGCCTTAACAACATTTTCAGAAGATTTTTTTGCAAATCCTTCAATTTGAAGAAGATCTTCTTCTGTTAATTTATAAAAATCTGCAGGTTCTTGAACTAAACCAGCATCTCTGATTTTTAAAACTATTTTATCTGAAACTCCCATGATATCTAACGCAGATACAAAATAAACTAGACTTTCTTGATCTTTAAAATTACAGACAGGATTATCGAGGCACATTAGATCAGGGCCTTGTCTAGTTAATTTAGAACCACATTTACAAAATTCTGGTAAATTAAAAGCTCTCGAAGCTGGCTCTATCAACCGAATTATAGCAGGTATAACTTCTCCGCTACGAATAATTTCTACTTTTGCACCTACTGCATAATTCCCTTCTTCAATAAATTCAGCATTATGAAGTGTTGCATATGAAATTTTCGCTCCAGACAATTCAACAGTTTTTAGTTTTGCTCTGAATGTAATTTTCCCACTTCGCCCAACATTTTCTTCAATAGCTAGAATTTCTGTTTCAGCGGTTTCGCCTGCCTGTTTAAAAGCAATACTCCCTCTTGGATGATGCGCAGTGTTACCAAAGTTTTCCCATAAAATTTCATCACCATATCGAAAAACAATACCATCAATCTGATAATTTCTATCCTTTTTGTACCATGTAGTTATATATTCTTGTAATTCATTTACGTTATTTATTTGATCAATTTTTTCAAGGATATTTGTATTATCTGTAAATCCTAATTCTTGACTATATTTTATTTTATCTAAATAGTTATTATTTTTATTTATATAAGTAAAAAATTCTTTTGCACTTAAAGGATTATTATTTTTAAAAATTAATACATCATAAACACAAAAACGCAGCACTCTTAAAACATCAAGAGCTTCTTCAACTTCTTTTCTACCAAGTGTCCCTGGCACTGCATTGCGAAAACTATCAAACCTATCACTAAATCCATTAAAATCTGAGAGAGGAAAATACACTTCACCCCTAATCTCAAATTTATAATTCGTATCTTTACTAGAAATATTTAATATTTTTGGAATATTAGTTATGTGACAAATATGCTCTGTTACATTTTCCCCAGCCTTACCATTTCCTCTTGTTGAAGCCCGAAATAATTTTCCAGAAAAATCATATTCAAGCGACAATGCCATACCATCTATTTTATCCATCGCCACACAAAAACTTTTTTGTATAAAATCATATAAATCATCTACAGAATAAGTTTTTGCTAGAGAAAGCATAGGAACTTCATGGGAAACTTTATTAGATATTTCATCAAATTGATACCCAACAAATGATAAAATGGGATGATTTGGAGCAAGTTTTTTTAATTCATTTTCTAAGGCATCATACTCAATATCAGATATTGAACTTTTTCCTAAATAATATAACTTTTTATGTTGTAAAATTTTTGAAGCTAATTCTTCAACATATCTATTTTTACTTGAATTTTTAACCATTGCCCTCTCCCTTAGCATAGGAGGGGGTTATAACAATTCCAGCTTGATTAAGGCAAGGATTAAACTATTCAACATAGGGCTTGGCATTTAATAAGATTTTTCTTTTTCTACCAGCATATCCCATGACCCCATGATTAATACCTTCATAAATCAAACTGACTTTCGAGGAGTCTGAGATAACAATTTCAGCTTTTGTTTTAAAAGGAATATCTAAGACACCGGCTGAATGGACTCCAGAAAAAATTTGTTGTCCATCAGCCTCTACAACTAAATTCACTTTTCCAGCAATATTCAATTTTGCTATTCTTTCAATATCTAAAGCTACTTTATTTTTTTCAGCACTATTTATTGATTGAGGTGTTAAGTTAGGGGTTGATTTACTTGCATCTTCTTCAGTTGAAGTTTTAGTCTGAGGCTGCGCTTTTGTTACTTTATCAGTTTCTTTTAAAACGGGAATATTTGATTCAACTAAAGAATTTGGCAATGGTTCAGAATCTCCAACTTCATTTTCAATTTGTTTTGCAGATAAATTAGTAACTTTAACTTGACTATTATTGCGAGAATATAGAAACAGACTAAGAAAAATAAAAATTATAACAAATGATAAAAGAACCAAAATTTGCAGCGGGTTAAAATCAATTAATTTTTTTCTTAATACTTCCTCTTGTTGCTTAGTCTTATTATTTCCATATATAGGTTCTTTTTCTATAAACGTATTTTCTTTTTGACTTTCTTGATAAGCAGATTCACTAACCATTGATTCTTCAGCGACTTCTTCAACTTTCTGCACATTTTTTGGAATAATCTGTTCAATTTTCACAGGTTCAGCCGTCGGTAGTGTCTGATAATTTACATTCATTTTTATTTCTGGTTGTGCCTTAGAAATATGGGTTTTCTCAGCACTTTTTGCAGAAACAGCTTTATTTTCTACTTGAATGCCGAGAACATCATAAATATTAGGTGTTACGATATTTGTATGACTTCCATGTGCAGATCTATTTGCCCCAAAATTTCCTGTATTTCTTGAGTATACTTTAGCAGCAGAATTACTTTCCTCAGCTGAATTTTGCGGAGAATGATTTGAGTTATCTGGATCTAAGTTAATTCCTTTTTGAAAATCACTCCGTGAAATAGAACGAATAATTTCTGCAGATTCTTCTGCGGCAGGATGATATTTAGATTTTTTTGATGATGCCTGCATTAAGCTTTCAGATTGACGTTCAACCATAACAGTTTGTAAGTGGTGAAAAGTTTCAAATTCAGGAATAGCAACATTGAGTTCTCTAGCATACAAACGTATCAAACCTCGCCCGTTTAATCCGGGAGGAAGAACATCCCAATCGCCAATTTCTATCGCTTCAATATAGCGATCTCTAATTTTCACGCGTGCTGAAACTTGAGATGGGGATAATCTTTTAACTTCTCTCGCTTGACGGAGACGTTTGCCGATCAAAGCCGCCGTTTCATAAGAAACACCAAGTGCATTTTTATCGTTAGGGTATGCGGCTTGGTTTATGCTCATGTTCCACATTCCTTATGCTGCAAAGATCAAAAACGCTTAATTACCGGTCGAGGTTTTCCTGTCGCTTCAGCCTGACCAACAATACCTTCTAATATCATTCTATCCATTATACGTGCTGCTCGATTATAACCTATTCGGAATTCTCTCTGAATACTTGATGTACTCACATTTCCAGCTTCACGTGCAAATTCTACAGCCTTTTCATACAATGTATTCTCGTCCATAGTCTCATTTTCATTAAAACTTGTGAGTGTACCAATTTCGCTTAGTTTGTCAGATTTTTGTCTTACAAGATCCTTAGAAACTCTTTCAATATCTTGAATTACATTTGCTTCATAAATAGGTGGGTATAATTTCTTTAATTCGTTAGATAGAGTATTTATTTCTTTATCAGCAACAAACGCACATTGCGCACGAACTACTTTACTTATTCCAGGCGGTAAGAAAAGCATGTCACCTTTTCCTAAAAGACGTTCTGCTCCAATATTTTCAATAATTGTGCGACTATCGTGTCTTGAAGCCACCTGAAAACTTAAGCGACATGGTAAATTTGCTTTTATGACACCTGTTAAGACATCTACACTAGGTCTTTGCGTTGCTAAAATTAAATGAATTCCTGCGGCTCTAGCTTTTTGCGCTAAGCGCTGAATGCTGTCTTCCACATCTTTTGGAGATGTCATCATAAGATCACTCAATTCATCTACTACGACAACAATATATGGTAGTAAATCTAATTTCGGCTGTTTTGGGTCCGTTTGCTTAATTTCACCATTAGTAACAGCATTATTGTAGGCCAAAATATTTCTTACTTGATAATTTTTCATCAACCTATAACGCCTGTCCATTTCTTCAATAGCCCATTTTAATGCTCCTGCAGCTTTATCTGGTTCTGTTACCACAGGCATAAGTAAATGCCCAATTCCATCATAAATGGATAATTCTAGCATTTTTGGATCAACTAATAATAACCGAAGTTGTCTAGGAGTTTTACTGATCATTAAACTAAGAAGCATAACATTAATGCAAACACTCTTTCCTGAACCGGTGGAACCTGCGACCAAAAGATGAGGCATTGAAGATAAATCTGAAATAAGGAGCGAGCCATCCACATTTTTTCCTAAAGCAACAGGCAAAGGAATATTTGGATTTTGAAACAAGGGGGATTCCATTATCTCCTTTAAAGAGACTGTTTCTCTGATTGATGCAGGAAGTTCTATACCTAAAGAACTTTTACCAGGCTGTAATCCAATCAAAACACTTTGAGCCTTAAGTGCTAAAGTTAAATCATCTTGTAATGCAAGAACTTTATTCACTTTAATTCCAGACGCAGGTTCAAATTCATGTAAATTTATTACAGGACCGTTTTGACTTTTAAGAACAGAACCTTTTACGCCAAAAGTAGCTAATTTTTCTTCAATAAGTCTTGCTTCAGCCCTTAATTTTTGCGCTTCAACTTCAGGTTGTTTCTTTTGACTTGATGATTTGTGATAGTCTAATTTTGAAAGTAAATGATCAAAATCTTTTTTATTAATTAAAAAAGAAGTATTTGGAGAAATATTTGCAAATGTAATATCAGATTGAAAGAAGGTATTTTGTTGTTCTTCCCCAATTGTAGGTTGATGTTCTTGCGGCTTTGTTTTTAATACTGTTACTTTTGTTTGATTTTGCGCAGTTTCGTTATCAGAAGAATATCCTGAATCAATTTGACCTTCTGCAAAAGCTTTACTGATATTTTTAGTTGCTTTTGAGGGAAATAGAGAAAACAAATAAGAAAGAGTAGTTAAAGGTCGAATCCCTAATGCTAAAGTTAAACTTGCTGTTCCTAAAAAAGTTAAGGCAATAATGCTTCCCGATTTCCCAATATAAGTAAGAAAAAAGCTTGATATTAAATGGCCTAATATACCACCTGAATAAATTTCAACTCCTCTGAAATGTAATGATGGTAGAATAATTGACATGATACTTAAATAACAAAGGATTAATTGAGGATAACCAAGAACTCTTAAAGCAAATCTACTCTTTTGCCTTGGTCTGCGAAAAGTATTTAGTAATTGTATAATAAACACCATTGAAAAGACCATGGAACCAAGACCAAAAACTTGAAAACTCCAATCTGCAATTGAAGCACCAAGAAGACCAAATGTATTCGACGCTGTGTGGGAATTTTGGTATGAATGCGAGCTAATATTAAATGAACTTGGATCGGATGGGTTGTAAGTTATAATTGAAATAAAAGCACAAAACGTAATTCCTAAAAGTAAGACATGGACATACTCTTTTAAATATTCTCTATCTTCTGTTACATTTTTAGGCGTAATTTTATGGATTGAAGCTTTATTTTTTAACTCAGTTGAAGAGGCCATTGAGAGTCTCCGTTTATAACATTATTCTACCGCAGTAAGGAGGGTAGAATGTCTATCGCAGTATTTAAACAACTACTTTTGGGATTCAAGTCCCCTATTTATTCTGTCAAATTTTTTAAACATAATAAAGCAATGCTTTTTTTAGGCATCGCTCCTCATTTGATCAATGTAGTAATCTACTTTTGGATTGTTAGAAATATTATTTTAGCAAAATGGCTTATTCCTTTATTCCATTCGCTTGCACAAAAGTGGGAAGGAAGTTTTTTTAGTCCACTATTTAATACAACTTTTTTAGAACTGTTTGTTTGGATTTTGGGAGTTTTACTCTATGGGATATTTGGAACTTCCTTTGTAAATGCTGTTGCAAGTCCTGTTTATGACTTAATAGCACAAAATGCTTATGAAAAATTTTCTCGAAAAAAAGTACCTAAACAAACTTTCATGGATTTTATAGATAGTATCATCTCAGAAATTACAAAAGCGGTTATTATCTTTTCGCTTTTTATCCTTTCTTTCTTTGTCCAATTTTTTGCACCAGTGGTTTTTTTCTTTGCAATTTGGTATTTAGGTTGGAATAATATTGATAGAACATTACTTTTACTAAATTTACCTTTGAAGAAAAGAATTTTATTTGGAATAAAACATTGGGGTCTTTGCGTAGGTTTAGGAGTTTGGTGCTACATCCCAATTTTTGGTACATTAATGGCATTTAGTTTTGCCGCTTCAGGCGCAATAATTTATGCGCATTTTGAAAATGATATTTAATTATTCATTATAAACAGCTTTAGGTAAGCGAATTTCAAAGCAAGTATTTTTAAATTTTGTATTAACCAAAAGGATACCTTTATGCCTCTCAATAATTGATTTTGATATTGATAAACCAAGACCTGTTCCTTCTCCTTTTTCTTTAGTTGTAAAAAAAGGATTAAATATTTTTTCTTTAATTTCTTCAGAAATACCTGCACCTGAATCAATAATTTGTAATACTACTTCTTTTTCAAAATCATCATTAAATAAATTAATTGTAATCCATTTATCTGGCAGTTTCTTTATTGCATCAGCTGCATTGCTTATTAAATTTATTAAAACTTGTTCTAATTCAACAAAGTCACCTTCTATTTTTCCTTCTGAAACAACATTTATTCTAAGATCAACTGAATTATCCTTTATTTTTGCATTCATGATTATTACTACTTCATTAATTACATCTGAAAGATAAATTAACTCTCGCAAATCATTAGAATTAGAACGAGAAAATCTTTTTAAACCGGCAACTATTTTTAAAATTCTTTGTACAGATTTATCAATTTGCATACATCGTTGTTCAAATTGCTCTTGATTATCTTTACTTTTTTTCAAAAGCTGTATGCTAGATGAAATAATTGATAATGGATTATTTATTTCATGCATAATACCGGCTGATAACTCCCCTAAAGACATAAGTTTTGAGTTGTGTATAGCCTTTGTCCTTTCTTCATCTAATTTACGTTGCATTAACAATTCATCAGTTAGATCTTTTGCAATTAACATATATCCATAAATAACATTTTCACTATTTTTTAGCGGAGAAAAATTTATACTAACTAAGACTCTACTTCCATCTTTTTTAATAAAATTCCATTTTCTTTCTTCAAATATTTCTTTTTTTGCTTCACAAATAATTATAGAAAAATTATTTTCTAAACAATCTTTATTTGTATCTGAATGTTCAATAGCCAAATTACTTATTTCACTAGTTACAAAAAATTTAGTAACATTGAATTTATTCAGAACTTCATGATTTTCATATTGTAAAATTCGTTTTGCTTCCTCATTGTATCTTAAAATAACTCCGCATAAATCTGTAGTTATAATAGCAAGCTTTGTACTCCTTAAAATTGCTGCATTTTCATCTATCAATTTTTTCAAATTTTCTTGTTGTATAAGTTCATTAGTTATGTCGAAGGAAAGTCCTATTAACAAATTAGGATTCCCATAATTGTCGAAAGTTGGAACCTTAAATGTTCTAAGCCATTTTTTACCAAATTTTGTACTAATCTCTTCTTTTGGTATTTCAATTACATTTTTATCAATAAATACTTGTTTATCTTTGCTTATAAAAAAATCTGCTTGATCTTTAGGAAAAAAATCATAATCTGTTTTTCCAATAAAGTCAGAGCTTGATACCCCTAAAAAATTTTCTCCAGCTTTATTAAAAACTTTAAATTTTAAATTATCTTGATAATCTTTCACAAAAATCATGCAAGGTATATTATATAAAATTTTTTCGATAAAATCTTTTTGTTTTAAAAGCTCAATTTCTTTCAGTGACCCTCCAGTATCATCCCAACTAATGCCATATAAATAAGTTTCTTCTGAAAATTCTTCCTTTATTTTTATGGCTCGATTTCCAATAAATTTTCTGTTTGAAAACTTCATTTTAATTTCAAAATTTGAATAGTATTCTAAATCACTTGATAAGTTTTTTTTAAAATTTTCTGCAATTATGTCTTTATCGTATTTAATAAAATTTAGCCATGTTTGAAAATTACCATCAAAATCATCTGCCGAAATTTCATATAGTTCATACATTAAATTATCCCAAAAAAACTTACTTTCTTTGATACTATACTTCCAAATACCAATTTTCAACATTTTTAGTAATAGCTTATTTTCTTCTTGAAGTTTGATAAACTCACTTCTATCTTGACAAGTGCCGATCAAAAATTTTGCATGATTATTTTGATCTTTAATTACTTTTGCAATCCCTTGGACATATTTTATTCTTTTGCCACCATCAAGTAAAACTCTGTGATTAAAAACAAATCCTGTTCCTTCTTTAATAGCTTTGTTTATGTGTAAGTCAAGTTGATTTAAGTCTTCTGGATGAATTTTACTTCTATACATTTGATATAATTTTTCGGGACTTTGATTTGGAGATATTTCAAAAATTCTGTAGTGCTCATCAGACCAGATTTGTAAAAAATTTTCTAAATTAAACTCCCAAGATCCTATTTTTGCAGTTTTTTGCGCTTCAATTAATCGAATTGTATTGAGGGCTTGATAAGTAACATCATTGCTAAAAGCTAAAAAATTTATAATTTCTCCCTTTAGGTTTTTTAAAGGAAAAATAATAACCTCTAAAACGAAAATTGTTTTATCTTTCTTCGCATTATTAATTTGCCCTTTCCAAGTTTTACCTTCTAAAATTGTAGACCACAATTGTTTAAAAAACTCTTTCTCATGCATATTTGAATTTAAAATACTAAAATTATTGCCAAGCAGTTCTTCTTTTGAAAAACCTGATATTTTCACAAAATTTTCATTTACATTAACTATATTTCCTTTTTTATCAGTGACGTAAAGAATAAAACTATCATTAAGAAAATTAAATATTTCTTTATTCTGAAATATAACTTCAGTTTTATCAATAATGTCATTTGATCCTATTATAAAAAAAAGATTTTTTAAGTTCTGCGAAATGAAATCAAGTTCTTTATTCATTTTGAATTGATTTGTAATATCCGTAAATGCTGATAGAACTCTTTTTCTTTCAATATTTTTAATTGTTATAGCATTAATTTTTATCCAACGCATTGTTCCTGTTGGCAATTTAAGTCCCATAATAACATTTAGAACTGGTTTTCCAGTTCGCAATGAAACTATTGCCGGATGCTCTTCTCCTGGAAAAGGAGTTCCATCTTCTTTGATAGCTTTCCAATTCGGATCAAAAGAGGTTCGCCCATAAAGTTGGTCTGCAGTAAGACCTAAAATTTCTAATGCAGCAGGATTATTTTGGATTATAACTCCATTTTCATTTTGAACAACAATTCCCTCACTCATTGAATTAAACAACAATTGAAATTCGGGATTACTATCAAACTGCTCCCATAACCCTTTAATACGAGAGTCTTTCTTCTTGGAAAAATTTTTTATTAGCAATCGCAGTTTGTTAATAATTTTTAATACCCTTCAGCTAAATTTGCCTCTACTCTGATTTAATTATCGATTTTTATGAAAAAAAATAACTAGGAAATATTTTCAAGTGTCATTAGAAATAATAAATTAACATAATTTCATACTGTTACATTAATTCATAAATTTTTGGTCATCTTTTTTAAGAAACATTTAAGTAACAGTAAATCAACTAAATTTTTACCAATTGAAAAATTGTTGATTTTATTATTTTTATAACTTATCTTAATTGTTCAAAATGATTTTCTGAGAAAGGAGAGTATATTTTATAAATTTATTTTTTATAACCTAAATTAAATACAATTTTTCTACAACATTCCCATTATATATTTTGCAATAGGAATAAAATATGAATAAAGTTACGAGAATGAATTTATTATTCTTATCACTTGGATCTATTATTGGTTCGGGCTGGTTATATGGAGCATTTTATACTGCAAAAGCTGCAGGAAATTCTGGCATTCTTTCATGGATTCTTGGTGGCATCATGTGTGGCATTATTGCACTAAGTTATGCTGAAGTTATTCTTAATAAGAATTTTAATTCATTGTCTGATGCTTCTGAACTTTCATTTGGAAAAAGTGGGAAAGTTTTAGTAAGTTTAATCACTTGGATTTGGACCGCATTAATTCCCCCAATTGAAGTTCAAGCCACTGTTCAATATGCCTCAAATTATTTTTCCTGGATAAAAACGAATGAAAGCACTTTTGCATTAACACCACAAGGCTATGCATTGTCATTTTTTTTAATGATCCTTCTTTTTTTCATAAACATTTTTGCAATAAATACTGTGGGTAAATTTAATAAAATTATTACTGTTTTTAAAGTTTTTATTCCAATTTTTGTTGCCTGTATTTTTATTTTTGTTATATTTAATAATCCAACTAATGCAATTAGAAATCTATCTACTGACTTATTCAGCAGCGGAATATCAGGTATGTTAAGTGCAATTTCGGGTTGTGGAATCGCATTTTCATTTATCGGATTTCAAACTGCAATATTTCTTGCAAATGAAACAGATAATCCACAAAAAAATGTTCCATTTGCTGTTTTTGGTTCTATTTTAATAGCATGTTTTGTTTATGTTTTAATTCAAATTTCTTTTAATCTCTCCTTACCAAATGAATATATTGCAAATGGATGGGCTAATATTAAATTTGCAGGCGATGCTGGCCCTATAGCTGGTTTGCTTGCTATTTTTGGTTTTGCTTCTATTAGCGTACTACTTTATGCAGATGCAATAGTTTCACCATTTGGAACAGGTTTGAGCTATAAAATTTCCGCTTCACGAGTCCTTGGTAATATCGCTGAAAACAGATTTCTTCCTTTTTTTATCTCTGCAAAAAACCGGTTTGGCTCCCCTTATATTGCTAATATAATAAATTTATTAATCGGACTTGTTTTTATTTCTTTAGTTTCTGGTTGGCAAAATATGATTGCCATTCTTTGCGCACTTATTATTCTCACAATGGCATATGTTCCTATCTATGTAATTTTTTCAAGATCAGCTAGTAATTTTTCAAGTAATTTTAAAGTAAAACATTTCAATTTAATTTCTTTTTTTAGTTTCTACTTTTCTAATATTATGCTTCTATGGTGCGGCACTTTAGCATTGAAATATACTATAATTATTTTCTATGTATTTTTTATTGGTACTTTAATAATTGATATAGTAAAAAAATCATTCAAATTTAATTTTATATATCATATCTTTTTACCATTTCATTTAAGCGCTATTGGAATTTTTGCCTATTTCAAAAGCCAAAATGAATCTATTTACTTTGATCTTATTAGCCAATTTGTTTTTAGTTTGTTATTAATTTGTTTAGTAAAATATTTTGCGGTAAAAGATGTGAAAAAAAGCCATCCTAAAGTAGCAAATGTGGTGAATTAATATTAAGCATTTAAGCAGTCATATTTTCATTCTTTTCAGTCTTCTTTGCCTGTAAAGAATCCCTTTGCGTTTGTTCTAGCGAAATAAAATCTTTCTTGTCTGTTACTTGCTCTAATTTTATTGCATTTCTTTTTCTATTCATTTTTTTATTCATCTTTGAAAAATATTTTAATTCATGTAAATATTCATTATGATTGTTCCGCATTTCACGTTCCATAATTTCTATTTTCTTGAATATTTTTTTTTCAAGTTCAAAATCTTGTTCAAGCAAATGCTTTCTATAATCTGTAGATTTTCTACTGTAAAGAAGTAATAGAGGGGTTTGAATAGCTCCCATTAATGCCAATACAGTTCGTAACCCATTGAAAGGATAGGGGTCGAATTTTAGATTTTCAAATGGTATGAGTTGATTCCATAAAACGCAACCAGATACCAAAATAAAGAAAAAAAACAAAGCCCACCAAGAAGTAGAAAATTCATAAAAGCGAGAACCAGACTTGTCCCTTATTTTACAAAGAGAATCTAGTTTATCTTTTGATAGCCGCATGCTAATTCCTAAAAAATTTAAATGTCAGTGTTAGAAAGCATTTCTGATTTTAGCTCTTCGACAAGTTATTGTAAACATTTTGTGACAAACATGTGACAAAATGTTTGGTCGTCACAAATTTCCCTTCAAGATGCTTAAAAAGCTACTCAACTTGCAAATGATACTTCCGCATTTATTTGTTCTTTGTTAGTAATATAACTGTTTCTATTGCCCCGAAATCTGTCTCTTGGTGCATTCTCTTTTTCTTTTGTATTTGAGGAATTTCATGTCTTATCAACACAAGCAGTTAGAACCATTCTGGCAACAGCATTGGAAAAATAAGAAAATATTTAAAACTTCTGAAAATCTTAACAAACCTAAGTTCTATGCACTGGACATGTTTCCCTATCCTAGTTCATCAGGTCTGCATGTTGGGCATCCAATGGGTTACACCGCTACAGACATTGTCTCCAGATACTATCGTATGCAAGGTTATAACGTTTTACACCCTATGGGTTGGGATGCTTTCGGCTTACCCGCTGAACAACATGCCATTGATACTGGGGAACATCCTTCTAAAGTAACATATCGTTCAATAGAAAACTTCAAAAAACAATTGCAAAGTCTTGGTTTTTCTTATGATTGGGATAAAGAAATTGCTACTTGTGATCCAAATTTTTATCATTGGACGCAATGGATCTTTACATTACTGCATAAAAAGGGTTTGGCTTATCAAGCTGAAGTTTTTGTTAATTGGTGCCCAGCATTAAAAACGGTTCTTGCAAATGAAGAAGTGATTGATGGAAAAAGTGAAAGAGGCAATCATCCTGTATTTCGCATCCCGATGAAACAATGGATGTTAAAAATAACTTCCTATGCAGAAAGGCTTTTAGCAGATCTCGATAAATTAGACTGGCCAGAATCCACTAAAGAAATTCAACGCAATTGGATCAAAAAATCTGTTGGAGCAAAAGTATACTTCACAATTAAAGACTTTCCTGAAGATAAAATTGAAGTTTTTACTACAAGACCTGACACTCTGTTTGGTGCAACCTACATGGTAATTGCTCCTGAACATCCATTAGTAAAAAAACTTACTACAGCAACCCAAAAATCTAAAGTTACAGAATACTGCGAAGCATCTTCTAGAAAAAGCGACCTTGATAGAACAGAATTAAATAAAGAAAAAACTGGAGTATTCACTGGTTCTTTTGCAATAAACCCTGTGACAAATGAGCCAATCGAAATTTGGATCAGTGACTATGTCTTAATGGGATATGGTAGTGGTGCAATTATGGCTGTTCCTGCGCACGACGTTAGGGATCATGAATTTGCTAAAAAATTCAATTTAAAAATACGCCAAGTAATTTCAGCAGATAACTTAAAAATTGACATAAATAATGAAGCATATACAGGAGATGGGTTTCTTATTCATTCAGATTTTCTAAATAACTTGTCTGTTGATGAAGCTAAAGAAAAAATAATTTCCCATTTAACTAAACACAACATTGGCGAAAAAAGTATTACTTACAAATTAAGAGATTGGATATTCAGTAGACAAAGATACTGGGGTGAACCAATACCAATTCTAAAAGACTCAAAAGGAAATATCATTAGAACATTGAATGATAATGAACTTCCTTTAACCCTTCCTGAAGTCAGCAGTTATGAGCCCACAGGAGATGGGAAAAGCCCTTTATCTGCAATAACAAGTTGGGTACAAAGAAGTAATGAAAAAGGTGAAACTGAGTTTATTGAAACAGATACTATGCCCGGTAGTGCTGGTAGTAGTTGGTATTTTTTAAGATACATTGATCCTTTTAATTCTAATTCAATTGGAGATTTTAATAAATTAAAATACTGGATGCCAGTTGATCTTTATATAGGAGGTCAAGAACATGCCGTCGGACATTTATTATATTCAAGATTCTGGACAAAAGTTTTATACGATGCCGGAGTCTGTCCAGTCGATGAACCTTTTCAAAAATTAGTCCATCAAGGGATGATTTGTCGTGATGGCGCTAAAATGTCAAAATCAAAAGGAAATGGTATTAACCCTGACGAAGTTGTCGAGCAATATGGAGCAGACACTCTTCGAGTTTATGAAATGTTTATGGGACCTTTGACTCAAACTAAAGATTGGGATGATAGTAATTTAGCAGGAATTCATCGTTTCTTAAGTAGAATAGAAAGATTCTACTTAAACGATGAAGGAAAAAGTTTATTAAACGAGGAACCTGCTAGTTTAGAAGATAAAAAAATTCTACATAAAACTATTAAAAAAGTAACAGAAGACATTCAAAATTTAAGTTTTAATACTTCAATAGCACAAATGATGATCTTCTTGAATAATGTAGCTGATTCTCAATGCAAAAACAAAGAACTACTAGGTCAATTTTTAAAAATACTTTGCCCTTTTGCTCCTCATTTAGCAGAAGATCTTTGGTATAAATGTATCCTTGATGAAAAGATATCCCCAAATAATGAAGAATATCCATTTCTTTCTTTATCAACATGGCCAGCTTATGATGAAGCTCTAACTATTGATAATGAAGTAAAAATTGGAGTTCAAATCAATGGAAAACATAGGGGTGAAATTTTAATTAACTTAAATGCTTCACAAGATGAAGCAGTACAAGCTGCCATGAACAACGCTAATGTTAAAGCAACTTTAGAAGGAAAAACAATTAAAAAAACGATTTATGTAGCTAACAGAATTTTAAATTTTGTTGTCGTTTAAATAGTTTTTTATTTTAGAAAGTTTTATTTTTTAAGAAATCAATAGTAGATAAAACATTCCCTTGCTTATCTAAGAAAAATTGCTTTAATAAAGTACCAGAAGTATCTTTTAAAATTACGCTTGAATTTGAATAAAAATCAACCGTAATTATTTCTTCTGTTTTTTTTGAATTTTCAAGACCATAGTTTTTCATAGCGCGCATAATTGGAACGGCCCAGTAGTGACTTCCATTTAATTTCAAAAAGTAATTGGTTGCAATATCACCTTCTAAGTGTGTTTCATATTCAATTTTGGCATAAATCGTTCCTTTACTTGCAAGCAATTCGGCAATTACATTTTGTCCTGGTTCTAAATCGACTAATAAACCTGATGAAGATCCTATTGTAAATGATTCCGTTTTAGAACCTCCCTTTCCCCATGAATGCTCATAATGCAAATTTGTGTTTCCACCTAAGCCTGCACCATTAAATTGGATGCCATAATTAAATGCTTGATCAAAAGAAATAGTATTTGTATGGCTCCAATTAGACTCAATTGTGTTAGTAACATTTGCTGAAATACTTGCATTAAATTGAGCCTTTATTTTACTTAGATTTGCGAAATATTTAGTTTCTACAAGAAAAGGTCTGCTTTCAAATTTTGTTATAGACGCATTTCTTACTGTTAGGTGAGTTTCTACTTCTTGCCATGCATTTTTTGTGTACAAATTTCCAAAAGATGTCGGTCCATGTAAATATGCAGCAAAAGGTTTTTTACCTAATTCTAGTTCAACCATTTTTTTTAAAATGTCTTTGTCTCCAATATGAAAACTTTTTTCTTCATTTTTGGTTATTACATGTGCTTCATTTCCTGACGTTATTATGCTTGAAAGAGCTGCATTAACTCCGGCAATGATATTTATTGCAATTGACATAAAATTCTCCTAGTATTTTCCTTTCATTTGTGTATTTAATTTTTCGAAGAACTTCTATAGTCAAAAAAATGCCTATAGTTATTCTTAATATGTTAATTACTGAACTTAGCTTTGGTTACTTATTGAATTATAAATAATACTAACAATCTGATGAAAAGTATTGAAATGAATTTTAATACTTTTCTTAACTAGAAAGATTTAAAAAGGTAAATATAATAAATGCTTAAATTTTTAAAAAATAGCTATTCAAAAACTCTTTTTCTTTACACTTTCATAGTTTTGTTGTCACTAATTATAAGGTGCTGGTATGGCTACTATTCATGGTATATAAGAGATCAAGCAAGAATTTTTGATTTAGGTTTTAAATTATTTAATGAAAATATTCTTCCTATTCATGGGTCACCTGTTGTTTATGTAGATTCTGTTCTTCCTGGAAGTTTGCAAGGAATTTTAGCTGCTTTTCCTCTATTTTTTTCAGCTGGTAATCCTTATGGAATTATTTGTTTTGCTCAAATTATTAATTTAATTTCATGCATTATTCTTGCATTAATTTATTCAAGAATATTTAATAAATTAAACAAACTATTTATATTTTTCTTTATAGTTCTTAATCCTATGAACATAATATATTCATATGCTTGGAATCCTTCATTTCTAATTTTATTTACAACTTTATTTTTTCTTGGAATTTATAAAGTAATTGAAAATAAAGATAGTAATTTAGGAAATTATCTTTTGTACTTCCCCATATTATTTATGCTACAATTAAATTTACAGTTCTTAATATATCCAGTTCTTATTTCAATACTATTTTTCAAAAAAATGATTAAAATACCAAAATTTTCTATTTTCTCACTTGCAGTTTTACCAGGATTTATTTTTCTCTTACCCTATCTGATTGATAAATTTTCAAACAAAAGCAAACCTGTTAATAATTGGAATTTAAATGGAAATTTTTTAGATAGTATAAACTTTAATTTTGAAAACATTTTTTCCTACTTTCATATTTTAATAAGACTCATTTCTTTTTCTGCCTCTGAAGTAACTAGAAATATTAACAAAGAATATTTATTTAATTCACCTCTTCTTTTACCATTTTTTATTTTTTCAATTATCATTACGGTTTTTATAATAGTATTTTCAGCACTGTTTTACTTATATAAAAATGCTTGGAAAAGTTTAATTTTAAATACTACTAAATTTAAAATAGAAGATAAATTTAATTTTGTATTAATTACTATTCCTATAATAACAACTATTCTTTTTGTTTTTTCAATAACACCACCATCTACACATAAAATTTGGAGTCTATTTCCTTTTAGTTTTTATCCATTATTTTTTATGATTAATAAAATGAAGCAAAATAAAACTACACAAAATAAAAATGAGTTTCTTTTACCAAAAAATTTAATTCCTAAACTAAATGCATTTTATGTGAGTAAATTAAATAATTATTTTATTTTTATAATCCCTAGTTTTTATTTTTCAACTATACTTTTCGGCTGTTTATCAGCTACAAAAGTCCCCATTAATTATTCTTATGTAGTAGAAAAAAGCGAAACATTTTGTAAAAATGAGGACAAAGAATATATAAAAAATATTTTACTTGATGAGAAAAAGGCCAAAAAAGAAGAAGATTATACTTTTTCTTTATTATGTCAGTATTGGGATAATTTAAAATAGTTCTTTAAAAAAACAGCTACTCCGTCTTCATCATTTGTTTCAGTAATGAACTTTGCTCCCTTTTTTGCTAATTCCGTAGCATTTGCCATTGCCACACCAATGCCACAATTTTTAAGCATTAATTCATCATTATCGCCATCTCCAAAGGCAATAAATTCTGATAACGAAAATTGATATAACTGTGCATAAGTCGAAACTCCTAAAAACTTAGAAACACCTAATGCATTTATTTCTAAAGAATCGGATTTAGAAAATACACAATTTACTTTCTGCAAATTTGTTTCTATATATTTTTTTATTTCTACAAGAACTACTGGATTCCCTACCAGCATAATTTTTTGTACTGGATTTTTTAATTCTAATACTTGTTTATTTATTTCTGTGGGGTTAAATCCTATAATATCAATTTCTTCTTGAGCTTTATTTGTTAAAAATGGGATATACCAATCAAAATCCGAATATATATGCAAAGTAAGAGTATTAAATTGATCATGACATTTTAATGTTTGAAACAATTTAATAAGTTCATCTGCATCTATAGATGCACGAAATAAAATATTATCAGTTGCACTTGCTATAATTGCGCCATTTCCAGCTATCATTGGGTAATTCGCTAACCCAATTTCAGCGGCAATTTTTAAAACTGATTTTATAGGCCTGGCACTGGCTAATATGATTCTTATTCCAGAATTACTTAACTGTTGCAAAATATTTTTTGAAAACTCACTAACTTCGTGTTTTTTATTTAAAAGTGTTCCATCTAAATCTATCGCAACAGCTTTCACGTTCAATTCAAATTACCTCTTTAACTTAGCTATTAAATATTTTAATTTTTCTACTTGACGAAGACAGCTTACTTCATTGGAATAAAAATTTATCTCATTAATTTGGATCCATTTTAGATCAAGCGACTCTTCAGAAATTGTTATATTTTCATCCTTAGAAAACAATAAATAACGTATATCATAATGAAAATGTCCTGGTTCATTTTTCCTCTCAGGAATATAATGAATATCTATATCAAAAGGCTGTGGTATTTTGGCATCACTTAAAATATTTGGAAAATTTTCAATATCGATAAAATCAATCGATTTTAAACCAGATTCTTCTTTCGCTTCTCTTAATGCAGATTGATATACAATGCTTTCTCCATCACAATGTCCACCTAATTGTAACCACTTATTTAATTTAGCGTGATACGTTAATAAAATTTTGGTAAAATTTTGGTTAACAACTAAAGCTGAAGAGGTAATATGTCCTTTCAGACAATTTCGATAAAAACAATTTTCATTATCTTTCACAAAAGAAATGATCTCATCTATCGTTGTTTCTTTTTCTCGATAATGATCAGATAATTGAAAAAACCGTTTTTCCAAAATATTGCTTTTGTAATTTTGCAATGAGCCAATTATGAAAGTTCTATCTGTACAAAAATCATTTAAAAACATAGCAAAATACCTAAATTAATTATTTTTAATTAATTTTTTCCCTATTTGTAAAAAGTAAACCCATATTACTGCAAAGATAATTAAAAAGCCACCAAACAAAGCTTTTGTCGTCATACTTTCTTTCAGTAGCATATAACCAAATAAAATTGCAAATAAAGGTTCCAAAATATAAATTAGCGATGCTCTTTCTGGAGTTGTTTTGCATTGATAGTTTGCTTGTAGCAAAGTTGTACCAACCATAGAAATAGCACCTAAATAAAATAATGCAGCAAAAGCTTCCATACTTGAAGGAAGAATATGCATGTTTTTATGATAATTAATTGGAATGAAAGTAGCTGCAAAAATACACATAATCATAATTTCAAGAAACGCAAATATTTTGCCTTTACCATTTTTTTTCACAATTTTTTGTAACGTATGAATATGCATAGAAAAGGTTACAGCGCACAAAATAGTCCAAATATCTCCAGTACCTATGCCACTACCATCAAAAGGACTAGTCAGTAATATCATTCCTACAAATGCAAATGTCATAGAAATATAATCTTTGAAATTAGGATACTGTCTTTGAAAAATAGGGGACATTAAAGGGACAAAAATAATTGTTAAATTTGTTAAAAAAGCACTTCTTGCTGAAGTAATTGTTTCCAGTCCAAAAGATTGAAATAAATAAGATAAATAAACTAAAAAACCTAAAATTGCTCCAAGAGGAAGAAATTTTAAACAGGCTTTTCTATCTTCTTTTTTTAAAAATACAAACGGTAATAAAACTAATGAAGCTAATAAAGAACGAAAAAATACCAATGCAAAAGAATCCATTTCTGCTACAACAATACGAGTTACCGGAAATGTTAATCCCCAAATTATTGTCAATAACACTAGAGCAATTTCTGCTCTAAATCTTTCTGATTGAAACATACATTTACCTATTTATTTTTAAAATTCATTGTTAAAGTAAAAAATAAAATTCTACTTCAAATAAAAGACATAAATTTTATATTTAGCAAAATAAAAGATAATTTTCAATCAGAATACATTAATATTATCTTTTTATTTCTAATTAAAAATTATTTAATTTAATATACTTAAAAAAAAATAATTTGAACTTTAAATATAATAAAATTTAAGCTATGTATTAATGCAAGTGAGCTGTATAACTTAACTTTTTCGCTTATTAAACTAGTATCTCTCTGTAAATAACTATTTTCCTAAATAGAGGAGCTATAAATGCTGGATTTAGAATCTTTATTTAAAGAACATTTAAAAATTAGAATGGCTACAACAGATAAAGCATTAGCTGCACTTAACTACAAAAGTTTAATTCTTGGAGCAGGTGAGCCATTCGGTTATTTTGCCGATGACACCTATGCACCATTTAAAACCAATCCACATTTTGCGCATTGGTGTCCAGCAGTTGGCCCTCACCATGTAATCAAATATGAACCTGGCAAAAAACCTTTACTTATTTACTATTCTCCAGATGATTTTTGGCACTATCACGCCCCTTTAGGAAATCCATTTTGGGCTTCATGCTTTGAGATTATAGAAGTTGGAAACAAAGAAAAAATATGGGAGTTATTAGGGGACACTTCCTTTTCGGTTTTCTTAGGAAATGAAACTAAGTATGCAATTGTAAAAAATATAAAAATAAATTGTGAGCTATTAGAGGCTCGCTTAAATTGGTATCGTAGATTTAAGTCAGACTATGAAATAGAATGTTTATCACAAGCAAATAGACTTGGAGCGAAAGCCCATTTTGCAGCAAAAGAAGCTTTTTTTAATGGTGATTCAGAATATCAAATTCATAATAAATACTTACAGGCTATTGAATGTGTCGATACCGATTTACCATATACAGGCATTGTTGCACTTGATAAAAATTCGGCCATCCTTCACTATCATGGCAGGGAAAAAAGAAGAAATGGAAACGTTTTATTAATTGATTCAGGTGCCTCTTTTAATAATTATGGATCAGATATTACTAGAACATATGCAAATAAAAATTGCCATCCTGCATTTACAGAACTTTTGAAACAAACAGAAGACTTGCAACAAGATTTATGTAAAAAAGTTAAAAAAGGTTTATATTTCCCCTCTCTCCATGAAACATGTCATAAGGAAGTGGCAAAAATTTTAGAAAACATAGGTCTTATTTCAATCAAAGGAGACTATGATACCGCATTAAATGAAGGACTGACAAAAGTATTTTTACCGCACGGTCTTGGTCATAAGTTGGGAATTCAAGTACATGATATTGGAGGAAAGCAATTAGATGAACAGGGTAATCCTGCACCAATAAATCCACCTAATGTACTTTATAGATCTTTACGCTTTGTTGGTACTTTAGAAAACAATGTCGTCGTTACCATCGAACCTGGAATTTATTTTATTCAAACTTTGCTTAATCAATATAAAGAAAAAAATAAATATTCAGAAAATATAAATTGGGCGCTTGTTGAAAAATTAATACCTTATGGCGGAATTAGAATTGAAGATGATGTTGTTCCTTTAGAAAATTCGCAAAGAAATTTAACAAGAGAATTTTTACCTTAAAAAAATTCTCTCATATATAAGCAAAATATTTTACATATAATCAAGGCTTCTTAATTGAGCTTCATTTAAATTAATGCAAGATAAAATGTTTAGAGCCTCTTCTCTTGAAATATTATGAACTATTTGAATAGCAGTTATCATTTCATCAGTTATTACCCAACCTGCTTTACCTGATGAGGAAATATTATGATTACTTCTCTGCCCATTATCTCTCTGAGTTTTTCTTGCTTGAGTTGATAAATTACCGTTAGCTGTATATTTAATAGAAACCTGGCCAGGTAAATACGGTAAAGCGAGTAACCCCCAAAATCTTAAGCATTGTAAACATGAATAAATATTAGCAGTCTTTGTTATATCGTAACAAACGGATGATTCAAACAACACTAAAGATGAATAATCAGGATAATTAATCCGATTATTTCTTGCATGAATAACCGCTCTTGCTAGAGCTTGCGCACCACCATGAACAAAAACAGTATTGTAATATAAATTTTTTTGCTTTTGGGGTGAAATGGAGCTTTTTAAACTGGTTATATCTTGAAAAACATAATCAGTTAGATATGGTAGATATCTGTTAGAAACATTTCCAAGTAAAATATCATCTTTATTGCATTGTATATCACTTTCTTGAATTTCAAAATATTGAAAATTATTTAAATTGTCTTTAAAAAATAATTGTGCTGCACCTGTCCAACTTGTTAATTCGTGTCCAGTAGATTTTGGAGGAGTTAAAGATCTCCTTCTTTCGGGAGAACTTACGTTACTTGGATTTCTTTTTGCTGTTGCATATAATTTAGAGCGAAGCTCACAACCACATTTCCCACATATAATAGACCCTCGATCAGGATTTCTAGTAAGTTTATATTGAATATTCATTCGATCAATACTGTTTAAGGTTCCATCATATTGCGCACAAAGATCCTCATTACAGTTACACTTAATACCATTATGCATTGTGCTTAAAGAATTATTTCTATCTGCAATTTGCCGATTTAAATTATCATAATTACTAGATCTTCTAGAATTTAAACTACTTCCACTTGATGAAGTACTTAAACTATTTAAATTACTTATACTTGATGAAGTACTTAAACTATTTAAATTACTTATACTTGACGAAGTACTTAAGCTATTTAAACTGCTTCCACTTGATGAAGTACTTAAGCTATTTAAACTACTTCCACTTGATGAAGTACTTAAATTACTATTTGTTGAGTTATTGTTTGATAAAGAAACGTTATTATTTCCAGCAACAATTTTTGACCATAACTTAGAAGCGGTTGGCTGGGTAGCTGAAAGAATTGGCGGTGGAACTTTGCTATTTCCTAACAAAATCTGATTACTTTGATTACTTTGATTACTTTGTGCTGAATTTATTAAACTTGATTGTTGACTTTGAGCACTTTGATTAGTGCTTATTAGTAGATGATTTTGTTGTCTTAAGTTTAAATTATTTATTGTATTTGGAGTTAGAACACAGTAATTACACATATAAATACCCCATTATATGAAAGTATTTAAATTATATATTAGTAATTTATTTTTTCCATCACTTTTTCACGAAGAAAAGAATCCGAAATAATGCACAAATAAAATTTTCTAATGAATAAAAGAATTTAATGATAAGAAATTTAAAAAATATTTTAATCAAAAAATAATTAGAGAAAAAAGCTAAATTCCATTTTGTGCACTGTGTACAGTAAAAGTAATTAAATTAACAATTTCTTCAATATCAGAGTTCCTAGCCAAAACATTTACTGGTTTTTTCATACCTGTTAATATTGGTCCGATTGAAGTTGCACCACCTAAATTACCAAGTAATTTATAAGCTATGTTTCCGGATGTTAAATCAGGAAAAATAAGCACATTTGCGGGTCCTTTTAAAGTAGAAAAACCATAGGAACGCTCTAATAATTCAGAAGACAAAGCAAAGTCAGCTTGCATTTCACCATCAATTTCAATATCTGGTCTTAATTTCTTTACAATTCCGGTAGCTTTACAAACTTTTTCGGCTTCTGGATGTTTTGTACTTCCAAAATTACTGAAACTTAGCATAGCTACTCTTGGTTGTTCTGTTAAATGTATTTTTGCTAAATCATAAGTTTGAATAGCAATTTGCGCAAGCTGTTCTGCAGTTGAAGTTATGTTTACAGTTGTATCCGCAACAAAAATGCTTCTATCTTTCCAAAGTAACAGATAGATACCAGCTAATATTTTATCTGCTTTTGTGCCAATAATTTGCAATGCAGGGCGAAGAGTGTCTCCATAATTATGATGAACTCCTGAACAAAAAGCATCGGCATCTCCAGCTTCAACCATCATGGAAGCAAAATAATGATGATCTCCGGCAATCAATTCATAAGCACCCATTCTTGTTACGCCTTTTCTCGCTCTTTTTTCAAGTAACAAAGAAGCATATTTTTGTGATTGCTCACTTTCTATAGGGTCAATGATTTCAACATTAGCAAGTTGTTTATCTAATTTTGCTTCTACGATTAACTTTTTAATTTTATCAACGTTACCTAATAGAATTGGTTCACAAATTCCTTCAGATTTAACAATTTCTGCTGCCTTTAGAATTTTTGGACTCGATCCTTCTGGCAAAACAACTCGCATTTTTTTTCCAGAATTTCTATTTTTTACTACAACACTTCTTTTAATTTTTCTTGTTACTGATTGAAGAACTCCTAAACGTGATTCTAATTGATCCACATAGTGTTCTAAATCAATATTTTTTCTAGCTACTTTAGTTTCCATTGCTGCTTTGGCTACAGCAGGAGCAACTTTTAATAACAATCTTGGATCAAATGGTTTGGGAATTAAATATTCTCTCCCAAATTCCATATTTCCTGAATTTTGATAAGATTTTGTTACACTTTCTGGAATATCTTCTTTCGCAAGGGCTGCTATTGCATGCACTGCCGCCATCTTCATTTCTTCATTTATTCTTCTTGATAGGACATCCATCGCACCACGAAAAATATATGGATAACCAAGCACATTATTTACCTGATTTGGATAATCAGAGCGCCCAGTAGCAATTATTGCATCGTTTCTAATTTCCTTTATATCTTTAGGAGAAATTTCTGGATCAGGATTTGCCATAGCAAAAATAATGGGGTTTGCTGCCATAGTTTTTACCATTTCTTGAGTAACAGCTCCTGCAACACTTAATCCACAAAAAAAGTCTGCTCCTTCCAAAGCTTCAGCAAGTGTTCTTTTTGTAGTATCATTTTCAAAGCGTTGTTTATATTTATTCATGCCTTCAATCCGGCCTTTATAAACAACTCCTTTAGAATCACATAAAATTAAATTTTCTCGTTTTAAACCTAAATTTAAATACATTTGTGCACAAGAAATAGCAGCAGCACCTGCTCCATTAACAACGCATTTTATTTCAGATATTTTTCTTCCAGTTATTTCACAAGCATTTAATAATGCTGCTCCACTCACAATTGCTGTTCCATGTTGATCATCATGAAACACAGGAATATCCAATTCTTCTCTAAGTTTTTCTTCAACTTCAAAACATTCTGGAGCTTTTATATCCTCTAAATTAATCCCTCCGAATGTCGGCTCTAACATTCGACAAGCTGAAATTATTTCTTCTGGAGTTTTAGCATTTAACTCAATATCGTAACAATCAATATCTGCAAACATTTTAAAAAGAACAGCCTTTCCTTCCATCACAGGCTTTCCTGCTAAAGGCCCAATTGCACCCAGCCCTAGTATTGCTGTTCCGTTTGTTACAACTGCAACAAGATTCCCTTTTGCAGTATATTCATAAACTAAAGAAGGATCTTTTGCGATTTCTTTACAAGGCTCTGCTACCCCAGGCGAATACGCTAAAGTAATGTCACGTTGTGTTTTACATTCTTTTGTAATTCCTGTCTCAATTTTGCCTTTACGCCCTTTGCTATGATAGTGCAAAGCGTCTTCTCTTAAACCCATGTATGCATCCTCCTTTATCATCTTCCGATGATGTCATGGGAACAACCTCCGTCTAGGGTATCCTTTTAGAATAACTCTTGCAATGTGATAAACTTTATCTAACCTTTGCAAATAAAAATTAAAATTATGAAAGGGTTTTACCCATGAAGGTTTTATTAATAGATGATGATGCTGACCTTTTGGAAATGTCAGTAAGAAGATTTAAAAAGAAGGGGTTTGAAATTGATTCCGCTCAAAATTTAGCGACTGCACGCAATTTCTTAAAAAATGACTCTTCCATTCAATCTATTATCTGTGATCTCTTTTTACTTGATGGTGAAAATGGTTTAGATTTTTTTGAAAAGGAAATTAAAAATCAATTTAAAGGAAAATTTATTTTAGCAACTGGAGATGACACTGCAGATCCCAGAATAGAAAAATTAAAAGGTGAATACAAATTATTTACTTGTTTTCAAAAGCCTTATTCTATAGATGATGTCATAAAATATATAGAGCAGTAAAATGGCAATAAAATTAAAACAAAGTAATCAATTCCAAGATCAAAATGGCAAATGGTTTAAATTACATGACGCAGCAGAATTATTATCTGTGTCAGAAATTACTTTGCGCAGAAAAATTAAAGCAGGAAAAATAATATCAGAGTTAAGAGACGGAAAATATTTTGTTTATTTAAACGAATTAATTTACAAAGAAAAAAAGCAAGAAATTAATAATATTGAAAAATGCTTGCTCGATAAGGAAGAGGAAATAAAAAACTTAAAAACTCAACTTTTAGATCAAAAAATTCTTATTAACGCTTTAGAGGAAAAAATTAAACAGTATAACAAGAATTTTTCTTAGAAAAATTGACTTAACCCAAAAGAAAATCCACTTTGGTTTTCTGGTGTTACTGCAAATCCATAGTCCATACGTACTATTAAACCAGCTAGCTGCATTAATGGAAGACGTAATCCAACACCATAAGACATTAAAGATTGATTATTTATTGCATTTCCAAAATCTGAGCCAATATATCCAACATCAAAGAAAGGAACTACTTGTAAAGAAACATAGTTACCTTCATATACGGTTTGTCTAACTTCTACGTTCGAGTAAATAGCTTCGTTTCCGGAATATTGCATACTTTGAAAACCACGGATCTGATCTGCGCCAAGATACATTTTTCTAATTAGATTTTTCGAATTAGATTGCCCATGTTGAATTCTTAATGCAAAATTTGTGTGATTATATAATTTCATTTTGTAATAGGCTAGAAAAGTATTTTCAAATTTTGTGTAATCTTCATTATCATTGCCCTGGTACATCCCTGCAGTAGAAGTAACCGTTGAACTTAATTGAGCGCCTTGTGCTAAATAACTGTCATGATCAATCTTTCCAAGTCCACCTTTTCCAACAAAAGCCAAATTGTCAAAAGATTTTGGTTTTTCAATTCCATTTTGAGTATTTTTTATTTTTTCATCATTTGAAAGTTCATTATTTACATTTCCTGCATTTTCATATTTTAATCCCGCACCAAGATTAATATAATCATTAAACTTCCAGATCATATCGCCTTCTAGTTGTATTAAATTAACCGAATAGTATCCCACTTCTTTGTTTTTATTGTAAATTGTATTTTTATTATCAACATAATTAAAGCTAAGAACACTTATTAAAGGTAAGTTAAAAGTAAAATTATTGACAAAAGTACTACCAAAATTGGGCTTGGAATTTTGCAGATAAAAATAATTAGTCAATTGATAGAATCTACCTAAAAAATTATAATCCATTAAAGCCACACCGTATCTTGAAACTCCACCAGCTGAATATGCTATTGGTACGGGTATAATGGCCCATTTTTCCTCTAAATTAAATTTCACATCGATTTTATTAGAGTCGTCCTTATCACCAGTAATTGATACTTCTACTTTAGAAAATAGATGAGTATTTTTTAATTGTTGCACAGCTTTTTCAAGTTTTTCTGTTTGAAATTTATCCCCAGAATTTATCTCTACTATTAAATTTAACACAGACTCTTCAGTTCTATTGTTGCCCAAGAACTCTATTTTATTAAAGGTTTTTTCCATAGCGAAAGCAGAGAAACTACTTAGATATAATAAAATTAGACTAATTTTTTTTATTGAAAACATAAAATCCTTTCAAAAACACATCGTTTATTACCCTACACTTACTAGCAAATATTTAAATATTTACTTAACAAATATAACAGGCTCAACAAAGGTTAGAATATTATTAAAATTAAAAAAAAGTCAAATTAATACATAAATTAAATTTTTATTCTAATTATATTGCACTAGAGTAACTATTCAGTTAAATTTTCAGAGTTAATAGATTAATATTAATCTATTTATTAATAATTTTAAGATACTATACATTTTTTTTAGGATTCATAACGCACATGAAATTTAATACCAA
Organism: Pigmentibacter sp. JX0631; assembly: GCF_029873255.1. Taxonomy (NCBI): domain Bacteria; kingdom Pseudomonadati; phylum Bdellovibrionota; class Oligoflexia; order Silvanigrellales; family Silvanigrellaceae; genus Pigmentibacter; species Pigmentibacter sp. JX0631. The sequence goes on along the minus strand of NZ_CP123622.1, from coordinate 1,845,918 downwards.
CAATGTACTAATGTATTTAATCGTAGTATTATCATATAATTATCAAATTTTCGCCTTAGAAAAAATAAGTGTATCACCGACTCTGCAAATTGATTTAAATTCAGCTATGGAAATTGCTGAAAAAAATTCTTTGCAATTAAAAAGTTCTTTAAACGAATTTAATTCTACCAATTTTCAACATACTCTATCCTATTTTCAATATGGCCCTACGCTTGACGCCTCTGCGGATACAACTTGGTATCCCAAACGCGATACTATGAATTTAAATTCGGATCAAAATAATGACAGAAGCTCTTCAGTTACCTTAAAAATAACTCAGCCAATATCAAATATTTGGAAAAACTATTATAATATGAAAGAACTCGAGGCAAAAAAAGATGCTGCCGCATATGACTATAATTTTCAAAAAATCAATTCTAGAATAACTGCGGCTCAAGCTTTTTTAGAAGCGCAACAAGCATTAAATGATTTTGAAATAAAAAAAACTACTTTTGAAAATGCCGCTATTCAATATAAAGAAACAAGCGTTCTATTTGAAACAGGTGACTCCAGCAAAGATAAGGTAGACTTGCTTTTATCACAAGCAAATAAAGACTCTATAGAAATTGAAGTAAGTAAGGCTAAAATAGAATATTCAAGTAAAATAGAAAATCTAAAAAAAGTATTAAAGTTAGCTGAACAAACAGAATTATCCTTAAAACCTTTAGATTATTCATTTTTTGAAAAACAAAAAATAATATTAAAGGAACTGAATGTTTTAATTCAAGATAGTAAAAATAATAGACCTGATCTTAAAAGCCTTGAAAAAACCTTACTAGCTAGTAAAGAAGAAATTGCAAAAAATACTTTTAAATTTTTCCCTGAAATATCTGCATTTTCAAGTTATTCAAACAAAGAAACATTTAATAATGAAGACGGTTTAAATAACAGTTCTAATCTAAATAATTCAAATACCTCAACTAATGGATTATCATTTGGCGTATCCATGTCTTGGAGTATTTGGGACGGTGGTTTAAGTTTAGCCGAAAGAAGTTCTTTAAAAAATAAAGAAACAAAAAACAAAATAAATTACGAGGAAAAAATTTATGCTATTAGCGAAGAAGTAAAAAACAATTATAATACTTTAAAAAACAGTTTGCAAATTTTACCACAATTGATAAAACTATCTGAAATTTACGCTGATTCCTACAAACTTTCTTTAGTGAAATATAAAACAGGAAACTTAACTGCTTCAGAACTTATAAAAAGCCAAAATGATCTTTTAAACGCAAAAATATCTTTAGCAAAAATGAGAGGAGATATAGATTACAATTGGCTAAAATTACAATCGGCAATAGGAACAATACCATCTTACTCTAATACAAGGTTAATAAAATGAAATTAAAAAAAATAAGTATTTCAATATTTATTGCTGTTTTTGCAAATTTATTTATCTTCTGTACAAAAAAAATAGATAAAGCATCGTTACCTCCTGAAGAAACAAAAAATTTAGAACCAGATAATAAAAAAGAAGAACCTAAAAATAACTCTGTTGAAAATAAAAATGACAATAGTTCAGAAGCACCCAAAACTAACTTAACGCTACAAAAAAATGAAAAATCTGAAGCTCAAAATCAAAAAACTACTGACATAAATAATACTACTGGTGATAATAATATCGTTCCTATTATTCCAGCAATATTTAAAGCTGAAAATCAAAGTGCGCTAAGTTTTTTAACCAATGGTAGGATTACGAATATTTACTATCGAGCTGGAGATTTAGTTAAACAAGGCCAAATTCTAGCTTCACTTGAAGATAATAATGCTTTGATAGATGTAAAAACTGCAAAAATTGATGTTGATTTAAAAAAATTAGCTCTTGAACAGCAACAAAAAACCGTTGAAAGATTAGAAAAACAATTTAGTAGCGGTATCATAAACACAGCTACTTTAGAGAAAGAAAAAAACACCTTAAAAACAAAAGATCTTGAATATCAATCAGCAAAAGCTAGTTTAGAAGGAAAAGAATATATATTAAAATCAGCTAAAATTGCTTCCCCTTTTGAAGGAATAATAACTAAAGTTGAAAAATCAGTGGGTGACTATGTTACTTCAGGAACAGCTATATTTCAAATAACTGAAGCAAAAAATTACAAAATTTATGCGCAAATTCCTGTTACTTACTTTAGTAAATTTAAGACAGGAATGAAGTTTAAATTTCAAGAGCCTATTTCAAAAGCTTCTGGTGAAGCTGAAATTAAAAGAGTTGTCTCGGTCATTGATTCCTCTTCAAAAACTTTTGATGTGTATGCTGAAATTCTTAGTGTCAGTGAAAAATTGATCCCCGGTGTTTATTTAGAAATAAAACTTAACCCCTAAAAAAAGAGATTAAAAATGTTTCTTTCAACTGTATCGGTGAAACGTCCCTATTTTTCCTCAATGTTGAATATAGTCATCATTATTTTTGGTTTGCTTGCATTTGCAAATATAGGTGTTGATAGAGACCCAGATGTTGCTATTCCTTATGTTTCTGCTAGCGTAACTTACAAAGGCATGAATCCCAAAACTGCTGAACAATTGCTACTAAACCCCATGGAAGAAGCGTTTAAAAGTTTACCAGGCTTAAAAAGAATAGAAGGTACCGCTGGCCAAGACTATGCCCGTGTATTTTTAGAATTTCATTTAAATGTAGATATAGATAAAGCCACAGCCGATGTAAGGAACGCAATAGGAGCTATTGATTTACCAAAGGATGCTGAAAAACCCTCTGTCTTTAAGTTAAAAAACAATGCCAGACCTTTTATGATTATTAATATTTCAAGTGATAAAATGTCAGAAAAAGATTTATCAACTTATGTTAATAAAGAATTAAAACCTTTACTGCAAAGAATTAGTGGGGTAGGGCAAGTTAATATTTCAGGGACAATTGATAGAGAAATTCATATTAACTTAAATCCTTCGATATTAAATGCCTTGCATTTAAATCCCAATCAAATAAAAAAAGAAATTAATTCTCAAATTGTTAATAAACCTAGCGGAGTTCTGCGAAATTCAGATTCACAATTTAGTATTATTACTAACACTATCCCAAGTTCACTAGACACCATTGCAAAAATTCCCATTGGGCAAAAAGATAAACCCTTAATTAGGGTTGAAGATTTTGCAACTATTCAAGATACCCATGCTGAAGTAACAAATTACAGTGAAGTAAATGGTAAAAAAAGCATTGTGATTGATATTATTAAAGAATCAAAAGGAAATATTGTTGAAACAGCAAAACAATTAAAAAAATTAATAGAAAATTTAAATAAAACAAACAAAGATCAATTGCACATTTCAATAAATTTAGATGACTCAATTTATATCAATGAGACATATAAAAATGTCCGTTTTGACATCTTTTTAGGTTCGATATTAGCCATTTTGGTAGTTTATCTATTTTTACACGACTGGCGCAATACTTTCATTTGTTCTTTAGCAATTCCAACATCAATTATTGGAACTTTAGCTGTTATTAACTATTTGGGCTTTACTTTAAACTCAATGACTCTTCTTGCCTTAACTCTTGCAATAGGAATTTTAGTTGATGATGCTATTGTGGTAATTGAAAATATCCATCGACATAAAGTAATGGGGAAATCTGCAGTAGCAGCTGCAATAGATGGTTCCCAAGAAATTGGATTAGCCGCCATAGCTGTTACTTTAGCAATTGCGGCAGTTTTTGTTCCAGTTGCTTACATGGAAGGAATTATAGGTCGCTATTTTTATGAATTTGGAATGACGGTCTCTGTTGCCGTTCTTATTTCATTATTTGTGGCCTTTACAGTAGTGCCCATGCTAAGTAGTAAGCTTGGAACTAAGCAATCTTTACTTGCAAAAGAAATGCAATGGCAAATTAAATTTAACCATTATTTTCATATTTTCCAAAGTAATTACCAAAAAATATTAAAATATTCATTGCAAAAGAAAAAATTAACTTTACTAGTTGGAATTTTAATTTTTATCTTAAGTATATTTTTATTAAAATTTGTCCCTAAAAACTTTCAATCAACCGAAGATGAAAGTGTGAGTTATTTTACCTTTCAATTAGCGCAAGGAACCCCCTTAGAAGAAGCCATCAAACGTGGGAAAGAAATACGCGATCACATACGTAGTTATTCAGGTACAAAAGACATCATTATGAATGTAGGCAGCAATAATGACTCAGCTTCCTCAATTAGTTTTACAATAAAGTTAGTAAATCCTAAAAACAGAACTTATTCAACGACTGAATTTACCCAAAGATTAAATGAATCTGCTAAAAAATTTATTCGCAATCCAAATGAAAAAATTGGCGGAAAAGGTTACAATAGCGCCATATATCTTGATTTATATTCAACTGATTCTCAAGCACTGTATGAATATTCAAAAAAAGTTTTGCAGCATATAACAAAAATTAAAGATATTGGTATTCCTGAAAGCTCTGTCAGCGATGCAGCATATGAATATAAAGTTACACCAGATTTTATTAAAGCAGCTTCACTCGGAGTTTCACCTAGCAATATTGCCGAAACTTTACAGCTTTTATATAAAGGTGAAAAAGTTGGGGAATTTTATGCAGAGGGTAGATATTTTAACATTAAAATATTAATTCCAATCAAAAAAGAACAAACACTTAATAGCCTAGCGGGAATTTTTATATTTTCAGAAAAAGGAGATCCCGTATTACTAAGCTCAATTGCAAGTATAGAAAAAGTCCAGATAGAACCTATTATAAATCATATTAATGGTATTACTAATGTGACAATTTCAGCAGATTATTTTGGAAAAGATTTAGGAAATATAATGACCCAAATCAACAAATATATTGCAGAGACAAAACCAAAATCAGTAGACACTTCTTATGGTGGACAAGCAGAACTACTAGATCAATCAAGTGGGATGGTAAGTAAAGCATTATTGTTAGCCTTAGCTTTTATTTTTATTGTCTTAAGTGCACAGTTTGAAAATTTTAAAGCTCCCCTAGCAATATTATTTAGTATTCCCCTTTCTTTTTCTGGTGCATTTTTAGCAATTTTAATTACTGGTAAATCTTTAACAATTGATGCAATGATTGGTATTATTTTGCTTTTAGGTCTCGTGACAAAAAATGCTATTTTGCTTATTGAATTTGCGCAACAAAAAATTGCTGAAGGAATGGATGTCGACAAAGCTTTGCTTGAATCTGCTGTTGTGCGTTTGCGTCCTATTTTAATGACGACACTCACCATGATTGCTGGCATGCTTCCGCTGATTTTTGGAACAGGAGCAGGGCATGAAGCAAATTCCATCTTAGGAGTTACTGTCACGGGAGGGCTTATTTCTTCAACACTGTTAACTTTAGTTGTTGTTCCATGTGTTTATAGCTTACTTATTAAATTTAAATTCCCTAAAAGAATTCCATTTATGACAAAGTAACTAATAACTAAGTGATGAATAGTATTTTACCCACTTAGTTATTACGCCTTTCAACTAATTCAACTAATTCAATCAATTAAAATCATTGAATTAGTATCTAAATTTTAAAATTATATAAATTAGCTTCAAACCTTACCGATATGGAATAAGTTAGTTTGCTTGTTACCTTTTTTCACAGTGAGTTTGACATGACTAACAAAAGTCTTGCCTTTAAAATTTATACTTCAATTAGTTTATTAATTATATTAATTCTTTTTTCTTGTTTTTATGCAATCTCAATGATCAATAAAACCCAAGTTTATGCGCAAGAAACAGCAAAGAACTGGTTACCAAGCATTAGTGCTTTTAATGAGTTAGGAAAAATTACAGGAAATCTATCTCGCAGAATGGCTTCTAGCATATCAGATTCCTTAGCAAATAAACCTGAAAATTTAAGCAAAAATGAAGAAAGTTTAAATAAATATAAAACTCAATTAGAAACAGCTCTTACAAATTACGGAAAAAATGGATTACTTGCTCCTGGGGAAGAAGGCTTTTATAAAGAAACAATGAATGCTTATAAAAATTATTCATTAACATTTGAGCATGAATTTAAGTTGCTGAAAGAAGGAAAAAATATTGAAGCATTAGATCACTATAATACTACAGGCAGAGAGTCATTGCATCAATTTATTGCGCTAATGGATAAGGAAACAGACTTTAACATAAAAGGTGCTGGAGACTCCACGAAACAGGGAAGTTCTTTAACCGCAATTACTAATATTACTATGACAATCGTTATTATAGCCGCGGTTATAGTTAGTATTGGTATTATTCTTTTAATTAATTCAATAACCTCTTCTATAAAACAATCCTTAGAAAGCTTAAAGAAACAATCAGAAGTCACAATGAAAATTTCTGAAGCTTTAAAACAAAATTCGAAGGCTCTTTCCGAATCTGTTTCAGAACAAGCTGCTGCTGTGCATGAAACCACAGCAGCCATTAATGAAATTACCAGTATGGTAAATAAAACTTCTGAAAATGCAGAACAGTCAACCCATGTTGCCAAAGGCGCATCACAAAAAGCAGAAAATAGCCAAGAAACTATGAAAAAATTAGTAAATAGTATGGAAACCATTCAAGAATCAAACAATCAATTGCAAAATATTGCAGAAATTATCAATCAAATTCATGCAAAAACATCTGTCATTAATGATATTGTGTCAAAAACAGAACTTCTTTCTTTAAATGCCTCCATAGAATCTGCGCGCGCAGGTGAAGTAGGAAAAGGCTTTGCCGTAGTTGCTGAAGAAGTTGGGAACTTAGCAAAAGTAAGTGGCAAATCGGCGCAAGAAATTCAAGAACTGATTATCAAAAGCCAAGAAGAAGTAAACAAAATATTAGGAATTACAAAAGACCGAGTTTCCGAAGGAAAATCGGTCACAGGCGAAGCACAACAATCTTTCTTACAAATTTCTGAAGACATCATCAATATGGTTTCTGTGATTGAACAAATATCTGCAGCAACAAAGGAACAAGACATAGGTGTAAGACAAATTACCTCTGCTATGTCTGAAATTGACCGGGCTACTCAACGCAATCAAGCCTCTGTTAGCGAAACAGCTCAGTCTGCCAACGAATTAGTGGAACAAGGGCAAAAGCTACAAACCACCACAATTGCAATTGAAACCCTGATTATTGGAAAAAAAGCCAGTTAACAAAATACTCATTAAAGTAGCAGTATTTTTGCCGATAGAAAAATAGATTGAGATTATGACTTTGGTTTATGGAGATCTCTATGGCAAATAAAAGTTTAGCCTTTAAAATTTTCTTTTCAATAGGTATTTTAATTTCCCTGCTTTTGTTTTCCTGTATTTACTCAATATTGATGATCAACAAAACCCAAGTTTACGCTAATGACGTTACAACTAGCTGGCTTCCTAGTATAGATTCATTCGGAAGAATGAATCTATATGTTGGCAACTTATCGCGTCGAGCAGTGCTTGTGATCGCAGATAGCGTAGCTAACCAAACAGAAGATTTAGCAAAAAACACTGAAGACCTAAAAAAATTTAAAGATCAATTGGATAATGAATTAACTAATTATCAAAAAAATGGCCTTCTTGCTCCAGGAGAAGAAAATTTTTATAAAGAAACAATGGATGCTTATAAAGAATATATTCAATCTTTTGAACATGAATTTAATTTAATAAAAGAAAATAAAGGCCTTGAAGCTTTAAAACACTACAATACAACTGGACGCCCATTATTATTTAAATTTAATGAAAAACTTACGAAAGAAATTGAATTTAACATGAAGGGTGCTGATACGGCAGGAAAACAAGGATCAGGATTAACTTCTGTTACTAATTGGACTATGACAATTGTGATTATTTTAGCCTTGCTCATTAGCGCTGCCATTGCAGTAGTTATTTTAGGAATCACAAAATCTATAAAAGATTCTATTGAAAGCCTGAAGAAACAAGGCGAAGTAACAATGAAAATTTCCAAGGTTTTAATGCAAAACTCCCAGTCCTTATCAGAATCTGTGACAGAACAAGCTGCTTCGGTGCATGAAACTACAGCAGCCATTAATGAAATTACGAGTATGGTAAATAAAACCTCTGAAAATGCGGAACAATCTACCCAAGTAGCAAAAGGCGCTTCGCAAAAAGCGGAAAATAGCCAAGAAACAATGAAAAAACTTGTCAATAGTATGGAAACCATTCAAGAATCAAACAATCAATTGCAAAATATTGCAGAAATTATCAATCAAATTCATGCAAAAACATCTGTCATTAATGATATTGTGTCAAAAACAGAACTTCTTTCTTTAAATGCCTCCATAGAATCTGCGCGCGCAGGGGAATATGGCAAAGGCTTTGCGGTAGTGGCTGAAGAAGTTGGAAATTTAGCAAAAATTAGTGGAAAATCAGCGCATGAAATTCAAGAACTGATTGTGAAAAGCCAAGAAGAAGTTAATAAAATATTAGGAATTACAAAGGAACGCGTGTCTGAAGGAAAAGGAGTAACAACAGAAGCGCAGGAATCTTTCTTGCATATTTCTGAAGATATTATCAACATGGTATCTGTCATAGAACAAATTTCAGCTGCAACAAAAGAGCAAGATATTGGTGTCAGACAAATTACTACTGCCATGTCTGAAATTGATAAAGCAACCCAAAGAAACCAAGCATCGGTGAATGAAACCGCACAATCTTCTAATGAACTTGTAGAACAAGGCGAGAAACTTCAATTAACTACCCAAATTATTGAAGGTCTCATTATGGGGAAAAAAGCCGCTTAATCTTTTATTCATCTGGTAATTAAGTCATTTCTTTGGCACTAATGCTATAAAATTCTCCCTAAAAAATAAAACGTTTACAATAGAAAAATGAATAGCATGGAGTGCCATAAATGCGGAAAAAAAGTTTAGCTTTTAAAATTATTACGTCTGTTTCAATGCTGATTTTTGTAATTTTATTTGCTTGTTTATACTGTATGTTTATGATCAAAAAAACACAAGAATATGCTAGCGAAACAGGTTTAAGTTGGATGCCAAGTATCGCTTCATTTTCTGATTTAAATGTGACTATTGGTAATTTATCAAGACGGGTTGTCCTTGTTATTGCAGATAGCATTGCTGGTCAAAGAGACAAATATATGGCAAATATAGAAGATATTAATAAATTTAAAGCGGCAATCGAAAAATCATTTGTTGACTATAAACCCCTAATATCACCAGGGGAAGAAAAACTTTACGCAGATACTTTGGCTACTTATAAAGATTATTTAACTTCTTTAAATCAAGAGTTAGAGTTGGTAAAAGAAAGAAGAGGGCTTGAAGCCTTAAATCATTACTATAAAGTGGGCAGACCAGCTTTATTTAACTTTTTAGAGACCCTTGGCAAAGAAGAAAAATTTAATATTAAAGGTGGAAAAGATTCCACAACAAAAGGTGAAAATTTAACAAGTATTACTATTATTACTATGTCTGTTGTTTTAATTGTATCTGTATTAATTTCAATTGCAATTATAATTTCAATTACTAAGTTATCTAAGGATATTCAAAAGTCTTTAGTAAGTTTAAAAAATCAAGGAAATGGTACCATGGAAATAGCAAATACCTTGATGAATAATTCAAAAGTGCTAACTGAATCTGTTTCTGCCCAAGCGGCTTCAGTCCACCAAACAACAGCTGCAATCAATCAAATTACTAGCATGGTAAATAAAACCTCCGAAAATGCGCAACAGTCAGCAGAAGTAGCTAAAGAAGCATCGAAAAAAGCAGAAAATAATATGTCCACTATGAAAAAACTTATGACAAGTATGGATACAATACAAGAATCAAATAATCAATTGCAAAATATTGCCCAAATTATCAATCAAATTCATGCAAAAACTTCTGTTATCAATGATATTGTTTCAAAAACAGAATTACTATCATTAAATGCTTCAATTGAATCAGCCCGAGCAGGGGAATATGGAAAAGGTTTTGCTGTGGTAGCCGAAGAAGTTGGAAACTTGGCAAAGGTAAGTGGAAAATCCGCGAAAGAAATACAAGATTTGATTGTAAAAAGCCAGGAAGAAGTAAATAAAATACTAAGTGTTACTACAGGTAGAATTTCAGATGGCAAACAAGTTACAACAGAGGTACAAGAATCTTTCGTAAAAATTTCTGAAGATATTGTGAATATGGTTACTGTTATAGAACAAATTTCTTCTGCTACAAAGGAACAAGAAATTGGTGTCAGACAAATTACTACCGCAATGACAGAGATAGATAGAACAACGCAAAGAAATCAAACATCAGCAACAGAAACATCAAATACTGCAAATAAAATGGTTGAACAAGGGGAAATGTTGTTACAAACTACAAAAGAAATTCAAGGTTTTATTATGGGTCAAGCTTAATTGCCTAATTTTTGACAATAACCTATATATCCTGCATGAAGAAATTTAGAAAATTTAAAATTAAAATTTTCATCCACTTCTTTTTTAAAAATTAATTTCACAATATTTTTAAAATTAAAAGAGGGATTTAAGCCTTTTATTTCTAATAATTTACAGCTTAATTTATTAAATTCGAAAGTTAACTCACATGGCTTAATAAATAAGTGATGGACATGTAAATTTTTAGGCGTTTCTTTGACAAACCATTCCATTGCTTTAATAACAAAATATTTTGTAAATAAATTTCTGTTAAATGTATGAAAAAAGATGAACCCATTTTTTTTTACAACTCTAACGGCTTCTGCAATTGCTTTTTGGTAATCATCAACATGCTCAAGGACATCTAAAATACAGACCACATCAAATGTTTCATTTGCAAAAGGCAATTCTAATGCATTTGCTTTAATATAGTTAACATTTTTATACTTATTATATTTTCTTGCTACTACCAAAGACTCTTCAAATATATCTACCCCAGTTACATTGTTACTTAATTCAGCTAAATCATTAGCTAATAAACCGCCTCCACATCCTATATCAAGAATTTTACAATTTTTTAGGTCTGCAAAATTTTGTTCAATTTGTAACTTAATCCAAGGATTTCTTAGCTTTGCTTCACTTCTTAGTAACGCAACATAATTTTTCCCTGTATACCATTGTTCGTTCAAGTCTTTATAAATTTCATTATTTATAAGATATTTTTCCATTAATATTCTTATCCTTGTATATAAAATTCCAATATACTATTTGATACAAAAAAAATAGTATAACTAAATAAAACTGAAACTTTACAAAATTGTTTATATTAATTAAATTATTAGACGAAAAAATTTCTATTTTGTTCTCTGAAATTGAACCCCATGTAAAAAATAAAATAATTAATATTATTGGATGTAAAATAAATAATACGGCATGCAAATATTGCTCAAGTGCTGTACACTTATTTAAATGAACAACTTCATCTTTAATTATAATTAAACAGGAAAAAGTGGCAAAAAGTAAATACAACATTATAGTTGTTTTTGTCATTGGCATAAAAAGAATAACTAAATAACATAACAAGAAAAAAAATGTGTCAATTGGGTGTCCTATTCTTTCCCACCTTGGTAGCTTTCTTTTCTGATGAAAATAAAATTCATCAAAAAACATGACAACACCTTGCAAAACCATTAAAAGAATTGAAATTTTATCGATAAAACTCATACCACTCTCATTATAGACCCTGAAACCGTTAAACCCGGGCCAAAGGCTAGACTAATGACTAACTTATTTTGTTCTGGAAAATCTTGTAATATATTTTGCCAAATATGGGGTAAAGTAGCTGATGACATATTTCCATATTGAAATAATATATTTTCGCTATATAAAACAGCTTCTTTAGGCAATTGCAATATTTCTTGAATGTATTGAATAATTTTAGGCCCCCCAGGATGAATTGCAAAAATTGTTGAATTTTTTATTTCAATAAAATTTAATCCAATTTTTGCACACATTTTATTTAAAAATTTTTCTATATTTTCTGAAATAATAGCAGGAACTTTCCCAGATAAAGTCATCAAAAAACCAAATTCAGAGACCTCCCAAGCCATTGCATCTTCTGTTTGTGGAATAATTTCTTCATGGTCAATTAAAAATTCAAAGGCTTTTTCATTCCTCGTTTTTAAATAATTTTCACTATTAAAAATTGAGTACGTAATAAAACCATCGGCAAATAAACTTTGAATAACAAATTGACTTGGATCATGATTGCTTGGGTTAAAATGAAGAGTACAAAGTTCTGTATGGACAATATCTATTCTATCTAAATAAGGATCTTTTTTTAAATAAAAATCACTATTTTTATCATGATCTGCAGACAAAAATCCATTAGCTATTCGCAATGCTGGCAGTGAAGCATAACAGCCCATATGATACGCATGAGTTACTTTAGTTTTCTCCCCCCAATTTTTAATTGCAACAATTTTCTGTGCCGCTGAAGGAGAAACGTAGCCTGTACAACTTACATGAATAATATGTTTAGGTGGTAACATGTTTTCACAATAAAACATTTGAAAAACTTCATCAACAACAGCTGAAAAAAGTTTCATTCGCTCATTTATACCCACCCCAGAAAAAGATTTCTTAAAATCAAATAACAACATATTTTCCCAATCTTGATGAGAATAATCTTGAATTGCAGTTCCTCTATTAGAAATTTTTTCAGGTTTACATGCAAATCGATTACAAATATTTGCTACTTGCTTATATATTTCATCCATTGATTTACTATTAGATTTATTGATATTTCCTTCAATAAATTTGGCATATGAATGCGCCAAAGAAATCCAATTCAAGCCTTCTGCTTGTGGAACTTCATATTTGGGGCGTAGAATGCGAAAATCAGATAATATGAATTGCATAAACCCACCTTTAGAAAAACTGTGGCACCAACTTTTTAACTGATTGTAGCAAAATATACGGAGAAAGCTCTTCCATGCATTTAAAATGTTTTTTCGGACATTGTTTTGTTCCATGTGGCGAGCAAGGATGGCAGGGTAACAAATTATTGTTTGAGTCTTTATAATTTAAATATATACTTTTTTCTGAAGTTGGATAAAAACCAAACGTCCAAGACGTAGGCCCATAAATACTTAAGATAGGAATATTAAAACCAGATGCAATATGCACAGGACTTGAATCATTAGCAATTACAAATGCTGACTTTGCTACTAAATTTGTAAATTCCTGTAAAGGCAAATAGGACGCAGTTTCTAAAACTCTAGTTAACAATAATTTATTTTCAATATTGCTTAAAACATTTTGTACATCATCGTAGTCCTGCTTTCCTCCTGCTAAAATACAAAATAAATTTTTATTTAAGTTCAATATTTCTTCAATTAATTTAGCAAAATGTTTTGCAGGATATTTTTTCGTTGCCCAAACTGATCCTGGAGAAACAATAAAGAATTCCTGTTTGTTGTGTAAAAATTTTGGATTTTTTTCGATAAAAACGACTAAATTATTAGATTCTTTTAAAACTGGACGGGATAATTTAAGTAAATTTTCTTTAATTTTATTACTGATTAAGCTTTCAGGTGCAATATCTAAACAACGCAAACATTCATGTTTTTCTTTCACAAAACTTCTTAATTGCGAATAGACCATAGAAAGGGCTGTATCATTATAGCCAACTTTTTCTTTTACTTTTGCAAAATAGACAATCAAAGATGTTGTTATCGATTTATGTGGAACAAGTAACATATCTAAATTTAAATCTGAAATATCTTGTGCTATTTCAAATATTGAATTTATTTTTTTTAAACCACTTTTTTTATTAACCGTGATAATTTTTTTTAATCTTTTATCTTCTTGATAAAATTGAGCTGCCAATTTTTTTGTAATTAAATATACTTCATGTCCTTCTAAAAATAAACCTTCAATTAATAAACTAGCAAGCACTAAATCACCTAAAAAAGCTGTATGAAATATTCCTACTTTCACAAACTTTTCTCCATAATAACTGCATCTTCTTTATTTTTATAATAATTTTTTCTTGTTGCAATCTGTTTAAAATCGAATTTTTTATAGAAAGTTAAAGCCGCTATATTATTTATCCCAACTTCAAGGAGTACTCTATTCTTCTTATAATTTTCTTGTTTTGTCATAACATTTAACAATATATTGAGTAAAAAATTTGCCACTCCCTTTCCTCTATACTGTCTACCAGAAAAAATATAATCAATTTCAGCTACATCATAATTTATTACTACATTTAAAAATGAAATTAATTTTCCATCTTCAATATACAGAAAAATTGAATTATAATATTCTTCATTTTTATTCTGATAAAATTTTTCAACAAATTTTGTTAGATTACTTAATGAACAAATATAAGGATCATTTTCAGCCAAGTTAAACATTAACTCAGCTAATTCGGGTGAAGGAAGAAAAGAATTAAACTCTTCTTTGGTAATATTTTCATCTTTAAAGTTTTGAAAAGAAAAATCATTTTCCAACGTTACTTTATGAAAAGAGTTCTTCCATTTATAAATAATTAAATGGGTATTTTTTTTATTCATCTTTAATACTTTCAGAATTTTTATTTATCACAGTTGATGGAACCTTCCAAACAAAAGAAGTCGACCATAAAGTTGGATTTTTATTTAATCCTCCTCTAACGTAGTAAAAAGTATTTGCTCTCAATACAAGATGAACAAAATCTCGAATTGTAAATTTAGAAAAAGCGTCTATTCTTTCGGCAACTTCATTCTGTAAATTTTGCCATGGTTTCTTTTTAATAACTTCACTAGAGATATCATCCAATGCTTCAATTGGAATATTAAATAATTTTAATCGATAACTTTCATCCCAAGTTAAGCATAAAAAAATTATTCGTTGAACATCTGCTGGATATGTTAAAAAATCTTTTTCATTTAGTGATGATGACGTTGAAGCAAAACTTGGAGTAAAAGTATCCCAATTTGTTGTCAATGAAATTTTATCTTGGGATAGTAAATTAGATATACTTAAAATAGCTTGAATATCAAGAGATGTATAAACTGATAATCCAGTTTTTTGTCCACAGCTCATTATAGAGCGATTTTTAAAAACTACAGATCCTTCTGGCAATGGTTTGCCAACAGGATTTGTAAGAAGAAGTTTTTGAGAATACAATGCAGAAAAACTTAAAGTAACTAAAAAAATAACAGATTTAATAATTCTCAACATCACCAAAAACCAGCTCCATTCTGTAGATTTGAGCAGTAAAGTCTGACGTTTGAATACCACGCCAATTTTCAAAAATGGTATTAATTGCAAACGAATTACTTAACTTTACACGAAATCCTATACCATACGTAAGAGAAAATTGACCTAAAGAGGATCTTGATTGAATTGCTGACCATGATCGACTACTAAAAAACAAAGTATATCCCAATCCTCCTGTGAAAAAAGGCTGAAAATATTTTTCAACACTATCACCCCATAAAAAATTAAATGATGGAGCACCTTCAATTTTTGAATAGATCGATAAAGGACTTAAATCAGGGTTATCAGAACGTTTCGAAGCCCAATCTGACCATCGAAAATCTAACCCTCCTTTCCACATCCCTCTAATCTTATGCGACATTCCCATTGAAAATCCATAGCCGGTAGCATCATAATTTGTTTTGGTTGCACCAGTTAAAACTTCATTATAAATACCGAGTGTAAAAATTGTTCGAGGAAAAGTTAGATTTTCACTCTTTATGGGAACTAATTTTGCTGAGACATCATCCACCATGGGATAAGTTTTTTCTATGTGGATTTTCTCAGTTTGTGGTGGTAAATCTGCTTGCATTCAATTTCTCTTTCAATTTTTACTAAAATTTAACTGCAAAATTCTTTGCAGTTCTCGATGAAAGCACATTATACAATGACTTCACAAGTTACGCTTTATACAGACGGTGCTTGCTCTGGGAATCCTGGTCCAGGTGGTTGGGCCTGCGTACTTTTATATAATGAGTTACGTAGACGCATTTCAGGTTATGAGCAGTATACAACGAATAATAAAATGGAACTGACTGGGGTGATAAAAGGACTTGAAAGCCTTACTCGCCCTATGCCTGTTCTTATTATCACCGATAGTCAGTATGTCAAAAATGGTTTTACTGAAAAATGGCTCGAAAATTGGCAAAAAAATGGTTGGAAAACAAAATCAGGTAAGCCAGTGAAAAATATTGAACTTTGGATGCAACTTTCTCTTCTGCAAAGAAAACATCACTTGAGTTGGCAATGGGTAAAAGGTCATTCAGGCAATGAATATAATGATATGTGCGATGAGCTCGCTCGAAATGCGATAATTAAAAAAAATGGAATTGATGAAAAATTTTAAAAACCTTTTTTGTATTTATTTTTCTAAAATTAAAATTAGTATTCTTTTGTTAAAAATAATTATTTGTTGACTTAAATAATTAGATTAAGTACAAATTTTTAAAAACAAAAGGTGCTTATGTCTAATAACTATAGTGATGTCGTCATTGTCGGTTCAGGTGTAGCCGGTTCACTTATTGCTTATAAATTAAGTAAACATGGAATAAAAGTAACAATTCTGGAAGCCGGTACATTTCCAGATAGATCGCACGCAATGAAAAAATATTATGAAACAGCTATCAAAATACCTGAATCTGCTTATCAAATTCAACCACATGCACCTTATCCCACAACAATAAATAGTAATTATTTTATTAATAAAGGAAAAGAAAATTTTAAAAGTACATATTTAAGGGTTGCTGGTGGTACTACATGGCACTGGTTGGGTACATGCTTACGCCTTGTTCCAGAAGATTTTAAAATGAAAACAAATTTTAATCTTGGAATAGATTGGCCTATTTCATATTCAGATCTAGAAGAATGGTATTTTAAAGCAGAGCAGGAACTCGGTGTTTCTGGAAATAATAATGAAGATTTAGGATCTCCAAGAAAAAATCCTTACCCCTTGCCAGAAATTCCATTTACACTAAGCGATAAATATTTTACTGAATGTTTAAAAGATACCGATTATAAAATTTGCCATAGTCCTCAAGCTAGAAATTCTGTTGAATTCGATTCACGTCCAGCTTGCTGTGGTAGTGCTAGCTGTATTCCTTGCTGCCCTGTACAAGCTAAATATGATGCAACTATTCATTTAAATAAAGCAATTAAGCATGGAGCTAAACTGATAACTAATGCAGTAGCTTATGAAGTTGTAAGTGATACTACAGGAAAAATAACTGCCATAAATTATAAAAAACCAGATAAAAAAATTGAAAGCATCCAGGGTAAAATATTTATTCTAGCTGCCAACAGCATTGAAACTGCTAAATTATTACTGATGTCAAAAACAGAAAATTTTAAAAATGGAATTGCAAACACTAGTGATCAAGTTGGACGCAATTTAGCAGATCATCCCATTATTTTAATCTATGGTTCAACTCCCAAACCTATTTATCCATTTCGATCACCCTTATCCACAGCGGGTATTGATAAATTTAGAATAGGGGAGTTTCGAAAACATTTTGCCTCGTATAGAATAGAATTACTAAATGATGGATGGAATTTTCCAGAAGGAGGATTTCAACCTTTATTAACTAGTTTGCTTGATCAGGGTTTCTATGGAAAACAATTAAAAGAAGAATTTAATAAAATTGCCTCTAAACAAGTTTCTTTATCAGTTCTAACTGAAATGTTACCTAATCCCGAAAACAGAATAGTTCCTTCTAAAGAAAAATTTGATACAATTGGCATTCCTCATCCAGAAATACATTTTTCATTGGATGAATATACAAAGAAAAGTTTTTCAGATGCAACTAAAAAGTGTATAGAAATACTTGAAAAAAGTAATTGCACAAATATAAAAATCTCGAATAATTGGTATGGAGCAGGTCACGTCATGGGTACTTATCGAATGGGAGATAATGCAAAAGATTCTGTGGTAGATAAAAACTTAGTCACCCATGACCATAAAAATTTAATCCTTGTTGGATCCGGAGTCATGCCTACTACTGGTTCAGCGAATCCTACATTAACTATTGCTGCTTTATCATTAAGATGCGCAGATTTTATAAAGAAAAATCTTATATAGGAAATGGTATGCTAATTCAAAGAAGAGAAATCGGAAAAAAAATACTTTTTAGTATGCTATTATTACCTTTTCAATCAATGGCAAAAAAAAATAAATTTGAAGAAAAATACATAGATACTTTTGGAAAAGTTGCGCTTAAACTTACTGATTTTCCTTTAGACAAAGATTTAATTAAGACATTTTACTACTCTTTAGCAGAAACAGAGTCCAATTTTGGAGTTGAAATAATAAAAATTTATGACACTAGAATAACGAAAAATTCCTCAGAAAAATTAAGTAAACTTGAAAAAAAAATAATATTAACTTTATACTCAGGTAAAGTAGGTAATAAGAAAGTTACCTATACTAATTCTATTGAGTGGTTAGCATTAAGTAATTTTACTAAACCTCCAGGAATATGCGGAGGTTTTTTTGGCTTCTGGAATAAGCCTCCAAAGTAACTATGATTTATAGTATTTCATCATATCAATTTCAACTAAATTATCACTTAGTTGATTACTATATTGAGTAACTTCATTCTTTGAGTCTAAATCTTTAGGTAATAAACAAAGCTCTTCTGCCGAATACAACGCAAAAATATTATTTCGTATTTCATTTTTCAAAACTATATTTTCATTTATATCTGCATTATTACTAGGTATAATACCTTCTATTAACAAATCAGAGTCTAAAAAAACTTTATAAATCTCATTATTCCAAGGTATGATATTTTCTTCCAATTTAAATGTGGAAGAGTTTAAAACATAAGTTCTTTTTTCTTGCAAACTTTCAGCAATGCTTAATTGATCAAATGGTTCAGTTACAACCTGAGTTCTTCCTGAAAAAGACTGAATAAAAGTTGTAAAAAGAATTTCCTTATTATTGCTATCTTTTGATTTTAAGAAAAATTGATATAAGCCAGGTTCTAAACTATGCACAACACCATTTAATTCTAAAGTATTAGATTTAACTATTTCTAAGTTATTATTTTTATCAGATGAAACAGAACTTTCTGCAACAAGGAGCCCATTCATATTTCTAACTTCTATCTTTACAAAACTATTATCAATATTATATTTTTTTAAATCTAAACTAAAAAATATCGAACCAAATTTTTTATTCCCCATAAGATCTAGTGTATTTTTACTAATATGCACATATTTAGGATCAAATATTTTTAATTTTAAAGGATTTTTTTCGTCGACAAAAACTTCCCCTTCAATATAATTATCATAATTTTTAATTCTATTATACATATCTTGGGTATATATTTCTTCTTTAGGTTTTATTATGAAAAACTGATTGAAATTATTTTGATCTAACAAAGAGTAGTTAATTCTAATAAAGTTATCTCCAGTAGCAAAATAACTTAGCTTATTTAGCTCAGAGTTGTCTAAAACCAATTTATTAAATAAGAAGGGTTTTGCATTGTCTTTCTCATTTATCCAAGAATAAGAGTTAACATCGTTTAATGAATAAAGCTCTGTTGGTCTAAGAACTCCTGCAGTTAGATCAAAGAAATTTCCATCTGAAAAAGAAGTAGCTGGTATTATTAAATTGAATCTTTTTTTCTCACCATTTTTTAAAGTAAAATACAAATTATAATTTGGATTATCCGAACAATTTTCTTCATTTTTACTACAAGAGTCTAAATTAAATACACAAAAGTAGCCATTCATAGAAAGAGTTTTTAAATTTGCTGAACTAATATAAAAATCATTAGAATAATTTGCTTGAAATATTTTCTTATTCGCATTTTCTACATAAATGCTAGTTCCCAATAAGTCCCCAGGCGGTAAGCCAATAGCTTGTCCACAAATTCCTGCTTTATTATAAAATTGGGAAGATACTAAAGCAGTTCTTGATTCTGAGGATATTTTACTTTCTAAACTTAAAGGAATTTCATAAAAACTAGAATTCGCATTTGCATAAACATTGACAGTTTTTGAGTAGTAAACGTTATTAGTATCCCAAATTTTTAAAATAATAGAACTACCAATAGGTATATTTGTTAAATTAAAACACCCATTATCACTCGGATAATATTCGTAGAAAATACCATCAGGTTTAGTATAATCTACTCCTAAAATGCGAATAACAATATTTTTATATTGATCATTTTTATTGATGTTGGAATTTTCAAGAACAATTCTTCCTGAAATTCCGTTTTCAATAGTTTTACATTGATTCTGCCCAATAACAACGTTACTAGATTCTTCATCATATTTTTTATCTAAAGGAATATTAACAAACATTTCTTGATTTGCCAAATTAAACTCTGAATATAAGGCAATAAATACTAAGATATAAATTTTAAAGTACTGTTTACGATTCAATGTTATCTTCCCTTTACTTATTATAAAATTTATTGCTCTAACATTAATTCAAGGGAACATGAAAAAACATTTTCAAATGCTTTTTTCTCAATTGCTGCCTCATACATTTCAAGTTCGATATCATGAGTTGCTCTTAAATAAACAACCAAACTCATTTTACTATTAGAATTTTCTCTTACAATAATCTCTTGTATTTTACCTTGCCGACCTCTATCTAGAGAAACAGAAAGTCGTAAAATTGCCGCGCAAATATTAACTGCCTTTTGAATTTCTTTGTCAAAATCACAGTATACTTCATCACTTTCTCTGGGCATTCTTTTCCTATGATAACGTACAATTGTTGCAATTATTTGCATTTCCCTTGTAGTAAACCCAGGGAGAGAAGCATTTCTGATAAAATAAAAAGTATGTTTGTGGTGTCCAGTATGACCAATAAATAAACCACATTCGTGTAAATAAGCCGCTGATCTTAGGAACTCACGCCAAGCACTAGATAAATTGTGCTTAAATAAAAGTTGATCAAATAGACTAATAGCAAAGGAAGTAATATGAAAAGCATGTGCTTCATCAATATGAAACTTTTGGCCAAATGAACGGACGGATCTCCAACGGACATCAGTTGTATCACCTTGTAACCACACCCCATCCCGCAAAATAGTATCAAAAAGAATTCCTTCTCGAAGAGCTGTTAATGAAATAGTCCATTCCCTTATTCCCAATATTTTGGTTATGGAACTTAAAACAAACAGTCCAGCAACAACAATTTCCGCTCTTTTAGTGTCTAAGCCTGGAAGTTGTTTTCTTTCTTTTAATGATCTCGCCTTTAACAAGGCTTCTTTTGCTAGCCAAATTTCTTTTGCAGTTAAAACTGAACCATGCATAGTTTGAAGGGGAGGGGTATTCAAAATCCCAAGCACTAAAGATTTTATTGCTTTTATTGTTCCTGAAGAACCTACGGCTATATCAAATCCAATTCTTTCAACCTCTGAAAGAACGGGCTCTAGTCTAGTATTGATATATAATTCTAAAGATCTTAAATGCTCATCACTTAAAGGATCACTTGCAAGAAACATTTGCGTCAAACGTACACAACCTAATTTTAGGGAAGTTGCAAAACGCTCTTCACCCCATTGTCCAACAACAATTTCAGTTGATCCTCCACCAATATCAATTATAAGTGTAGATTTCCCATGAATAGGTAAACCTTGTTGCACTCCTAAGTAAACTAAGCGGGCTTCTTCGTGTCCAGAAATCACTTCAACATCGATTCCTGTTTTTTTGTATAGTTTTGCAACAAAATCAGATGAATTTTTAGCCTCACGCAATGCACTAGTCCCCACCGCTCTGATTTGAGCTTTAAGGCTATCCGCTACTTCTTTCATTTTTCTTAACACAACTATTGTTTTATTTAAGGCATCAGATGTTAAATTACCATCATCATCAATAGAAGCAGCTAATCTTACTTGGTCTTTTTCTGAAGCAATTATAGTAAAAGAATTTATAGATTCCATATCTACAATAAGCATATGTATACTATTTGATCCAACATCAATTGCAGCTATTCTTTTTTTTTCAAATACTTTTCTATCCGGCAAATTCAACATTACTTTTTCTTCTTTTTCTTAGAACTTTTTGCGCTTAATTCTTCAACAACTAATGAAGGAATAAATCTTTCAGGAATGCGATCAAAATCCTTTTTTTCAAATAAAGGCTTAATTGCCTGATCGTAGGCTATAGATTTTATACCATAACGTCTTGCATATTCAATAAATTTATCTTGACTTCGATATACTTTTTCATTCAAAATAGGTAATTTTCTTATATAAGTACCATCACTTTGCATTTCATGACTTTTGCAGTTATCTAATAAAAATGTAGTTAAAATTCCTGTTAATTTAGACTTTAACTCGGGACTTTCTATGGGCCAAACAATTTCAATTCGCCGATCCATATTTCGTTCCATTAAATCAGCACTACCACAGAAAATTAGAGGGTCTCCGCCATTTTTAAACCAAAATATTCTTGAATGCTCTAGAAATCTATCAATCACGCTTATTACACGAATATTTTCGGATACTCCGGGAACATCAGGCCTTAAGATACAAATACCTCTAATAATTAAATCAATTTTCACTCCTTTTTGACTAGCCCGATATAATGCCTGACATAATTTTACATCAACTAAAGAATTCATTTTAAATATAATATGTGATTGATTTTCAGAACAGTTTTTCTTTTTTTCATTTTCTATCATTTGAATAATTTGCTCTCTTAAACGAAAAGGAGCTACTTTAATTTTTTCAAAATGTGGAATTTTCATTTGAGTTAAATCTTGATCACGAAGTATGTTAAAACCAGTGATAAAATTAAAAACATTCGCTACATCATCACACAATATTGGATCAGTTGTTAAATGACCGATATCAGTATAAAGTTTTGCAGTTGAACTGTTATAATTTCCAGTTGATAAATGGACATATTTTTGTAAGTAATTATTTTTTTCTTTTCTTACAACTAATGTACATTTTGCATGGGTTTTTAAGTCAATAAAACCGAAAACGACATGCGCTCCTGCTCTTTCAAGTCTTTTTGCCCATTCAATATTATTCGCTTCATCAAAACGTGCTTTCAATTCTACCACAACTGTTACTTGTTTTCCTCTTTCTGCGGCATTAGCTAACGCCTCAATAATTGGAGAATCTCCGCCAGATCGATATAATGTTTGTTTTATAGCTAAAACTTTCTCATCTTTCGCTGCACTACGAAGAAAATCTAAAACACTTGCAAATGAATCATAAGGGTGATGTAATAATATATCGCGTTCTTTTATAATATCAAAAATATCTCTACTGGCATCTACTAAATTGATATTCAATCTTGGATTAAAAGCTTCATCTTTTAAATATGGATCTAATCTTTCAATTTTTAGTAACGGAGCTAAATCTCGGATATTAATCATTCCTTCAATTTCATACAGATCAGAAGAATCTAAATCTAAAACAGCGGCTAATTTATTTCGCAACCAATCAGGCATATTTTTTTCATATTCTAGCCTTACAACAGTTTTTTGCTCTCTATCTTTTAATTCATATTCAATAGACTTCATTAAATCTTTTACTTCATGATCAAGTAATTGATAATCTAAATTTCTTGTTACTCTAAACGCATATGCTCCTGTTACCTGAGTCCATGGAAAAAGAGTTGGCATATAATTTTTGATAAGTTCATCAAGTAAAAAAAATCTTTGTTTACTTACTTTTTGTGAAATTGGAATTAAACGCATAATTTTTTGAGGAACTTCAACAAGTGCAAGTAATGGCTCGCCATTATCCGAAACACCCTCAAAAGTAACAGCTAGATACAAAGAAAGATTTGATAAATAAGGAAAGGGGTGAGCAGGATCTATTGCTAGCGGAGTTAAAACAGGAAAAACTTGACTTTCAAAATGAATATCTAATTTTTCTTCTTCAGATCTTGTTAATTCTCCAAATCTTGGAATTGTTATATTGTTCAAACCAAGTTCAGGTAGAATTTCATTCTGTAAGCATTTAGAAAGACGTTTTAATAATCCCCTTACTTTTATTGCTACTTCATCAAGCATTTCTTCAGAATCTTCTTCATCATAGTATAAAGAATTGCTTGGTTTTGAAACTAGTCGCAAAAGACCAGATATTCTTACCATAAAAAATTCATCTAAATTAGAAGCAAAGATAATACAAAATTTTAATCTCTCAATTAAAGGGACTAACTTATTCTCTGCTTCTGATAACACTCTTTCATTAAATGTTAACCATGAAATTTCACGATTAATATATAAATCAGGATCATCAAGATGAATATTTTTATGTACTTGGACATCTTTTTGAAAATTCGAAACATCAATTACTGGAAGATTTTTTTGAGTACTTTTTTCTGTGTTAATTGACTTATTATTCATTTAAATATCCATAAATAAATTCTTCGCCTGTTCAACATCTTTTGTTATTTGTTCTTTAAGTTGATCGATACTTTCAAACTTCATTTCACCACGGATAAATTTTTTCAGAAAAAACTTTACTTCTTTTCCGTAAATATCTTGAGAAAAATTTAAAATATGTGCTTCAATCTGTAACTTTAAACCTTTGGCAATTGTAGGACGAACTCCACAATTCATAACCGCAGGCAATAACTCTTTTGATGATTCAATTTCAACAAAACAAGCATAAACACCATACTTAGGAACAACTAACTCTTCATGAAGATCAATATTTGCAGTTGGAAAGCCTATTAATCTCCCACGTTGATCACCTCGTACAACAGTACCAGGTAAGAAATAGGGACGACTTAACAATTGTTCTGCTTCTTCAACCTGCCCCTGCGAAATAAGTTCTCGAATAGAAGACGAAGACACAACTTTACTAGTGTATAACTTAAATGCTTCAGCTTTTCTAATTTCCCACTGTTCTTTTTCAGCAAATGCTTTCATATGCTCAAAATTCCCTAAACGCTGTTTACCATAGCAAAAGTCATAACCTAAAATGACTGCACAAATATTAAAATTTTCCTTTAACCAATTGCAAAAATCATCTGCAGATAGATTTGCAAAACTTTGATTAAATGGTTGAATTACTACTGCACTCGCACCTGATTCTAGTAATAATTTAACTTTATCTCCGATAGTATTAAGTAACGGCTTACTTACACCAGAAAAATAAACCGCAGGATGCGGATCAAAAGTGACAACCACAATTGGGCTATTTTTTGAAATTTTTTTTAATTCATTTAATAGATGAATATGTCCTAGATGAACTCCATCAAAATTCCCAAAGGTAATAGCAATTTTATTTTTCTTTTGAAGAATATCTTCTTTACCAATAACTTTAAAAGAATTTAATAATTCCATTTTATTGAACCTGAATAAGAGAAAAATCCGCTACTTCCTCATACATGAAACAAAGTCTAGATAGAAGAGTTAAGCGATTATTCTTTAATTTTTCGTCAGGATCATTGACCATCACATTTTCAAAAAATTTCGACATAGGATCTGCTAAACTAGCTAACGAAAGTAACAAATTTTCATAATCTGAATTTTGCTTAAATTCACGTACTTTATTTTCTACACTTTTTAAATTTTCATATAAAGATAATTCTTCATTTGCTTTAAAAAGTGAAATATTTAATTCTTCTTTATTTTGCCAATTTTGAGTTAAATTTTTTGCTCTTTTATATGGAATTAATGCTTCAAGAAGAGACCCTTTTCCATTTTGTTTCAAAGCATGGGTAATTTTTTCAGCAAAATTTCTTACATTAATTAAATGCTCTTCTATTAAAGGTTTTGATAGGGCATCAATAATACGTGTATCAAAATCTTCAATTAAGGAAGCTTTCATTCGTTCAATAATAAATGAATAAATTTTTTGACGACTTTCATTTTTTATAACGTAACTTTCTTCAATCACATTTAAGCATATTTCAACTATTGATTTTAAAGAAATATTTAAATGATTTAATTCTCCCTTTACACCAAGTAGCCTTGATATTGAAAGGGCAAGTCTTCTTAACCCAAACGGGTCTTTGTTACCTTTGACCTCAGCACCATGACAGATCATCATACATAAAGAATCAATTTTATCGGCTAAAGATAAAATAGCACCTTCTAGTGAATTTGGTAGTTCACTAGAAGCTCCTACAGGTAAGTAATGTTCTTCAACTGCTTTCGCAGCCTTTTCTGATTTTAATTGATTATTCAAAATATTTTGTTCTTTTATTAAAATACCACCCATTATACCTTGCATTTCATCTGGGAATTCTTGAACACAACCTGTTTTTAAATCAGCTTTACAATATTCGGCTGCTTTTTCTAACACTACAAAGTCAAGATCAGCTTTTAGTTCTTGGCAAATATTAGCTGAAATTTTAATCAACCTTTCAGATTTATCAAATAATGTTCCCATATTAGCATTAAATAGTTGATCTTTTAGCTTAGAACGCAAATCAAATAATGGCGTTTTTAAATCAGTATCATAATAAAATGCACCATCTTCTAAACGTCCAATGACAACAGTTTTAGTTCCCTCTATCATTTCAGCTTTTTTTGTACAAGCGTAATTAGCTGCGCCTATATAATAAGGTAACAAGTCATTAGTGTTTTCTTTAACCACTGAAAAATAATTCATATGTTCACGAAGAACACTTGTTATTAAAGGCTTTGGTAATCGTAAATATTTGGGATCAAAATCAGCAATAAACAAATCTGGATTTTCAAATAAACCTAAGCATTTTTTCAATAGCATATCATCAGGTTTAATTTGTCCGTTAACTTGCCTAGCTAATTTAATAGCATCATTTTCAAATTTTTCTTTCCTACTTTTAAATGCAGGTACAACTGACAATTCAAGTAATATTTTCTCATAATTTTTTGCATTATCTATAGCTGTTAATTCTGGGAATAATATTCTTTGTCCACAAGTTAAACGCGCTGACTTAATACCAAACATTTCAAATTCAATTACAAGATCATTTACTAATGCAAGTACCCAACGTACTGGCCTTATGAATTGAGGGCTAATATTTTGCGGTAACCATTTCATTTTTAAAGGTGCTTTTAATTCATAACACCATTCTTTAAATTTTTCAGCTAAAAGTAAAGGAAAATCTCTTCCAATAACTTCTTTTGAAGCAAACAAAAAAGTACCATCATTTTTCTTTTTAAATTCAATTAAAGAAGAATCTATATTATTTTTTTTGCAAAAACCTATACCAGCTTGAGTTAAAGTACCATCAGAATTTCTAGCAATTCTCTCTGCAGGGCCCCATATTTCCTCTATTCTTGATTTTTCTTGCTTAGGAATATTTAAATATTGTATACTTAGTCTTCGCGCAGAAATTTCCACTTTATAATTAGGAAAATCTGACGAATTTTGCGAAAAATTATTTTGCCAATTTAAATTATTTGTATTAATAAAATTAATAATTTTTTCTTCTATTTCTGCTTTTGCAGAAAGTTGAAATGCTGGAGGCATTTCTTCAACACCAAGTTCAAAAACTACATTTATTCTGTCATTATTTCCTAGTTGCTCAAGATTTTTGTATATTTTAGTTTCTTTTGGAACGGTTAAGATATTTTGACTTCCTAAAGGAAACAATGGTTGTCGAGCATCGGTATCAAGTCTATCTAGCATAGGAAAGTTTAATTTTTCTCTTGCACTTCTATATTGTATTGCACATTTTTTTGCACAATCCCTTACTCGACCTATATATCTTTGTCTCTCACTAACTGAAATAGCACCTCTTGCATCTAGTAGATTAAATGCATGAGAAGCTTGTAGAACATAATCGTAAGCAGGTAAGACAAGATTTTTCTCACATAATTGAGAGACTTTTTCTTCACATTTTTCAAAATGATCAAGCAATTCTTTAATATCTGCTTCTTTAAAATTAAAATGAGAAAATTCAAATTCATTCTGATAAAAAATATCTCCATAGGTGAAATGCTCATTAAAAGGTATTTCTAGAGCATTTTTATAACCTTTTGAATACATATACAGACGTTCTAAACCATAGGTTATTTCACCACATACAACATCAATATCTAAACCTCCAAGTTGTTGAAAGTAAGTAAATTGAGTTACTTCTTGGCCATTTGCTCTTATCTCCCAACCGAGCCCCCAAGCTCCAAGGGTAGGACCTTTCCAATCATCTTCCAACAAACCTATATCATTTTCTTTTAAATTAATTCCAACATGTTCCAGCGATTTAAGAAAAATATCCACAATATTTGCCGGTGAAGGTTTTAATAAAACCTGCAACTGATAGTAATGTTGAAAGCGATACGGACTTTTTCCGTATCTCCCATCAACAGGTCTTCTACACGGCTGTACATAGACAGAACGCCATGGCTCCGGCCCAATTCCTTTTAAAAATGTGTGAGGATGAAACGTCCCTGCTCCCATATTTGCATCATAAGGTTGACTCCAAATGCAGCCATGATTAACCCAATAATTGCAAAGAGATATAATAAATTCTTGAAAATTCTTAATTTCCACAGGGCACACCTTTCACACAAAAATCAAAAAAAATTCCACGCTTGATCGTTTACACTATTAACTCGAATTAGAAAAGAAAGTTAAGTTTTATCAACCGAATTTTTTTAGCTTAGACAATACCATTCTCGCTTCGTAACGTACAAAAGAACCTACCTCGCCTAAATAGTAGGCATTACTCCGCTTTTTAGCTATGATATTTCTTATTATTAACAAAGATAATAATTTTTTAAAAGAACTTAAATTCCAAATTCGACATTCAGGTTCTCCTTCTATTTCTGTAATTAGAATTTCTTTATTAGAAGTTAATAGATTGGAGACAAAATTTTCTATAAAAGAAATATCTTCTATTAAAAATTTTTCTACAAATACATCAAATCGACCTCCATCTTGAGTAATCAAACAACCTTTCGTGTTCTCAGAAACATCAGGGCGTAATTCACTCATTGCAAGATAAACTAAATGAGAAATAGTATGACTGATTGATACTGAAGCCCGATAATCTTTGTTAATTTTTACTAAAATTTCTCCACTATCTGGTAAGCAATCATAATCATCAGAAGAAATTTTAATTTGAATTTCACTTTCGACATTGATTAAGGGAAAATCTTTTCGAATAATCGTCCTACCTTTGCCAATCACTTTTCTTGTATCAATAAAAGAAAATAATTTATCGTTGAAAAGAAATGAACCAATATCACCAACTTGTCCCCCACCTTCTGGATAGGCTATTGAACGCTTTAATGCTAAAGAATCGTCTGATCTTTTTTCAAAAAAGCTTTTAGCTTGAAAATGATACGGATGAGAGTAATAAAGCTTTTCTGTTATATAAGTCATACTAACCTCAATAAACAATCGAAATATTTACAAAATAAATTTTAATACGGTATTACTTATCTCTAGGAATCATAATTATTCTTTAGAAACTTTTTAAATAATTATTTGGTTAAAAATATTATTAAAGAATTTTATTTTAAAAAAAATTTCACTTTGTTACTTTTTATGTTTTTCTTTCTTATAAATTTTTTAAAAAAATTTTCTAAATTCAAACATGTTTTTTTTCGATCCTGAGAAATTTATAAACCAATAGAAAATATTACTAAAAAATAAAAAAATCAAGTTTATCTCTTTAGAAATGAATTTAGAATTATATCTTTCAATTCGCAATTTAAAATATCTTTTTTGCATGTCTTGAGAAGACCATTAAACTAATGACTGAGTGGAGTTTTAAAATCTACTTGTCGCCAATAGAAATCTCAATTAGATAAAAAAAAGGCTAAAATATTTTAAATCTTCCTTGCTTTGCTGGGTTCCAGATATTAATGGTGAGAATTCGGGTAATTCAACTACAACGCGTCCTAACTTGTTAGGAGTGAGGAAAGTCCGGACTTCATAGAGCAGAATGCTGGTTAACGACCAGGCGGGGCAACTCGACGGAAAGTGCAACAGAAAATAAACAGCCGAAGTCGCAAGACTGGCAATGGTGAAATCGTGAGGTAAGAGCTCACGGATATTGGTTGGCAACAATCAGTCTGGCAAACCCCATTCGAAGCAAGGCCAAATAGGGGTGGAGAATTTGCTCGATTCAATGACACTCGGGTTGGCTGCAAAGAATGTTATGGCAACATAGCATCAAGAGAAATTGTAGTTTAAAACAGAATCCGGCTTATGTATTACCCGATTTTTTTTGTTACCTTTAATAAATTAAAGTTAACCCTTCTGCAGCGGTTGATATGAAAGGAAATACAATATGTTTCAACGCTCGCTTCTTAACAAGACATTTTCTCCAGAAGTTACCTATTTCACATCAGAAAGTGTTAGTGAAGGCCATCCTGATAAAGTGGCTGATCAAATTTCTGATGGTATTTTAGACGAACTTTTAACTTTTGATCCAAGAGCAAGAGTTGCATGTGAAGCTCTTTGCAAAACAGGTCTTGTGGTAATTGCTGGTGAAATAACAGTGAATCCTGAGACTGTTCATACAAATGAACTTAAACTTAAAAGAAAAATGAAAAGTTATTCTGATATAGCAAGAAATGTTATAAAAGAAATTGGTTATAATGATCCTGATAACGGCTTTGAATATCGAAGCTGTGGTGTAATTGTTGCTGTAGATCAACAATCTCCGGATATCGCTCAAGGTGTAAATGAAGGCGAAGGTCTTCATAAAGAACAAGGAGCAGGAGATCAAGGTATGATGTTCGGCTACGCAACAAATGAAACTCCGGAATATATGCCTGCTACTCTTCAATACGCACATTCTATATTAAGAAACTTATCAAAAGCTCGAAAAGAAGGAAATGTAAATTGGTTACGACCAGATGCAAAATCTCAAGTTACTGTTGAATATCATGACGGTAAAATGAAAAGAATTGACACTGTTGTTGTCAGTACAATGCATTCCGAAAATGTAACTCAACAAGAAATTAAAGAGTATGTAATTGAGAAAATTATTAAAAATACTATTCCTCAAAATCTATTAGATTCCAACACTAAATACCATATTAATCCAACTGGAAAATTTGTTATTGGTGGTCCACAAGGTGACTGTGGATTAACTGGAAGAAAAATTATTGTTGATACCTATGGTGGTCATGGTGCTCATGGAGGAGGTGCTTTTTCTGGAAAAGACCCTTCAAAAGTAGATCGTTCCGCAGCATACATGGGGCGCTATATAGCAAAAAATATTGTTGCAGCTGGTTTAGCTGATAGAGCTCTTGTTCAAATAGCGTACGCAATCGGCGTTGCTCAACCTGTAAGTGTAAATGTGAATACATTCGGCACAGAAAAAGTTGCACGAATTAAAATTGAAGAAGCCATCCAAAAAGTATTTAATATGACTCCCGCAGGAATTGTTAAAACATTTAATCTATTGAACCCTCAAGAAAATGGTTACACTTATCATGAAACTGCTTCTTATGGGCACTTTGGTAGAAATAACTTTCCTTGGGAAAAAATAGATAAAGCAACGGATTTGAAAAAAATTTGTTTAGCTTAATTTATTCAATTAGATAATTATTTTAATCCTTTCTTTTATTTACAGCTCTCCTAAAAAAATATAGTCTTAACCGCATATGATTAGAAGTTTTTAGGAGAACATATGTTAAAAAATAAATTCATTAAAAGATTTTTTTTATTATTCGTATCTTTATTTATTGTTTTTCCTTCACATAGTGATGAAAAATCTACTAATAAAGAAATAGTAAATAATGAAGCTCAAGATTTAATTTCTGAAAAATTTTTAGACTCTCTTTGGAATAATAGAGAAAACACTGACGGTGAAAATCAAATTTATCTTTTCCTCAGTAAAGAAACTCCAATCCCAAAAGAATTTAACATAGCATGGAAAGTAGCTAGATTAGTTTATTTTTATGGAAATTTTACTCTTTCTGAAGCTACTCCAAAATTAGATAAAATAAAATTATTTAAATATGGATACGAAGCAGGAAAAATAGCAAAAGAATTGGAACCTAAGAAGGTTGAAGGATACTACTGGTATGCAATTAATTTAGGGTCTTATGGTCTATCGAAAGGAATTTTCTCTGCTTTAAGTAACGCAAAACCAGGAAGAGATGCTTTGCTTGAAGCAGCAAAGATTGACCCAAAATACCAATGGTGTGGTCCATTAAGGATTCTTGGCAGATATTATCAGGAAGTTCCCGGAGGATTAATTTCTTTTGGAGACAAAAAAATTGCTGAAGATTATTTTAATCAGGCAATTCAAACTTGTCCGGAGTTTCGCTTAAATACAATGTATCTTGGAATTTTGAAGAAAAAATCTGGAGATAAAACAATTGCTTTAGAATTGTTTAAAAAAGCTCAAACCTTACCAGAAGTAGACGGTAAAAATGAAGAAAAGCGATATTCTAAAGAACTTGCTGAAAATATTAAAAGTGTGCAAAATATGTGAATGATGCTTAATTAAGGGTTAAGTATGAATTTTGCTTTAAAGGAGTTTATATGTCTTCAGGAAAGTTTATTATAGGTGGTATTTTTATTGCTGCAGCAGTTGTTGGCTCAATACCTTTATTTTTTCATGATTATAAAAAGATGTCGAACAGCTTAACTGGGCAAACCTCGTTTACATCTACAATAAGCAACAATGTTTCAAAGGTTTCATCAGCATCTGATGTTCTTGGTAAATATAATGGAGTCACTTTAAAGCGCTCAGATTTAACAACTCAAGAAATGCAGTCATTGTTTGATGCTGAAAGTCAATCATATAAAGCTATAGAAAATATATTAGCTAAAAGATATTTTGATAAAATTATTAAAGATTATATGAAAAATAAAGGCGTTTCAAATACTAATGCAGCTGAACAAATGTTTATTCAAGAAAAATCAAATATTTCTCCAGAACAAATCAAGCAATTTATTAAAGAAAACTCTGAAAATCCACAATTAAAAGGAAAAACTCCCGAGCAACAAGAGGCTTTGGTTAAGCCTTACTTACAAAATCAAGCTGCAGGAAGTTACTTTCGCGGTTTAATTTCACAAGCAATTAGTAAAGGTGAAATTGAAGTTACAGGCGCAAGTAAACCAGCTACTCCTAAAATTAATGTTGATATAAGTAATGCTCCATTTAAGGGTTCAGCAAATGCTCCAATCACTATCGTTGAATTTGCAGATTTTCAATGCCCTTATTGCGCTTCAGCACAGCCAGTAGTTGAAGAAGTTCTAAAACAATACAAAGATAAAATAAAATTTGTCTTTAAAAATTATCCATTAGTTCAAATTCATCCTGAAGCTATTCCTGCTGCTATCGCAGCAGAATGCGCAAATAAACAAGGAAAGTATTGGCAAATGCATGATGGATTGTTTGAAAACCATAAAAAATTAAATGAGGAAACTTACTTATCATTAGCACAAAAAATAGGTCTTAAAATTGATGATTTTAATAACTGCAGAAAAGATCAAGCAATCCATGATAAAATTAATGCGGACATTGAATATGGACAAAGTTTAGGAATCAATGCTACTCCTGCATTCTATATTAATGGAATTCAACTAATGGGATCCTTGCCTAAATCAGAATTTGAAAAGGTAATTAATAACGAATTATCTGAGAAGAATTAAATAAAAGTTTGCTGAAATTATTTATCTAGAGTAAATAGTCTACAGGTAAGACCTGTAGCTTTTTTTAGGAGATAATTTTATGTACGATAAATTAACAGAACTAGAAATTAATGGAAAAAAAGCCACTTTAAAAATAAACCGCCCAAATCAATTAAATGCTTTAAATAAACAAGTCATTAAAGAAATATACGATCACTGTTTGTTACTTAAGGAAAACAATGAAGTCAAAGTTTTAGTAGTTTGTGGTGCTGGCGATAAAGCTTTTGTTGCAGGTGCTGATATTAAAGAAATGTTAGAATTTACATCTGCAAAAGAAGCAAGCGAGTTTTCACAATATGCGGCAAATATCTTCGGCACTCTTGAAAATCTTCCACAAATTACCATTGCGCAAGTTCAAGGATTTGCTTTAGGAGGAGGTTTAGAATTAGCTCTTGCTTGTGATTTAATTGTAGCTTCAGAAAAAGCAAAATTTGGATTACCTGAAGTTACTCTGGGCCTAATACCCGGGTTTTCTGGAACCCAAAGACTAGCGAAAAGAATTGGAGTAGCAAAAACGATTGAATGGATATCTACTGCGCATAAATATTCTGCACAAGAAGCATTTCAAGCTGGGCTTTTAAATCACGTGACAAAACATGAAGAACTTTCAATATTCACAAATGATATAACTGACAAAATTTTAAAAAATGCTCCAACAGCCTTAAAAATTGCAAAAAAAGTTGTTAAGTTTGGGAGTGTAAGTAGCTTTAAAGAAGGTTGTCTTTTAGAATCTGTAGAATTCGGTTTACTTTTTAATACTCCTGAAGCAAAAGAAGGATTGGCAGCTTTTATTGAGAAAAGAGCCCCAAATTTTTAATGCTGAAAGTTTTATGATGGAAAACTCTTCAACAAACGACTTAGCTAAAATAGTAAAAATTTCTTTGATGAATAAGTCTGGTGAAATTTTTGATGAATTTAACATCCGATCTGGTTCAAATTTATGGGTTTTTCTTCGGAAACGAGGAGTACCAATAGGTGCAGCTTGTTCAGGAGTTGGCGTTTGTGGAGCCTGTAATGTTAAAATCATTCAAATGAAGTCAGAATCATTGTCTATTCAAAATAATTTTGAAAAAGAAACTTTACAAAAAAATAATAAGGCGCAAAACGAGCGTCTAGCTTGTTTAACTAGAGTTTTCCAAGATATCACTCTTCAAGCTGAATATTGGTAACTAATACTTTTGTTTGCTCAGGATGACAATTCTATGAAACGTCTTTTGCTTCTCTCCTGTTGTTCATTTTTTCTTTTTTCTTCTTGCAAAGAGCAAAAAGAGGAGAAAAAAGTAGTTTATACTTGTAGTGATTTATACGCTGATTTTGATCAATCTGCTTCTAATAAAATCCATAATGGATGTGAAAATAATATTGAGGATGTAGCAGGGTCAAAATCCTCTGTTTATATCTCGCTAGAATATTTCGGTAACGACCCAGGATTTTGTACTGGAGTAGCAATTTCTGATAAAACAATTCTTACAGCAGCACATTGTTTTGAAACTATTCCAGATAGAATTGAGATTAGTAATCCAAAAAATAGCTCTCAAAGAATATCTGGAAAATTTATAGCCAACAAATTATTTACCAAAAACCCATTTAATAAAGACGATCAATATTCAAGTTACGTACCAATTGGTGATATTGCAATAATCAAAACAACTGATTCTCTTACAAAAATAAATATCTTACCCGCAAAGATTGCTACCAAATATCAAATAGGAGAACGGATAATTACCATTGGCTTTGGTCGAAGTAATGAAAACAACGAAAATAGTGGCAATATCAAGCGTTGGACTGTAACTGAAATATTTAAACCTAACAAAAAAGTTGAATTAAATGTCGAACAACTTAATCATTATAATAAACCTGCTTATAAATACGAAATTAATCGTTCTATAATAAATGATGTAGGTGATACATTTATCACAACAAAGCGCTTATTAGGACAAACTTGTAACGGTGATTCCGGAGGCGGACATTTTAATAAGAAAGGTGAAGTTTTAACTGTCACTCAAGGAATAAATACTAACGTCTCTGGACTCCAAGCTGTTCCTGATAAAAATGATGGATGCATGGTTCAAGATGCTGTAACTACTTATATTTATCCATATTTAGATTGGATCAAAGCAAACTTAAGTCCTGGTGAAAAAATTGAAACAACTGAATAATTTATAGATATCGAACCTTTCTTTTAAAATATTTCTTGTTTGAAATTTATTTTGGTTGATTGTAAAGTTTTTTTGTACTGTTATTTTTATCAACCATTAAGAATGAAGTTATGTAAATATGAAAAAATTTTTTCTAGTTGCCTTTTTAGGACTATCTAACACTGTTTCATATGCTTTAAATCAGGTAAACCAAATTAAAAAAGAGGAGTTTTATCAAACTATGAATTCCTCTGTAGAATCAATTGATGATTCTATAATTCAAAACTTCTATCTTAATTACATTCATAATACACAAGAAAAAAATGTTGTTGAAACAAATATATTTTGCCCTGACTTGAGTTACTGTACTGTTGCTACAAAAAATAATAATGAGGCATTAAACTCTACTTATTTTATAGAAGGATATTATCAAGTAAAAAGTAATTTATTTGTTTTCAAAGTTTTAGAAGAAAATGCCTATAAATCTGAAGTCCGATATTATCAAATACGAAATTAAAAAAATTATTTAATTGTAATTTTATTTTTAAAAATTGTATTATTTTTTTTATAATTTAAAATCTCACATAACTTTCATATTCATAAACTACTTGAAAAAAAGAATCCCCTAAGGTAGCTTTTATTGGCATTTTGATTTATTTTTTTGTGAGAAATAACATATGGTTAAAAGTATAACAACACTTTTTGATAAATATAAATTTTTTATTTTCTTTTTTCTTATAATTATTTTCAAGCAGCACATAAGATTTTCCCAACCTGGTTTTTGGGGAGAAGATGGTTACATGTTCCTTAAAAACTCTATTGAGCATGGTTTCTCATCCATTATTTTACCATATTCTGGTTATTTTCAGGTTTTACCACAAATTTTATCTTATTTTTCATACAAAATAACTATAGAGTATTATCCTTATATAACTTTGATAGAGTGTTCAGCATTATTTTCTTTTGCCTTGCATATAATAATGAAAAATGAATTCCTTTGGATCACACAAAACAAAATTATTAGCTTGATTATTTCAATTTCCTTTCTTTTTCTTCCAGGACAAACTGATTTTTTAGGAAATTTTGCAAACTTGCATTCTGTACTTTTCTTATGTTGTGTTCTTCTGCTGTTTTATGATTTAAACAAAAAATATTCACTAAGACATTTCTTATTTTTTTTATTTGCAGGCCTTAGTGCTGGTGAATTATGTACTATACTACCTCTTTTAATGATAAGAATTTATCTTATTAAAAAGCAACATTTGATTGACTTTAAAAATAAAATTAAACAGCATTTAATTTTATTGAATATCGTGATATTTAGTACTCTAATAAATTCTTATGCATATATTACAAATTCTCATGATGTTTGGACTCAAGGCGAAGCAGGTTTAGAAGCAAAAATAGAATTTGTAAGACAATTTTTCCCAAATCGATTTCTATATTCCATATTTAACAGAATGTTTTTAATTCCTATTTTTGGCGACCAATATACTTTCTATTTAAATCAAGTTTGGCAAACGGTTTTATGGTTAGGTTTTGCATTTACTGTATTATTCTCTTATTTTGT
The DNA here is from genome assembly GCF_029873255.1 of Pigmentibacter sp. JX0631. Classification (NCBI taxonomy): domain Bacteria; kingdom Pseudomonadati; phylum Bdellovibrionota; class Oligoflexia; order Silvanigrellales; family Silvanigrellaceae; genus Pigmentibacter; species Pigmentibacter sp. JX0631. The sequence continues at coordinate 1,808,833 of NZ_CP123622.1, read as the reverse complement.
ATATAAAACTTGGTCAAAAAACCAATATTTAATTATATTTTCAGGTATTTTTACTTATATTATTCTTATCTTAATGACTTGTTTAGTTCGCAAGGGAACTTGGAATACGGGATGGTTCGGCCTTATCAATGAACCTTCTTTATTTAATTCACGATATTTATTTCTTTTAATACCAGTTTCTATTATATCCATTTATACTATATTATTTAGATTCTTAAATAAAAAATTACAAAGTAAATATGCTTATGCGATAATATTTATTCTTTTCTTAAATTTTATATTCCAAAACAGATATAATTTTTTTACTTTACCATTCGATAACAATTCATCTATTGAGTTATGGAATAATACAGCTAAAGAAATTAAATATTATCAAGAAACAAAAACCACTGGACAAGTTCAAGTTTCTCAAGGTAAATCTAAATTCGTAATAGTTATAAAGAATTAACTATTTTTAAGTAAATGTTGATGAGTTGGTTCTGCCAATCCATTGGTAGCTCCTTTGTTACCTTTTTTCCAAAAATTGTTTAGCAAATTGGAACTATTTCTTCAATCCTCGCATTACTTTTCTCAACTCTTTACTGGCATCATTTGTATATTTTACAAATTCTAGTAATATTCGTATTCAAGGTGAAGGAAATAAAAAGAAAAAATATTTAGTATGTCAAATTTTAATCTTTTTATGACTGAGTATTTTCTGCTATTATTATAAAAACAAAAAGAATTAGGTCATGTTTATAAAAATACTTCACTTCCTAAATTTAACAATTATATTTAACTTCAACTTGAACTGTTATGGATTAAATATCCTTTCTGACAACTCTCAATATCCTTGGATCTTTAAAAATAAAGAAAATCTAACTGAAGGTATTTCTTATGAAATTGTAAAACTTATCCTAAAAAAGACTAAAATAAATTATAATCTGGATTTTTTCCCGTGGCCTAGAGCAATTCACTTAGCGTTAATAAATCATAATACTTGTATTTTCCCAACAGGAAGAAATAGTAAAAGAGAAAATTCTTTTTATTGGACAGGTATAGTTGGCAGTAATGCTTTATCAATATTTTCTTTACAAAATAGTAAAATTTATTTAAAAACATTACATGAAGCAAAAAAATATGAAATTGGAGTAAATATTGATTCTATAATTTCTGAAAAACTAAAAAATGAAAATTTTAGTAACTTAAAAGAGGTCACAGAAAATTCTAGAATGTTCAAAATGCTCGCTTCGAATAGGCTAGATTTAATAGCAATGAACAGATCTGAAGCTTTAAAAACTGCTGCTAGTTTAAACATTAAAATTAAAGAAATTTTACAATTTGGATCTTCTATACAATATTTAGCATGTAATAAAAATACTGACTCACAAATTATCCAAAAAATTACAGATGAATTTATTAAAAAGGAGACAATAATAAGTATTGATAATATTTATAAAAAATATGGAGTTAGGAAATAAGGCTAACCAATCTTTCAATTTTTAATTAAACCTAATTCACCCTCATTTTGAACACATTCTTTTGATAAAACCTCACTGTAAAATAAAACACAAGCTATCCAAGTTAAATCAGCGAGAAATAGATGTACCATTTGCATCCAAACAGGAGCTAATAGAAAGATATTTACAAAACCAGATAATATTTGAACAATAAAAATAGTTACAATATAGTATAACATTTTCTTTTGCGTTTTAGATGAATTTTTATTTGTTAAAAACCAAGCTGTAAATACAGTAAATATTGAAATTAAAATTGCTAAAATAGGATGTACAACACGCAAAGATTTCAAAAAATGCTCTGCTTGATAAAAATCACTAACCAAACCTTCTCCTACATAATTTGGTTTAAACAATGTATCACCTAAAGCAGTAATTGCTCCTGTCATACCAATAAAAAACATTCCAATTATTATTAATGATGCTGGAAAAATTCTTCTATCACTAATTCTAAATTTCCAAACATTTACAAATCCAGATGACCATGCAGCCGTTAATGCTATTGATGCTATTAATATAAAAGTAGCAACCAAATGCAAAGACATAACAACCGTCCGTAAAATGGAGGAATTAGCTGCTACTAAACCAAATATTACGAGCCCAGCACCTAATAGTGCTTCAAAAACAACAAAACAAAAGGCAACAGAAGCAGATTTTCTAATAGGATCGCCTTTTTTAGAAACTCTAAAAGCCCAAAACAAAAGTACTATAGAGCCAATTCCTAAAACTCCACTAGATACCCTGTGGGTATATTCTATTACCGTATGAATTGTTGATAGATTCGGAACAACTTGACCATTACACAAAGGCCAATGCTCACCACAACCAGCACCAGACCCTGTTGCGCGTACATACGCTCCACCTAATACGGCGTAAAAATTATACCACAAGAAAAACCATGCAAATCTTGAAAAATACTTAATATTCTGCATTTTAACATCCAAAAATTAAAAAATAAAAACCTTAAATATATTATTTAAGATAATACTAAAAAGCAATGAAAGAGGCGGGTTGTTCATAATTATTAACTAGTTTTTAATAAATCATCTATCATACCATCAACATCACCTTGATCTAATTTTTTATTTCTTGGATCAGGCAAGGAAGAAATTAATTTTAAAAAATTTCTATATATTTCATCTTCTTCAGATGAAAATTGTTTTCTTCTTAAGTCTCTATGTAAAAAGGAGTGCAAAATTTCTCCACCTTTTCTTACAGCAAATAATGGATTTGGATATAATTTTTCATTTTTAGTAAGATATTCTTGATTAAATGCGCAATTCATCCAATTTGAAATTTCAACAATTGCATTTCTATATTGATTTTCTGATTCAAATTGCGCTGCACTCATAATACTATTTATTAAATTAGAAATAGTTGCAAAAGATTTTTCATCAGGTAACGGATTTATTTTTTCAGGTTCATATTTCCCTAGCATAGCCAATATTAATCGAATTCTATGTTTTGATTCACTATAAATGTCTTTTATTGAGTCTTTAGTTTCTTGTTTCTCAGAATTCAAAAATATTCTCCTTAAGATGGGATAAATATCTTATCAATTAACTTACTACTGCTAAAGTAACATCATCTTTAACATGTCTTGGAGGATCTAAACAAGACAATTTACCTAATAATTTTGCACCTTCTTCTACTATTAATTTATATGAAGCAATCTCTCCTTGCACACGCGCTGTCGGTGTTAATCTTAGAAGCTCGGCAGCTTTAATTGTCCCTTCAAAAACGCCGCTTACCTCAATGACCACTCCTTGTATTTCACCTTTAATCAGTGCAGATTCTTCAATTATTAAGACATCTTCAGAAATGATAGTCCCTTCAATATGTCCAGCTAGTCTCGCTTCACCTTTTAAGATTACCTTACCTTGAAAAAATGTCTGGCTTCCAAGGAGAGAAAAAGGGACGCCTTTAAATTTTTTAGATACATTTTCAATACTTTGTGTGGATGACATAACTTTTAATTCCTTAGCTTTAGCAAACACCTTATTTTCTCCAAAAAATTATTTTTTAAACTTTTTAAACACTAAAATAGTTCGTATTATAAAAGTATAAAAATTAATAAATGATTGTTAGATACTAATTGTAGTAGGACAAGGATATGACAACTAAAGCATTTATTGCAGCTAAAAAACTATTCGATTCGTTACCTTTAACCTATATTATTCCAAAGGAACGGAAAAACACTATTCTCAGACACAATACTTTTTCTAAAAGAAAAAATACATGCTCTTGTGATGAAGATTTATCAGAAATTGTAAAAATACCTAATATATATCCTATTTTTACGACAGCAGGAAAACTGGGACATGGGTATTACTCCTCAATTCCTGTTACTTATGTAGCATGGAGCAATCCTTCACAACTGATTCCCATTATAGAAGTTATAGAGATACCAATATTATATACTAGTATGATATTTAAAGAAAAAGAAAAGGAGATTATTGACAAAAGTTTAAGTTTTACTGGCCAAAGTCTTATTATTCAAGCAAAAAAAAATATTTTTCCTATTGATTTTAATATCCTAAGCATAATTAGATGCCTCGCTTTAAATAAAATTATAGAATATAGTAAGAATAATGCTATAATCTATCTTTCGATCTTCGAAGAAATGCCGAAAATATTATATGGCAATAGTGTCACAGATGTTAAAGAAAGGCTTTCAAATCTGAATAACTCCAACAACTTTGGTATTTATCACTCAAAACGCGTTGTACCTATAGTTCGAAAAGGTGAATTAGAAACGAGCACCTTGCATTGTTGGACGATTACGAAGCAAGATTTGAATTCTCAGCTAGGTATAGATGAAAAAAGGTAAATGTGTGTTACAATTTTCAATAAGAATTAGTCTGAGGAAATTCTAATGAAATTTGTTATCAAAAAATATATAAAATTATTATTTATCACTGCTATATCTATAATATTCTGTGATTTAATTTCTATTGAGGCTTCTGCTCAAAACAAAAATGTAACAATTTTATACTCACAGAATGGTAAAAAAATTAAAGGCAAAGCAAAAAGTAAAAATAGAAAAATTGGAAAAGGAAAAAAAAGAAGAGTTAGAGAAGAAAACTTCGCTCGTACTGATGCTAAAACTCTTTATGTTACAGCTCAACCTGTTCTTTTTTCTGCCTATAATGGTTCTTCATTAATTAATCAAAATCGGTTTAATCAAGCACCTATTAAAGTAAAAGCCTTTACTGATCCAAGAGAAGCATTAAATAATAATGGAGTAGCTTTTAGCACACCATTTGGACAAATTGATTGGCCTGAGGTCGCCTCAAAAATATTTTTCAAAAATGGGAAAACATATTCTTATTTTAAAGGCTATAAATTAGAATTAACAATAGACCAGCAATTGCAAGACGCTGCTGAAAAATATTTAACTCATACAAAAATTTTAACAGGATCTACTGCCATTATTGATCCAAAAACTGGAAAAATTTTAGCTTTGTCGCAGAATGGAGGAAATAGAAATGCAATTATTTCAGTTTCTTCAAGAGCACCAGCGGCAAGTCTAATGAAAATTGTAACAGCTTCAGCAGCTATTGAAAAAAGAAATCTAAATCCTTATGATGAAATATCTTTTCGCGGGGGTTGTGGTAATCTAAGAAATGGAAATTGGCTCGCTGATCCAGCTCGTGATAACCAACACTTAACTTTTGCAAAAGCTTTTGGCTCAAGCTGTAACACTGCTTTTGCTAGAATAGCACTTTATGATGTTGGACTTTCATCTTTAAAATATTATGCTGAACGATTTATGTTTAATAAACCGATACCCAGTGATGTAAAACTTCAAACTAGTATGTTTCTATTACCAGATCCAGACACCGCAACACCTCAAGAAGTTGCTGAAGCAGGAGCTGGATTTGGAGCTACGAAACTCAATCCTGTGCATGCTGCTTTACTGTCTGCGGCTATTAACAACAAAGGAATCATGATGGCTCCATATCTTGTAGAAGCTGCTTTTAATACTGAAGGGAAAGAAGTCTACAGAGCAAAACCAATTCAAATTGGTAAAATAGTTTCACCACAAACTGCTTTAAAAGTTGAAACTCTTATGTTAGCTACAATTGCTACTGGGACAAGTAGAAGGACATTTCACAAAGCTGGAACTAGAGCAGATGCTGATGAAATTGGTGGTAAAACAGGTACTCTTCTTGATCCAGAAAATAGAGATGTTTTATACACTTGGTTTAGCGGTATTGCGCCTCTAAATAGTCCCAACAGTATTGCTATCGGAACAGTAATCGCAAGCCCACAAAACTGGGTTATACGTGCAAGCTCTGTAGCACAAACTACACTTGCGGATTATCTTAAACTTGAAAGAAGTGATGGAAGAGTCGCAAGTAGAAATAACTAATTATATTTCCCATTAATTTAATTTTTAAAAAGAATTCGTTCTTTTTAAAAAAATTTTTAGACAGAATAAAAATGGCTTCTAATTCATTTATAGATTTTGTATTTTCTCAATTTCAAGGAAACAACTGGCAAAATGGTATTTCCATATATCGTTCTGGTGGTATTCATAATTTTCAATCATTTGGCGAATTATTAAGTTGCAGAGTTAAAGCTGGCATAGGTGAAAATTACGAAGTAAGACTCAAAATTCATGCTCAAGGAAGATTTGTACAATGGATGGAATGTACTTGCCAAGCAAATAGAAGAAGAGCTGAAAAATGCCAACATATCGCTGCTTTTTGTATATATCTTGATCAAGAAAAAAAATCTTTACTCCAAAAGTTAAATTTTAGCGCTGGAGATTCTGATTCTCATTTAAATTCAATTCAGCAAAATCCTTTTACACCACAAAAAGCTGATAATAAGAAAAATCTATACAGTAACGAAGAAAAATGGGAAATAATTAACGATGCTAAACAAATTCTCGAGAGTAGTAATTTAGAAAATGTATTCTCTTCTAACGTAACTGAGTTAGTATCTATAGATTTAGATAAAGAAGAGCCTTGGTTAAATGCCATAGTTCAAATTGAAAATACAAAAAAAATAAATTACCGATTTGGCATTGATGATACTTGTAAACTTTTATTTAATGATAAATATATTGAAAAATCATCCGCTAAAGTTAAAAAATTAATTACACATAATGTTGTTGCAAAAAGATATTTTAATGTTAAAGGAAACGGTAAAACAGGTTTTACCATTGAAAAATATATAGCTATTATAAAAGATGGCAAAATTATTAAAAAGCTATCTATTTCCGATTTAAACCAAACTTTTGTTGGTAAATCTGGATTGTTTATAAAGAAAATTGGTTATATACCATATGTAGATAAAATGAATAATACTCAAATATCTAGATGGAATGAATATCCGAAAGTGGGACTCGTTTCAGGCGATACTGCTGCAAGTCTTTTAGAAAACGATTTTTCAAGACTCAAAGAAACTGCCGACATTGTCCTAAATGAAAGTTTATCTAAGATAAAAGTTTTTAAAAAAATTACAATACCAGAATTTACTCTTTCAAAATCTTTAGATGGTTCAATTCTAGTAGATGCTAAATTTAGCTCTAATTTAGAAAATGAAAAAAACAATTTTGATAATTCTGGTTCTCTAATTCAAATTCTTAAAGCTAGAGCAGAAGGAAAACAATATCTAGAAACTGAAAAAGGATTTATTAAAATAACATCCGAGTTGGATTGGTTAAAAAATAAAGTTCAAGAAGATGGACAACTTAAATTATCTACATTGGAATTTGTTAAATTTCACGAACAATTTGGTTCAGAAAGTAAAGTAAAAGGAAAACCTGCTGTAATTGAAAAAATAAGAGCTGGATTAATATCAAGAGAAACTTTATCATTACCTTCTCTTAAGGAAACAAATTTAAAATTACGCCCCTATCAAGAAGATGGTTTAAGATGGCTTTGGTGGTTGTACAATAATCAATTAGGTGGATTACTTGCTGATGAAATGGGTCTAGGAAAAACTCACCAGGCAATGGGATTAATTTCTAGCATTACGCATAATGAACAAAATTCAATCTCTTTAATTGTTTGTCCCACTAGCGTTATAGATCATTGGCTCGATAAAATGGCAAAGTATATACCAAATATTAACAGTCTCTGTTTTCATGGGCCAAATAGAAAAAATCACCTATTAAAAATTGAAAAAAATAAAAGCCATCACTACGCATTTGTAACAAGTTATGGAATTTTACTAAGAGATATCCAAATTTTAATGCAATTTAAATGGAATTTAGTAATTTTAGATGAAGCTCATCTTGTTAAAAATCAAAGTACAAGAACATATAAGGCTGCATGTAAAATCAATAGTAACATGCGCCTATGTCTAACAGGAACTCCTTTAGAAAACGATCTATTAGAATTAAAGAATTTATTTGATTATATAGCGCCTAATTATTTAGGTACCGACGGAGAATTTAAAAAGAAATATATGATCAGTAGTGAAGACGTTGATCCTATTTCTGATGTAGAATTACATAGATTAATACATCCTTTTAAAATGCGAAGAAATAAAATGGATGTATTAACTGATTTGCCAGAAAAAGTTGAAGATATTCGTTATTGCCATTTAAATTCAGAGCAAAAACGTCTATATAATGAAGCTTTAAATTTAAAAGGCAAGAAAATTATTGATGACTTACAAAATGAAAAAAATCCTATTCCTTATATCCATATTTTTAGTTTAATAAGTTTACTAAAACAAATTTGTAACGATCCTAGTATCATTGATTCTCAATATAACAATATCGGAAGTGGTAAATTACAAGTTTTTGATGAATTATTAGGAGAGGCCTTAGAAAGTAATCAAAAAGTCGTTGTATTCTCACAATATGCAAAAATGGTTCATAAATTATCTGAACGCTTATCCTTGCAAGGTGTTAAACATGTCACTCTTACAGGACAATCGGTAAACAGAGGAAATATAGTCAAAGAGTTTCAAGAAAATGATGATGTTAAAGTATTTATTGGCTCATTACTCGCTGGCGGTACTGGTATTGATCTAACTTCAGCAAGTGTTGTTATCCATTTTGATCGATGGTGGAATGCAGCAAAAGAAAATCAAGCTACAGATAGAATTCATAGAATTGGTCAAATTAGAAATGTACAAGTTTATAAATTGGTTACTAAAGGAACTCTAGAAGAAAGAATAGATGAAATTATCAGTAGGAAAAAAATTATTTTTGAACGATTTATTGAGCAAGACGAAGAAGTATTTAAAAATCTTTCACGTGAAGATCTTTTACAACTTCTTAAAGCACCTGTTGATAATAGTGAAATTGATATTCAAGATGATGATAGTTACGAAGTATACAATATTTAGGGAATTAATACCAAAAACATGACAAAATAATATTACCCACCCCCCGTGTACTTAGTGAAGCTTTTACTTAGTGCGTCTCGAAGGCTTTGATGTGCAAATAAATGTACCACCCTCTTACTATATGAGTTAAAAAAACATTATTATCTTAAATTATTTTGGTATCCTTAAAGTGATAACAGCGAGTTAAGAACAAAATTGTTATGGTAAGCTATTTTAATTTACTTTAACAATTTTTTATATAATTGATATATAGATATTTTTAAAAATAGATAAAAATATCTAATTCTCTAAAAAATACTTTTAATAAAAAGGAGTTATAATATGAAATTAAGTAATAAATATTTTTGTACTCTATTATCAATTACATTGATTTCCCAATCTTTTTATTCATGCAAAAATTCATCAAATGAGAGAAATAAAAATGCTGTAACCATTCAAAATAAAAAGAATATTGATGGAGTAGAAGTATATAAATCAATTGTATATGGCCATGGAAAGGTTGCTGACCAAATTGATGAAATTCGTTTGAATCATCATATTAATAATTTAAATTTATCTGATAATGAAAAAGAAAAAATATATAAGCAAACCGAAAAACAAATAGAATACATAAAAAAGCAAGACCCTTTATTTTTTAGCAAGATTGAAGACTCAATAAAAGAAAAAAATATTTATTCTTTGGATGATTTAATATATAATAGTAAAAAATATATTAAAGAAAATGAAGAATTACAAGAAAATTCATTTAGTCAAAGTAGCGCAGAGAACTGTTCCTTTGCTGGATTAGTTTGCGTTGCAGGAGCTGCTGTTTATGTTGCTGTTGTAGCTGTTCATACTGTAGGTGTAGCTCACGCAGTAGCACGTTGGAATTGGGTAGGATATTCTCAAGACGAAAATAATAATTCTTTAAGATACAAAAAAATTCTCTCAGATATAATTACAACATACGGAAATTAAAATTAAAATGTTTAAAAGAAATATAGTATTTGTCGTTTACAGAACTTTTCTTTTTTTGTTTTTAATATCTATATTTTTTTTAGTATTGATTTTTTACGTTCCAAATATTGCTATAAATTCAAATATGAAACAAAAAAATATTTTAATTTCTACATTACCACAAGGATGGGCTTTCTTTACAAAAGATCCTAAGGAAGAAAGAATATCTTTGTATTGGGATAAAAATCCATTTGAAGAATATGATTTTATTGGAACTAGATTTAATGAATATTTTGGATTTGATAGAGAAGTAAGAAAATATATTTCTGAGATAATCAATATGAGTAGTTTAATTCCTGAGAATAATTGGGTACAAGGAGATTTTAATAAAATTATATATTTTAAAGGCAATCAAAATTTATTAAGTATTGACAAGAAACATAAATATTTTAAAAATTTCTGCAGTAAAAATTATGTATATATAAAACATAAACCACAAATAAGAGCTTGGAGATATTTTGAAAATACCCAAAAAGTTAAATATACAAAGGTAAAATTTGTATGCAATTAAAAGAAAAATTTAGTTATCTAAATCCTTTACAAGGTTTTGCTAGGTCTTTATTAGGTCTTGCTACTTTTATTCTTTTATATATTAATGACTTAAATGTAATATTTATTCAAGATTCTTATTCAAACGAGTTCATTCAAAAAAATATTATAAAAGATATTAATTTATTTTATATATTTGGATTCACATATAGCAAGATAATATCTTTAATTATACTATTTTTTGTAATAATTGGATATAAGCCAAGATATTTTTACTTTCTACATCTATGGGTTTCTTTTAGTTTTGTAAATGCTTGTAAATTCATAGAAGGAGGTGATCAGATTAATTACTTGATAACTTTATTTTTATGTCCATTAGTATTAATTGACAAAAGAAAATGGCACTGGTTTACACAAAATCAAAAATACGAAGGCAATTTTAGAAATTTTTTTAGTAACGAAATATCATTTCTAATTTTAATATTAATAAGTATACAAGCTTTTATTTTTTATTTTCATGCTAGTGTAGGTAAGCTTTTTGTACCAGATTGGGTTAATGGTGAAGCTTTGTACTACTGGTTTAATGATTCATTTTTTGGTTCACCAAAATATTTAAAATATTTTATAAATACAGTCATAGATAATGATTATGTTATCGTATTTTTAACTTATGGAGTTTTAGTTTTTGAATTACTTTTAGCTGTATGCATTTTTATGCCCATACAATATAAATCAATTTTTTGCTTTCTTGGAATATTGTTTCATTTTAGTATTGCTATAATTCATGGATTACCTGCATTTTTTTTAAATGTAAGTGCTTTTTTAATACTTTATACTTTAGATTATAGAGTATTAAAAAACTATAGCAATATAATCTATAAAAAATGGGAAAATAAATACTCTGACAATTATAACGTATATTATGATGGAAATTGTGGGATTTGCAAAATATTTATATCAAAATTTGTCAATATAAATAATAGCTACTTTAAAATAAATTTTATACCTTTATTTGATAATTCAATTAATGAAATTAAAATAAATTCTGAGAAAGATAAAATGATATTTTTTAATGGAGCGTTAGGAATAAATTTTTTATTAAGTATTTCATCAAAAAAATTATTCTTCATAATAGTGATAATTGAAAAATTATATTTTCCATTAATTATAGAAAAATTCTTTTATAGAATTTTTGCAAAAAATAGAAATATTATTTCAAAAATTATAAATATAAAATCATGTTCAATAAAAGACTAAAAAATGAAATACATATTAAATGTCATAGTTACAATTTTTATTTTTTCCTGTTCCAAAAAAAACGAAATAATTTATAACAAAATAAATAATAAAAATAATGAGGTAAATAATACATGTGACAATTTTACTATCTCATCGAATAAAGTATCTAAAAATTGTGATAGATATGATATAGAAAATGCACCAGAGAATAATTCAATTGTTAAAATAAAGACTCAAGGATCTACAATTTGTTCAGGTTTTTTTGTACATGATTATTATGTTCTAACAGCAGCACACTGTGTTTTTTCTAACAAAGAATATGTTGTAGAATCTTTCAACAAGAAGGAATCTGAAACTATTAATGTAATAACTCATCCTTTAGCATTTAATAGTATTGGTATTAATTTTCCTTTTAATAAAGAAAAATACCTAACTTATATAGGTGACATTGCTTTAGTAAAAACCAAACTTAGTGCAAAAGAAATAAATGCTACAAAGATTGAAATTCTTTCTGAACCCATTGAGGCAAATGAAAGTGTTGTGATTATTGGATATGGAATCACTGAATATAAATCAGAAAAAGAATTAAATTGGACATTAGCAAACTTAATCGACACCAATATAAATAATGCATATCATAGTAATTTAAAACTCCCCTACTTAAGACAAGAAGAATATGCTAAAAAAATATTTAATTTATATAGAAATCTTGACGCCATAATTGCACAAAGTAATTTGGATAAATCACTTATACAATATAAACCCTCTGAAACTGTAACTTTTACATACGGAAACAGAACTAAAGGATCGTGCTTAAATGGGGATTCTGGTGGTCCAATCCTTGTTAAAAAAAATAATAAGTATTTTGCTTATGCATTAAACTCTTTTGGTTCTGCAATGTTTTATCCTACGAATCAGATATGCATGGGTACTGTTATAAAATATTACCAAAATTGGATGAATTCTTTTTTAAACTAAATGTAACACTTTTTGTCACACAATTTAAACTGTTTTTGTTATAATATCTTAATAATATAGCGATTTTTTACATGAAAAACTAATTCACAAAAATTCCAGCTAATACCTTAAGTTTTATTGATCAATCTGTTAAACTTAAGGATAAAATTATTTTGCTTCAAAAGGAGAAAAACTCTGAAAAATATAAGTCATTTTATATTGTAGAATCAAAAAATTTACTATTAAAAAATTCAAACTTCGTTTTTGAACAAATAGATATTAATTAATAACATTCATGATTAATAAAATCATTAATTCCTTTAACTAAATTTGTAAACTCATCTAAATTTAAAGAACCAGTTAGCAAACAATATGAAACATTTTCAGACGGAGTAATAGAAAACAAAGAATTATAACCAGGTATCCCTCCTGTATGTAAGTAGTCAGTCAAACCAGTTACTTCATTTGTTTTTGCAAATACCCCGAGGGAATATTTATTTGAATTAAAATAATTACTAAGATTATAGCTTGCAATTTCAAAAAAGTAGTTTTTAAATAGTTCATAAGTATTTTTTTGGTTAAATAATTTACCATCTTTGTTAAAAAATGAAGTGATGAATATATGAACATCCTTTGTTGAGGATATTACATTACCTGAACCCCATGCAGCTGATACGCTAAAAGTATTTGCATTCTTTTTAGCTAAATAGTTTTCTAAGGAAGGATACCCTTCTACTAAAGTATTTATTTTAGAATTTGGAATTTCGTCTCTTATAAAATGATTTACAAAGTAAGTATTCTTTAAATGTAATTTTTCAGAAATGTTTTCTTTGAATAATGTATCTAATTTCTTTCCTGTAATTTTTTCTAAAATAATGCCAATTAATAAATAATTTATATTTGAATAGTCCCAGGCTATTCCACTTTTAAATAAAGCTTTCTGTGTTAAAATTTTCTGGATAATTAAATTTTTATCAAAATATTGATAAGGATTCAGCATATATGAATGAAAATTTTCTACACTATATAAATTTGCACTTCCAAAATGACTTGGAATCCCACTGGTCATATTTAGTAAATTTTTAATTTTTATGTCTTGCCAATCGCTTGGTATGTTTGGAAGATACTTTGCAATACTTTCTTCTAGGCTAATATTTCCTTTTTCAACTTGCTGGATAGTGAGTGCTGCTAAATACAATTTTGTAAGGCTTCCTATTTCATATATTGAATTTTCATTTGGCATAATTTCTTGCTCTTTTTTTGTACTTCCATAGTTTAAATAAACAACATTTTCTTTAAACTTTTTTGGACAATTAATAGCTATAGAAATTGGATTATTTTTTAAATTTAATGAATTAATTTTATTATTTACTTTTTCTAAACTCCCATTCTCAGTTTTATGCATACAAGAGTTAGTAAAAATAATTAGTATGAGTAATATTTTTCTCATTTTATGACCCCCAAGTAAAAAATATAAATTAATTAATAAAAATATTTATTTCAATTAAAAAAAATACAATTTTTCTAAAGATATTTACATTATTTTCAAGATTTTTAGGTGCGTATTATTTCGTTTTCAAAAAAATTTACGCTATATTATAAGGTATAATTAAGTTTTAAAAAAGGACCAACTTATGAATCTTTTAGAAAATGTAAGATCAAAGATTAACTGCAAACTTTGGGAAGAATTTAAAACTAATAATGAAGATGCTTGTAAAATACATAATTTTTTGAGCATAATTTCAAACTCAAAAATTACTTTTGACCATTACGCTTTGATAGACATTCCTGGTCCAAATACTGGTATGGACAATCTATTTCAAGTTTATTCCTGTTTAGGTTATCTATCTCAAGGGAGAGAAAGATTAATTGAAAAACAAAACAGGTTTATGTGGCTTGCTGAATGTACTGCTTTAGGAAAACAAGCCATTGAAGCTCCTCCACAAGTAGTAATTTCTGATTTTGTACTATCTGAATTTCCTGATGAAATTAGAAAAATAGTTTTAAAGTATTCAGAACTAACTCCAGAGTTGAATATTGAACTATTTCAAAAATTGTGTGGTAAAACTTTTTTAGGTGATGAAACTGCTGCGCAAGAATTAGTTAAAATAACATGTGACTATCTGAATAAAGATTGGCCTTTATTAACACTAAAGGAATATAATACTGTCAATGAATTTAATGAGCTACTATCTTGGGCATTGGTATTTGGAAGAGTTCCAAATCACTATACTTTTAATATAAGCCTTTTAAATGCATTTGACTCCCTAAGTAATTTTGTTGAATATTTCCAGAAAAACTTAAATATTGAACTAAATATTTCACCTAGCATTATAAAAGGGTCTAAAAATGATCTATTAGAACAATGTTCGACTAAAGGTAAATTAATTAAAACTCAGTTAATTGATGGTGAAGTAATAGTGCCAAGTGCTTTTATAGAATTCACCTGGCGATATCCATTAGTACAAAATCCTGAAAAATGGGAAGAATATTTCACTGGTTTTGTAACTAATAATGCAAACCATGTTATAGAATCTGTTTATTTATAGTAAATTATTTAGTTATTTGCCACGATTTAGGAAAATTTTTCAGCATGAATTTATTGTCAATTATTTTTTTTATTATTCTTTTATTCCTGTCGGTAATGTTACAAAAAGAAAATCCCACAAGAAACTCATTACTTTGATCTTTATGCTTAACTAGTGCTTCTATTGGGTCAAGAGTCAAATTAAATTCTTGCAAAAGTCTATCTTCTTCAAGAATTAAAATATATCTTTCCCCTATAATAAAATCAAATTCTCTAGATATACTAATTAATGCACCTGCAGTTGAAATATTTTTAAAGCGATTGTTAGGAGCAACTAAAGTTCCATTTCTGTATAAAGAAACTATAAAATCGATTTCATGTCTGACATTTTTTCTTTTCTCAATTTTTTTAGCTTGCTTTTCTCCAGGCATAGGAAATCCTTTTGTTATAATTTAAAGAATAACTCTTCGGAATAACCATTTTGTCTTTTTATATTTCTTGCTGACTGAATAAAACTTGTAAAACTATTTTTAGTAGAAGGAAAAATTGCTATACATGGATGTAAAGAAGACTCTGAAATAAACCAAAGAAATTCGTCCGTAATTTTTCTTTGAAAATCAATGGATGAAATTTCAAGAATAGTTTTAATTAACAAAGGGTTCGAAGTTTGTTTTGCGAGCCAATTAAAGAATTTTTTTATATATGAAATATAAATATTGATATCAAATAAAAACAATACAGATTGTGCTCTAATTTCATGAATATGTGGAAATATAAAACTCAAATATACTTGCATAAATTCTTCAATTGTTCTTACTTGCATTAACTCTTTTGTTGGTAAATATTGAGTAGCATCAATCTTATCTGAATCAAAAATACTTAAATGTTTACCTATTAAAAGCCATCTAGCAATCGGAAAATTCCCTACTTCTCCCAAAGGTACTTGCATAAGCAAAGATTCTTTTTCAAATGCTGAAAAGTGCCCTTGAATTATACTTTCAGATATTTCTTTTATAAAAAATTTAGGGCTAGATTGAATAACTAGTCCTGTTCCTGAAGAAGGTATTTTACTACTAAAAGAGCCAATCCCTAAAAAAGTATCTGGCAAAAAACCATTAGCAGTTCTGTTTAAAAGAAATTTATGGCATGCGTCTTTAGTTTCAAGTAAGTATATTTCTCTCATGAAATTTTGACCCTAAATAAACAAAATTTTTTATTTAAGCTTTCCGCACATCTTTAGCAATTGCATCAAGTATGCCATTAACAAAACTAGCTGAATTTCCTGATCCAAACTCCTGCGCAATCGAAGCTGCTTCAGCTATGATAACGCCTACATCTGTGTCATTTCTTTCCAAAAGTTCTAAAATAGCGACACGTAAAATTGCAAGATCAACTTTAGCTATTCTAGAAATTTTCCAGTTTTTTGCGTATGCTTCTATTAAATCATCAATCTTTTTACTATTCTCAAAAAGTACTGTCAAAAAATTTCGCAAAAAGTCTTTCTGTGCTTCGATGACTTCAGATTGATGCATAAAATGTTGTAGAGTTTGATATTGCATTACAAATTGTTGATTAATATCTTGTTGATACACAAACTGAACTGCAGATCTTCTAATTTGTTTAAAATCAGCGGGTTTTAAACCTTTGCTATTCTCAATCATAAAAGTACATTTCCTACTAATGAAGATTTTATCATTACCATGTCTAAAACAGCATCCGCCACTTCAGATCCTTTATTTCCTAATTTTCCGCCAGCCCTATCAAAAGCTTGTTCCATTGTGTCACAAGTTAAAATCCCAAATGCTACTGGAACGGAATGCGCCAATTGAACATTCATCAATCCCGAAGAAGTTGATGAACAGACATAGTTGTAATGATCTGTAGCACCACGAATAACAGCACCTAAAGCAATGATTCCATGAACTTTTTTCTGTTCAATCAGTAGCTGTGCAGCTAATGGAGTTTCAAAACTGCCAGGTACTTCTAATTCAATAATATTTTCAGCTTTAAGCCCTCTTCTTAGTAATAAACCTTTTGCACCAGAAGCTAATTTTGAAGTAATTATTTCATTAAAACGAGCAACAACAATACCTATTTTAACCTCAGATGGTTTCATTTATTACACTCCCTTATAGATTACACAAAATCCATTGAGTGCTTAGCACAATGAAAACCATTAACAAAGCAAAGATTAATGCCCCAGAAGCATTCTGCCTACAATCATCCTTTGAATTTGGGATGTTCCTTCATAAATTTGGAAAATTTTTGCGTCCCGCATTAACATTTCCACAGGATATTCCTTATTATAGCCGTATCCACCAAAGACCTGAACGGCATCTGTGGTTATTTTCATGCAGGCATCTGCGGCAAACATTTTTGCTATGGAAGCAAAATAAGTATTTTTTCGCCCTTCATCCACTTCACAAGCAGCTTTCCAAACAAGCAAACGAGAAGCCTCTATATCTCTAGCCATTTCAGCAATCAAAAAACTAACACCTTGATAGTCAGCAATAGATTTCCCGAAAGCTGTCCTTTGTTTAGCGTAATCTATTGCGCATTGCATTGCTCTTTGTGACAATCCAACACATTCCGCTGCCACAGCTGGCCTAGTTCTATCAAATGCGCCCATAGCTAATTTAAAACCATCACCCTCTTTACCTAATAAATAAGCTTCTGGGACTTCTACATTATCAAAAGTAACACCACGAGTATCACTACAACGCTGACCCATGTTGTCTTCTTTTCTCCCAATTGTAATACCTGGAGTCTTCGCCGGAACTGCAAAACCAGTCATTCCTTTATGTCCTGCAGAGGGATCTGTTTTTGCCAACACAAAAAACCAGTTTGCATAATTTGCATTAGTAATCCACATTTTTGAACCATTTATAACATATTTATCTTTTACTTTTTTTGCTGTTGTTTTAATTCCTGCTACATCACTTCCTGCCCCAGGCTCCGTCACGCAATAAGAAGCCATGAGACATTCTTCGACCATAGGAGCTAATAAATCTTTCCAAACAGTTTTATTTTCGGATAGAATTACAGGAACAGCTGCAAGATCATTTGCTAATGCAGCAGTACAAAAACCCGCGCATCCCATTGCAAGAGCTTCAGAAATTAAGCAATGTTCAAAAGTTCCTAAACCTAATCCCCCCACTTCTTCTGGCACAAAAGCATTTAATAATCCTAATTCATGTGCTTTTTTTAGTAATTCAATAGGAAATTTAGCCGTTTCATCTAATTCTTTTGCTTTTGGCCATACCTCTTTATTTGAAAAATCTTTAGCCATATCAAACAATTGCTTGTGTGTCTCATTTAGCTCAAACATAGCCATAATCAATCTCCATATAAATTAACAAAAAGTTCACATTCTCTTCCTTCAAATTATGTGTAAAATGAAAAAGCTGCAATGGATAAAAAGAAATACAAACAAATTTGGCGTAAACGGCAAGAAATGAATTTTGGTATTTGCTCAAACTTATTGAATCAGATAATTTAAATTCAAAAGGAAACTCAGATTGAAAAATATCTGCTATAAGGAGGATTTGTGTCAGAAAATTCTAAATTTAGTTTTATGAAAAATATATTTAATGGACATATACCTGAAAAATCATTACATCACTATCCATTTTTTAATACCCATCGAGAAAACGATTACACTTTAATGGCAAGTTCAATAAACGATTGGATGAAACAAAATGTTGATAGTTTAAAATTTGATCAAGAAAAAAAATTGCCTCCAGAAATAATCAAAGGCATGAAGGAAATGGGCTTATTTGGATTAATTATTCCTGAAGCATTTGGTGGTAGCGAATTAACTCAAACGTTATATACAAGAACTTTAGAATTATTAAATAGACATGATTCATCTGTTACTTTGACAGCTGGAGCTCACAGTTCAATTGGATTAAAAGGTCTTTATCTTTATGGTAACGAAAAGCAAAAAGCCAAATACATGCCAAAACTCGCTTCTGGAGAAATGATAGCATCTTTTGCATTAACTGAACCAACAGCTGGTTCAGATGCTGCTGGAATAAAAACAAGAGCAGTAAAAAATGGAGATCATTATATTATTAATGGTTCAAAATTATGGATCACTAATGGCGGCTTTGCAGACTTTTTTACGGTATTTGCGAAAGAAGAAATTAATGGTGAAGATAAAATAACAGCTTTTATAGTAACAAGAGATATGGGTGGTGTTAGTCATGGTTCAGAAGAATTAAAACTTGGAATTAAAGCGTCATCAACAGTTGAAGTATTTTTTAAAGATGTAAAAGTACCGGCAGAAAATATTTTAGGAAAACCTGGTGATGGATTTAAAATTGCTATGGGAATTTTAAATCAAGGAAGAATGGGTTTAGCAGGCGGCGCTCTTGGAGCCATGAAATCGTTAATGGATGATTGCATTACTTATACAAAAAATAGAAAAGCATTTGGTCATTCAATTTCTGATTTCGGTCTTATCCAACAAATGCTTACTGAAATGACGATGCATATATACGCTTCTGAAGCTACTACTTATTTTGCAACAAGTTTGGTTGATGCTGGTGATACAGATTACAGTATAGAAGCTGCTATTTGTAAAGTTTTTGTCACTGAAGTTGGCTGGAAGACTATCAATACTGCAATGCAAATTCATGGCGGTAATGGTTATATGGTTGAATATGGAATTGAAAGAAAATTACGAGATGGAAGAATTGGCCTTATCTTTGAAGGAACAAATGAAATTTTAAGATTATTTATTGCAATGACCGGATTAAAAGAAACAGCAAATCAATATCAAAGATTAGGAAAAGAATTGCAATCTTTACAGAGTCCAAAGAATCTTGATTTTTTAAATTCTGCTATTGAAAAAATTGGGTTTATTTCCGAATTTGCTTTTAGCGAAGTAAAAAAGAGTGTAATGGCAGAAAAACTAGAAGGCTTTCATCCAGCTCTTGAAAAAGAATGCGAACGATTATCTTCGGCAACTCATGCATTAGCAACTTCAGCTTCAAAACTTATCCGCAATTATGGGCACAAACTTATTGATGAACAACTTCAATTAGCTCGTCTAGCTGATATCGCTATTGATACTTATGTAATATCAGCAGTTCTTAGTCGAATTAATTCTGTACTAGAAAAGCATGGTGGACCTGAAAAAAATGATGTTGAACTATCTATGGCAAAATTAATTATTCGAGACGCAAAAGCAAGAATAAATCAAAGTGTTTATAATTTAAAAGCAAACCATGATGATAGTATTAGAAATATTGCAAAACATATTATCCAAAAAGAAAAATATCCATTTTCATTAGATAATTTTAAATAAAACTATTAATTTAGTGAGTAGGCGAAGATAGTTTCAATCCAAGAATACCTATAACTATTAATAATAAACAAAATACTCTACTAAAATTTATTGGTTCTGAATAAAATAAAATACCAAACAAAGCAACGCCGACTGCTCCAATTCCTGTCCAAATTGCATAAGCTGTTCCAACAGGAAGTGATTTTAATGAAAGAGATAAAAAGAAAAAACTTATTGCCATACCTACTATTGTAATTAAAATTGGAGAAACTTTGTTTAACCCATCAATATTTTTAAGAGATAAAGCCCAGACGATTTCAAATACTCCAGCAATAAAAAGATATACCCAAGCCATAAAGTCCTTCATATTTAAGATATTAAGTTAATTTATTGTGATTAAAAAACTAAGAATTTTTCTTCTTTTCAAGAACAGCTTTAACTTTATCTAAAAAAATTTCTCTCGTAAATGGTTTAATAATGAAATCATTCGCTCCATAAGAAAGCATTTTTTGCACATCGGAAACACCATTTTTTGCACTCATAACTATAACAGACATTTTGGGATTTATTTTTTTTATTTCTACTAATGTTTCCAATCCACTCATTACAGGCATTTCCCAGTCCATAATTATGCATTCAATATCTTTTTCATCTTCAAATACTTCTAAAGCAACTTTTCCATTTTCAGCAGTGAAAACCTCATAATTTTCATCATCAAGAAAAAAATCCAAGATGAATGCAAGAACAGATCTAGAATCATCAACAATTAGTAATTTAGAAACATGCATTATGAACTTCCAAAAAATAAATTTAATTTCATTATAACTTAAATAATTTTTAAAAAATAAACGTCATAAATTTGTCAAAAAATTAATTTCTGTTATAATAAATCCATTTAAAATTATAATAGTTTTTCATTACTCCTTGGACAAATTCTTTTATTTTTGAATCTGGTATATATTCCATAAAAATAGGATCATCATTAATTTTAACATTTTCATTTAGCCATATATCTGTAAGCTCTGTGCCAGCTCTATAAGCACTTAAAGTATTAACAATATTATTTTTATATCTATCCATGATATATTTTAAATTACAAACTTTTTGAATAGCTACATCATCAGAAATAACTTCACTTTGAAAAAAACCTTCTTGTCTGAATATTGCATACATTAAATCAGGATCCACATGGCAACTATTATTTGCTTTTAGCATTTGCTCTTTATAAAACTGAGGATAAAAAAGAAAATACAAAAAATTGTTTTGTTCGCTTAATGGATCAAGGGTGTCTTTTATCTTTGATATTAACAATATAGCTTGAAGATAATTTCCAACTACATAATTAAGCCAAGTAATATTATTGCTAATAATCTTTTTATTTTCATTACTTGAATTTAAACTAAATTTATTTTCCCATGTTTTAGTAAGCCAACTAATTTCATCGTTTAAAATCAATTTTTCTAATGATTTTTCATTTTTAAAAACCTTTTGCATTGTTTCAATATCATTTACATTATAATCTAATTTTAATTTAGTAAGGCTTAATATTGCATATTTTAATCCAATAATTATCTCTGAATTATCTTTTTCATTAAATTGATATTTTATCCACTTATTTTTCTCAAATTCCCAATTATGGAGAAAAGGAGATGATTCTATAGTTGAAGCCCTACCTGAAATATTATTTAGCATTTGTCCCGATAAAGCATCATATAATCCCAATGGATTTTCATTTCCTGATAAATAGTAATATTTTTTGGCCTCAGCAAAATTACTTAAGGCTGAATAGGATCTTCCTATCCAATAGTAACAAAAAGATCTAAAAGAAATATCACTTGTTTTAGCTAGTAATTTCGTAAATAATTCAATCGATTTAGTAAATTCACCATGCAGGAAATAAGATAACGCAATTTTTTCATCAAGATCAATTTGTAATTCATTGCCCAAAATTAAATTTGGACTTGTTTGAAACGAAACATTCTGGAAATTTATTTGTTTAAATCCTAAAAAAATAGGATCAATTGATAATATTGGTTTTTCTTGTTTTATTAAAGCAAATATATCATCTGATAAAACAATATCATTATATCCATTTAAAGAAAAAATAATAACTTCATTTTTAACTAATACTTTCCAACCAGGACTGTCACACAATTGCGAACATTGCTTATCTTGAAATGAATTAAAATCAAAATTTTTAATTATATTATCCTTTTTTGGATATTTTGATTCATTTAATAAACTAGAAATTGTATAAGCTTTGAAAGCATATTTATATAATGAAATTGAAAGATTGGGTTTATATAATATTTTCTGAGCGATTTCATTTGCACTATCAAATTTACTTTCAGAAATTTTCGCAAATGCTAAATTAACAGAATCAAAATCTTGAAGGAATTCTATATCTTCTTCAGACAAATTTGACTCTAAAATTTTTTCTAATTTATTTTTTAAAATTTTAGAGGGATTATTTATCGCTACTGTAGAGCAAGAAACACTTACAACTGCAATAATTCCTATTGTAGTTGATTTAAGTACATTCAACTTAAAATTAAGTTTATTAAGACTCAAACGAATTAAGCCCTCTGAGCTCCTAGCTTATTGCCAAGAATATCTGCTACCATTTTTTCTACTTCACCAGCAAATGGTTTATGTGTGAAAGCAATTTTCCTGCTTTCTTCACAAATGTGAACTTTACCATTTTCATTTTTAAGTGCAATACAAATAACACTAGAACCCATTTTTTCAATTTTAATTATTAATTGATTATTTTCCCATGAAGTTTTTACATAATCTTTTTTTATTTCAGACGCTATAAGTTTTGTAAGCTCGCTTTTTACTTGATCCAAATCTCTATTTATGACGTACTTTATGCTCATTTAAAATCCTTTTCATAATTTTTTAAATAATGATATCTATTAATATCAATTAAGAAAAAACTCTAACAAAAACTGTGTTTAAAAACCAGCTTTTTGTAATTTTTCAAAAAGCTCTCTATTTTCATCATTTACTTCTTCTTGAGTAGGAACTTTTACAGAAATCACTGCGTATAAATCTCCACGCTCAGTCGCTGATCCCATAACTGGAAATCCTAAACCTTTCAATCTAACCTTTATTCCGTTTTGCATTCCTGGTCTTATTTTAATTTGTTTAACTCCTACAGGAGTTTGAACATCTAATACTCCACCTAGGCATAACAAACTAAATGGAGTTTTTGTTTCAACTTCAATATCATTTTCTAGTCTTGTAAAATCGGGATGTGGCATAACTTTAACGCTGAGATACAAGTCTCCTTTGTTTCCATCGGGAGCCATTCTTCCATGTCCTTTGACTCTTAATTTTTTTCCAGTTTCAATACCAGCTGGAACTTTAATTCTAGTTGAAATATTTTCACCATTGCTCAAAGCAAAGCTTACATATCTTTCTGAGCCGTTATAGGCATCCATAAAACCGATTTCTAAATCGTGTTCAAGATCAAAGCGTGAGTAATCCTCTGGCTCTGTATTGCGATAATTTGCTTTTCGCGCACCGGTTTTCTGCTGCTGATTTCTACCAAATCCTCCAAAACCTCCAAATTTTCCATTTGAACCAAAACCACCAAAGCCAGAAAATCCCATTTCCCTAAAAATACTATCGAAATCCATATTTCTAAAAATATCTTCTTGAAAACCTGAACCTTGTTGTTGAGAGAATCTAGCATCTCCTAACATATCGTATTGCTTCTTTTTTTCAGGATCAGAAAGAACTGCATAGGCTTCAGACATTTCTTTAAATTTGTCCTCAGCAGCTTTATTTCCAGGATTTCTATCAGGGTGATATTGCATAGCCATTTTTCGATAGGCTTTTTTTATTTCATCTGAGCTCGCATTCTTGCTAACCCCAAGAATTTCATAATATTTCATTAGTTTCTCCAAATTATAACGAAAACTAAAGAGCCTCGTTTTGTAGAAATCTAATGCTCATTTATTAGATGGCAAGGGTTCCTAAGAAGTCTTTTTAACTAGTTGTTCTATATGATAAAATTCATGCTCTTTGACAATTTCTAAGAGTTCTTCGTCTTCAAATCCAAAAAATTCAAACCAATTAATTCCAACTAGTTCAGGAGTGGGTGTTACTTTCTCTTCGCCTTCATCATTTTCATAGTATTCATAAGCTTTTTGGACAACACCATCACCAATCATTTCAAAATAGTGATATCCATCTCCATTTATAAATTGGCCATCTCTAGAATCACCACTCCAATATTCACGACAATACCAAACTTCATCTGATTTTCTTTTCATTCTTGTGGGAAAATTAACTACATTTTCCATAAATAATTATTATCCTTATCAAATTATAGCCTTTCATGAATATTTTCATATGAAATGCTTTGTTTAGGTAGGGACTTTAACAATTTTTCTATTTGAATCAATCTTTCTACCTTCTTTCTTATTCGGCTTTCTCCTGACGGAAATAAAATAATATGATAGAAATGTTGTTGTGATAACAATTTTTCACCTGTTTTTCTGACATCAAGTAATAAAGGCAACAGTGCTTTAGCTTGAATATGCATATGATTTCCAGCTCTAAGGGCTTCTAATATATCACGAGAAATCATTTCAGAAAGATTTTCAAAATTTTTTATACTCATTATTCTTCTTTTAAATACCCAGAATCTTAATTTTTTTCTTTTCATATAATAACTTTTTTTCAAAGAAATTAGAAAATAGAAAATTAATCCTATTATCAAAATTACTGAAATAATAAATAGAATACTCCGCATAAAAATTCCTAAAAAAGTTAAATAAACATTTTTGCATCGGAAAAATATGCCCATAATTGTACTTATGAGTCATTTTTTTGAACTAAGAATTCGTATTACTTTTTGGAATTGAAAATAATAAAAAGAGCGGAGAATATTATAACCTTGGACCAACAAAATGAGTAGAATTAGCATATTCTTTAGCTGAGACATAAGAATGCTCAGGAAAATGAGCATCTTCATTATTGCTTAGTTCAATGTTGCTTGCATTTACTAAATTATTTTCTTGATTTTTTTCAAAATTAGAGAAGTGACTATCTAGATCTTCCTGAGAAACTAGATGATTTATTTGTTTTCCTTGAATATCTATATGATTTGTATCCTCAACGGCGGAGTCATTTATTAATTGCTTAATTTGATTTGATTCTTCTTCTAGCATAATGCTTCTTTGAACATCAATTTTGACTTCATGCCAAGAATCTTGAACATCTTTTGCCACTTTTTTTGCTTGATTTAAGCCTTTTATCATTTTTTTCATATTTTCTGGCAATTTATCATTACCAAACAATAATAAAGCAATTAAAGCTATAAGAAGCAATTCACCACTACTAAAACCAAACACCAAAGCACCTCAGAGTTAAATGTGCCAAAATACTGAACTCTTAAAAGTATCAATTGCTTGAGCACAACGCAAGTATGTAGTTTAAAAGTTGCTTATAAAATTAAGTTTAGTAATATTAATTATTTAATTAATATTACTTCCATCCATCAATCACATATTTTTTCTTTAAATTCTTATCAAATATAGTTATTTTTGAATTTCCACCTCTATTTTTAGGAGGAATATTTTTTTCTTTTTTATTTGGCAAAATTTGAATAACAAGATTTAATCTTTTTCTTCCATCAGAGAGTAGTAATTCTAAATATCCATTCCCAATTTTTACAGGATAAATACAAATTTTATTATTTAGAATATTGTTTTTAATGCTTAATACTTCATCCGATAAATTTTTTATTTCTAATATTTTTTTGTTTGAAATACAAAATTTTGAGCCCATTTTTAAAGTTATATAATTATCAAAACTATCTTTTGATAAAACATTAAGTTCAAAAATTATTAAAATAAAAGTTAAGAAGATTTTCATTTTAATATTTGACCCAATTTGTGCAATCTGAAAGTAACAAATTCTCTGTAGATATTGAATTGCTTGAAAAAATTTTAGTTTGCAAAGTTTTATTATAAACTTGAGAAAATTTTAGTAACTTTGATTCACCAATTTTTTTTTCAGAGCGAAAATAAATTCCACTATCATCAAATTTCCTTAAATAAAATATACCTAAATAACATTTTTCAGAGTTATCTATAAATTCTATTAAATTATAAAATTCACCAATTTGAAGCTTATCCAGTGATGACAAAAAACTCCAGGAAGAGTTTTTTACATACAATTCATATTTATATTTTTTTAACATACTTTGGCTTAAATAATGGTTTTTTTTATTTACAGAATTCGGAATTTGTTTTATTTTAAAAAAAAGAAATATTATTAGTAAAAACAAAAGAAAAAGTACTGAAAACTGAATTATTTTTATCATATATCTTCCAATCTAAAAAAGACTTAAAAGATATATTTGAATTCATGATCAAAAAAAAGGCTTGTATAAAAACCATACACAAACCTTTAATAATTGATCATTCAATTTTATTATTTCTTTTTTAAATAAGTTCTACTAGGTAATGGAGCCTTTTTTACATTAGTTAACGCTGGGACTTCAGATTTACCTAAATTAGTTAACAAATCTCTTCTGGATAAGGTTAAACTATCTTCACTATTACTAGCGAAACGATTCATCCCAGACAAAGGTATATAAGTTTTTCTATCCCGACTTTCTTCTGCATGAAATACTTCGTCCATAAGCTCTTTTCCTTTAAGAAAAGACTCATCTACTTTTATCTTTAAAATTTCTTTTTCTGAACTACTTTTAATATTAGCATATAGATGGCAAAGCTCAGTATGGAGCTGAATCCACTCATATACTTTTCGAAGCCCCTCAACTTTTTGATAATCTATTGTTGAGATAAACGAATTATCATAGATTTTTCCTTGCATTTGCCACCTCCTTTCAAAGAAATAAATGTCTTTAATATCATAATCTTAGCTTGATAGTGCTATTAGAAATAAACTAACCTATTATTCGATAGTTAGAGAATTCAGCAGCAGTATTGGGCAACAAGCTAGGACTTCAGTATTATATCACAAAATAATTCAAAAATCTTGAAAAAGATAAAATTTTTTTACTATTTAAATGTCTGTTATGTCAGACATATTTCTTTTGGCGAGTAAATTTGCATTTTTCTTTGCTTGTATTATCGCATGAATTTGTTTGGCACTCAAACGGGCAAAAAAGAGACCTACACAAGAAATTGACAACAAATTGACTGCAGTCTGCAATAACTGAGCCGAACTGGCCGTATTTGAGGAAACAGCAAATATGGAAAACAATAGTACACTAACTATTTGCATTCCACCCATTCCAGCAAGCCCCATTGGTATCAATGAAGCAAGACTTAGCATTGGTAATACTGCAAAAATTACTTGCAAAGGAAGATTAGCTGAAATTGCTTTGGCACTGAAATAAAAAGAAAATACTAAAGATAGGACTGAAAAACAGCTAAAAATAATTGGTACTCCAAATGAAGCAATTTTTTTACTCCCTAGCGCGATTGCATCAAGAAGAGAATTAATCTCTTCAAAACATTTTTTAAGTACTTTTTTTATCAACTTAGCTTTTATAGGAGTAATTAAAATTCTCTCAATTCTAGTAATTAATTTCCTTATGAATAATATTCTTGAAATAAAAGGAAGGGCAACTAAAAATAGAAAAAGAAAAATAGAAAAAGAAAAATAGAAAATTAACTCTAAATGAATTGTATTTTTCATAAAGATTATTTCTTTTAATAAAAAAATAATACCAAAACCTAACATAACAAGAATACCAATAATTCTATCCATTATTGAAATTGCTAAAAGTTTAGACTTTAATGAAAGTTCATTTAAATTCTTCTCTACTAAAAAAGAATTCGAATTAATTTCTTTATCACCTTCTAATTTTTTTTCTTTCTTATTTAAAAAATTATACTTATCAGCTCCCAACATTAATCCTATTCTAATAACTTCAATAAAAGCCATTGAACCAGGCAACCATTGTCCTAAACCGTTACTTACAAAAGTAGCAGCTGTTACGTTATGAAAATCCGTCTTTACTTTAAATATCTTTAAAATACTGAAGTAACGTGCAGTCATTAAAAAACAATTTATAACTTGTAGAATAGCAATTAATAAAATTAATTTTTTATGCTCATAAAAAGCATTCTTTAATGAATTTAGATCTAATATATTATTATTGTATAAAAAATATATCGCTAATACTGATATAAAAAAAAGAGTGATTACTTTAATTGCAGTTTTCATTCAATTTTTCCTCCTCAGTATTTTTTTCGCTCTCATTTATAAGTTCTAATTGCTTCATTTTTCTATATAAATGACTTCTTTCCATACCCATTGCATCAGCTGTTCTTGAAACATTTCCGTCAAATTCTTCTAATTTCCTTTGAATATATATTTTTTCGAATTTTGCTCTTGCTTCTTTATAATCGCTTGATAAAAACAGATTTTCAAACTCTTCATTTTTTTCATATTTTATATTACTAATTGGATAAGGTAAATGCTGCGGCTCAATGATATCAGCTGAAACCATAATAGAAAGTCTTTCCATTATATTTTTCAATTCACGGACATTTCCAGGCCAAGAATAGGATTTTAATATTTGAACCGCACCAGGTGAAAGTTTCTTATTTTTAATACTATTTTCAGCAGAAAATAGAGATAAATAATGTGAAGAAATTAATTCAATATCTTCTTTTCTTTGTCTTAATGGTGGCAATATTATTGGAATAACATTTATTCGATAATATAAATCTTCTCGAAAATTTCCTTTTTTTATTTCTTCTTCTAAATTTTTATTGGTTGCGGCAATAATTCTAGTATCAACAGTGATTGTTTCATCCGAGCCAACTCTTTCAATTTTTTGTTCTTGAAGTGCTCGAAGAAGTTTACTTTGAGTTTTTAAACTCATGTCACCTATTTCATCTAAAAATAATGTTCCATTATGCGCAAGCTCAAACTTTCCTCTTTTTGCAGTATGCGCGCCTGTGAATGCTCCCTTTTCATGCCCAAATAATTCACTTTCAATCAATTCATCTGGAATTGCAGCACAATTTATTGCAATAAAAGGCTTTGCTGACCTTGCTGATTTTTGATGAATTAACCTGGCTACATTTTCTTTTCCAGTTCCATTTTCACCAGTAATTAAAATAGTAGTGTTACGATTAGCAACCATTTCTACAGTTGATATTATATCTTTTAAAGCTTGTGATGTTCCTAAAAGAGTATACTTTCTTTCTACTCTGTTTTTTAGATTTTGATTTTCAAATTTTAAGTCTTTTAAATGCAAGATATTTTGTACATTTAGAAGAACCTTTTCAAGGCTTAAAGGCTTTTCAATGAAGTCAGTAGCGCCAAGACGTGTACATTTCACAGCGGTTTCAATATTCGCATGCCCACTCATCATTATTATATATAAATCTGGATTTATATTTCTCAGTTTCTCTAAAGTTTCTGTACCTTCAGAATCAGGGAGCCAAACATCAAGAAAACAGACATCAGGGAGCTCTCTTTTGGCAAGTTTTAACCCATTTTCTGCAGTATTTGCACTAATTACTTTATATCCCTCATCACTCAAAATACCTGACAAAGTGGAACAAATGTCTTTTTCATCATCTATAACAAGTATTTTTCCTGAAATTTGACTAGTATTCAAAATGATTATCCTTATTCAAATTGACTCCCTTGTTTTGGGATTTCAACGGTAAACACTGTACCTTTTGGTAGGTTTTCTTCAACATATATTTTGCCATTATGTTCATCAACAATTTGTTTTGCTATTACAAGACCCAATCCAGTACCTGTTTTTTTTGTACTGAAGTATGGTTCAAATAGTTTTGATAGTACTTCATTGGATAAACCAGCTCCATTGTCCTTCACTTGAATTTTGACAAAAGTTTGATGAGGTTTGCTCGTAATAGAGATAACAACAGGAGATTTTTCTTCTGATGATACAGTTACTGCATTTGAAATTAAATTAACGAACAATCTAACTATTTGATCACGATCAAATTTACTGTGAATTATTGGTAAATTAGCTATTCTTTCTTCATTTCTTAACAAAATATGGTTTGAATTTATATTCGCTTCAAATACCATTGGTACATTTTCTTGATTGCCGACAAATCCTCGCATAGCCATGTAAACTGTTTCAACGATGTTACCTTCTTCGAGATATGAATGCGGCATTCGAGAAAACTTGATAAATTCATCTACTAGTATTCTGATACTTTCTGAACTTTGAAGAATAATCTTGACTGTTTCTTGAAATATATCTTTTTCATCTCCTTTAAAATGTTGTGAAAACCTTTTTTCAATTCTTTGAGCTCCTAGTTTAATAGGTGTTAAAGGATTTTTTATTTCGTGAGCCACTCTTCGTGCAACATCACGCCAAGCCACCATTCTTTGCACTTTAGCTAATTCTGTTATGTCATTAATAAATATTATTTTAAAGATTTTCCCTCTTGATGAAACTAATCCACTTAAAAGAATTTGCAGCTGATATTCAACTTCAAATATTTTTCCCGCCCATTCAATTGCAATCCTTTTATGAGCTGCATTAGATAGTTCTGACAAAGGATTTAAAAGAGCTTTTTCATAAAAATTGATATTAACAATATCGTAAATCTTTTTTCCTAAAACTTCATATTCTTTAAAATTAAATAAATTTTCAGCTCTATTATTCCAAGTTTCAATATTTAATTCTTCATCTAATGCAATAACAGCAGCATTAATATTTCGCAATAATATTTCATTATATTCAGACTTTATTAATAATTCATCTGCTTTTCTTTTTAACTCTGCTGAAAATATATCAGCTCTTTCTTTTTCAATTTTTAAATCAGAAACCATCGAACGAAAACTTAAAGCTAATTTTCCCATTTCATCATCAGAGACTATATCATCAATTTTTACTGAATAATTTCCATGTGCAAGACTTTCTGTAGCTTTTGATAATATTTGCATAGGAACTGTTATTTCTCTTGCAATTGTAAATCCTAACCAAGTCGCAGAAAAAATAATAAGTAAAGTAATTACGCCAAGCATAACATAGTATGATAATTTCAAAATTTTTGCAGCACTATGCGACTCAGGATATTCAGATTTAAGTAATAACCATTGAGGATGCAACATTTTAGGAGAAATAATCCCAAATATGTATGTAGAATTTGCTTTAATTAATATCATTCTTTCCTTATCAAATTCAAACCAGCTTGCTTTAGCCCCAATGTCATATTTTTTTTCTTCTATTATATTTTCAATCTTGTTTGAATTTTTTTGGTCTTTTTCAGATAGATAAAGATACTTTTCCTTTTTTAACTCACGCACAAAATCAAAAGTTGTTAAGTTGTCTTTAGTTGGATTTTGTGAAGAAAATAATGATAATATTTGATTTTGATAAGTCGCTTCACTATTCAATGTTTCTTCTGTAGCTTCAACAAAGTTTGAAGGTAATAGTTTTTCAAAATTCGTATTAACAAATTTTGTTGATACATATAGTAAAACCACAGTTGGTAGCAAAGCAAAAAATAAAAATGCAGTTACTAATTTAGTATTTAATTTACTTCCAAATGCCCCATGTGAATTATCGACAATTAACTTAACACCGCTTCTAAAAGTTAAAAATACAAAGAGTAACAGCAAAATAACGTTAATATTTACAGCTGAAAAAAACAAAAAAAATGAACTTCCAAAAAATTTGTTTCCAAAAAAAGCACCATCTTTAACAATATGTGTTTCAATCCATGTGCCAGAAATAACAATAAATACTGCGAAAATAATCCATACTAGCAAAATGTACAGTCTAGAACGTACTTTCATAAATATATGCCTCATTTTATGACAGCTATTAAAAACCTTTGAAATTTTATTTTATTTATTAGAAATCTTCAATTTTCAATGTATAACATATTATATAGTGTTTCCAATTAATATAAATACACTAATATTAAAGGTTTTTTATGATCGTTAAGACGGATGAAGAAGTAAAAAAATTGCAAAAAATCGGTACAATTGTTGCTGATACTCTTGTTTATATGAAAAGTATGGCTCGCGCGGGAATGACTACCTTAGAATTAGATGAAATAGGTTCAGAGTTTTTAAAAAAAAATAATGCAAAATCCGCTCCCCAATTGATGTATAATTTTCCAGGTGCAACATGCATTTCTATTAATCATCATATTGCACATGGTATACCATCAAGTAACATAATAAAATCCGGTGATTTAATTAATATCGATGTATCAGCAGAGTTAGATGGTTTTTTTGCTGATACAGGCGGATCATTTATCATTGATGAAAATAATGATTTAAATATGATTAAACTATGCCAAGCAACAATTGCAGCCATGTATGCAGGAATTAATAGTATTAAAGCTGGTGCAAAAATTTCAAATATTGGTTCTGCCATTGAGAAAATAGCTAAAGAAAAAAATTTCACCATCATTGAAAACTTAGGCAGCCATGGAGTTGGTCTATCCTTACATGAAGAGCCTAAATTTATTGCCCCTTATTTTGATAAAAATGATCGCAGAATACTTCAAAATGGCCAAGTAATAACCGTGGAACCTTTTTTGTCCAACGGTGCTAAATATGCAAAAGAGGACAAAGATGGCTGGACTTTATTTATCGAGAAAAATAAAAGAGCAGCACAATTTGAGCACTCTATTATTGTTACCGAAAATGAGCCTATTATATTGACTATTCCAAGTCATGGGAGATTTTTTTGAAAGCATTTTTTAAAAATATTTTGTAAATATAAATGCCAGTTAAAAGTTGATAAAATTATTTATAAGAAGTGAGGCCAATGGTGATGAGTTGGTTCAGCCAATTAATTGTTACCTCCTTTAATACTTTTTTTCGCATAAATTATTTAAATATTTGGAGCAATTTCTTCAATACTCACATATCTTTTGACAATTCTTAGCTATTATTAACTATAAAGTTAAAGTTTTATTACTTGCAGTATAAACATCGCCAATGCAACAGCTAGTGTTATCAAGCTCCTCAGCTATTTGTGTTGTTGTAAGAATGATTTGATGCTTGACATCATACTTCTGGCTTAATGTTTTCATAATTCGTTGAAAATTTTGACTCCTACTAGAGGTCATGCCCTTGTCATCAATATTATCGAGTAATAACAGTCTCGGATATAAAACACTCGGATATTTTAGCGACAATTCAAATATAGCCAAATGCAAAGCATTTTTTAGAATAACTTGTGAACTAGCTGAAATTTTACTGCTATTAATATTAATTCTATTTTTATCAAAGTAAACATTAATATCACTAATAGAGTTAAAAGTACCATCCACCTTTGCATCTTCTTTCAGAATTTTTCTCATAGAATTTTCAATAAATCTTAAATACTCATTTTTTAATCCACTATCCTCTATCTGTCTAATATCATTCTGAATTTGTTGCATTTTTACTTTTAATTCTTCTTTAATAATTATCATTTTTTGGATGTCTTTTTCATAGCCCTCTATATATTCTAATTCTTTTAATTTTGATTGACTTATTCCTAATTCAATTAATTTCTGATCTCTTTCAGCACTTTTAACATCAGAAATTTCATATATGTTTTTAAATCTTTTTTCTAATTCTTTTATTTCTTTATTTATGTTTATTTTTTTTTCTTCAAGATGTTTCTTAGCTTTTTGCATGTCTGAAAATAATTCTTTTGATTCTTTTTCTTGAAATTCAATTTCTTGTAAAGCTTTATTTCTGCTGTATTTTCTTACATTTCTATCAATTTTATTTTTACATAGGTAACAACAATCTTTTTCAAAATTATTAGATATATTGTTTGAGAAACATGAAGGACAAAATTTATACTCAATATTTTCAATTTTTTTTGACACAATAAGTGAAGTATTAATTGCATTTTGTCTATCTTTCAAAGCCTCCAAAAAGGCAGTTGACTCTTTCAAGTATATTTCCTTTTCTCGAATTTGTTGTTTAACTAATTGTAGTTCTTCTCTTAAAGAAATTATTTTATTTTGAATTTTATCTATTTCATTACTTCCAATTTCACCTATTTCCATAATAGTTAGAATTTCATTGTCCAAATTCTTATTTTTTTTAATCTTTGTAATATTACTTAATTCAAATATCTCTTTATTAATTTCTTCCTTTTTATTTGCAATTATTAATTTTTCTTCATTAAAATGCATTAACTTTAATCCACTCAAATTATCATTTTGAACATTAATGTTATTATTATATTTTGCATATTCTTTTTTAGCTTCTGCTAATAAATTTAGTTTTTTTAAATAATCAGTGTCTTTTGAAAATATAAAAATTTCAGAAATTATTTTTCTTATTGCTTCATTGCTTTTTTCTGAATTCTTAAAGATAGAATACACAGATGTATCTTGATCTGAATATAATAAACCAAGAAGATCTTGAAACTTTAAATTTCTGTTTTCATTTATTGCAACGTTAGGAATATTTAATTTTTCAAAAATATAATTACTATAAAGCTCATTAAAATTATCTATGCTTTTAGTACTATAAAATCTTATATCTATATTTTTTTCAACCTCAATTAAAGGGCTGTTAAAAATAGACACAGCTTCTTCTTCTTTATTCTTGTTCCGCAAAAGTGTATAAATATCTCCATTTAACTCTACTTCCATAAGACCATAATCAATCTCATGTGCCGCATTTGTCCAACTGTAAATGTCTCCACCTAAAATATAATATATAAAATTTAGAATACTAGACTTACCTGTAGAATTATCTTTACTTCTTATAATATTAAGACCATAATCAAACTTTTGATCGTATGCAGGTTTCACACCTGCATACAGCTTTAATTGTTTTATAAATATGGAAGGACTATATAACATTTTTTGTATCCATTAATTTTGATAGTTTTTTTATCTTTTTTAACTCATAATTTTTGAAATATTTGAAAAATAACTCAATCCAAGTTTCTTTTCCAATTTTTTCTTTTAAAAATAAATCCAAAATTTCTGGTTCAATTTCTTTTTCTAGAACAATTTCATTACTATTTAAATAATTATTTAAATTATAATAACCGTCAGAAAATAAATATCCTAATGCTTGCTTTTGAATAGGCAAGAGATTAAAAAATATTTGAATTTTTAGTTCTAAATTTTCAAATTGTTCTGGAAATTTTTTTTTCTTTTTCTTTGAATTTTTTTTATCAAAATCGTGGAGAAGACTTGGAAATAAGTAGTAAAAATCCATTAGCCTCAATCTATCGAAGTCTACGCTATTAACCTTTAAAGAATGGCTGTAAAATAAAAAACGATAGTAACAATGATACGGATCTAAAGCTTTATGATAGATAATCATGGCACCCACTTAATATGACAATGTCCTGCAAGCATAAAGAGTAAACCCTCAATATCTCCAAAATCAAAAAAATTATAGATTTTATTACAGTCAGTGATTACTTCATCCTGAATTTTTTTAATACCTTTTCTTTTCTCTTCATTTCTAGTTATATTTTCATTTTCATCAAAAAAACTTTCTATTTTATTACTAAATTCATATTCAATAAAAGAAAGGCAGTGCGCAGTTTTTATAATAAATTCTGGATGTAATGAATTCATTAGACACATTGTAAAAGCCTCTTCTTTTTTCTTTAATGCCCTTTTTACTGAACTATTCATATGCGCATCAATAAGCTTTTTTTCAAGTCCAATTAATTCATTTTCTTCTTCATTTTTTTTTAAGAATTTCATAAATTTATATATACTTTTCTTGATTTCAACATCCGAGGTTTCCTCAATTTCTTTTGGTATATTTAAATTAATCAAAAAATTATTTTCAACCATATTTCCTGCTACAATATTCCTACCAGCAGTATTATTTTTTTGCTTTATACTTTCTAACATTTTCTATTTCCTTATATCTCTTCCAGCCATATTACCATTAACAATATTATTTTTTTGAACTATTTTTATACTTTTATTTTTTGTTTTTTTGAAAGAATTAAAAGAAACACTTACAGTTATAATAACTAAAGTTACTATAGTAAGAATCAGATATATTTTATTTTCTAATATCACTTCGATAAATTTATCCATTATACATCTCTCCTGATAGATAGTCGATAAAGTAGTAAATGAATTTTTGTTAATTTTCAAATGCAATAATTTGTAAAAATTTAAATTACTTAAAAAGGATTAAATTGTATTTATATTAAAAAAGATTTATTTTAAGAATCAAAGATTACCAAATATTTATTTAGTTATTTAAAAAAATATCTTAAAATAATGAAGTGAAGTGAAACTTATCCTTTTCCAGCCTTTGGCACAGGAAAATATATTTTAAGTTCACTTAAATTTTGGACTTCGTTTTAAAAAATGTAGGAAAAAATTCTGAAAAAAATTTGCAGGAAATATTATAAATCGTGATGAATTGGTTCTGCCAAACCTTTGGTTGCAACTTTGTTACTTTTATTTTCTCAAAAATTATTTGACAAATTGTAGCTATTCCTTCGATCCTCGCATTTCTTTTCACAACTCTTAACTGACATTATAACTACTTTAACTCTTGTATCCACTCCCAAAAAAGCATACATGGAACTTGGAAATGTTTTAATAGAGGGTAGAATCATGGACTATAAATCAGCAGTAGAAAAATTAATACCGTACGTACTTAATAAATATGATTCTTATCAAAGTGAAGCTCAATTAGCAGTGACTAATTTTTCGCAAAAATTTCCGAAAGAACAAATCACTTGTACGAAAGGCTGCGGAGCTTGTTGTCACTTTCCAATGGTGCCAATTACTTTAGGTGAGGCATTTGTCCTTTTAAATAGGTTACTGGCTGAAGGATATGATTTACAAGCTTTAGCTGCAAAACTGTTTGAATATTCAAGCAAATATTTTGATTTTGCGAAAGACTTAGGAACATTACCATTCAAAGATCAAGATCAAAAAAAGTTTTTAAACCTAAAAACTCCTTGCCCCTTTTTTGTTAAAGAAGATGGTAATCAATTTTCAGGACATTGTGGAATATTCACAATGCGACCTTTAATATGTGAGTTTTTTAATAGTTTAGACTCCCCAGCTAAGTGCCAGTTGAAACAAACACATCGAAGCCTAGAAATTACAAACGAAATTGGTTCAAATATCCAAGATGAAATTCGTGAATATGAAAAAAAATTGTTTGGTAGAAGCACAATCGGTCATTTACCTATTCTTTTAGCAGCTCTTTGTACAAAAGAGGGCTTAGAATGTTTTTTAACAGAAAAACATTTAACTAGTGAAGAAATTAAAGATGAATATGCAGAAGCAGTTAACGATTTTTCTCTTTATATTGAATTACTCGCAAGTTTAGGATATCAAATTTCAGAAAAAGATATACTTGCGCTTGAAGAAGCTCAGTCCGAAATTATTAAAAATTGCCTTCCTACATAAATTCCATTTTTAAGATAAATTTTTGTGGTAATTTTTTTCACAGTTTTTAAATTTAAAAAAAACTTTTTACAAGAATAAGTACTGTGTTGTTCATTGATATCTGAACCAGATATTGAAGGTAAAGTAATTTTATCAACAAATCGATCATCAATATACCACTCATGATATATTTTTGAGTAAAAACCTGCAGGAGCAATAATTGGAGAAATTGCACAAATTTGTTTTCCAGAATTTAAAGTACTAATAAAATCTTTTCTGGATTTAATATTTCCTTTAATTAGTTCATAAGATTTATTGCCTGGTTTATCTATAGAATAATTACTATTTTCAACCCATATTGAAATAACTGGAAATTGATATTCAGGAGGAACAAAGGAATGTATTGCAATAAAAATTGTTAATATAAATGAAGCTGCAATTTCAGGAATATTAATTTCATTTCTCAAAAAAAGAGAATTCCATGGAAAAATTACTGTAAAACAAATAATAGTAAACCATACATAGTAATAATCTATGAATTGCGGAAAAAAAACTGCATACAGAAATCCAAATACCATGCAAGTTGCTATTAATCTTAAAAACAAACGAAATAATTGAATTTTAAAAAGACGAATCCAAAAGGGATCCCATAAAGTCATTCCAACAAAAAATGAACAAAAAAACAACCAAATCCATTCTTGTCTAAAATACAAAAAAGGAATGCAAAACATAAAGATATATTGAATAAAATATTGTGTAACAGTAAGACCCACAAATTCAAATAAATCTTTTTGTTTGTGAATATTAATATGAATTTTTTTTAGGTTACTTTGATTTTTTTGTGAAATTCTAGTAATGTAACTATACCAAGTTGACATTAAAATTATTAAAATAAAAAATGCAATAGTGAAAAGCCCTAAACGATAAGCTTTGGAATAATCTCTTGTAAGCCAAAAGCTTGAAGCAATACCCCAAATTAAACTCGCCCAGGGCAAAAGACGAGAATACTTGCTATAAACACTTTTTACTGTACTTATATACTTCAAATGACCTCAATACAAAAACTTTACATATTAGAAATAATAGCTTTTGCAAACTCAGAACATTTAACTTCTCTTGCACCACTCAATTGACGAGCAAAATCGTAAGTTACAACTTTTTGCGCTAGAGTTTTTTCAAAAGCTTTCTCAATTAAAGTAACAACTTCGTTCCAGCCAAGATACTCGAACATCATATTACCACTTAAAATAACAGAACCAGGGTTCACTTTATCCTGCCCTGCATATTTTGGCGCTGTACCATGTGTAGCTTCAAAAAGAGCAAAACCATCACCGATGTTAGCTCCAGGAGCAATACCTAAGCCGCCAACTTGTGCTGCAAGAGCGTCCGATAAATAGTCACCATTTAAATTTGTACAAGCTAGTACTTCATATTCATCTGGACGTAAAAGAGCTTGTTGGAACATATTGTCAGCAATAGCATCTTTGACAAGAATTTTCCCAGCAGGAGCGTTCCCATTACATTCTTCCCATGTGACGCAATGCTCCCTAAATTCTGTTTTAGCAACTTCATAACCCCAATCACGGAAGGCACCTTCTGTGAACTTCATTATGTTACCTTTATGAACTAAAGTAACGCTTTTACATTTGTTTTTAATTGCATAATTAATAGCTGCTCTAACTAAACGCTTTGAACCAAATTCACTTACTGGTTTAATTCCTAAACCTGAGTCTTCACGAACTTTTTTTCCTAAAGTATTAGCTAAAAACTCACGTAATTTTTTTTGCTCTTCTGTTCCAGCTTTAAATTCAATTCCTGCATAAATATCTTCTGTATTTTCGCGAAAAATACACATATTAACTTTTTGCGGCTCGCGAACTGGAGAAGGAACATTTGTATACCACTTAACAGGACGAACACATTGATAAAGATCTAATATTTGTCTTAATGCAACGTTCAAACTACGAATTCCACCACCAACTGGAGTTGTAAGAGGACCTTTGATTGCCACTCTGAACTCTTTAATGGCGTCAATAGTTTCATCTGGCAACCAATTTCCATGTTTATTAAATGATTTTTCTCCCGCAGGTACTTCCATCCAATGTATTTTCTTTTTCCCGCCATACGCTTTTTGAACTGCAGCATCAAAAACCATTTGAGAAGCATACCAAATATCAGGACCAGTTCCATCACCTTCAATATAAGGAATCACTGGATTATCAGGAACTTCAATTTTACCATTAGCGTCAGCTTTTATGTGAGCTCCACCTTGTGGAACAGTAATCAATTTATAAGACATGCCTATCCTCCTTTGAGTTGTGTATCTCTTGGCAGAGCGATTGCTTTTTACAAAACAATGAATCAAGATTCTTTTTTGATAAAACTATCTCAAAATATTTTCAAGCTTATATGACATAATACTGCTATAAAATTATTTAACAGCTTCTATAGTTTCTATTATACTTTTAAAATCTTTCGGTAGATCTAAATTAAATTCAAAATTCTGACCTTCAAATTGAAATTTCAAATAACAAGCATGTAACATATGCCTTAAAGCTATTTGATAATATTTATGACCATAAATATTTTGTGAATAAGTTTTATCGCCCAATATTGGACAACCAATAGCATTTAAATGCACTCTTATCTGATGAGTTCTTCCTGTTTTTGGAAAACAAGATACTAAAGAAATATTTGCATCATTATAGTACTGTAATAATTTATATTTAGTAAAAGCTTCTTTTGCATTTTTGTTTTTAGAATTTGGATTAGTTATTGCAAAGTAACAATTTTTTCTATTACTGTCTTTTGCAATTGGAAAATTTAACTCTCCCTCATTCTGTTTTGGCTTGGAAAAGCATAATGCTAAATAATTTTTTTCTATTAATTTATCCCTAAATAAATTTTCGAATTTCTTTTGGACTTCTAAATTTTTTGCTATAATCATTAATCCAGAAGTATCTTTATCTAATCTGTGAACTAGAAACATTTTTTTTAAATCAAACTTCTCCGGATAAACTTTATTTAACAAATGAAAAATTGTATCAGTACTTGAAGTTAGAGTCGCTTGAGATGCAACTCCAGCTGGTTTATTAATAATAGAAAATGATTCGTTTTCAAATATTAATGTTTCAGTATCTATTTTGATTTCGATATTATTTTTTATATTTAATTGCTTTATAGATCCTTTTTGAGTATTATCTATGCTATTTTCTTCCCAAAAAAGTTCTATTTTATCCCCAATTTTCACTTCTGTTTTAGCAATTTTTATTCTCTTTTTATTTAAATATGCCCCTCCAGAATCAATAATATTTTTAATCTTTTTTCTACTTATATTAGGAAAGAGATGTGTAGCTACTACATCAAATCTTTCTCCTATATGAAGTTCGGTGACTTTAGCACTAAGAGTTTTTAGCATATTTATACCTTAAAATAATATGTTACAAAAAAATTAAAAAAACTGGATGACAGGCCAAGAATTTTATTGCATACATGCCTATCAAAGTCTCTTTAGTCTTACTACATGGTGAGCCAAAGACTCTACAAACTTTTCAAAAGGTAAAGTAAAAATATGCAACTTAAACGAAATATTTCCAAAACAAGTCTTTTATTTTTATCTATAGGCTCTATGGTTGGATCTGGTTGGCTCTTTGGATCCTTTTACACAGCTCAATCTGCTGGCCCTGCCGCTATACTTGCTTGGATATTAGGTGGATTTTGCGTTGGTATTATTGCTTTATCGTTTGCTGAATTATCTACTATGCTACCTTTAAGTGGTGGTTCTACAGCCTATTCTTTACTAAGCCACGGCAAAATGACCGGTGCCATTTTTGCTTGGATCACTTGGCTATGGACAATGGTTGTAGCACCTATTGAGGTACAAGCTGTCCTTCAATACGCTTCTAATTACGTTCCAAACTTGATGGAAAAAATAAATGGAATAGACACTCTAACAAACAAAGGTCTTATTTTTGCTACTTTGTTAATGGCAGTCCTTTCTTTTATCAATATAGTTGGCGTAAAATTTATGGCAGAAACAAATAAAATTGTCGTTATTTGGAAGCTTATAATTCCAGTAGGCGTTGCTATTTTGCTTTTATCTTCTAACATTCATCCAGAAAATTTAACGTCGCATGAATTTTTCCCTTTTGGATTTAATGGTCTACTATCTTCTATTTCTGTTGGAGGAGTTAGCTTTTCATTTTTTGGATTTCAAACTGCAATTTTTCTTGCTGGTGAAGCTAAAAACCCACAAAAATCAATACCATTCGCTCTATTTGGCTCCATTCTAGCGAGTATGGCTTTATATGTTATTTTGCAAATTGGGTTTATTTTATCGGTTGATCCAAGTGCCATTACGAATGGTTGGGATAAAATTAGTTTTACTGGTGACGCTGGTCCTTTTGCAGGTATATTTATAGCTTTAGGTTTTGCATTTATGGTGAAAGTTCTATATTTCGACGCCATTATTTCGCCATTTGGAACTGCAGTAGGCTTTGTAGCTTCTTCTTCTAGAATTTTATATTCAATGAGCATCCAGGGCGATGCTCCTAAAGCTTTTTCTAAAGTAAATCGCTTTTCAATTCCTTGGGTTGCAATACTTGTTAACTTTTTAATTGGGATGTTATTTTTTCTCCCTTTTTCTGGTTGGCAATCAATGATAGCTTTTTTATCCGCTGCTATTGTTCTCTCGCTTGCTTGTGGGCCTATTTGTCTTCCTATTTTTAGAAAAAATCTTCCAAATTTAGCAAGGCCATTTAAACTACCTTTTCCAAAATTTCTTTCATTTTTATCTTTTTATGTTTGTAATCTTATGTTGCAATGGACTGGCTGGGAAACGGTTTGGAAACTTTTTGTTGCTGTTGGTTTAGGAATTTTTATTTTTATAAT
This sequence comes from Pigmentibacter sp. JX0631, assembly GCF_029873255.1. Classification (NCBI taxonomy): domain Bacteria; kingdom Pseudomonadati; phylum Bdellovibrionota; class Oligoflexia; order Silvanigrellales; family Silvanigrellaceae; genus Pigmentibacter; species Pigmentibacter sp. JX0631. The sequence goes on along the minus strand of NZ_CP123622.1, from coordinate 1,766,287 downwards.
GTCTCATTATTTAAGCAAATCCGCTCGCAAAGAAACACTCTCCTTAAAATCTTTTAGCTGGTTAATACTTTATCTTTTGTTATCTGGTATTGTTTCTTACTTGGGAACTTATAAAGGTGGATTAGGAATTATTTCTATGCAGTTAGACTTTATTGTAATTGCTATTACAAGTTTAGTAGTATTTTTATATGCGCAAAAAACTGCTTTAAGCGAAAAAGAAACCAATGAAATTTATCAAAAAATTCTTAATAATCATTCAAATTAATTAAGTTGAACTTCTTTACTATTCTCAAATTTCAATCTTCTTTTGTAAAAAAATAGAGAATAAAAACCACATACAATACATAAAATAAAAAATATTACACCTAAATACAAATTAAAATATAACATTGAAATTAAACTAATAATTGACAAAATAAGTGCTATTATTGGAAAATAAGGATAAAAAGGTGCTTGAAAAGGGCGCTCTAGTTCAGGTTCTTTTTTTCTTAATTTTAATAATGACATCATTGATATAATATACATTATTATTGCACCAAACACCGACATTGTAACGATACTTGCACTTAAAGTTTGTCCTTGAATTTTTATTATATTATCACTAAAAATAACTAAAATACCAAATATACTTCCTATGAATATAGCTATGTATGGAGTTTTAAAAGTAGGATGTATTTTTGCCAAAAAACTTGGTAAATATCCTTCACGCGAAAGCGCAAATATTTGGCGAGAGTATCCCATTATTATTCCATGGAATGAGGCTATTAATCCAAATAATCCTAACCAAACAAGCATGTGCAACCAACCACTAGAGTTTCCAACAATAACCTTCATTGCTTCTGGTAAAGGATCATTTATGTTTGCAAATTTCCGCCAATCGCCAACACCACCTGCAAAAATCATAACTCCAAGCGCTAAAATTATTAATGTCATAATTCCAGAAATAAATGCCCTTGGGATAGTTTTTCTTGGATTTTTAACTTCTTCTGCTGCCATAGCAGCTCCTTCTATAGCTAAAAAGAACCAAATTGCAAAAGGTATCGCCGCTAATATACCCGAGATACTAGTTATTGAAAAATGATCACTACCAGCCCAGCCATGACTGATAAAATTTTCTAATTTAAATCCTGGAAGAACAACTCCCATAAAGATAAGCAATTCTATTATAGCAAATATAGTTACAACCAGTTCAAAACTTGCCGCAATGCTAACACCTAATATATTTAAAATTGTAAAAATAAAGTAACAAAAACAAGCAATCCATTTTGGATCTAATGATGGAAATTGAACATTTAGATAGGCTCCAATAGCCAACGCAATAGCTGGCGGTGCAAATAAAAATTCTACTAGAGTTGCAAATCCCGCTATATATCCACCTATTGGTCCAAAAGCTCTTTTTGCATAAGCAAATGGTCCTCCAGCATGAGGAATTGCTGTTGATAATTCGGTAAAACTAAAAATAAAAGTAAAGTACAAACTTGAAATCAGAAAAAAAGTAACTAAAAATCCTAAAGTTCCTGCACTTCCCCAACCATAACTCCATCCAAAATATTCTCCGGAAATTACAAGACCTACTGCAATTCCCCAAAGTTGAAACGTTCCTAGAACAGGTTTTAATTTATTGTCTTTAATATCCATATTATCCTTCATTAAAAAATAAAATTTATATAAAATAAATTTATCACATAATTTTAAAAATTCTAATTTTTTTATTTATTTTTATTTTGGATATCTATCATAAAAAAGTATTTAAATAATTGTGTTTAATTAGGGAAAAATAAAATTTTGTAAACTCTAAATTAAAGTAACATTATTTTAGTCTAATTTTAGACTTAGTTTATTTTCTGAAAAAAAATCTATAAAAATCTCTTTCAAAACTCAAAATTTTTATTTAATGTTTATTTTATTAGATTTTTTTAATTTAAAGATTAAAAAAAGATGAGTTTTAATAAAAAAAGGAGAACTCATGTCTACGAGACTTTCAGGTGTTCGATTTTTTGCTTTGGGAGAATCTTGGAGAACTGCTTTTTTAAGCGGCAAGTCTGTCCCAGAAATTGCAATCGAAGTAAAACAAAATCCTCAAACAATCAGTCGTGCAATTTGGCTAGCAAGAATACCAGACTCTGTAAAACAGGAAATACTAGCTTACCCTGAATTATTTTCAAGAAAAGTATTAATAGATACTTTTGCAGCTAAAAGAAAACAATGTGAAAAAGACAACTTTAAAAAGTTAAGGATAGAAGTTAAAAAAATGATTGAGTTAGGGCAAGGCACAAAACCAAATTTAAATATTATGAAAAAAAAGAGTGTATTAAAAAAAAGAAAAGTGATTAAAACAGATCCTAGATTAGAATTAAATGAAGCAATAAAATTTGAAAATTTAATTAAAAGTAAAATTAATTTACATTGCAGGATTTCTTTTAACAAACAAGGGCAAGGTGAATTGAGAGTTTTTTTTGAAAATAAAGAAGAACTTAATATTTTAATCCAAAAAATAAGTTCAACATAATAATTTAATTGTTTTTTTTTTGCTTTTTATATTAAGTAATAAATTCTGTTTACTAATTGCTTAATATTTAAAGGAATGAAATTATGCTAAAAAAGTTTTGTCCATTTATATTAGCCCCATTAATCATAAATTCTTTTTTAATAATACCAAGCTTTGCTTATCCAGAAACCTTGAATATTAAAAAAAATAAAAGCACAAATAAAAAAACTTCCCAACCCCCGAAATTTAATAACCAAACAAAGCCACCATCAAACTTCACTATCAATTATCAAGAACAACAAAAATTAATATTGCCTTTTAATGACAAAAGAGATTTTGAAGAATCTATGAAAGGTTTATTAATAAAACCAAGTGAGAGGTTTATAAAAGGAGATAATGGAAATATTATTTGGGATTTTCATTTTTATGATTTTCTAAAAACATCTGCAAATACAGGAAGTATCCATCCTTCATTGTATAGACAAGCTATACTCAATATGGAATATGGATTATTCGAAGTCATGCCAAATAAAATTTATCAAGTAAGAGGGTATGATTTAGCAAATTTAACTGCAATTAGAACGCAAAATGGCTGGATATTAATTGATGTCTTGACCTCAAAAGAAACAGCTCAAGCAGCAATTAATTTATTAAATCATTATTTCGGTGTTCTTCCCATAAAAGCAGTCATTTACTCACACTCACATAGTGATCATTTTGGCGGAGTTCATGGCGTAATTAATGAAAATGACGCTAAAAATGGAAGCGTTAAAGTTATTGCTCCCAAAGGTTTTATGGAAGCCGCTGTTTCTGAAAATGTGTATGCCGGTACGGTTATGAATAGAAGACTGTTTTACCAATACGGATTGTATTTGCCAAGAAATGAACGGGGGCATGTTGATCAGGCCATAGGAAAAATGACCTCAGCTGGCACAGTTGGATTAATCGCTCCAAATTATATAGTTACAAACGATTTTGAAACAATGACAATAGATGGAGTTAAATTAGAATTTCAAAATACACCAGGAACAGAAGCTCCGGCTGAAATGAATATTTATTTTCCAGAATGGAAAGCCTTTTGGGCAGCTGAAAATATAACTAGCACTGTTCATAATATCTACACTTTAAGAGGAGCGCTAGTTAGAGACGCACTTAGTTGGTCAAAACATATTAATGAATCTTTATATAAATATGGAAAACAGGCAGAAGTGATGTTTGCATCGCACAATTGGCCGAAATGGGGTAATGCACGTATCCAAGAATTTATGCGTGCGCAACGAGATGTGTATGCAAATTTAAATAATGGAGTTTTAAATTTAGCAAACAAAGGTGTAACAATAAATCAAATTCAAAATGAATATAAACCACCAAAAAGTCTTCAAAATCAATGGGCAGCTAGAAGTTATCATGGATCTGTGGCTCACAATAGTCGTGCGGTGATCAATCGTTACCTTGGATATTGGGATGCAAATCCTACAACTTTGTTACCTTTATCTCCAAAAGATTCCGCTCCTCTTTATGTTGAAATGATGGGTGGATCTGAAAAAATAATTCTAAAAGCAAATCAATTGTTTAATGAAGGAAAATATTTTTATGCAGCTGAAATTTTAAATAAATTAATTTATGCACAGCCTCAAAATATTGAGGCTAAATATTTATTAGCTGATGTATTTGAACAAATTGGGTATCAACAAGAAAGCACAAGCCTGAGAAATAGTTTTTTAGCAGCTTCCCTAGAACTCAGAACAGGAATTCCTTCAGGTGGAAAAGGAAAATCTACAAGTACAGATATGATAGCTGCTATGCCAACTGAGCTTTGGTTCGACTATATGGCAATTAGGTTAAATAGTGCAAAAGCAGAAGGGAAAAATTATATTATTAATTTAACGACACCCGATAATAATGAAAAATTTGTCCTTGAATTAAGCAATTCTTCATTAACAAATATTAAAGGTTTTTTAGCTGACAATCCTCATTTAGCAATGACAATAAATAGAGCTGATTTAGAAGATGTAATTACTGGTAAAAGTACTTTTGAAGCAAAAATTAAAGAAGGAAAGTTAATAGTTACAGGCGATAAAGAAATACTTGCCCAAATAGATTCAATGTTAGATAAATTTGAAGCAAATTTTGAAATCCTTCCAGGTACAGCTAGCAAACCTAATCTTAAAAGTTAAATAGTAACTTAAAACAGCATTGATTTACGATCACTCTAAAAAATTTAATTATTTAAATTTCAATATCTTACAAAATATGTAAAAAAATTATTTCCACCATTTATAACTATAGTAATTCTCGTTATATTAAATTTGAATTTTAAACCAGAAGGAGACCAAATGGATTTGGTTTTTGATAACATTTTCAAAAATGGAATTTTAGATAAATACAAAGTAGAAAGAATCACTCCAAAAGAATATTGGGAAATTTTTTATGATGAATTTCCTAATGAAGAACTAAATAAAATGACTTTTATTCGTGAAGCATTATTAACAGATGAGCAAAAAGTAAAAAGACAATTACTTGAAGAACGTTATCAATTCAACAAAATTGAAAACTATATTAAAGTAATGGATGGCAATTTAAATATCGCATTGTTCAGAGGAGAACAAAAATCCATAGATATCTATTACATGCGCCATGCTATTGTTAAAAGAGAATATAGAAAATATGGAATTTATAACGATTATTTAGATAAAATTATCCATTATTGTAAAGAAAGAGGGTTCTTACAAATTATTAGTTGTTTTGTTTTATCTAATATAAATATTTATCGGACAAAAATTAAAAAAGATTTTTATTTAACTGGAATTGAAACGCACGCTGAATATGGTCAAATTGGATGGCTATGTCATTTCCTCCATGAAGATCTGAAAAAAGCATTTTTTTATCGTTGTGGTAATGTAGAATTTAGTAAAAATCTTTATAATAATTCTGAAAAAAATGCAGTTAGATTATTAAATTTACTTAAAAATTATTCTTGAAGTTTGTTCTAGCTTCAAGCAGGTTCAGTGTTTTCGTGGCCTTTTATAATCTCTGGGTCTATTTTTTCTCTATTTATTATTTTCCAAGTAGATAGACCGACTATTATAATAAACATTACAAATAAAATATAAAATAAAGGGTGAATAAAAACGGATAATGTCAGAGAAATGAAACCTAGAATTCCACATACAACCATATTTGTCATAACTTTATCTGAATTATTAAGAGGTAATTCAGCATCAAGAACGGCTTTTGTATAACCTTGAATTAGAATTCTTCTTTCTCTCACTGTAGTGAAAAACTTAAATAAACTGTTTGGTGAAAATGAATAACGAATATACCAAAATGGTATGTGAACTATATGCAATCCAACTACTTCTATTTCAGTTCTATGCTCATATAAAGTACCAACTTTGGTTTTTACCATTCTCCTGTGGTACTCATTGATTTGGTCTTTCGCTCTAGCGACTGCTGAGGTTTCTCTTGTTTGAATGCTTGCTACTGCAATTTCATTCGTTTGTTCATACTTAAATGGTACTTTTGCTTCATAAATTGCTTTTAATCCTTCGTCTTGCACTCCCATTGTCTCATCTAATGGAAATCCTTCCCAATCCACATTAACGCTTTCTCTAGGATGATGCAGACGTTCTAACCCCCAATGCTCTTTCGGTGATTTTCTTGCTAATATTGCCCATCTGTAACGTCTACTAAAACGACCTTCTTCTTTTAAAAATCCTGAAGCTAGATCACGAACTCTTCCTGGGTATAAATTCTTTTTTGCACTATGCCCACTCCAAAAAGTGTGAGCTTCAGCAGATATGACCCAATAAGGTAACAAAACTCCATAAGATCCTAAAATATTAAACTCACTCTTTATTTTTCCTGGATTATGATATCTTTTTGTTATCCAATCATTAAAAATTCCTTCTAAATTCTCTTTTTGAATTGTTGATGGAATGATATAGTGATCACCAATTAAGTCTTTTGCCCCTTCTTCAGGATCAATAATAAACCCCGCCGAACAAAATGGGCAAAGATGAATGTAATCATCTGGATTATAATCAAATGATGCTTGGCAAGACGCACAAGATACTTCAAACATTTAAAGAAAACCTCATTTTCATTAAATTAATTAAAGAATACAAGATTAAAAAAAAATATTAAAGAATAAAAAATAATAGAGATGTCAATTTTATAAAACAGATAATTTTAAGGACAATAAATTAATTAGTATTTCAACATTTTTTTCAAGATTTTCAATAGATGAAGAGTTGTCAATTACATAATCAGCATAGGAAATTTTTTCAGCATCAGGCATTTGCGATGCCATAATTTTTTTTGCATCATTCTCATCTAAATTTCTATTTTCTTTTAGGCGTTTTAATTTTATTTCTTCCTGCGCTGTAACTACAATGCAGTAATCAAACTCATCTTTTCTATTTAGCTCTAAAATTAAAGAAGCTTCATAAAAAATCCAAGCAGTAGGGGCTAATTTATTTAAAGTTTGAAATTTAAAATTAAAATGATCATACATTGCAGGATGCATTATTTTTTCAAATAATTTTTTCAATTTAGGATCAGAAAAAATAAGTTTTCTGACATATTCTCTATTTAAAATACCATTACCTACAAAAACTTCTTCACCAAATACAGATTTTATTCTTGCCTGAACTGCTGGATAAAATAAAACTTCTCGAGAAATAATGTCAGCATCCCAGACACAATATCCTCGCATTGAAAGCATTTTCGATAGCAATGATTTTCCTGATCCTATACCACCAGTTATTACTATTTTTTTTGCCATATTTAATTAACGTTTATTATTATCACGTTGTTGTCTATTGTATTGATTATTATTGTTAGTATTTGATGATTGTTCATCATAGAAACGTTGTGAATTTTGGTAATTGTTATTTGATCTAGTATTATTAAATCTTTGTTGTTGAGTATTATTATTTTGGTATTGGTTTCTAAAACCATTTTGACCTAAATTTTGTTGTCTTGAATTATTTTGTTGATAATTTCTATTTACATTATTTCTATTATTCATATTTTGCGGAACATGCTGTTGATTTCTTTGCTGAAAGCCAAATCTATTACGATTTTGAACATTATTTTGCTGTTGGCGAGAATTATTCATCATATGATGACTTAAATGCGGCTGCGGACTTGTTTGCGTTCCATCAGAATGAACATAACCAGTTCTAGTCATCAAATGGCTTGGAGTTGGGCGAGATAGTTCTTCAAAGACTCTTTTTGTTACACCTTCCGCCACTAATTCAACTAATAAATCCTCAACAGAAATTCCTTCCATTTTAGACATTTGTCTTAATTGATTCATAAGGGACCATGAAAATGAAACACTGACAGAATTTTGAGAAAAATCTCTTACCTCTGTGGCTTCTTCTTCTCCAAAAGTTTCATCATAATTTTCATCAAAAATTTGTGCGTCATCTTCTATATCAAAGGAATTATTTTGCTCTGTTTCCCAACTATTTTCTGAATTAACTTCTTCTGTAGAAGCTGCTTCTTCCAAATTATCTTCAGCGGGACTTAGTGCCACAATATTCTCCATTTCTTTTAAAGGATTTAATTCAGTTTCACTCGAAAAAGATGCAGGTATGAAACTTTCATTGGCATTTTCATTTTTATCAGAAATTTCATTGCCTATTGCTTTTAACTTGGGGGGACGACCTCTCCCACGTTTAACAGGTGCGGATTCTAACATAGTATCTTTTGAACTTTCTTCAAAAAGGGACAAAGAAACATACCTACGAGAGTGAAAATTAATCACGACGATACTCCAAATATAAAGAAACAAAAAAGTTATTTAATAATTTAAAAATTCAGGCAGAATCTCAATAAAAAAATTCCTATGCAATTAAAAAACTTGAACATATAGAAGGAGAGATTTTCTCGCTTCATATACAATCCCATAATTGAACTCTTAAAACAAGTTCTTAAAAGCAACTGAAAAGGAAAATAGTTCCTAGATGGTAAGCTTTTAATTAATTTACATCATTAGGATCTTGCAAATCAGCATATTCTGAAAGCATATTTAAGTTCTCGGTCCAACCAGATTTAACTTTAACAAAAAGTTCTAAAAACACCTTTCTATCAAGATGTCTTTCCAAAGAAATTCTTGCATCAGTCCCAATACTTTTTAGTCTAGAACCTTTTTTACCTATCACAATTCCCTTATGAGAATCACGTTCAACCACAATAGTAGCAGAAATATTTGTAACATTATTTTTGTTTTCAAATAGATCGATTACGACTGCAATTTTATAAGGAAGCTCTTGACCTAATTGACGAAAAATTTGTTCACGAATAATTTCAGCGCAGACAAATCTTTGTGACCTATCAGTGAGATCATCTTCACCAAATAGCCATTCACCTTCAGGCATCTGAGATAAAATATAATTTCTTAGCGACGCAACTTCTTGAGGTCGCTTTGATGAAACCATTAATGGGACTTCTCCAATTAATTGGCATTTTAATTCAGATGCTGATTTGACACCCTCAATCAGGTCTTGAAATCGATTTACAATATTTTGCCTTCCGTGCTCTACTTCCTCTATCTTAACCTTATCTGTTTTAGTTGCAAGGACTAGAAGCTTTTTCTCAAACTTTTTTAAAATTCCATCTAGCCAAAGGGTATCTTCTTCATGCCAGCCATTTGTTACGTCAATCAAGTAACAAACCAAGTCAGCATCTTTTAAAACACTCCATGCTACTTTATTCATAACTTGATTCATTTTTGGAAGATTCTCAGATTTGTGTATCCCAGGGGTATCTAAGAGTAGAGCTTGATTATTTCCTTCAGAGCAAACTCCTAAAATCTTATTCCGTGTTGTTTGAGGTTTGTTACTTACAACAGCCAATTTTGTTCCTAATAAGGCATTCAAAAGAGTACTTTTTCCTGCATTAGGACGCCCCAATAATGCTACATATCCGCAATTTTTTGTCATTTTTCCCTTCCAAAAAAACTTATAACCATTTCTTTTGTTAATTTTCCAGTTTCAATTTTATTAACGATATTTTCAGCCACTTTTTTACTTGCTTCCCTTTTGCTAGCCGCTACAGCCCGACCAATTTCAGTATTCCCAATAAAGGCAGCTACAATGAAAAACGTCTCTTGGGGCGTTCCTTCAGTACCAATGGTTTTATAAACTGGAGGTACTCCGATAATCCCCTGAGTCCACTGCTGTAATTTACTTTTAGCATCGAATTTTAGCAGGATATTGGGACCTTCCTCAATATCTTCTGCAAATACTTTTAATAACCAAGAATGAACCTTTTCCTCACCAGCATCCAACAAAAGAGCAGCTGTAATTGATTCAAAAGCATCAGCTAAAACGTTGTCTCTTCTTTGAGGATTAGAGTTCATTTCAGCTTTTCCTACTAGGAGACAATCACCTACACCAAGGTCTCGACTTTTTGAAGCTAAATTTTCTGTTCCAACAATAGCTGCTCTTAATCTTGATAAATCGCCCTCTTGTAGCGATTTGTGCTGAATCATTGCTTCTGAAGCTATAAAGAAACTTAAAAAAGCGTCCCCTAGAAATTCAAGTCTTTCATTTGAAAAAATTCCTGATTTATCATTAGGCCAATAAACTAACGATGAACGATGAACTAAAGAAATAGCAGCTAATTTCTTGTCGACATAACGATGGCCTTGAATTTCACCTAATTTGTCAATATTTGCTTCAATTTGCGGAAACACTTTACTTAACTTATTAAAGTTAAACTCACGCAAATGAATTTTTAATAAGGAGAGACGCTTCTCTAACATTACTCAAAAACCTTATCAATAAATCCACCACCAAGAACTTCATCATCCTTGTATAGAACAGCAATTTGACCCGGTGTTACAGATTTTTGAGGAGATATAAATTTTAAAGTAACTTTATCAGAGCTCATATCTATTATAGCAGGACAGGGCGTAGAACGATAGCGAATTTTTACTTCATATTGTGATTCGTTTCGCAAATTTCGAATTGAATGAAATTTTTTGAATGAAAAACCTGTACGATAAAGATACTTTTCTTCACCTACAAAAACTGTCCCAGTCTCAGAATCAATCCGGGTAACATAAAGAGGACTAGGATAAGAAATTTTCAATCCTTTTCTTTGCCCTACTGTAAATTGATGTATCCCATCATGATCGCTAAGTATTTGACCATCCTCATGTTTAATACAGCCTTTAATCAAATCAGATTCTTGGACTCTATTTGCAATAAACTTTGCATAATCATTATTTGGAATAAAACAAATTTCCATGCTTTCTTTTTTTGAAGCATTTATCAAACCATATTTTTCAGCAATGACCCGAACCTCTGGCTTTGTTAATTCACCTAATGGAAATAATACTTTTGCTAGTCTTTCTTGAGTCATAGAGTATAAAAAATAACTTTGATCTTTATGAGAATCAAGGCCTTTTAATAATTTATATTGATCATATGCATCGTCATAAACAATTTTCGCATAATGTCCTGTTGCAACGTAATCACATCCTAAGCGTTGTGCTCTATCCAATAAATGGTCAAATTTAAGAAAAGTATTACATGCAACACATGGATTTGGTGTTCTACCTTTAAGATACTCATCGGTAAAATAATCAACTACATTTTCTTTAAAGTCATCTTGATAATCAAAAACATAAAAAGGAATACCCAATTTATGAGCTACCATTCTTGCATCTGCAACATCATCTAAGCTGCAGCATGTATCAAATTTACTATTCGGATCACAACTGGTTTCATTCAGAGAATAATCCCATAATTGCATTGTTACCCCAATAACATCATATCCTTTTTCAACTAATAAAGCTGCTGCTACTGAACTATCAACGCCACCTGACATTGCGACAAGAACTCTTTTTTTCATATTACGTCTCAGAAGTTATTGAATGTATGTCGTATTCGCCAAGGCCATACTTTTTTAAGAAAGCATCAGCCTCATTTTCTAAAGATAAATTTCTTACAAATCCTCTTAAATAAAAAAACTTTCCTTCAAATTCATGCTTACTCCAATCGATAGGAATAAAAACATTTCTTTCTTCATTAAAGTAATTACCCCAATAAAGATCTAAATAATCTATTATATTTAAAGCAATTTCTTGCTCATTTTCATCAAATGATTCTTTTATATATACACATTCAATTGGATAATGAAAAGAATTATCTTTTTTATCTAAAGACATTTTTATTTGAATTTGTTCCTTTGTTTTTTCGGCTTCTAAAGTAAATATTTCATTCTCAAGATACAATGAATGCTTTTTATTTAAGAGAATTTCAATTCTAGATTTTTCTTCTATTTCCCAAATTGGTTTAGTTTTTGATGCATCTAAATAAGATAGTTTTTGCATATATTTTTTTCATACCCCAAAATTATAACCAATATTCTGAATAAATTCTTTAGCCATATTTATCTCTTGCAAAGTTTCAAATGGTTTTGTTGTAGGTGATAGTTTATTTGAAAATTTAGTTTTTGTAGTAATTAACTCACAGAGCATTGGAACTCTATCAAAAAAACCTTCAAGAACTAAATATATTTCAATAGGTAAAAGTCCCTCAATACTAGATAACCACTTTTTTACATCAGCAAATCTATGCTTTTCTACTAATTTATCAAGACCAATAGAGAACTCTGTTCCATCAGACATTTTAATTGTTTGAATAGTTTTTAACTTATTTCTCAAATTTTCATGAGCTGCATCAAGAAAAAGAATTTCTTTACTCAATTCTTTCGGTATAGAATGAATCATGTTCCAGCCCAAATGAAATACGAACTCAGGGCCTACTGTGCTTATAAAGTAAGCAGCTAATTCAACATCTGGCAATATTTTCCCATCTAAAACAGAAAATTCTGATTTATTTTGTAGCATATATTGTAGCCCAATGTTCAAAGCTCCTCTTTCAACTTGCAAAGCATAAGATATGGATTGATTATCAATATTTTGCATAAAAGCCGATACAATTACGTTAGATGTTCTAGCTATTCTTTCTTTTAATAGCATTGCTTGTTGCATATTTTGTTTTACAATGTAAGCAAACACTTCTTCTATAAGTAAAGCTTCGTAAGCCTGCTTTGTGTTAACCTTATGAAACTCAATTTTAGTTAAAATTTTATTACATAAGTTTACAATTTTTTCTGCAGTTTCAGCAATAAAGTCTTCATCTTCATAAAAGTAACTAGGATCTATATTGCTTGAGCCTGAAATCTTTTTTAATTCATCCATTCCCAAAGCCAATTGCATATAGCGTATACCATCTTCTGGTTCTAAAGTACCTAAAAAATGAACTACTTGATCTGTTACTTCTGAGTCATAGTTTATATTTGCACTATCTAAAGTTTTCTTTGGATATTTTGTTAAAACTTCTTGTTTTTTCTTTTCCAACTCAATTTCAAAAGCTAATGATTTTTTTAACTCAAGAAAATCTTTTGGTTTTAATATTTCTAGCGCATCTTCTTTTGATACAAATCCTTGATCGGATAATCTCGCTTCTTTCCATTTTAAACCATCAGCCAAGGATTCTTGCCTAATTAGCATGGCTGCATGCGCAAAAGTAGAAGCCGCTATTCTAGGATTATAGGAGTATAAATCGTCAATAAAAGGCTTTAATATCTCATAAGTTTCAGAATCTTCGTCGTTGATCTGTAAATAAAACCTATTATCCATAGTTTTAAGCCAGTTTTCACGGATGTCCTCAGAAATAATACCAACACCCTCAGGGACAATTTGAAAAAGCTTTGATAAAACTAGTACAATAGTTTCTTCGTCTAATTCAAAAAACCGTTTTGCAGCAAAATTTGAGCCTATTTCGAGCCAAGCTCTAATCCATGAGACAGCTCTCGCAAAAGAAATTTCTCCAGAACTGTGCTCTAAAGGAGATTGCCAAAGATCAAAATCTAGAACCTTCTGTAATTGCTCACCTCTTATCCATTCTATAACTTCTAGAGAATCTTCCATCCCTTGAACCATAATGCTTCTAAAAATAAGATGTGCTGGGGCAACTTGAACTAAAAATGGTAACAATGGTTGAGTTATAAGCCAGTTTACATCTAATACAGCTGGAGCCAAGGGATTTTCTGGTTCCAATAATTTCCAAGCAGATTGAGGTGTTATCTTCTGTAAAGAGCTTGAATTCTGAGAAAGCCTTAAAGACTCCATCTCTTCAGACAAATTTTTTGGCGTGTAAACCATGAACATTTTTTCCAACTCCTTGACCTAAATACCGAGAAACAGGCAGTCTAATATTTAGAGTATTTAAATATAAAGTGGATATCACATCTTTATTAGAATAGGACAGAAAGCCTAGGTATCAACTTCAAACATTCTGTGCCGTAGCATGTAATAATTGATTTAGGAAGGAGAAAATGTGGCCCAAGTCCATAATAGGGTCAAATATCAGATTAACAGCAGAAATACAACAAAAGAAACTCCTATTACCTATGAGCAGTATGTCACTTTTTGGGGTACTAGAGGAACCATTCCTATCCCCAACGATAAAATGCTGAAATACGGAGGAAATACCTCTTGCGTTGAGGTTTTATCTATTAATGATAAGGATTCTAAGGCCATCATTATAGACGCTGGCACTGGACTTATAAAGTGCGCTGAAAACGCCCTATTACGAGGGGATAGAATATTTCATTTATTTCTGAGCCATATGCATTATGATCATATGATAGGCCTCACAAAATTCATTCCTTTTTTCCGCAATGATTGCGTTATCAATATCTACGGACAGGCAAAATTTGGTCTATCTTTAAAGGAAATATTTCAAAAATTTTTTTCAGCCCCTTTTTTTCCTGTAGAATTCTATCAATTACCAGCTTTAAATAAAATATTTTTTCATGAATTAAATAATTTAAAATCAATAGAAATTGATAATATTTCGATTGAAATTCAAGCTCTAAACCACCCTCAAGAAGCTCTAGCTTATAAAGTATGGGATTTTCATAAGAAAAACTGTGTTGTTTACGCTTCTGACCACGAACATGGTAGCATAAAAGACTTTGAATTAGAGAAATTTATAAAGAATGCCGATTTGTTAATTTATGATACTACATATTCTGATAGTAACTATAAAAATTTTGTTGGTTGGGGGCATTCTACTGCCAAAGCTGGTGCTAGTATTGCTAAGAATTCTAATGTAAAATATTATGCAATTTATCATCACGATCCATCAAGTAGTGATGAATATCTCGAAAATAAAATCCTAACTGAAGCTCAATCCATCTTCAAAAATAGTTTTTTGTCTGCTGAATACCAAACCCTGAACATTAGTCAATTACAAACGTTATTGACTGACAAGTGATATTATGGGAGATAATATCACTTGAGTGCTATATTTTGCTTTTAGCGATATACATAATTATTAAATTCTCTGGAATGATATCAAATGACATTTCAAAATAAGAACAATCGCCCATTTAAATTCAATTACAAACCACCAAGGAGAGACCAATCCTCTCTACCCTCTGAAATCATTAGTAATCCAAATAGACCTCAGTGGTTAAATCTTTTGCCCTCACAAATGGACATTGTTTTTTTTGATTTAGAAACTACTGGCGGAAATCCATATAATAGTTCTATCATTGAAATCGGAGCTATAAAATACAGCCAAGGTGTCGAAGTCGCTCGTTTTGAAACGCTAATTAATCCAAAAAGGCACATTCCAAGCATTGTACAAAAAATTACAAAAATAAATAATGAAATGGTATCTAAAGCCCCTACTATCAAAGATGTATTTGACGATTTCATCAAATTTGTAGGAAATTCAATTATAGTAGCACATGGAGCTCAAGGTGATATAGCTTATTTAGCGTATCATATGCGAGAATTTAAAAATGAAGATTTCAAAAATTTTTATTTCTGTACGCATATATTAGTAACAAACATTTTGAACGAAATTCCATCTAAAACTTTATCAGGAGTTGCTGAATATTTTAATATACCTGTTTTAGATGCTCATACTGCTCTAGCAGACGCCGAAATGACAGCAAACGTATTTTGGAAAATTATTGAAGTTTGTGAAAAAAATGGATTTAAATCTTGTGATGATATTCTAAAGTTACAATCTGATGCAGAAACTGTAAGAAAATTAGGACCGGGAATTAATCCTGCAATTGTAGAAAATATACCAACAACTCCTGGTATTCTTTTTGTTTTAAATTCTCATCATGAAATTTCTTATTTAACAGCCAGCCAAAATTTAAAAAAATCATTACAGTTATTAACTGAAATTGGTCAAGATAAAGAAATGAATAAAATAGTTGTCGATGCTTCAGGCTTTAAGTTTGAAAGATGCGCTAGTTTATTAGAAGCATTAATTCAAGAGAAAAAGGAATTAAAACGAATTTCATTATCCATTGATCCTAGAAAAAGCCAAAGCCGAAGTGAAAACTTTTTACAAATATTTATCCCTGATGACATGGTTGAATATTCAAAAGTATTTCCTGAAAAAATTCCTTTTTTAATTCCTCAGCAAGGGGAATTACATATTCAAGATTTTGATGATAATGAAACATATATCCATGAAAATAAAACCAATAGTAACCTTTATGTTACTTTTGGAGAACAAGATGAAAGTGTAATTCCTATTACTAGAACTAGGAAAATTTCCTCTATTTATAAATCTGAAAAATTTAAATTATCAAGACTTCGTAATGCTGACAATGAATCACATGTTAGAATAGGACACTTAAAAGAAGGAATTGGATACTGCTTTGGCCCTTTTCCTCAACCTAAAGTAGCACTAGCAGAATTACTAGAACTAATAAGTTTCTTTCCTTTTGAATACAATACTTACACAATGCATGAAAGATTTTCTCATTTAAGAGTTATTATTTCCTTATTAAATGGAAATATAGATGAAGAAATTTATCGCATTGAAAAATCTAGTAAAAAAACGAAAGCTATAAAAAACTTTTCAAAATGGCTTAGAAATTTAAACTTACTAAGACAAATTAAATATATCAAAGAAAAAATAAACCAAAATATTGTCGGCTTAAAACCGAAATCAGGATTGTGTTTAATTTCAAATAATGATTTTAAAGAATTTGATATAGCAATCATTGTTAATGGAAGAGTTGCAAAGAAAACCCGTTTACCTTTTGAGCAAGCAGAAAGACTAAAAAGTTCTAGATATTTTACTAGATTATTTGAAAACTATTATGATGAAATAAATTCTCTTTTATCTCCTATTGTTTTCACAGATGACGTTTGTTCTGATATGGAACTTTTTTCATACTGGTTACATAATCGAAAAGGTGAAGGTGAATGGATCGATTTTTTAGAGCTTGAAAGTTTATATAATACTTCATTAATTTAATAAAATTAAAATTTCTCGTGCTTTTTTCTGCCTACAGTTTTTTCTAAATCCTTTTGCACATGAATTTCCTGTTCTATTCTCATTTGATGAATATATTTATCTAAAGAAACTTTATGAATATATTTTACATCTTTAACATGTTCCTTAATTTTATTTCCAACAATTCTTAAATTTTCTAAAAACTCTCTTTCAAATTTAATTCTTTTAAGCTCACGTATAATTTCTCTTTTTATTGTTATTTTATGAAGTAATTTTTTTAAGTAAATATTTTTAAAAATATTTCTACTTATTATTTCTTTAGAAGTAGCTTTATCATCGTACATCTCTTTTAGCTTATGCTCAGACAATATATCAGCATGCCTAACATCTCTTCGTCTTCTTAACATTGCATATTGATGCTGTAGTTCAGCAAACTTCTCCCAAGTATAAGACAATGGAGAAAAAACATTTACCCTCATTTCATCCTCCTATTACATATCGGATAAAATGAATTTTTAATTTAAAAACATAAAACAAGCATGATATTAAAAGACTTTATAATACTAATACATAAGTATTTAATTAAAAATTACTTCTTCTTTGCTTTTTCTAATGTAATAGTTTAAGAAACTAAATACTTGGGAGTGTTTTTCCAACACGCCTTTTCTTTTGGGGATTTTCATGAAATTCATTAATAAAAAACATTTTATTGCCTTATCATTGCAGTCTATTTTCATGTTTTATGCCTGTACATCAACTAATACTCGTCCTTTAAATTCTACTCCATCACAAACTATTACATCACTTGCACCAAATAAACCATTTGAATCAAATACAATCGATGGAATTCTAGCCACAATAACAGATCAAGTTATTTTACTTAGCGATTTGCAGCAGGCAATATTTATTGCTTCCAATGGACAAACAAAACTTCTTCCAAATGGTCTTTTAGTGGGTGGTAATATGTCTACCCAACAAGCTTACCTGGTATTGGATTCATTAATAAATCAAACAGTTCTGCGAGCAAAAACACTTGAACTTGGTATTGATATCCCAGAAGATGAATTATCCCAAAGAATTAATGAATTTTTAAAACAAAGAGGATTTTCTGAAGAAGATTTAAAGGAACAACTAGAAAAATCAGGAAAAACAGTAGAAGACTACAGAAAAGAATTTAAAACTGAAATTTTAAAACAATCTTTAATTGCCAGAGTAATTACCCCTCTAGTTAATGTTAGTGAAGAAGAAGTAAAAAGTTTTTATATACAGCAAACAGGAAGTATTAAACAAATAAGTACTATAAAACTTAGAAGTTTAATGATAAAAATACCTGACAATGAAAAAGATGATATTTTAAGTTCAAAATTAGTTAAAATTGTTAATGAAAAAATATCTGAAAAATCAGATTTCTCTGCGTTAGTTAAACAATATTCCATGGCATCAGATGTTGAAAAAACAGGGGGCTTATTACCTCCAAAGCCTATTCATGAACTACCTGAGCAAGTAAGAACTAAACTCATGAATATAAACGTTAATGATATAATTGGTCCTATTGTATTAGGTAGCTCTGTGTTTTACTTTCAATATTTAGGAGTGGAATTAACTGCTGATAATGAATTCCAGAAAAATTTTAATACTTGGAAAAATAAATTGCAGGATATTAAGTTCAATGAAAGACTTAGCGAATATTTAAAAGCTGAAAGAACTAAATTAAAGGCAAATATCAGGCCAATTAAATTTACAAGACTATAAATTTTCAAAACTATCTACTTCTATTTTACTGCTTTTAATTTTTTCTTTATAAAATTTTGTATTTTTAATTTTATTTAATATTTTTCCAGCTTCTTTTAATTTTCCTTGCTTTTTTAATGCAAGAGAAATGTTAAACTGAATTTTATGTATATCGTTTTTTGTAAAAAATAACGCATTATTGTAAAATTCTAAAGCTTTTTTGAAATCTTTCTTTTGTGCAAAAGCAACCCCTCGATTGTTAAAAAAACTTGCTATTGAATGGAATTCTATAGTTCCAGCAACTTTTTCCAAAAATAAATTTGCATTTTCAATTTCACCTAAACCAGCATATGCTTGAGCATTTAATAAATTTGCATTTTTATTTTTAGGATCTATTTTTAATACATTGTCAATAATTTCTATAGTTGATTTCCAATTTCCTTTGGCAACATGAACAGAACCTAAGTTAATTTTGTGATTTAAATTTTTAGGACTTTTTTCAGACATTTCTTGATAAATTTTTAAAGCATCATCATATTGATTACATAAACACAATGCTTTTGCTTTGCAATTTAAAATATTTGATATTTGAAAATTATTAATATCTCCTTCATTTATTGTTGCTAAAGATAATTCCATTTCCTCTATGCATTGATCATACTTTCCAATTAGAATTAAATATTCTCCATAGTAATGAATTGTTTCGATAGAGTTCATTACAATTTTTGAAAAATTCTTACTCTCTAAAAGTGTTGAGCATGTAGAAATATCTTTTGCTAAAACAGCTTGACAGAATTTTCCTAACTCATCTTTGAATAATAAGTTTTTGTTTTTCTCTTCAAAACCCTTTTCTATTAAATTAATAACGTCTTGCGCATCAAAGTCTTGTGCAAATATTTTTGCTACTGAAAACTCTCCTAATAAAAATTCTGTTTCTTTATCTAAATTATCAGAAATTACTATAATTGTTGCAAGTAAAGAAGAAGGGTGATTTTTTAGAATAGTCAATGCTGTACATAGAATAGATTCATTAGATTGACTATTTAAAATGACAAAATGAATCTCATCTAATTTACTTGCATTAATCACCATCTGTGTTTCTTGGATATTTTCTGCAGTTATAAAATTATATTTGTTTATTAAATTAGAAAAAAACATGGAGAAGTAACTTCTATTTTCAGAATTTCCATCAATTAAAAGAATACTGAGTTTTTCAATATCACTCATGAAGCAACACCAATATTTTTAGCATTTATAAAATTACTGATTTTTTCATAATCATTTTTATTTTCAAAAATAAGTTCTCCATCACAAATATATTTTTCATCTCTTTTTTTTATTTGATTAATCTTTATTTTAAAATCACAACTAACTCCTGTTATATCAAAAAATGATCTTGAATGAAATTTTAATTCTGCTCCAAAGTGAAATTTGATGTCAGATAAAAATTCAACTTTACTAGGAAACATTTTAGTTATAACAATTTTACTGTAAAATGAAGAACTCTCTAAAAAACAAAATATTTGGCACTCTCTACTACTTTCTTCTATAATTTTTATATTTTCTCTTTTAATTAATGTCATATTATCAATTTTATTTATAAAATTATCTTCGTTAATTGGTTTAGAGAGAAAAGTTATGTCTTTAAATTCATCTCTAGTCATTAAATCTGTTTTAGCGCTAACAATTACTTTTTTTAATTTTTTTAGGGTTTTACTAGAATTCAAATATTTTATTATATCTAAACCATTTATTTCAGGCATTGATAAGTCAATTAAAATAACATCTGGTTTAATTATTTTAATTTCTAGCTCATAAAAAAATTCTGTAGGATCTTTAAAAAGAATACAATTGTAACCATTATTTTCAAGAAGTTTTTTTAAATATAGAGAATACTCATCATTATCATCAATTATGTAAATATATTTATCATTTCTCACAAAATAATCCTATACTTTTACATTTTTTATTGCAAATGACCTGATTCTTTGCG
Source organism: Pigmentibacter sp. JX0631 (assembly GCF_029873255.1). Lineage (NCBI taxonomy): Bacteria > Pseudomonadati > Bdellovibrionota > Oligoflexia > Silvanigrellales > Silvanigrellaceae > Pigmentibacter > Pigmentibacter sp. JX0631. Next base: position 1,745,772 of record NZ_CP123622.1, on the reverse strand, counting down.
CAACAAATTCTGGCATACTTACAAATACCGTTGTGACCTCATAAATATTGTCTTTTTTTAATGCAGATTTCATAACTTTTATTTTGTAATCATCCTTTGGCATATTAGCAATTTTATGCAATTCACTACAAGAAAAAGAAAGAATAGATTGTTCTTTAAAATTAACTGGACTTTCTATTATAGTCCCTTCTTCAGACAAACCCACTAAAGAAAATTCAATTACAGCAGGTAAATTTAAAGTTTTGCATTTAAATTCTACCTTAGCAAAGGCAAAGGTTACTATAGAAGATTTGTCTATTCCCAGTAAATTTCTAATTCTATTTATTAAAATATCTCTATCAAATGGTTTAGAGATATAGTCATCAATTTTTAATTCCAATGCTTTGTCAATTATTTTTTGTTCTTTATGACCACTTAAAACACATACTTTAAATTTTTGTTTTTGTTTATATTCTGGAATTATTTTTAAAATTTCTAACCCATTCATTTCAGGCATAGAAAGATCTAAAAATATAAGATCTTTTGTAAGATTTTCATTTTTTATGACATCTACTAGCTCCTTTCCCGTTGCACAACAAATAGTAGTTAACCCCATTTCTTCGACAATATCTTTCAGATATTCACGAATATCAGGTACATCATCTGCTATAACAACTGTTTTAAAATCACTCATAATTCTACTCTTTCAGCAATTTATCTGCAAGGTTTGAAAGTTCTTCCCAATCAAGTGGTTTTTTTAAAAATGCATAGCATCCATTTTTTAAAGCTTCTTCTTTTGATATCTCAGCAAAACCTGTCATTAATATAATTTTTGGTTTTTTATCTTTTAGACTATTTATATTTCTTAGTAATTCTACACCATCTCCATCTGGCATTCTAATATCAGAAATTACAAAATCAATACTGTTATTTTTTATTATTTCAAATGCATCTTTCCCATTATTTGATGTAATTATTACTAAATTTTTCTCAAATAATTCTTCTTTAATTACATCAACAATATCTTTATTATCGTCTACTATTAATACTTGCTTCATGAAGCATCCTCAATTTTAATATTTTTTTCCGCAATTTTTGGTAGCTTTATTACAAATGTTGTTTCTTTAACATTTTTATCTAAATAAAATTCCCCTTTATGCTTTTCAATAATTCCTCTACTAACTGATAAACCTAAGCCTGTTCCTTCACCAATTTTTTTTGTTGTAAAAAAAGGCTGCATTATTTTTTCTTTTACATCATCGGGAATAGGGGGGCCACAATCTGATACTCGGAAAAAAATATTTTTACTATCGTCAATAACATCTAATTTAATCCATTTATTACTTAAGTTTTTTATTGCATCAAATGCATTATTAAGAAGATTTAGTAATACTTGGGAAATCTGGATACCACTGCAATAAATGTTACTACTTTGGCAATTTTTTGCAATAATAAGTTGAACACCGTTATTTTTAAATTTTTCATTACAAAGAATTGTTGCTTGTTCAATGATTTTATCAATATCTTCAAATTCTAATTGATCTTCTTCTGACTCTCTAGAGTATGTTAACAGCCCTAGCGTTATTTTTGAAATATGCTTAACTATATTTTCTATTGCTACTGCATTTTCTTCGACAATATTAATATCTAACTGATTTTTTTTAGCCATTCTTACTAACTTATACGCTTTACCACTAATTACAGTTAAAGGATTATTTATTTCATGAGCCACTCCACCTGCCATTTCACCCAAAGCGGCAAATTTAGCTGATTGAATTAACTGCATTTGTGTATTTTTTAAATCGTTATTTGATTGGAGTACTGTTTTAGTTTGTTCAAATAAGCTAATTAAAAAAAGAATAATTATTGAAATTAAAAATGAAAAAATTATTCCAGAAATTAGTAAAAGCAGTGATACTCCACTTTTTGTTAAATCTTCGAAAGCTTCTGTTGAACTAAATTCAACCGTCCAAGGGTGATTATTTATATCTTCTATAAAAACTCTTTTAAATTCAGATTTTGAGTTAAAGTTCTCTGCTAAATTTGAAAACAATAGATTTACTTTTTCTTTTGAATTCCCATCATATATTTTTAAATTAAAATTTTCAAATTTTTCGCTATATATACCTTGAATTAAATCATTCATTCTAAAAACAGCTGAAACTAGACCATAAATTGAATCCATTCTTAATTCTTTTAATTTTGGTATTTCATAATTTTTATACAGTGGTAAGAATACCAAAAAACCATTTTGCACATCTTTCCCAGTTTCTTGTACTAAAGTTATTTTTCCAGTTGCAAAAGCTTGTCCAGTATCTATTGCCTTTAATATAGCTTCTTTTCTTATTGTTTCAGAAAACACATCGAATCCAAAAGCTCGCATATTTCTATTTATAAATGGCTCAATATATACAACAGGAAAATATCCTTCCCTTTCTCCAGGTGGTTTTATATTGTATTCTTGAAAACCAGATCTTCTAATATCACGAATATGGTTTTCTTTTTCATTTTTTTTGACAAATTTATTTATTCCAATCCCTTGAATTCCTGGGTAACTTTTTTGTAAATCAAGATTTTCTATAAATTTTTTCCATTGTTCTCTAGTAACACTATTATTATTTGTATAAAAAAAACTTTTCGCTCCTATTAAAACTTGAGTATATGCTAACATTTGACTGATTAAAGCTAGATTTGCTTTTTCTGCAATTCCATCAAATTGCAGTGAAGAATAATAGTAGCTATTTTTTTTTGTTTCATTCCAAGTGTAAATTGTTACTATTAGTAAAAGAAAAAAAACAAAAAAAGGTATTAAAAGATATTTTTTTTTAATGTTTTTCAAATATTTAATCAACTCAAAAATCACAATTTACCTCATCATAAATTTTAAAACTAACTAACTTTTCTTTCTATATACATTTTTTCCAAATCAATAGCGTTATTTTCAGCATGAATTTTAATAATGTTGTCCTCTTCAATAATTGCTTCTTTCTGTGTGTTAATACTATTTAAAATTTTAAGGCTATGAATTTCTTTTTCAGGTTCACTTGAATTTAAATTTAAGGATTTTGCAATAGCTATAGCTTTATTTAAATGCCTAAAAGCAGTTTCATAAAGATTAGAATCATATTCACCTTCTATAATGTACTTAATTGATTTACCTAATAAAAGATGATAATCAAAATCATTATCTAAGAATAGGTATTCTTTTAGTGTTAGCAGACTCAAAGATTTTATGAAATCTCCATTTTCAAGGTAACAGTCTGCCATCGCAAGTATGGCATTCGTATTTTTTGGATTATCCCGCAAAATTTGCCCTAAAATTCTTATTGATTCATTCCAATCTTTTTCATACATTGATATTAATACTGCTACTAAATAGGGTTCTTGTGCAAACGGAAATTTTTCATGAATTAGATTATAAGTTTCACTCATTTTTTCTATTAGATTATTCTCAGAAAGTTTTCTTAAGTAATTTCTCCAAGTAAAGTAACTTGCTTTTTTGTCCTGGCAAACTTTTTCTATTAAATTAATACCTTTATTTATATTTTCTGAATTTTTTGAAGAGGCTAATAGTAATCCGCAAGCTTCAAAAGCAAATCTGTTTTCAACTCCTTTAGAATTTCTTAAATACTTAAATATTTTTAAACTTACTTTACTACATGATGCAAAATGAAAGGCAATAAGTGCCAGTGATAAGAAAACAGGATGATAATTTCTCATTTTTAGTAAATGTTTTCCAAGAGAAATTAACGCTCCATGATCAAATGTTTCTTTCAATGCACAAATCCAGATATGATAAAAATCAGCTCTGTCATAAAATTTTGTTAAATGTAGTACTGCTCTCGAGGATAGATTGATAATTTTTTCCCACTCTTCATGGGATGCATATATTTCCAGTAATTTAATTAGTGAAATACAAGATTTTGCTGAAGGATTAATTTCTCTCCAAAATGAATTCGATGCACTTTCTAAATATTTTACATCAAATGACTGAATATCTTTTTGCATGTTAACTCCTAAAGCAAAAGTTTGCTCCTTTTTCAAATTCGGTTGATATAAAAAAAAATTTATTAAGGTAATGTTATATATTTTTTGGGAAAATTTTTTCTAAGAAAAAAATGCAAGGATAAATATTTAAAATTCCACTATGTGCTGTGAAAATGGGAGAAATTCTTCTCTATTTTCTATTAATACAAAAGATGCCCCTTTTGATGTCATTACTTTCATTAAATTTCCTAAGATTTCAATATCTGGAGCATGTAATCCTGTACTCGGATGAGTTAATATAAACCAAGCCCCATGCAAATTTGACCTTTTTAAATGAAGAGTCAAATTTAATCTTTGGACTTCTCCACCACTTAAAGTTTCCATTCCTTGACCTAATCTGACATATCCCAATCCAAATTGACAGGCTTTAAAAATTCTAGATGAAATTAATTTGTGATTTTCAAATATATTTAATGCTTGATCTAGGCTTAAATTCATAATATCTGCTAAATTTAATCCCTTAAATCTTGGTAATAAACTTCTTGGATTTAATTTAGCACCTAAACAATTTTCACATTCTATACGTACCGGTTCAGAGTATCTTTGAGGTAATTCTTTATAACCTTTTCCTTCACAGTATTCACATTTACCAAGTTTTGAATTCCAAGAAAAATGACTTTCAGTTAGTCCCATTATTTGACTCGCAGGAATTTTAGTAAAAAGATCTCTTATCGGTTTAATAACATCTAATGCAGAAGCCACTGAACGTTTTGAACTTCTCGTAATACTCCCCGGCTTAACATAACTTACGATGTTTACTAAAATATCTCCTTCATCCTTAACTTTACAGAAAAGTTTGTATGGAATATCTGAAAAATCATCCCCCTCTAAATTAATTTTTCCAAGAGATAATAAATAAGGAATGAGGCAAAGTTGAGTAAACGATGTCTTCCCAGAACCTGATTTTCCACGAATTATGTTTATAATACCTTGTTTTATCAAGATTTTATTCAGACTTAAATTTCTTACAGCAATTTCCGAAAAATGTATAGAAGAGTTTTCAATAGAGGAATTTATAGATGAATTATCAACATTTTGATTTAAAATTCTCCCCTTGGATTTCCTTAATAATAACTCCGTCCCTTGCTCTTGAAGTAGAAATTTGGATAAATTTTTTTCATAATTATGTGATAAAGATGTATCAGCTAAACCCTCAGGGGCAGTGGCTTTGGATACAACTTGTCCACCATGCACACCTGCGCCCGGGCCCATTAAAAAAATTTTCTCACAAAAAGATAAAAATACAGGGTGGTGCTCCACGGATATTATGCTTGCGCCATCTTTTACAAGTTCTTGCAGCACAAAAACTAGCCGCTTAACTTCTTCCGCAGTTAATCCTTGGCAGGGTTCATCGATTGCATAAAGGACTCCTTTTAATCGATTTGAAATCATTGACGCAAGACGTAATCTTTGCAAATCTCCTGGTGATAAAGAATTTCCTGAACGATTTAAAACTAAATGATCAAGTGTAAGTAAATGCATACTTTTTAAAAGTCTCTGAATTTCTAAATATACTTTTAATTTTGCTTTATCATTTCCAGCATTTTCTTTTAATTGAGTAGAAACAAATAAAAATAATTCAGGAAAAGATTTTCTATGTAGTTCCATAAAGGTTGTATTACAAATTCTTACAATAGGAATATTTGAATCTAAGCGACTTCCTTGACAAACTTTGCAAGGAAATATATCAGAAGGCAAACCAATTTTTTCAGATCCTTCCCCTTCACAATTTTTGCATTTACCCAATGAAGAGTGGCTAAAGTAACGAGGATCTAGTTTTGGTGCACTTTCACCACATTGAGGACAGCTTGATTTAGTATTAAATTTATATTGTTCCTCTAGATACTCTATTTTTAAAATTCCTTTTCCATGCTCTAATGCTTGATAAATACTACGTTCTATTCTTAATTTTTTTTCTATTGAAATATTAACAAAATCTATGACAACATCTATAGTATTTAATTTTTTTGCATCTATTTTGAATTTTTTTTGCTCTTCTTGCAAATCATACATTTCACCATTAATTCTCAATTTAGAGTATCCTAAATCTTTGAAATTTTCAATTTCTTTAGTAAAAGAACCTTTTCTTTTTTCACATATTGGTGCAATAAAATAAATTTTTTTATTCAAGAAATCAGTAAATATTTTATTAATTAATTCAGGAAATGATATTGATTTTAAAGGAATATCACAATTATGACAAAAAACATCTCCAAAAGCTGCAAAGTAAACTCTAAATAAATCAGTTACGCCAATAATGGTGCCAACTGTAGATAATTTTCCAGCAACCCCTTGTCGTTGTGATAAACCCAGAGCAGGAGGAAGACCTTTTATCGAACTAAATTTAGCACGAGCTGATTTTCTCCAATTTGCTCCACCTAGCATGTAAACAGGTGCTTGAGTTGAATCTACAAATCTTCTAAAAGCTTCTGCATAAATAGTGTCAAAAACTAAACTACTTTTCCCAGAACCACTAACTCCTGTAAATGCTATCAAAGAATTTTTAGGAATATCAACATCTATATTTTTTAGATTATGTTCTTGTGCTCCTCGAACTGAAATAAATGACACCACAAATCCTTTCATCAGGAAATCTTGAACAAGGGTTGACGAAATACACACCTATATAACACAATTAAAAGATGAGATCACTTTCTTTAATTATTAGGTTATCTCAATTCTTAGAATTAAAATTTAAGGAAAAATAATGTCAGGAACTTTCACACTTCCATTAGAATCGGAACAGCTTATGCTTAGAATTCAAGACTTTAAAATTATAAATTCCGATCAAATACATACGATTCAAGAGCCAGTTCTTATATTAATTGCTGGTGATGCTAGTGATAGAAAGTTTTTTCGTCTTATAAATAAAGAAATTAGCGCAATTTGTATGCAATTTCCTAAATGGGAAGGTGGATATGGAGGAGACCCTATTAGCTGGATTGGAATGCACAACGCCCTTTCAAAAATGGAGCTTCCTGTTCCTAAAATTATAGAAATCGACGAAACTAATTCATGTATTTGGACTGAAGATCTTGGCGATATATTTCTAACTTCAATTATTAATGATGAAATTCTTGATATTGATGATCATAAATGTAACCAGGCTATAAATTACTATAAACAAGCATTAGATCTTTTAATAAAAGCTCAATATCCTCAAGTAAAAATAGATCATCCTGCTATCAATCGATTTTTTGATTATGAAAAATTATACTACGAAATGAATTTTTTTATTACCCATTTTCTTAATGGTTTTTTAAATTTAAATGTATCTGAAGAAAATCTTGAGTACATCAACCTTTATCAAGACCTAAAATTATTATGCAAAAAATTAGATTCATGTGAAAGAGTACTTTGTCACAGAGATTATCATGTCAGAAATATCATGTTAAAAGATAAAGATTTGTACTGGATTGATTTCCAAGATGCGAGAATGGGTCCACATGCATACGATGTTGTCAGCTTAGTACGGGATAGTTACGTACAAATTACTTGGAAAACCAGAAAGCATTTGTATGATTACTATATTGAAAAACTTAATAAAATTCGAGAAAAAAATAATTTAAATAATATATCTAGCATAAGTTTTAACCTTGAATTACTTCTAATGGGATTACAAAGAAATATTAAAGCAATTGGAAGCTTTGGATATTTGGCTACTAAAAAAAATAAACCAAATTATTTGAGATATGTAAGACAAACTCTGAGTATTTTATGCTCAAAAGAGGCACAAATTCACGAAGAGACTGATATAAAGGCAATGCTTCCAAATTTATTCAAACTTCTTTATGATTTATATAATGGTTCACTAGAAGAAATATTAAATGAAAAAATAAAAAATTTTAAATAGGTTTATTTTGGTAAAGTATGAATTATAAAATTGAAAATGAAAAATATATCCCCATAGTCTTATGTGCCGGATTTGGAACTAGACTAAAACCATTGACAAATTATCTCCCAAAAGTAACTTGTCCAATAATCGATAAACCAGTCGCCTTCTTATCAATTGAAATATTTTTAAAAGCCGGATTTAAAGAAATTCATTGTAATACTCATTATCTTTCTGAACAAGTGAAAGAAGAATTAATTAAAGCAGCAGAATATCATGGCTATAATTCAAACTGTATTAAATTTTGGCATGAAAACGATTTACTTGATACAGGTGGTGGGATCACTAGAATTTATAAAGAAGTAACAGAAAACAGTAAATTAAAAAGAGATGCAATAGTAGTATCCGGAGATATTGCTGCAGATTTTCCTTTGAAAGAAATGATATTTCAGTGGGAGCAAAAAAAAACTGAATCATTAGCATTAATGGCCACAAAAAAACTAAACTATACTAGAAAAGATGCAACTTGGTTGGATAAAACAGGGAATTATATCGTTGGTTTTGGAGAAAACTATATAAATAAAAATGAATGCATTTCTTCTGTTTTTACAACACATCAAATAATTTCACATAAAATATTAGAAATTACTTCTATAGAAAAATCCTCTAGTATAAACCTTATTTATAGAAAAATTCTTGAAAAAAAACTAAAAATAATGAATTTTAATTATCCTGAAAACAATTACTGGTTTGATATCGGAACGCCTATTGATTATTTAAATTGTATAAATTTCTTCTCAAAAATCCATAGAAATTTTGAATATTTAAATGATAATTTAGTGATAAATTTTTTTCACTCAACAATACCAGAAGATTTAAAAAATAATTTAATTCCATTGAAAGAAACAAATATAAAAAATAAAGTAATCTTAAAATTTAAATCTGCTACGAGTAATAATTTATTCACTTTTAAAAATTCGAGCAGTAACTTAGATGATAATTACTTCTATTTTATTATATAGATGATGGAAGGACTAAATATGCGTATCATATTTATATCAGGTGATGGACATGGTGCTGGTAAAACTTACTTAGCAAAAAAAATTGCAAGTGGTTTGCCACAAATATTTTCAGTTGCAAATATGATAAGACAAGAACTAGAAAAAGAATATCCTAAATATGACTGGTATAACAAAGAACCACGATATAAAACATATACTATTGTCGCTGAAACAAATAAATCTGTTCATGAAATGTTAATTGATAGAGGAACAGAAAGAAAGATAAAAAACTCTACATACTGGGCAAAAGAGCTTATAGATGTAATTAACTATCATAAATCTCATAGTAATTTAGATTTTGTCGTAATTGATGATATCCGGTTTGTAGATGAATATGATTATATTAAAAGATTTTTTAGCGACGCTCATATTACACATTTTCATGTTATAAATCCTCATGCTAAAGAAGAAGTACAATTTGAAAATGATAAATTAAAAGAATTAGCTGATTACTTAATTATTTCAAAACGAGTTTTGAATTTTCGCAATTTACAATTGACTAAAAAAGATGAGAATGAATAAATTATATCTTCGAAAATTGCATATAAATCTACTCATCATTTCTTTCTTTAGGATTATCTTCAGGATGAACAAAGTTTTCTGAAGTACCTGACTGAATAGCTTTTAAGTCTTCTTCACTTAATGAATTACTATTATTTATATTTCCTTTATTTTTATCTTCAACTTTATCTTTTGGATTTTCTGTTTCTTTAACAGACACAGTATTTTCTTTTTTATCTTCGGATGCTACTTGATCACTAGCTTTTGCCTTTTGTTCAGGTATTCCATAACCTTTGATGTCTGCGGTTAGTGCTTTTGGTCTAAAATATACTGCAACACCTTCTTTAATTCTATCAGGATTTACTATATGAGGATTTTCTTTCCACAGAACACGCCAATCCTTTGCTTTTCCAAAAACCGCTCTTGAAATGCTGGTTAACGTATCTCCTCTTTTTACTATAATTTTAGCTTTTGGGGCACTTTCATACTTCTCAGCAAACATTTTCGAGTCACTACTTAATTGATAATAAATAACATCTCCCGCATATATTCTATTAGCATCTGAAAGCTTATTTAATTCAGCTATTTTTTTCCAATTACTTGCTTTTCCATATATTTTCTTTGATATTTTAGCTAAATTGTCTCCAGCTTGTACATAGTAGGGTAATAAAATATTCTGATTTGTTGGAGGTAAAAGGCCTTCAGCAAAATCTGGGTTATCTTTATTGTCTAAAACATCCAACTTGGCTTCATTTACATTTTGATCTTCAATTTGACCTGATCTTGTCATACAACTAAAGACAGATAGTGATAAAATAACTATAGAAATTAGAAAAACTAATTTCTTATTTTTTTCAGCCATTTTTTGCATAAATCTTGTAATCATGGCAATTTTCTTTCTACAACCGTTGATCTCTTTTTCACGATCATTATCGGTCTTAAGAATTTGAAGTTAAATGATTTAGGCACGAATGACTGTGCCACACTTTTGACTAAATGTTAAAGATTGTACGGTTTTTTTTGCATTCTATTAAAGAGGCTTCAATGAGTTCTACATTTAATCATTTTTCTGTTCTAAAAAATGAGACAATATTAAACATCCTTCCTACACAGTCACTTTTGACTCATATCGAAAAAAATTCATTAGAAACATTAAATTTTGTGGACGCAACCTTAGGTGGAGGAGGTCATGCGGAAGCACTCTTAAATAATATTATAAGCAATCCATTACTTAAAAATTTTAAAAAAAACTTTATTTTTTTTGATCAAGATATAAATGCAATAGAATATTCAAGAAATAAATTGAAGAAATACGCCCTAGAAAGCAATAATTTAAGTATTTTTTATGAAAATACAAATTTTCGAAATATTAAAGAAATTATCGACACCAAATTTAAAGGTGAAAAAATCCATGCTTTATATGCTGACTTTGGAGTAAGCTCACCTCAATTAGACGTTGGTCAAAGAGGCTTTTCTTTAATGCACTCTGGTCCCTTAGATATGCGAATGGATATTAATTCAGAATTAACAGCAAAAATTATTTTAGAAGAATACTCAGAAGAAGAACTCACTAAAATTTTTTTTGATTACGGTGAAGAACCCAAAGCTAGAAAATTAGCAAAAGCAATTATTTTTGATAGAAAAAAGGGAACTCTTCCCGTAGAAGGAACCACTCAATTTGCTGATTATGTGAAAAGAGTTCTTTCTTACCCCAATAGCCGAATTCATCCCGCAACCCGCACATTTCAAGCTCTAAGAATCGAAGTTAATCAAGAGTTGGACTCAATTCATAATCTTCTTGAAGACATTCCCAAAATAGTCAGTTCTTTTGCGAAAGTAGCTTTTATTTCATTCCATTCACTTGAAGATCGACTAGTCAAACATGCTATGAGAAATTGGCAAAAAGGTAAAAATGCTAATGAAAAAATGAATACGCAGAAAGAGTTTCATCTCCCCTTGCATATGCAGCTCCTTTTAGAAGAAAATCAAACAAAAGGTTTTGGAAAAGAAATTCCTAGAGGAGGCATAACAGCCTCAGACAAAGAATGTAATGAAAATTCACGATCTCGATCAGCAAGATTAAGATGTTTTGAATTTTCTAATATAAAAGAGGAATAGAAAGTGTTAAAATTTTTGAAAGGTTTCGATGCCATTATTGCAATTATTTTTTTAACCATTATTGTAGGTATAATAGTTATAACAATGAGATCAAAAACTTATTCAGTAGGATACGAAATAGCAAGTCTTAAAGCGAAAGAAAAATTGCTTAGGCAACGACAAGTTGAGCTTCAATCTGAACTTGCCGCTACCGAAAAAAGTGTTAGAGATAATTTACTTTCGCAAAAAGATATAAATGGTAAATCTAGATATATTTTACCAGATCCTAAACGTGTTTTACGAGCCGAATAATTTTTTTGTTTTAGAAGGTAATAAAACATGAAAATAAAAACATTATTAGGACTTTCTAAATTTTTATTAGGCTTTCAAAAAACAGATAATAAACGTATTGTAAACTATAAAGTAAGAGCATATGTGATGAGTCTCATATATTGTTCTTTTTTAATTATAATTTTAACACGATATGCTTGGATAACATTCTTTCCTACTCCCTTAAGAAATAAATTAATTTCAACAGGTTCCAAACAATTTGAAACAAATCTTATGATAGCTCCACCAAGAGCGTCAATTACCGACAGAAATGGGCGAATATTAGCAGTAAGTATTGCAAGACCAAGTATTTATTTACTGACAAAAAAAATGCCAAATGATGTTCAAATACTGACTAAAGTAGCAACTCAAATAAATATTCCTCTGCAAGATTTACTGAAATATTCAACAGAAAAAAGAAATTTTATTTGGCTAAAAAGGCAAATTAGTTTCAATGAATTTCATAAAATGGGTTCACTAAAAAAGTGGCAAGATTTCATTGGTATTATTGATGAATCAAAAAGATTTTATCCAGAAAAAGATCTTGCTGCACAACTTATTGGTTTTGTTGGCTCAGAAGGAAATGGTTTAGAAGGAATTGAAAAAATATATAATTCAAGACTAAATTTAAAACCTTTAAAATCTGAAGTAATGAAAGATGCGCGTGGAAGACTTGTCATGTCAGTACCAAATGATGCTTCTAAACCAGAACAAAAAGCTCCAAACTTAAAGCTATCAATAGATCTTTCCATTCAAGAATTTACTCAAAATGCATTAAAAGAAGGGGTGTTAAAAGCTAAAGCCAAAGGTGGTAGCGCAATTGTTATGGATGTAAAAACAGGAGAGCTTTTAGCCATAGCTAGTTATCCCAGTTACGACTTAAATAATCCCCCCGAAAATGATCCTTCTGCAAGAAGATTTAGACCAGTTATGGATGCTATTGAATTAGGATCAGTTGTAAAACCTATGTGGATAGCAAAAGCTCTTGATATTAAAGTTATCAATCAAGAAACTAAAGTTTATGCGGAAAATGGTCAAATGTCTCTCCCAGGAGGAATCATCCATGACACTCATCCACATGGCTGGATTACACCTGAAGAAGTTTTGAAGGTAAGCAGTAATATTGGAGCCTATAAAGTAGTTCAAAAAATAGGACGTGAAACTTTCTATGATTCTTTAATGAAAATTGGCTTTGGCAGAGCCCCTGGAACAGGCTTACCAGGGGAATGGAATGGAAGAATTAAAAACTTAAATTTATGGAGAGAAATGAACTTTGCAAATATGGCTTTTGGACAAGGATTTGCTATTTCACCTCTACAACTAGCACATGCATTATCAATCATTGTAGGAGATGGAGCTGATCATGGAGTTAATCTAATTTCTATTAACACAAATAAAAATTCAGATTTTATTGGCCCTCCTTTGAAATATATCTCAAACGAAACTAGCCAAAAAATAGCGAAAATGATGGAATCAGTTGTAGAAGAAGAGGGGGGGACTGGTTCTCCAGCTCGTATTCCTGGGATTTTGGTCTCTGGTAAAACCGGAACAGCCCAAATTTGGTCACAAAAAGATCATGCTTATTCTGGAAGAACAGCTGTTTTTGAAGGAGTTATACCCTCAGATAATCCTAAATTAGTTATTGTTGTAGTCATTGATGAAGCTGGAGTAAGACCAGCATATGGGGGTCCATTAGCTGGACCAGTGTTTGCAGATATAGGAAAAAGAACGGTGAATTATCTCAACTCAAGAGGAATATTTAATGTTATTCCATACGAAAATGCTTATTTAAAGAACAAATATAAACAAAATTCTGAAATTCAATTAAAATTACAAAAGTCAGCTTTAGCACCAATTCAGTCCGAAAGAAATTCTCGTCAGGAACACTAAAATGCTAAATTCAATAATTTTACAAACACCGCATTGCACAGCAGAAGAGCTTAATAGAATAACTAGTAAAAAAGTTAAAAATTCTAAAGAAGATAAATTTGAAATTGTTATAAACTCAAAAGAACTTCACAAATACAAGAAAAATACAAATACTTATATAGAAAACTCTTTTGTTTATTTTGCAAGAGTTGGAAATAAATTTGATGGAAATTCTTTAATTGAGGAAATACTAAATTCAAATAATTACATAGTAAGTACTAAGAAAAATTTAATGCTATTTGCTTCGAAAAACAGACTTAGTGATGAAGTTACAAGTAATATATTATCACATGAGTTCTTTTTAGTAGTTGAAAATATGGAAGAAAGTATTAATAAAATTTTAGAAATTATTTTCAAAATTGATAATCAGAAATTTAATACGATTGCAGTAACTGGCACAAATGGTAAAACCTCTACAGTACAAATTTGTTCACAAATTTACGAAAATGTGACAAAGAAAAGTTCATTAAGAATTGGTACTTTAGGTTTGCAAATAAAAGACAAATTTATTGAATCTTCACATGTTACAACACCAGACTATCCTACATTTCTTCAAATATTAAATTACTGCAACACCTCTAATATTAATCAAATTATTATGGAAACAACATCTCATGGTTTAAGTGAAAATAGAATTGGAAAATGGTTAGTGGATATAGCAATATTTACTAATTTAACTCAAGATCATTTAGATTATCATGGAACTATGGAATCATATAGAGATGCAAAATTAAGGCTATTCAAATCGCATTTAAAGCATAATGGATGTGCTATTTTTTGTTTAAATAATTCTGAATGGAATTTCTTTTGTGAAGCAGCTAAATCGCCAAGCAGAACAGCTATAGGAATTGGAGAAGCACAGCAAAATAAAATTTTTTTTGAAAAATATTCAAACCAATTTAAAAATATTTTTTATATTGAAATCAAAGACTCAAAATCTAATTTATCGGGAAACTTCGCTTCTATTATTTTTAAAGACCAAGAAAAAGTAATAAAAGAATTTGAAATTAAAACTCCTCTTATAGGTCAATTTCAGCTATACAATATATTATGCTCAGTTGCTGCTATGATTTATAAAGAATTTGAAATTGAATCTATTTGTGAAAGTCTAATTAATTTAAAAAATATACCTGGAAGATTAGAAGTAGTAAAAGATTCTGAAAAAGAAATAATGAACCAACCAACTGTTATAATTGATTATGCACATTCACCTGACGCATTAGAAAAAGCTATTCATGTTTGTTTAGAAATTTTAAAAACTGAAGAAAAAGGAAATCTTGTTACCGTCTTTGGTTGTGGTGGAGATCGTGATAAAAGTAAAAGACCTTTAATGGGACAAATAGCTACAAGTTTATCACATAGAGTTATAGTAACATCTGATAACCCACGTACTGAAGATCCTGATCTTATAATTGATGACATTTTTTCTGGAATTACTACAAACTCTGAGAATTGTATTCGTGAAAAAGATCGCAAAAAAGCAATTGAGTTAGCAATCAACTCAAGCACTGAATTTGATATTGTTTTAGTTGCAGGTAAAGGTCATGAGGATTATCAAATAATAGGTGATAAGAAATTTCCTTTTTCTGATCCTCAAATTGCATTATCTATTTTAAAAAAGGAGAAGTTTTAAGAAATGCTTTACTTACTTATAATAAAATTAATTATGATTAATCCTAAACTTTCAGGATTAAAAGCATTCTCTTATCTTTCAAGCAGAACTATTCTAGCTTTAATAACAAGTATAATAGTATCAATGCTGCTATATCCCAAGGCAATACGGTTGTTACGATCACTAAAGGCTGGCCAACCTATTCGTGAATTAGGATTGGAAGAACAAATGCAAAAAAAAGGAACTCCAACTATGGGGGGAGTTGTTATTATTTTTGCAACTTTATTCAGTGCGTTTCTGTGGATGGATATTACAAATCGGCATTTTACAACTCTACTTATAGTTACTGTTGGATATGGTTTCATTGGTTTTATAGATGACTATCTTAAAATTTCAAAGAAAAATACTGATGGATTGTCTAGTAAAAAGAAAATGATTGGCTTATTATTTTTTGGAACTATTGCTGTTACTTGGCATTTGTGGACAGCTTTACAAATTTCAAACCCTTCTGCTTATGTGCTTAATCCGACTTCTGTAAATATTCCATTTTTTAAAAACTTAGTAATAAACTTAGGAATTTTTTACGCTCCATTTGCAATATTAGTAATAGTAGGTTCTAGTAATGCTGTTAACTTAACAGATGGCTTAGATGGTCTTGCAATAGGACCAGTAATAACTTGTGCTTTAACATTAACAATTCTTAGCTATGTAACGGGTAATATTGTTATATCAAAATATCTAATTTATCATTCTATTCCTGGTTCTGGTGAAATTAGTGTCTTTTTATCAGCTCTAATTGGAGCTTCTATTGGGTTTCTCTGGTATAATACATTTCCCGCTCAAATCTTCATGGGAGATTCAGGCGCATTAGCTTTAGGTGGAATATTAGGAACTGTTGCAATTATTACAGGTCATGAAATTTTACTAGTTCTAATGGGAGGAATATTTGTTGCAGAAGCACTAAGCGTTATTATCCAAGTTGCTTCTTTTAAAACAAGAGGTAAGAGAGTTTTTAGAATGGCACCAGTTCATCATCATTATCAGAAAAAAGGTTGGCCAGAACAAAAAATAACTGTAAGAATATGGATTATAAGTTTTATTCTTGCCTTACTTAGTATTCTAACTCTTAAATTAAGGTAAATTAATGTCTATTGAAGATTTAAAAGATTTAAATTTTTATGTTGCAGGAGCTGGAGTAAGCGGAATTGCTATTGCTAAATTATTAAAAAAAAATAGTATTAATGTATTTTTAATTGAAGAAAAAACAATACAAGACAATGCTAAAACACAACTTAAGGAATTAGGAATCTCTTTTGAAGAATCATTTCAAGATTCAGATAAATTAATTAAAAATTGTCATATTTTAATTATTTCACCTGGTATATTATTAAATAATCCTTTAATTTTAGCTTGTAAATGTAATAATATTCCTGTCATAAGCGAAATAGAAGCAGCCTCATGGTTTATACCAAAAACACATAAAATTATCGCTGTAACTGGTACGAATGGAAAAAGTTCAACTACAAATTATTTATCACAACTTTTAAATAAAGATTATAAAGCAGTTGCTTGTGGGAACATTGGAATATCTTTATCTGAAGTTATTTTAAATTCAAACGACAGAAATACTTATGTAATTGAATTAAGTAGCTATCAATTAGAATCAACTTTGACTTTAAAACCATTCTGTTCTATTTTTTTAAATATACAAAATGACCACTTACAAAGATACGAAAATATTTCCGAATATTTAAAAGCAAAATGGAGACTCGTTTTACTAACTGACGACAATGGTTATGTAATAATTGAAAAAGAAGTTTTAAAACTAGCAATTTTACATGGTCTATCAATGCCAAAAGCCAAAATAATTATTCTCGATGATGATACTAAAGAATTTTCTGAAATGAAAAAATCAATTATAAATTATTCACGATTTTACAATTCTAAAATTCTTCCTAATGCACTCTATAAAAATTTAAAAAACTTAGATATTTATTCAATATTATTACCAAATCAATACTTAGCAGTTAAAGCAATATATTTTAGTAATAATTCTTTAAAAATTCAGTTTAATTCAGTTACAGGAAAAACTACTTGGATTATTAAACAACCTTGTTTACCAGGTAAACATAACATGTATAATATTCTTGCTGCTAGTTTATGCGGATTGTATTTAGGTATGTCGGAAGAACAAATACTAAATCAATGGGAAGAAACTTCAACAAACTATCAACATTTACCGCATAGATTAGAAAAAATTAATTTAAAATATCAAACATATATTGATGAAAACAAATATCAAAAAAATTTATTAATAATTAATGATTCCAAAGCAACAAATGTGGAAAGTACTTTAGTCGCATTAAAATCTTTTAACAACCCGATTAGACTTTTAATAGGGGGCGAAGCTAAAGGAGATTCTTACCTTCCGATAGCCGATTTTTTTGGACGAAATGTGGTAAAAATATATCCATTTGGACAAGCCGCTCCCCAAATAGTAGCTGAATTAAAAGATTTTAAAAATTATATAGCAAATACTTCTGAAAAATTGATAATAGCCGCTGATCTTGCTTTAACAGAAGCTCAAGATAATGAAATAATATTATTATCTCCTGCTTGTAGCAGTTTTGATGAATTCAAAAATTTTGAGCATAGAGGAAATATCTTTCGGAGTTGGGCGTTATCACATTTAAAAGGATAAAAACTGTGAATAACATTAATGAAAATAAGTATAGCGAGAAAGAATCTGATCCTAATAATTTAGATTCTCAAAAAATTAGCACTTGGATCACTTATGGTGGAAATGTTTTATGGGTTCCGGTTATTGCCCTAACAGGTTTTGGAATTTTATTTGTTTATAGTTCTTCATCAGTATATTCATCGCAGCATTTTGGAACTGAATTCTACTACGCTAAAAGGCAGGCTATTTATTTAATTCCTGCTGTAGCTGCTGCAATTATAGGAGCTAAAGTTCCTTTTGAGATGTATTATAAATATATCAGACATTTATTTTTTGCTTTTGTACTTTTAACTTTTGCCACGCATTTACCATTTATTGGAAAAACCGTAAGCGGTGCCTCTAGGTGGATTGCTTTAGGGCCATTGCCAGCAATACAACCATCAGAATTTTTAAAAATATTTACTATTATGTTACTTACATGGATATTTACTTCTTCAGCTGGTAACTACCAAAAAAATGAACCAACAAGATATTCTAATTTAATTGAGTTTTTTTTATTATTTATTGCTCCTATAGCTATTATTTCGCAAAAAGATTTCGGCTCAACAGTTGTTGTCATTTCTGGAATTGTTGCCATTTTATTTATGAATGGTTTACCTAAAAGATATTTCGCAGGTATTTTTGCATTTATAGTTACAGGATTAACAACTGCTATTCTAATTGAGCCTTATAGAATATCGCGGATTATGACATTTCTAGATCCATTTAAAGATCCACTTGGGTCTGGATTTCAAGTAATTCAAAGTTTTGTTGCTGTAGCAAATGGTGGTCTTTTTGGAAGAGGTATTGGTGAAAGTCAACAAAAACTTTTCTTTTTACCCGAAGCTCATACTGATTTTATTTTAGCTGTTATCACTGAAGAAATGGGATTTATTGGAATATTAGTTTTAGCTATTCTTTATTCAGTTCTTTATTATGCTATATTAAGACTTGTTATATTTGGAAAAAATCACAGAGACCGTCTACTAGCAACTGGAGCTTTTGCTATGCTTGTAACTACTACAGTAATAAATATGGGAGTGGTTGCTGGCGCCTTACCAAATAAAGGATTACCTTTACCATTTATATCTAATGGCGGAACTGCCCTAGTCGCCAATTTTTTTATAATAGGACTTTTATCCCAAATATCTAGAAGAATTTATACTGATAATAATTAATTTATGGAAGATAATATTATGTTCAATGCAATAAAAAGAGTTCATTTTGTCGGTATTGGAGGAAGCGGAATGTCTGGTATAGCAGAAGTTTTGCTAAATTCTAATTATGAAGTTTCTGGTAGTGATATAAAAAAAACTCCAATTACTGAAAAACTAGAAAAAATGGGAGCAAAAATTTATATTGGACACAATTCGAGTAACGTTAAAAATGCTCAAGTTCTTGTTGTTAGTAGCGCAATAAATAAACATAATCCTGAAATTATTGAAGCACAAAATTCTAGGATTCCTATTATTCATAGAAGTGAAATGTTAAGCGAATTAATGCGAATGAAATATGGAATTATAGTAGCTGGAACACATGGCAAAACTACAACGACCAGTATATTAGCTTCTGCTCTCCACGATATTGGTTTAGATCCTACTGTAGTAATAGGTGGAAAAATTAATTCTTTTGAGAGCAATGCAAAATTAGGAAAAGGCGATTTATTTGTTGCTGAAGCTGATGAGAGTGATGGTAGCTTTTTACGCCTAACACCAACTATTGCTATAATTACCAATATTGATAGGGATCACTTAGATCATTATGAAAACCTTGAGGATATTGTTAAAGCATTTGAAAAATTTATTGATAAAGTTCCTTTTTATGGAGCAATTTGTGCTTGCATTGATGATCCTATCGTCCAATTAATACTGCCTAAGATAAGAAGAAAGTTGATAACTTATGGACTTAGACAAGATGCAGATATCACTGCAATTCAGAAAAAAACAGCGGGTTTAAATACAACTTTTATTCCAAAACTTTTTGGTAAAGAATATCCAAATGTATCTTTAAAAATGCCTGGGTATTATAACTTAACAAATTCTTTAGCAACTTATGCTGTGGCGGCAGTTTTAGATTTAAATATTAATCAAATATCAGAATCAATTTCAAAGTTTGAAGGTGTGCAACATAGATATACAGTTATTGGAGAAAAAAGTAATATTATAATTGTAGATGATTACGCCCATAATCCTAAAAAAATAGAAACTGTGCTAAAAGGAACAAAAGAAAGTTTTCCAGATAAAGATATCATAGCTATTTTTCAGCCACATAGGTACTCTAGAGTTAAGAATCAGTTAGAAGAATTCGCAAATTGTTTTAAAGACGCAGATTATTTAGTTGTTACTCCTATATATGCTGCAGGAGAAAATGAAATTCCAGGAATTACTCCTACAAGTTTATGCCATCAAATAAAGTTAAATAGTTTCAATAATTCTCCTAATTCAACATTTGTCGCAGAAAATTTAAATGACGCTGTTCACAAAGTACAATCTATTTTAAAATATGTAGATCTTAAAAAAGGAGCAATAGTTCTAACGTTAGGCGCAGGTGATGTTAGACAAGTTGGTTATACTCTAATGGAGAAATTAAATCTTGAATGTGAATAACAAGAAACAGAAAAAAGTTAATTTATTAGCTTCACAAAAGATTGACTTAAGAAGTCGTAAGGGAGTAAAAAAAAATAAAAAAATAAGCAATTCAAGCAATTGGTATAGTTTATTTTTTTTCTCCATAACAAAAGTAATTAGAAATCTAATTTTAGTGGTGTATAAAGCAATAAAAAGTAGACCTAAATTAACTTATGTTTTATCAGTTTTATTTATATCATTATTTTGTTTTAAAATAAGTCTATATTTTGTTGATATTTATAGCGAAAAAATTCTACCCACAAAGGTACAGGTAGACACCGACAACAAATTAGTTACATTTGAACTATACCGACTTATCTATATTGAAATTGAAAAAGCAAAAATTCAAAAAGAAAAAAGATCTGTTTTTTTAAACAACGTTAACGAAATTTTGAATTCTATCGATACAATTGATCAATATTGGATAAGATTAGGTTTAGATGGTAAACTGCAAGTAAGTGCAATCATGCAAATTCCTATTATGTTAATTGAAGCAAAAAACAACGATCGTTATGTAATTAGTAATAATATGAAAATAATCGCAAAAAACCCAAATCCAAACCAATATAATTCATTAATAAAACTTGAAGCGCCTGAATTAAAAATCAATTGGAAACCCAAAAATTACATAGGAAAAAACAAAAAAAATAATAACGAAGATTCAACTAATAAACAGACAAATGTTAATACTCCCGTTAATTTTACTTGGTTGCTGTCTCAAACTAAATTTATAAATTCTGAAATTTTGAAATTAGGTACTGGCTATACACTTAATAAAATATCATGGGACTCAAATTTAGGTTTTACCTTAAAAATAATTAGAAATAATCAATTATTGAACAATAAAAACCAAGAGAAAAGAAAAAGTGAAGAAACTTTATCTCAAAACACAACTCAACAAGACACTGACTTTTTAGTGGCATTGATTGGAGAAAATAATTTAAAAGAAAAACTAGATCGACTTAGGACTCTTCTAAAAGAATTAGGAAATAAAAAAATTTATCCAAATAAAATCGATCTTGACTTTACGGACAAAGCAAGCTTTAAGACTCAAGGCTTAAACTCAAAATCTTCTTTGTAGGGATTTTTAATACTTGCTAATGACTTTTATTTTTTGTTTGTGTAAGTTTAAAGAGAGCGCGTTCACAAAATGCTATTTAAACATTTTGCATGCAAAGTTAAATTGACATGAAAACATCTCTTAATAAAAATATTTGTATTTCCCTTTCACTAGGCTCTACACATACTGGGCTCATTGCAGCTAGTTACGAAAGTAAGATTGCATTCAATTCGCAAAATTCGGATGCTCTAATGCTAGGTGAAAGAGAACTACCTCGCATACAAATTTTAGGAGCTGCAAGATTAAATAATAATGGCGCTATAAAAAAAGGCGTAGTTTCAAGTATTGAAGCTTTAACTTCCTCCATTCTTGAAGCTATTGATGAAGTGGAAAGACAATCTGGAATTGAAATTGAATCTGTCCGTGTCTGTATTGCAGGAAGCGCAGCTCAGTTTGATAATCATATTGAATCTTGCCATATTAAAGGCGAAGAAATTAAAGCCGCTGATCTAGAAAGAGTCTCTGCAGCAGTAAGAAATCAAAAACCTCCCATGGGATATGAATTTATTCACATGATACCAAGTTCTTATTCTGTTGATGGGAAACATGGAATTCAAAATCCAATTGGCATGCAAGGTTCACAACTCTCAATAATGCATCACAGAGTATTTTATCCTCAGGCAGATCTGCATAATATTGTCAGATCTTGTAATAATGCAGGTATAAGGGTTCAAAGTTTTGCTTTCGAGCCTTTAGCTGCTGCGGAAGGTGTTCTCACAAAAGATGAAAAAGAATTTGGTTGCATTTCACTTTCAATTGGGGCTCATTTAACTCATGCTTGTGTTTATCTTGGAAATATTCCTGTTTATTCAAAAGAATATCCTATTGGATCGCATCATATCACAAAAGATTTATCAATTGGTTTAAGAACTACTCAGGCAGAAGCAGAAAGAGTAAAAAAAGAATTAGGAAAAGCAATTGAGTTTTCTGCTAAAGATAAAAATGAAAAAATTGAAATATGTAGTATTGATGGTAATCATACTCGTTTTGTGACCAGAAAAGAAATAAATCAAATAATCGAACCAAGAGTTAGAGAAATTTTAAATACAATTTATTTTGATTTAAAAAGATCGAAATTAATAACTAAAACTTCAAAGGGAATCGTTTTATCAGGCGGCGGAGCACTACTAAGCGGTATGGCTTTAGCTACAGAGGAAGTTTTTTCGTTACATGCTAGAGTTGGTTTACCTGTAAATATTACAGGAGTAATTGAAGGTTTAAAGTCTCCTATTTGGGCATCTGGAGTTGGTACTTTATCACCACTTTTTGCTTCAATTCATGGAGAACAAAATTCATTTCAAATTGAAGAGACAAAAAAAATAGGATCCTTTGCAACAAAAATATGGCATAAATTAAAGGAACCTTTTGCTTCAAGATAATATACAATAATTAAAATAAAAGAAAATGGAGGATTTTAAAAATGAGTGAAAGAGCGGAGAAGAATAATAAATACTCATCTAACGCTATCATAAAAGTTATTGGTGTTGGCGGTGGTGGAGGTAACGCTCTCAATACAATGATTGAATCAGGACTCAGTGGAGTAGAATTTATAGCTGCAAATACTGATGTACAAGCACTTCAATCAAATCTGGCTCCTATTAAAATCCAATTAGGAAGAGAACTAACAAAAGGATTAGGTGCAGGCGCAAACCCTGAGGTTGGAAGAAATGCAGCTCTAGAAGACAAAGCAATTTTGCAAGAAGTTTTAAGTGGAGCAGATATGGTTTTTGTAACAGGCGGTATGGGTGGAGGTACCGGTACTGGTGCTGCACCAATTATTGCCCAAGTGGCAAGGGAGCTCGGAGCTCTTACTGTTGGTGTTGTTACAAAACCTTTTTCTTTTGAAGGCAAAAGAAGAAAACAACAATCAGAACATGGTATTCAATCTCTTCGCCAATCTGTTGATACTTTAATAACTATTCCTAATCAAAGACTACTCAGTATTGCTCCTCCAGAAATGTCTATGCTGGAAGGGTTTAAACTCGCTGACGAAGTTTTATTAAATGCGGTTAAGGGTATTTCAGACATCATTAATATTCCAGGTAGAGTGAATGTTGACTTTGCTGATGTGAAAACAATTATGTCCGAAATGGGCATGGCACTAATGGGAATTGGTACGGCAACTGGTCCAAATAGAGCCGCAGAAGCAGCAAGAGCAGCAATCAATTCTCCTCTTTTAGAAGATATCGATATTGAGGGTGCTACTGGTATTTTAATTAATATCACTGGTACAAGTTCAATGACGCTCCACGAAATCAGCGAAGCTTCTACTTTGATACAAGAAGCCGCTCATGAAGAAGCTAACATTATATTCGGTGCAGTTATTGATGAAAATATGGGAGATACTATCAGAGTCACTGTTATTGCTACAGGGTTTGATCAGGCAAGAGTTTCATTTCCTGAAAATGCACATGGTTTTAATGCATTACAAGCTAATAATCAACAGTCATACATTCAACAAAATGTGCCTAATCAACAGCCTGCACAACAAAATTTTGGAAATATGAATACTCAACGTCCTCAACAAGGATTTGGACAAAATATTCCAGCCGTAAATCCTTATGAAGTAAGAAATTCTGGGCAAATGAATTCTCCAATTCACCAAAATTCTTCTTTTAATCAACAAATAAATAATGCTCAACAACCAAGCCCGTTTAATCGCAATCAATATGGAAGAGATATGTCTCAACAAAATCCATATAATCAAAACTTAAATACTTCTTCACAAGCTTCAAGATTGAGTAATACTGCGAATAACGAAGTAAATAATTCAACTCATTCAAATTTAAATTCAAATATATTTCGTTCACCAGTAAACAATATTGAGCATCGTAATTCTAATTTAAATTCACATCATAACAGTCAAGCTGTACAAGCAAAATCTCATGAAAATCACGCTACACAACCGCCAGCATGGTCTAATCAACAAACGTCAAGAACAGATAATTCTCCTAGTGACTTAGAAGAGCTTACGAAGTGGACTTTTGATATGGCTAACCAACAACATGTATCAAAAGATCAAAAAGTCATGGGAGCATCGTCTGCTGTAAAGAATCATGATGATCAGAATTCTGAAGATGCGGCTGAAACAGCGCTAAAACTTGCAAAAGAATTATCGGATATAGAAATTGATGATACTGATTTTGAAACACCTGCATTCATGAGAAGAAAAGAAGATTCACATAAAGCTACTTGAAAACAATTCTAAAGAAGAATTTTCTTCAATAGAATTGTTTTGTTTACTTTCTTGATAATAGTATTTTTCATAAATACCTAAAAATAACAACCAAGATAAAAACCTTGATTCTTCTTTATTTTTAAAATGAAACACATGCTCTAAAGACGAACTAACTAAGAATCCTTTTATTTTTTTCTTATTTAAATCATTTTTATCATTAGGATTTCCAAAGTCGGCAACAATCTCATTATTAAAAAGCAAGTCTAAGTCTTTTTTGTTTTTAGCATTCTGAATTAATTTAGAAATATATTCTATTTTATTTTCAATACAATTAGTTAAATTATTAGTTGAAACAAATATAGACGAAAAATCATATAAAATTGAAGGTAAAACGTTAAAGAAACCTACTTTTTTAATTGCAAAAATATCATCACTACAAATACTATTTAAAAAACTAATATGTGGAGAATGCATTAAAATCATAATAGGACTAGAACAATTTAATGTTAAATTAAAGAAGTCTGCTGTATTGCGAAAAAAATCAGAATTTTTTTCAATTAAACCAGTCAACTTTTTATTATCTTCAAAAAAAATAGGCTCATGAATATTTCTAGGACATGACAATATAAATTGAAAAGGTTCGTTTAATATTTCTTTTAATTGTGTTAATTTTTCTTGAAAATTTTTTTTACTTAATAAACCCCAGATATTAACTGTAACGATTATATTTTTTTTATGATTCTTAGCCAGCCATTTATATAGAATACTAAGATCATCAGATTCAGATCTAATAATTTCTTCAGGAAAAAGATCAATTAAAGAAATCGTTTTCTCAGAGTGAGAGATTTGTATATAAAATTCTTTTATATCATGTTTTTCTTTAATAGTTTTCGAACATTTTGAAATAAAATCAAGATCATTAAATCCCCAAAATAAAACACCAATCTTCATGATTGAGCAATCCTATTTAAATTGTTTTTGTTTCAATATTTGAAGCTATACTAATGGTCTTTTTATTAATTTTACTTACCATTCCCATATCACTTAACAACCAATCCAAAAGTGATACTGCTGATTCATTCCATTCAAAACTTTTACCATTAGCCTTTTCAACAATAAATTGTCGAGTAGATTTTGCCTTGTAAAGATCTTTATAAAATACAGAATCTTTTTTATCTTGTAATATTTTTTCTATTTGTTTTGCCCAAATAGCTGAGTATCCATTATCTAATCCACACCAAAAGTTTGTTGGTAGAACTCCTGAATCAAAGTGCTGATCGACCGCTGTTGATGTTCTATAAATAACTGGAGTTCCACTTAAAGCTGACTCTAAAGGGGGCAAACCAAAACCCTCAGCTACAGAAGGATGTACCAACAAATTAGAAAATCTATAAATATCAGCAAGTTCAAAATCAGATAGAGTAGGCAAAACGATTGTTCGTAGATTTTCAAAAAATTTAATTCGACCTATTTCTTTCATAGGGCATCTTTTTAAAAAACTTGAAATTTCTTTAGGATCAGAACCGATTCTAATAAACCAAATATTTAAAGCATTATTTTCAGATGCAACTTTTGATACTGCCTGTAAAGCAACATCCCAGCATTTATATTTTTGATTTCTTCCAACACCAAGTATCCATTGACCTTGAATTATTTTTTCGACAAATGAATTAAATTTTTCTGAATCCTTTTCAAGAGAAACATCTTCAAAAAATTTTTTTCTTAATATTGTTAATTGATCTGTGTCTGTGATTTTTGCTTGACTACCAAAATGCAAATCCACAGCATCGCCTATGACATATAAAGGTGATGTTCTTTTTTTAACTAAACTTTGAAGAATTTTTGCTGAATGATTTGATACGGTAGAAACATAAGGGAGACGAGATAAAGCTCTTTTAACTAAAAATCGAAATTGTCTTTTGAATATGAATCCCACACCTTTCACTGGCATAAATGGAATACTATCATGAACTACTTGAATAACTCTGGATGACATATTGTTTCTTGATATGAAAAGCGGCCTATCAAAATTAGCAGGAGCTAACCAAATAACATGATTTGATGTTAATTTTTGTATTCTTTTTAAAGCAAAAGTTGGCCATAACCAAATTGGTTTATCATAAGATTTTTGTAAAGCTCCAGGACCGCCGCTCCAAAACGAGACGGTATCAGGATAACTATGAATTAAATCGATAATCCATTGAGAAGGTTCAGACTTTGAAACTATAAGAATTTTTAATCTTTTTTTATTTTTTTGGAGAAGTAAATTTCTTTTATTTAACTCAATTGCTAAAGCTCTAGTTAATCCAATGACAAATCTTGATATCCCAGAGACAATTCCCGATTGAGCAGATCTAGAATCAATAGCAAGCCATACAATATCAGAATTTTCTTTTAAATTAGCTTCGTTTTGCAAAGTCGACAAATTCGTCATCGTATGTTCACCGTAAAATTAATCAAAGAATAAAAAAGGAAGAGCTCAAATAAACCCTTCCTTATAATGGTAGCATAATTTTGAATTGAAAATTATACCTGAATCTTCAAACACAATCAAAAAAATAACTTGAAAAGAGAGTCAACAAATCAAATTACTATTATTTTGTTTGTGTTGAGGACTTCCCAGCATGAAGTTCAACAGCTTCAATTCTCGCTAAAGCGCGAGCACGTGCAGCTTCAGCTCTTTTCATATCTATTAAATCCGATGCCTTAGCTGCAAGACGATTTTGTGCTCTTTCTAAAGCACTCTTTGCTCTAGAAAGATCTATTGTAGATGCATCCTCACCTACATCAACTAATAAAGTAACAGAAGAGCCTGATATTTCAGCAACTCCCCCAGAAACTTTATAAAAGCCTGCTACTTCATTCTGCGTATAAACGACAACACCTGTGCCAACAGCTGAAACCATTGGTGCATGTCCAGGCAATACACCTATAGTTCCATGATCGATTGGAAAATAGATCTCGGTCACACCAGAAAGATCAAGGAGACGTTTATAAGGAGTTAAGATAACAACTCGCATATTGCCTTTTGCTTCAACCATAAATACACAATCCCCAGTCTTTTAATTAAACGGTGACACCCATCTTTCTTGCCTTTTCAACCGCTTCTTCAATACTACCAACCATATAAAATGCAGATTCAGGAAGATGATCCCATTTGCCTTCACAAACTTCTTTAAAGCTGCGAACTGTATCTCCAACTTTTACATAACGTCCAGGATTTCCAGTAAATACTTCTGCAACATGGAACGGTTGTGATAAAAAGCGTTCTATACGACGAGCTCTTGCAACAACTAACTTATCTTCCTCAGATAGTTCATCCATACCTAAAATTGCAATAATATCTTGTAATTCTTTATATCTTTGTAAAATTTGTTGAACTTTACGAGCTGTATTATAGTGTTCATCTCCAACGATTTGTGGATCCAAAATTCTACTAGTAGAATTTAAAGGATGTACCGCTGGATAAATTCCTTTTTCAGTTAAGGAACGATCTAGATTTGTTGTCGCATCTAAGTGAGCAAATGTAGTTGCAGGCGCAGGGTCAGTATAGTCATCTGCAGGTACATAAATAGCTTGTACAGATGTAATAGAACCAGTGTTTGTAGAAGTAATTCTTTCCTGTAATTCACCCATTTCAGTAGCTAGGTTAGGTTGATAACCCACGGCAGAAGGTATACGACCTAAAAGAGCAGATATTTCAGCTCCAGCTTGAGTAAAACGGAATATATTATCTACGAAAAACAATACGTCTTGATTTTGTTCATCTCTAAAATATTCAGCAACTGATAATCCTGAAAGAGCAACTCTAGCACGAGCTCCCGGTGGTTCGTTCATTTGGCCATAAACCAGAGCCACTTTATCAAGAACTCCTGAGTCCTTCATTTCATGATAAAGGTCATTACCTTCCCGCGTTCTTTCACCGACACCAGCAAATACTGAGTAGCCACCATGTTGTTTAGCAATGTTATTTATTAATTCCATAATTAACACAGTTTTGCCAACTCCAGCACCACCAAATAGGCCAATTTTTCCACCTTTTTGGTAAGGAGCTAACAAGTCAACAACTTTAATACCTGTTTCTAGCATTTCTAATTTTGTACTTTGACGAGTAAAATCAGGAGCTTTGCGATGAATTTGATATTCTTTTGAATACTCAACAGCTCCTTTTCCATCAATTGGATCTCCAATAACGTTTAAAATACGTCCTAAAACATTATTGCCAACAGGAACTGAAATTTGTTTGCCTGTATTGCGAACTGCAACGCCACGACTTAACCCTTCAGTAGAATCCATTGCAATTGCTCTAACTGTATTTTCGCCTAAATGTTGAGCAACTTCTAAAACAAGATTTTCTTTATCACTGTTTATAGATGTGTTTGTTGTTCTTAAAGCATGATAAATTTCTGGTAGGTTACCATGTTCAAATTGAACATCAACAACCGGTCCCATAACTTGAATAATTTTTCCTGATCCAGACATATAAACTCCAAAATTTTTAAAATTACAATGCCTCAGCACCGCTTATAATTTCAATAAGTTCTTTAGTAATTGCTGCTTGACGCGCTCTTTGATAAGTAATTTGTAACCTGCGTTCCATTTCCTTAGCATTCCGAGTAGCGTTATCCATTGCAGTCATTCGAGCTCCATGTTCACTTGCTATAGCTTCAAGTAAAGTTTGGAACATTCTTGATGCCATATACCGAGGTATAACAAATGAAAGAAGTTCATCCACTTCTGGCTCAAATATAGGTTCAGCTTGCATAGATGAAACGCCAATATGAAGAGGCAAAACAACATCAGCGGTGGGAGTTTGCGACATAGCAGATTGGAATTTATTATAAACAACCACAAATTTTCCAATTTTACCGTCTGAATAAAGCTTGCCAAATGCATCAGATAAACGAGTTGCATTTGCATTTGTAGGTTTATCGAAATGCGCTGAGATTGAAACTAATCCGTTATTATCAATCAAAACATCTGGATTTACACAATAATCATTTTCAGATGCAAAAAGAGCATCTTCTTTGATTTTTAGAATTAATTTCCTTCTTCTATTTAGTGCTTGAAACGCTTTTTTACCAATACAAGTTGTAACAACCTTATATCCTTCAGCTTCTAATTCAGAAATTGTTTTAATAGCTTGTTTAGTTACATTTGCATTATAGCCACCGCATAAACCTCTTTCTGAAGAAATAACTAATACAGCAGCTGTTTTTGAAGCAGACTCATTCATTAATGGATGAGTACAGCCACCACTAACCACACCTGCTAATTTAGATGTCAATTGTGCCAAGGAATGTGCATAGGGTCTAGAGTTTACAACATTATGTTGTGCTCTCCCAAATTTAGCGGCTGATACCAACTTCATAGCTTTAGTAATTTGTTGAGTACCCTTAACACTTTTTATTTTACTGCGAAGATCCTTAAGACTTGCTGGCATTTGGTTCAAACCTCTTTGCAAAATCATCAAGAGCTTTTTTAATTTCAGTTTGCAATTCACTACTCATTTTCTTACCAGTAGCAATTTCATCTAAAATATTTTTATGTGTAGCTTCAAAATAGTTCAGCATTTGGCGCTCAAAAGTACCAACATAACGAACTTCTATATTATCTAAATAACCATTAATAGCTGCGAAGATTGTGAGTACTTGCTTTTCCATTGCTAATGGAGAGTACTGAGCCTGTTTCAAAAGTTCAGTTAAACGTTGTCCACGATTAATCTGTTTACGTGTTGCGGCGTCTAGATCAGAACCAAACTGAGCAAAGGCAGCGAGTTCTCTATATTGCGCTAATTCAAGACGTAAGTTCCCAGCCACTTGTTTCATAGAACCAGTTTGAGCAGCGCCACCAACACGAGACACAGAAAGTCCCGCATTTACGGCTGGACGCATACCTGCATTGAATAGATCTGCTTCAAGAAATATTTGTCCATCAGTAATAGAAATAACGTTTGTTGGAATGTATGCGGAAATATCATTCGCTTGTGTTTCAATAATTGGGAATGCTGTTAAACTTCCAGCACCAAGATCATCACTTAATTTACAAGCTCTTTCCAATAAACGACTATGCAAATAAAAAACGTCTCCAGGATATGCTTCGCGACCTGGTGGTCTTCTTAATAAAAGAGATAATTCACGATATGCTTGTGCATGCTTAGTCAAGTCATCATAAAAAATGACCGCATGTTCACCACGATCTCTAAAATATTCACCAATAGTACAACCTGTATATGGAGCCATAAATTGCAATGTTGCCGCTTCAGATGCTCCTGCAACAACTATGGTTGTATATTCTAACGCTCCAGCTCTGCGGAGTTTTTCCACAACTTGAGCAATAGTTGAGTACTTTTGACCGATTGCAACATAAATACATTTCACACCACTACCTTTTTGGTTGATAATAGTATCAATTGCAATTGCAGTTTTACCTGTTTGACGGTCTCCAATAATTAATTCGCGTTGCCCACGTCCAATTGGAATCATAGAGTCGATTGACTTAATCCCAGTTTGAAGAGGTTCATGCACACTTTTACGCGCCATAATACCAGGTGCTTTTATTTCAACTGGAGAATGTTCTTCTGTATTAAGATCACCTAATCCATCAATTGGTTCACCTAAAGCATTCACAACTCTTCCTAAAAGTTGTGATCCCACTGGTATACTATTTACTTTTCCAGTTCTACGAACCTGCATTCCTTCACGAATGGTTTCAGAACCAGAAAATACCGCAACACCAACATTGTCCTCTTCTAAGTTAAGGACGATTCCTTTAACACCATTTTCAAATTGAATAAGTTCACTAATTAAAGCTTTTTCTAGACCATAAATGCGTGCCATTCCATCTGCAATTGATACAACCGTACCAGTTTCAGATACTTCCGCCTTTTGTCCAAAAGCTTGAATTTTTTGTTTTAATAACTGGCTTATTTCATCAACCCGGATATGCTCCATGAATATAACTCCTAACTCAAAGACTCTTTAAGATTCAAAAGACGAGAACGCAGACTTGCATCTACATTTGTATTTCCAACTTTAATAACAAAACCCGAACGTAAGGATTCATCAACCTTAGATTCAAGAATAATTTTTTTATTTAAAACAGATTCTAAAACAGAAGAAAACTCAGTTTCTCCACTTTCACTTAACTTTGATGCAGAAGAAATTGTGGCTCTTGCTACACCTAGGTGTTCATCAGCTCGTAAAAGAAAGTTTTTAAGAACAGGTTGAATTTCAGAAAATCTATGATTTTCTAACATCAACTTAAGAAATTCCTTTAATTCTAAAGGAACATTTCTTCCGCCAAGAATTTTTTCTAATACTGTATCTAATAAAATTAATTTTTCTTCCAAAGAAAGAGTTGGATTAACAAAAAAACCAGTCATTTTTCGGGTAAAAAATGACGCCAAAATTCTTGTTATGTCTACAAATTCGCTAAAAGAAATACCCTTTTTAACTGCATCTAATGCGCATTCAAAAAGAGCTGTCCCATACCTTCTGGCAAGAGGACCTGAAAATTTATTCATAAATTACAAACTCCACATAAGTAGAAATTAAAAAAGAATGAATTAATTGAGAGACCTAATGCCTTCAATTGTTTCCGACTTTAGCTTTGCATCTAAAGAATGTAATTGCTCAGCAGTTAATGATTTTTCAACTTCATGTAAAGCTAAATTAAACAACTCGTGTTTAATTTCTTCCTTTGTCCTTGTAATCATTTCATTTGCAGCTCTTTGAGCATCCTTCAAAATTGATTCAGATAGTTTAGCCGCATCGTTCAATATCTTTTCACGTTCAATTTTAGCATCAAAAAGACTTTGCTCTTTTAATTTAGCAATTTCTTCTTCTAGTGAAGCAATTTGAGCTTCATATTCTTTCACTTTTCTTTCAGCTAATAAACTAGCTTCTTTTGCTTCAGAAAGTTTTGCGCGTAATTCTGTACGGTTTTTATCCAACATGTTTGATATTGGCTTTTTTGCAAAAAATATAATTGCAGCCAAAAAGACAGCAAATTGAAAATAAGGCCAAAATACACCATACCAGAAAGCGCCTCCTCCAGAGCTTCCCTCGGTTGCAAATGCATCATTAGAGTTTAATAATTGATAACCAAGCATAAAACTTAAACATGCAACCCCAATTTTTTTGTAAATAGTTGACACCAATTCTTTAACTTGATTTGGAAGATCATTTTTAGCTTTGTTTTTTTCAGCTTCCAACTTAGCTTTAACATCATCCAAGTAAGTCTCAGCTTTCGTTTGATTTTCAGTAATTAGTTCAGTAGCAATTTTTTGAGCAGCAAAAATTTGTTCTGCTTTTAAGCGCTTAGCTTCTTCAGCACCTTTTTTAAGTTCTTCTAGGTACTGCATTTCTAACTTTCTTGCCCGATCATTTTCTAATCGAGAAGCTTCAGTCGCTCCTACCGTTCTCCGTCTACGCTCATTATGAAGTTTTACAGCAGGCTGAATTATAAGCTTTTGCGCTATATACACTCCTACTAAGAAAATACCTACTTGAATACCAAATCTTAAGGCACCTTCTGTATCATGAAACGGATAAATATCTAGAGAGCCTGCCATTTACTCCACCTCAAGGCATGTTCAGCCATTTTAGGCTGAATTATCAAAAGAAAATAAAAAATATCTAAAACAAAAACGGTGTTGTTTAGGTTCGGCAACCCAAGCAGCACCCGCTCGTTCCTGTATCTGGCCTTGTTATTACTGTGAACTTTGAGTTTCTGCAAGCCCTCGCTCACATAATTTGCAATAATATTTTTCAATTAAAGTGTTTTTTGTCTATATCCCTCAAAAAAATTAGATACCCCAAGTTTTTCTGCCAACTTAAGATGTTCTTGCAAAGTTGTTCTCGAAATTTGAAGCAACTGGCTTGCTTTCGTCATAGTAAAGCCTTTTTTTCTTACTGTATAAAAACTCAATGCGGCTTTTATAAAACCGTGAGCATCTTGCCCCTGCATTAGTGTGTAAGAAAATAAATTTTCTGCACATTTTTCAAGCGAAATATCGATATTGCTACATAATTCATCATAGTTAATTAGTATGTGATCTAGATATTCTGATGCACTTGAGTAAGAACCTTTAAAGCCACCTAAATAGGCTGTTTGAACTACAGCATCAATAAAACAATTTAATCCTAAATATTTTGCTACTAATTTAAGCTTTCTAAAAATTTCGCTATCAAAAACATCTATGTAAATATCAAGAGAAAAGTGTTCAAGTATTTTTTCTATAGCATTTGCTGGTGACGAAATAAGAAGTTCAGGAGAAGAAACTTTATAGAGAATAAAACCTAAACCATATTTAATTGTATCTGGATGAATCAATACTGTTGGAATTATAGTTGATTTTTTACTAATGAGAGTTTCATATTTTTCATCTAATTGGAGAGGATCTGTTACTATATTAAAACATAGAAATTGATTTTTTTGTTCCGTTTCTAAACTTGCAAGAATGATTTCATGAATTTCTTTTGACTCAACTTTAACATGAACATCAAAACCACTTTTTACAATATTAAGAATATGATTTACATCTTCTTCTAGCCGTTTATTGACCAATTCTTTAATTAATTTAACTTTTGACTTTTGCATGAAAATATCCTTTCAAAATTCAACAAGCAATTATTTAAAATTTTTTTGAATCTTTAAAAAAGCATTCTTGACAGAACTATGAAAGTGAAAATTTTTTTATAAATTCATTTACTTTAAAATAGTTCTTTATAATCTGATAAAGGAAATTTTTAATAGTTTTATCATTCCATTGTTTTAAAACTCAGATTGAGATCTTTCCAAGTAAAAATGTTTCACGTGAAACATTTGGCTACTTTTAATAGTAATTATATATATTTACCCTCATAAGTGATAAATTAAAAGTGAATGTAGTATTTAGAAGAGATAAAGGGAAATATGAATTTAATATTAAAACTAATTATGATTTTAACTTTTGCTTTTTGTTCTAAATTAAATGCTTCTGGGATTGAAAAAAAAGTTATTGAATTAGGTCAAATTGTTAATGTACCCCACCAGAAAATCTGTGCATCTATTCTCAGTACTGCATATGAAAAGGGTAAAATTACATATCATATAAATATTCTTCCTGGTTGGAGATCAATTTTTGAAACATTTAAAGGTAACCTTGATGGAGAAGTTTGCAGATATACTAAATTTGCTGAAGAGCATCCAAATCTAATAAAAATAACGCCACCTATTTATTTTATTTTACCTACTGTTTTTTCTACTAAAGATTTAAAACTAAAAGATATCAGCAAAGATACATTTAAAGATTATAGAGTGGGTATCATAAAAGGATTACCAGGATTCGAAGATTACTTAAGTAAAGTGAAAAATCTTGAATCCGTAAATTCTATCGAACAGCTTATTCAAATGCTATTACTTGATAGAATTGACTTATTTATTACTTCTCGCATTAATGCAATAATAACAATGAAACGAATGGGAACTGAATCAAAAATTAAATATTCATATTCTCCAGAAAAGTTTAGAACGCCTTTATACCATTTTCTTTCTAATAAATTTCAATCACAAGCTACTGAATTGCAAAAAATTCTTAGCACTATGGAACAATCAGGTGAATTAAACATTTTGCAAAAACAACTCGAAATGAATGAAATCAATCAAGCCAAACCACAATAGTGACATTTTTCAAATCTTGTTAAACCTATTCACTAAGACTTAAAATAGACACAATTGAAAGTTATTCAAAAATGTTTCACGTGAAACATTTTTGTTCAATACTATGAATTTATTTGATTAAAAAGAAAAAACTCATTTTCTCTTGAAAAAAAAGTTTTCAGATTTATGGTCTCTATTCACAGAAGGAGAATGAAATGCCTCTAAATAATAATGATTTATTGAAACAAGACAAAAACAAACATGTCACTTTCAATCATAAATTTCATGAAGCATCTAAAAATTATTATCAAAATCAGGTGATTGAATATATACCAATTAAAAACATAGAGCCTCTTGAGGAGCAGCCAAGAACTTTTTTTGATCCTGAAAGTTTAGATGAATTAGCGCAAAGCATAAGAACTTACGGAATATTACAGCCAGTAATAGTTTATTTAGATGAAAATGAAAAAATTAAAATTATTGCGGGAGAAAGACGGTGGAAAGCCGCTCAAATTGCAGGGTTAGAAAAAATTCCCTGTTTAGTTAGAGATTTAAATGACCATTCATCCCTAGAACTAGCACTGATAGAAAATATTCAAAGAGAAGCATTATCAGCTGTCGAAGAAGCTCAAACTTATAAAAAGCTTTTAGAAGAACATAATTATACACAAGAAACATTAGCTTCTAGAATAGGGAAAAATAGAGCGACAATTTCAAACACAATTAGATTATTGTCTTTACCAGATAAAATTTTAGATGATTTAAATTTAAAAATCATTTCACCTGGGCATGCACGCGCCTTATGCGCAATTGAAAATCAAAAACTCCAACTGAAAGCCCACTCAATTATAGTTAAAAAGAAGCTTTCTGTTCG
Source organism: Pigmentibacter sp. JX0631 (assembly GCF_029873255.1). Classification (NCBI taxonomy): domain Bacteria; kingdom Pseudomonadati; phylum Bdellovibrionota; class Oligoflexia; order Silvanigrellales; family Silvanigrellaceae; genus Pigmentibacter; species Pigmentibacter sp. JX0631. The sequence continues at coordinate 1,709,222 of NZ_CP123622.1, read as the reverse complement.
ACAGGCTGAAGAATTAATAAAATCTTTAAAATTAGATAAAACACACAAAACTCTTACAGATTCAATTTCTCCTGATCTTCGATATATCTGCGATCAATATAAGGGTCATTTAGGTACAAAAGTTAAAATTACAGGAGATACGAATAAAGGAAAAATTGAAATCAGTTATTATACTCTAGATGATTTAGAAAGAATTTCTGAGCTTATTCTTGGGAATATAATACCCCCACCCAAAAATAGTTAATATTAATGTGGATAAAAATTAATTAAAGTAAATTTGCAGCTATTGTCGCTAAAGCAGATCTTTCCCCTTTAACTAAAGTAACATGTCCAGCTATTGCTTCTTGTTTCATTCTTTCAACCACATAAGTTAAACCATTGCTTGCTGCGTCTACATATGGATTATCAATTTGGTACGGATCTCCAGTTAATATAATTTTGGTGTTTTCTCCAGCACGAGTTAAAATAGTTTTAATTTCATGCGGAGTTAAATTTTGTGCTTCGTCAACAATGAAATATTGGTTTGGAATTGAACGCCCACGAATATAAGTTAGAGGTTCAACCTCTAATATTCCTTGATTTATTAATTCATGATAACTCTGAGAAAGTCTTTTTTGTCTTCCTTGAGAAACACCTCCTAATAATAGTTCTAAATTATCGAAAATGGGCTGCATCCAAGGATTTAATTTTTCTTCCAATGTTCCAGGTAAATATCCAACATCTCTGCCTAATGGAAAAATAGGTCTACTTACCAATAATTTTTGATATTTCGATTCGTCAGTTGTTTTTTCTAATCCTGCCGCTATTGCAAGTAAGGTTTTCCCTGTTCCTGCCGTTCCCACTAAAGTAACAAGCTTAACATCATCATCTAATAGCAAATCTAAAGCAAAACTTTGTTCTAAATTTCTAGGATATATTCCCCAAACAAAGTCTTTTCCACCTAAATTTAAATTTTTTAAATTACCTGTAACATGATCATATTTACCATATACAAACTGCAAAGGATCTTTCGCATCTCTTAAAATAACATATTGATTAGGCATGAGTTCATATTCTTCTAACGAAACTGAACCTGATGATAAATATTTTTTAAGTACTTCTGATTCAACTTCAAATTCTACTATGCCTGTGTAAAGCTCCTCTATGTTTACTTTATCAGCTTCAAAATCTGAAACACTAACTCCTAACGCATCTGCTTTAATCCGCAGGTTAGAGTCCTTAGTTATTAAAATTACAGGCATATTTGCTACTTGTTTTTTTAATATCAATGCAACGCTTAGTATTAAATTATCAGGCTTTCTTTCAAAATGAGTAGGCAAAAGAGCCATATCAGATTCCAAGACGACATAGACTTTACCACTATCTTTTTTATCTCCAAATAAGGGTATTCCATTGCTTAGAGAACCTCTTTCACGCAGATCATCAAGAATTCTTGAAAAATGACGCGCATTCCTTCCAGTTTCACTCAATCCTTTTTTGAAAGTGTCTAGTTCCTCAATAACTGAAATGGGAATATACACATCATTATCTTCAAAAGAGAAAATGGCACTTGGATTAGATAGCAACACATTTGTGTCTATTACAAATTTCTTTTTCAACCCTTTACCCCTTTCGACAAATAATTCGATCCAAAGAGGGATCGCGCTCTTACAAGAAATCAATTCTTACTCTATCATTCCATGAGAATGATTAGAGGTTAACAGAAAGAAGCATTTTTTTTTAGTTCAAAGTAGGAGAAAAAAGAAATGATACCATCTCACTCCAAAGACCTGCTTAATAGTGTTTCAGAAAGTGTTAAAAGAGAATTTAAAGAGCAAAAATATATTCTTTCATACGATGAATTTTTAGAGGTTTTTATAAAAGAACCTAGAAAATTAATTAGAAATTCAGCTGAATACATGCTAGATATGTTTAAGTTCTTCGGTGTTAGTGATGTTAAATATGCGCATAATATAAATAAGAGACATTTTAAATTGTTTGAAAGAATTCGTGGAAAAAATAAACCTGCAATCACAGGACAAGAAGAAGCCCATGAAAGCATTTATAGAGTATTAGAACAATTTGTAAGACAAGGGAAAGTCGATAAACTTATTTTACTTCACGGGCCAAATGGCTCAAGCAAATCTTCTACTGCTGAAGCAATAGCAAACGCTTTAGAAGAGTATTCAAAAACAGAACACGGAGTTGTTTATAAATTTAATTGGATTTTTCCATCAGATAAAATTGGTTATGATGGATTAGGTGATAATTTTAATAAACATATTGGCTTTGGTGATGAGCCTCCTACCAAAAATGGAAATAAAACTTTTGCACATTTAGAAGATGACGAAATAATGTGCAAAATAGTTAGTGAAATGAAAGAAAATCCTATCTTTGTTTTACCAAAAAAAGAACGTATTGAATTGTTCAAAAAAATATCAATTAATAATATATATCCTGAAGATACCCCAATTTATTTAGAAGAGGGTGCATTAGGAGCAAAAAGTAAAAAAATATTTGATTCTCTTCTTGTTGCCTACAAAGGAGATTTAGACAAAGTACTCCGGCACGTGCAGGTTGAAAGATTTTTTTATAGTGGTCGTTATAGAGTAGGAATTGCTTCAGTCGAACCACAAATGGCAATAGATGCTCAAGATAGACAAATTACTATGGAAAGAAATATTCAAAACATCCCCCCTGCCCTTCAAAATATAAGAATATTTGAACCTCAAGGAGAATTAATTGATGCAAATAGAGGATTTATTGAATTCGCGGATCTTCTAAAACGGCCTTTAGAAGCCTTTAAATATCTGTTAACAACTATTGAAAAAATGAGTATTAATCTCCCTAGTGGAATAGCTGATTTAGATCTAATAATGATGGCAAGTACAAATGAAAAACATCTTGATGCCTTTAAAAACTCACCAGATTGGCCTTCATTTAAAGGTAGATTTGAATTGGTGAGAGTTCCTTATCTACTTTCTGCAAAATTAGAACAAAAAATATACGAAGAAGACATAAAAATCATTGAAAAAACAAAAAAAATTGGACCTCACTCCTTATCATTACTTGCAAAATGGGCTGTTTTAACTAGGTTACGCCAACCAGATCCTGATTATTATGAACCTGGAATTAGAAATATCATTGCCCGACTAGACCCTTATGATAAACAAGCATTATATGACGGAAATGAACCATCAAATACATTTACAGAAACAGAAAAAGGTCTATTAAAGAAAAATGTCGAAGAAATACTGAAAGAAAGCCAAAGTTCTGTTGCATATGAAGGTAGATTTGGTGCAAGTCCTAGAGAAATGAAAATGTTACTTTATTTTGCAGCACAAAATGAAAGACATGATTCACTTTCAGCAATTGCGCTTTTTGATGAAATTGAAAAATTAACTAGAGATAGAACAATTTATGATTATCTACAATTTGAGCCACGCGGCGGATATCATGATTATCGAGAATTTATTAAGCATATAAAAATTCAATATTGTCAACAATTTCACAAAGAATTTTTATCAGCATTAAATTTTTATGATGAACAACAGTATATAAATGCTCTACAAAAATATATGCGAAACGTCACTGCTTTCATCAAAAAAGAAAAAATACAGAATGATATAACAGGAAGAAATGAGGAAGCAAATGAAAATATAATGGAAGAAATGGAATCTCTTATGGGAGCTACAGGTAATAAAAGAGAGATAAGAGAAAGGTTAGTAGCAAAACTTGCATCATGGAGGGTTGAAAGACCAAATGATGAATTAAATTTTTCAAAAGTTTTTGAAGCTGAATTAACTACAATTTCAAAAAGAATTTATGAAAGTAAAGAAGATGATATTAAAAAAATAAAAAATTCGATGATGATGCATGGTAGCGAGGATTATAATAAATTATCAAGAGAAATTTATAGTCTTTGTGAAAACACTTTTAACAACTTAGAAAAACACTACTATTATACAAGAAAAAATGCCTGGGAAAGCTTGATATTTTTAAATAATATTAAAAAATAGCAAAGAGCAAAATATGTTTAGAAAAATAAATTATTTATTCATAATAGCATTAATAAATTTAATCCAATTTAATTCTTTTTCTTTTGATGAAATTAAAATTTATACTGAAGAAAAGGCGCCAAATAATTTTGAGGATAAAAATGGTAAAGTTACAGGTATATCTAGTGAAATAGTAGAGGAAATATTTAAAAATGCTCACATTAATTATTCTATTGAAATTCTTCCTTGGGCAAGAGCTCTAGATACTGTTACAAAAAACAAAGATATAGGTTTATATTCTTTAGCCAGAACACCTGATAGAGAAAATTCATTCTATTGGATTGGTCCTTTAATCAAAAATGATTGGACTTTTTTTACTAGAAAAAATTCTAAGATAAAAATACAAAAATTGGATGATGCAAAAAAACATTTAGTAGGAGTCTACAAACAAAGTGCTCTTTCTAACTATTTACTAGAAAATGGTTTTAAGCCAGATAAAAATTTAGATTTTGTCAATGAAGAAAAATATAATCCTACAAAATTAGAAAGAAATAGAATTGATATTTGGGCTACTGGGCTATTAGTAGGATTGTTTCATGCTAAAGAACATAAAACAACATTTGTACCAGCTTATACAATAAAAGAAGTTGGATTATATTTAGCTTTTAACAAAAATAGTGATAAAAATTTAGTGTCTTCTTTAGAAAAATCTTTTGAAAAAATAAAAAATACCGAAAAAATAAAATCTATTCAAAAAAAATATGGGTATAAAAAGTAAATAATAATTTCAACATAAAATTATTTTTTAAGATTGACATGTTTTAGAAATGAAATGTAGTATCTTTTTAAAATAATAGGAGAAATTATGAAAATCAAAAAAAGTTTATTTTTTTTAAGTTCATTAGTTATTTTTTCTTGTTCAAAGAAAGAAAGTAAAGAAAGTTTTGAACAAGCAAAAATTCAATCTAAATCGTCTAATAACTCTAACAGCTGGAGCCTACCAAATTTATCCGATGAGGAAAAAGATAATTTAATTTTTGCAGTCAAAACAGTATTTAATGATTTTTACGTAAATAGATTACAAAAAATAACTGACTATAAATACGACGCATTAAAAGAGGCAAATAAACTGAATAACCAGATGAGTTCAGAAATTTTACTTTCTGAATCTATGAAAATTTTTAGAAATGTAAGAGATTTACATACTGGATTTATTTATCCTATACCTGCACGCTGTAATAGTTCTTCTTTTCCTTTAAGCACAAAACTTATATATGATGAAAATGGAGAAAATGAAAAATTAATAATTACACAAAAGTTGGATAACCCTAATTTTAATAATGATTTACTAAACAAAAACTATAATAAGTTAAACCTAGGAGACGAAATATTATCTATTAAAAATATTGGTTTAGAAGGAAGTTCTTCTTTTAAAAAATATACAACTAAATCTGCACTACTAGAAATTGGTGCTTTTTATCGTGGAGCAAATGAAGATGCATTTATCACAAGAGCTGTTCAGAATTTTTTTAATAGAAATGGCTCTTATATGCAACCTGCAGTTGGAAATTTTACTATAGAAGTTAAAAATAAAAAAGATAATCAAATTTATGAATTTACTTTTCCTTGGGTACAAACAAAATCAAACTCTGCAATTTGTAACAATAGAAATATGAATATATTAAGTACTACTAATGCGACAAATTTAATCAAATATTCCAAATCAGTTGAAAGTAATGAATTTGTAAATAACAGAAGCAATGGAAAAGATAATGTATCTATTACACAAATTCAAAGGGGTGGAAAAAGTTTTGCGCTTATACATTTAAATTATTTTATACCAAGCGCTGATTATGATTTTTATAACTATCTTGAAGCACGAGAAAAAATAAATGAAGAAGTAAATATTATTAGAAATTATATCAGAAATAATAAAGATAATATCGAAGGAGTTATTTTTGATATCAGAGGAAATGGAGGAGGATATGGTAGTTATCCGCAATTATTAGCTAATATGTTTACTAATCAATTTGTTTCAAATATGCTAGTAAAACCTTTAGTATCCGAAGTTAACAAAGAAACATTTTATAATTTAGAAATGTCTAGATATATTTCAAGAAAAAACACCTCAGACCCTCTTATAAATCCTATACTTGATACAGTATATTCTATGGAAAAATTGATTAAAGGAAAATTTACAAAAGAATCCGTGAAAAAAAGAGAATTACTATTAAAAGAAGATGATAGATATGATGGAGATGAAAATGATTCTCTACCTTCTTATTACAACAAAGAAACTACTGAAATTTTGAAACCAATATTAACAACAAAACCTATTGCTGTATTAACAAATAGTAATTGTTATTCTGCTTGTGATGTTTTTACTGCTATCTTTAAAGATTTTAAAATAGCTAAAATTTATGGTGAAACAGCTCATACTGGTGGTGGTGGCGCAAATGTAATTGAGTGGAACGACTTTTTAACACCCGTAGTAATTGACGAGCGAGGCAGCTTAACTACTATGATTCCTAATGCAAAACCGCTACCAAAAGGAGCTGAAATTCGTTTCGCTTGGAATAAAATAAAACGTTATAATAACAGCAAATACGAACAATATATCGAAGGTATAGGAGTTCTAGCTGATTATGTTTATAAACCAACAGAAGAAGATGCTTTAAACAATAGTTCAAGAATATTAAATAATATTATGGACGACATGCTCGATCCAAGTAATAGTAAAAAATTCTATTTAAATCGATAAAAAAAGTTTTTATTCTATCGATTTAATTTCTAAATACTTCTTCCTTTATAACCAGAAAAGTCTGTAATTTGTCTTTTGTAAGAGTTAGAAAAAAAGGGAGAGCTTATTAGAAAATCAGCTGAAGCTTTATTGCAAGCTAAAGGTATATTCCACACAACAGCTACTCTTAGTAAAGCACGCACATCAGGATCATGAGGTTGAGCTGCTAAAGGATCCCAGAAAAAAAGTACCATGTCTAATTTTCCTTCAGATATGTGGGCACCAGCCTGCATATCTCCACCTAATGGACCACTTTCAAAGCATGTTACTTTAAATCCCGTTTCTCGTTCTAATAATTTCCCAGTTGTACCAGTTGCAAATAATTCATGATCAGCTAGTTTATTACTATGTTCTACTGCCCAATCTAATAATTCTTTTTTCTTATTATCATGAGCTATCAAGACAATTCTTTTTTTTTCAGGTACAATAATTTCTTTATATTTTGTTTTATTCATATATAACTTTCAATTATAAATAGAATTATTCTACAGTAACACTTTTCGCTAAATTTCTAGGTTGATCTACATCGTTACCTCTTCTTACAGCTATCCAGTAAGCAAATAAATGCATTGGAACTGTGGTTAAAAAAGGTAACGCAATACTAGAGCACTCTGTCACAGGTATAAAATCATCCGAAATAGCTTGTAAAGAAGTATCGCCTTCTGTACCTATAGCGAGAATTTTACCTCCTCTTGCTCTAATTTCTTCAATATTACTAATCGTTTTTTCATAATACTGATCTTTGGGGGCTAAACAAACTACACTCATATTTTCATCTATTAATGCAATTGGTCCGTGTTTTAGTTCACCAGCCGCATAACCTTCTGCATGAATATAAGATAATTCTTTTAATTTTAAAGCCCCTTCCAACGCAACTGGCCATTGTTGTCCTCTACCAATAAATAATAAATTATCCATATGTTGGTATTTTAAAGTAATTTCTTTAATAGATTTAGAAAGAGTAAGAGTTTTTTCTATTAAACTTGGAACTTTTGATAATTCCTCTAAGCAATTAGCAATAAAGGTTTTATTTTTTTTGTTTTTCTCTTGAGAGATACCTAAAGCTAATAAAATTAATGAAGATAATTGGGCTGATAAAGCTTTTGTACTTGCCACTCCAATTTCAGGACCTGCATATATTAAACTTTCATCATCGCAGACATGCGCAATACTACTTCCTGGTGCATTTACTATTGCTAATGTTTTTGCTTTATTTTCTTTTGCAAATTTAATTGCTTGAAGAGTATCAATGGTTTCTCCGCTTTGAGAAACAGCGATACAAAGCGTGTGCTCATTCACAGTTGATGTACGGTAGCGATACTCACTTGCAAGATCAACTTCAACTGGAATTTGAGTAAATTCTTCTATATAATATTTAGCTAAACAACTTACATAATAACTTGTTCCACAAGCAATTATTTGAATTCTATCAATTTGTTTTAAATTAATTTTATCAATTCCATAAGCTTTTAAATCTACAATTCCTGAATTTCTATCTATTCGACCATTAATAGTTTGCGCTACTGCCTGTGGTTGTTCATGTATTTCTTTCAACATAAAATGATCATAACCATTTTTGTCAAGCATATTAGAAGACCAATTTACTATTATTGGATCTCGTTTAATTTCATCTCCTGAAAAACTAACAATTTTTATAGAGTCTTTTTTTAAATAAGCTATTTCATTATCTTCTAAAATTATTATTTCACGAGTATGGTCTACTAAGGCTGTTATACCTGAAGCCATATAATTTTCATTTTCGCCTATACCCAATACAATTGGTGAACCATATTTTACTACATAAAGTGTTTCTGGATCATCTGTACATATTATACCAAAAGCAAATGCACCACGAATTTGTTTAACCAATGAAGAAATAGCTTTTTTCATATTTTCTTCAACTGAAGAAGAATTATTCAACTTTTTTAACTCATAATTTAAAAGATGCGCTGCCACTTCAGTATCAGTTTCGCTTTTAAATACATAATTTTTTGTTAATAGAAATTCTTTCAATTCTTTATAATTTTCAATTATTCCATTGTGTAACAGAACAATATTATCAGACCTATGCGGATGAGCATTTTGTTCTGTAGGTTTCCCATGGGTTGCCCAACGCGTATGACCTATTCCTAAAGATGCTGATTTCGGTAAATTACTCAATTTTTTTTGAAGGTTTGTTAGTTTTCCTTCAGCTCTTTCTATATAAATTTTGTTTGATTCAAGCATTGCAATTCCAGCCGAATCATAACCTCGATATTCTAATCTTTTTAGACCATTATAAAAAAATTCGGGTGTCACTCCTGTTCCGATATAACCAATAACTCCACACATAGAAACCTCTTCATTATATTCAAAATTAATTTTCTTTAAATTTCTCTTCCATCTCAGCTAATTGCTGTTGAGAATTAATACCTAAAAACTCTGTTTCATCTTTTCCAATTAAATAGCCAACTTTTTTTCCAGCTTGTTTTGCAATTAAAGGTAAATCAGTCAAATAATATTCTTTTGCTGCATTATTATTTTTTAATAATGGAAAGTATTCTTTCATAGCTGCAAAGTTCGCACATTGAAATCCCGAATTACATAATTTTATTTTCTTTTGTTCTTCATTACAATCTTTTTCCTCACAAATTCCTAAAAAATTATTTTTCTTATCTGTGAGAATACGACCATACCCTGTTGGATTATCTGTTTCAAATGCCAATACAGTAAAAATATTATTTTCATTTTTATGAGTATTAATAAATTCTTTAAATGTTTCAGGCTTTACTGCAGGAGTATCACCATATGCTATTAAAATATTTATTTCGTTACATTTACTATTTTTTAAATAATAATTTTCTACTTCTTTAACTCCACACTCAGCTGCGTGTCCAGTACCTAACGGGGTATTCTGATATGCAAAATTTATTTGAATATTACTAGGAAATTCATTTTCTAAAATAATTTCTTCGACTATTTTTTGAGTTGGTGAAATAACTACAATAATTTTATTAATTCCTGCATTGACTAATGACTCAATTGCCCAAATGACTAAAGATTTTCCTAGTAGTTTATGCGCAACTTTAGGTAAAGAAGAATTCATTCTTTTTCCCATACCAGCAGCTAAAACTACGCCTATTGTTTCTGCTTTAAATAATTCATTAGCAACCACAATATATTTCTCCAAATAATAAAAAGATCCTAGAAGATATAAAAAAATACCTTCCTCATGATTAAAATTCAATATACTAAAATTTTATTATTTATTCCTACGAAGCTTAAAAAATGATTTCAAAAGCAAAGAACTCTCTTCTGCAAAAATTCCAGTAGTCACTTCACAAGTATGGTTCAATCGAGAATCACTCAAGAGATTAGTTAAACTTCCTACGGCTCCAGCTTTAGGATCGAATGTTGCAAAAACAACTCTTGGAAGTCGAGCTAAAATAATCGCTCCAGCACACATAAAACATGGCTCTAAAGTTACATATAATGTACAACCAGTTAATCGCCAACGTGCTAAATTTTGACAAGCATTAGAAATTGCTATTAATTCCGCATGAGCCGTCGCATTATTGTGAGTTTCTCTCAAATTATAAGCTTCTGCTATAATGCTATTGTTACTATGATCAACAACGATAGCGCCTACAGGAACTTCTTGCTGCTGAAAAGCTTTCTGAGCTAGCTCTAAGCACCTAAGCATGTAAAAAGAATCGATATTTTTTTGATCTGAATTGGATTGTTGAATAGACAAATACACACCTACTTAGAAAGGTGGCGGAGCGAGAGGGATTCGAACCCTCGGAAGAGTCTCCCCTTCGCGCCCTTAGCAAGGGCGTGGTTTAAGCCAACTCACCCATCGCTCCCAAGGGATAACATATTGTAATAATGGCGCGCGGTAAGCGATTCGAACGCCTGACCGCCAGATTCGTAGTCTGGTGCTCTATCCAGCTGAGCTAACCGCGCTAATATCTTAGTAAAATGAATCACTCAATTGCAATTCATAATTCTCAGAGTGTTTGATGGTGTACAAAATCAAGTACCATTAGTCAACACACATTCTAACTTTTTTCTCTAATAAGAAAAATTTCCATACTACCTATTCTCTGTTTGCTACTTCTTATGCAAAAAAATCGTAGAAACATTTGATCCATTTGTGCTATGCCTTTTCAGATTCTTGCCTAAATGGCTAAGTAATTCATTTCATCAAGAAACTTAAAAATCCGAAAGGAATCCCCGTGTTCTCTCACCGCGTGATCAAAAAAGCTGGAAAAGTGATTCCTGCTGTCCTAAGTTTGAATGTCATCTCTTCTCTATATGCTTCCGAAGAAGCTGCAAAACCGCCTAAAATATGTATGGTTCTTGATAAAGGTGGGAAAGACGATCATTCCTTTAATGAATCTGCTGTGAATGGTTTCAACAGAGCACTTAAGGAATTAAAAATAAGCAAAGATAGTAAATTTGTTGAACCAAGAAATGATACTCAAATTGTTCAATTTTTTAGAAATTTTACAACCCAAGGCAACTGCGATCTTGTTATAGGCATAGGATTTAACCCTTCTGAATTTATACCAGACTTGGCATTGAAAAATCCAACCAAAAAATTTCTTGCGATAGATGTTAATATAGAAGATAAAAATAAAGCTAAAAATATTCGTTCAGTCACTTTTCAAGAACATGATGGTTCCTTTTTAGTAGGAGCTATTGCAGCTATGAAATCTACCACAGGAAAAGTAGGCTTTATTGGCGGTATGGATATTCCGCTTATTCATCGCTTTGAAACAGGCTATACTGCTGGAGCAAAATATATAAATCCTAATATTAAAATTACTATTTCTTATGTAGGTATCACTCCAGATGCTTGGAATAATCCTTCAAAAGCTAAAGAACTCGCACTAGCTCAATACAACGAAGGTATTGATGTTATTTATCAAGTCGCAGCAAATTCTGGTTTAGGCGTTTTTGATTCAGCAGAACTAATGAATAAAAAATCAAATAACAAAAGACAACACTATGCTATTGGCGTAGATTCTAATCAAAATTGGCTCAAACCAAATGTAGTGATAACTAGTATGGTAAAACGAGTAGACAACGCGGTTTATTCTACTATAAAAGATGTTCTAGATAATAAATTTACTGCGACACATACAGCGTTTAGTTTAAAAGACGGTGGGGTAGATTGGGCATATGATGAACATAACAAAAAATTCTATACCAGCTCGCAAATCAAAGAAATTAATAGTATTAAAGAAAAAATAATTAGTGGCAAAATAAAGGTACCAGACTATTATGAATTGGAAAAAATAAAAAATTCTAAATAATTAAGGACTGCAAAATGAAAAAATTTTTTGCTTCATGTGCTCTTACTTCCATAACACCAATTGCATTGGCAGAAACAAATCCAAAAATATGTATGATTCTTGATAAAGCAGGAAAAGATGATCAGTCTTTTAATCAAGAAGCTTACAATGGATTTCAAAAAGCTCTTAAAACTCTTCCAATCTCAAAAGACAGTAAGGTTATTGAAGCGAAAGAAGAATCACATTTGAAACAAATTATAAGAACATTTGTTAATAATAAATGCTCAATTATTTTTTCAGTAGGAATTAATAATGCCGATGCTATTAAAAACCTTGCCCCTAATTTTCCAAAACAAAAGTTTGCTGTTATTGACACTAAAGTAGCTCATGAAAATGTCCGCTCCATTGTTTTTCAAGATGAACAAGGAGCTTTTTTAATGGGTTCAATTGCTGCTATCAAAACAAAAACAGGAAAAATAGGAATGATTGGTGGGATGAATATTCCGCTTATTCAAAAATTTGAAAAAGCTTATATTGCTGGCGCAAAAAAAATTAATCCTAAAATCGAAATAATGACTGGATATGTTGGCGTATCAGTTGAAGCTTGGAATAATCCAACGAAAGCTCAAGAATTGGCTCTTAATCAATATGCTCAAGGTGTCGATATTATATTTCATGCCGCTGGAGGTTCTGGTTTAGGAGTTTTTAACGCCGCTGAACAAGCGAGCTTTAAAAAGACTAAAAAATATGCAATTGGCTGCGATTCTAATCAAAATTGGATTAAACCAGGATTAATTTTAACGAGTTTAATTAAAGAAATTGATAAATCTGTCATAGACACAATTCAGAGCATTTTAGACAATAGTTTCACAACTGGTGTATATACATATAATATAGAAAATAAAGGAATAAACTGGGCATATGATAAACATAACGAAAGTTTATTTAGTAAAGAAGAAATTCAAAAAATTAATCAAATAAAAAAAGAAATAACTGAAATAAAACAAGAAACTATAAATTAAAGGTTTGAAGCTAATATGATTTCAAGAAATATTAAATCTATTTTCTCTATTTTTTCAAAATCAGTCTTCTTATTAAGTTGCGTTAGTTCAAATATTTTTGCTTTGGAATCCAAAGAATTACCAAAAATTTGTCTTATATTAGATAAAGGCGGTAAAGATGACAAATCATTTAATCAATTAGCTTATGAAGGTTTTGCCAGAGCTCAAAAAGAATTAAACGTATCCAAAGAAAGTAAATATGTCACTGTTCGTGATGATGCAAATTCTATAAATTTCATACGCTCATTTTCTAGTGGTGAATGTGGACTTATCATAGCTGTTGGCTTTAATAATGCTGAAAATGTTGGAAAAATTGCAAAGAAATATCCTAAACAAAAATATGTTTTGGTAGATTCCTCTATAGATGAACCAAATATTAGATCAATTTCTTTCCAAGAACATGAAGGTAGCTTTTTAGTAGGAGCTATTGCCGCCATGAAATCAAAATCCAATCAAATTGGATTTATTGGTGGTATGGAAATTCCTCTCATAAAAAGATTTTATTATGGTTTTGAAGCAGGTGCAAAATTTATTAATCCAAAAATTAAAGTTACAGAAACTTTTGTTGGTATAACATCTTCAGCTTGGAATAATCCTACTAAGGCTAAAGAAATAGCATTAGCTATGTATAATAAAGGTATAGATGTTATTTTCGTTGCAGCAGGAGCATCTTCATTAGGAGCCTTTGATGCAGTTGAAGAGGCAAATAAAAAATCTTCTCATAAATTTATTATTGGTATTGATTCTAACCAAAATCATTTATCCCCAGGTCTTGTATTAACTAGCATGGAAAAGAAAGTAGATGCTAAAGTATTCGAATCAATTAAAGACTATACAGAAAACAAATTATCTACTGGGGTGATAAGATACGGTTTTTCTGAAGGCGGTGTTGATTGGTCTTTTGATAATAATAACAAAAAACTTTTTAAAGATAACGAAATTAAAGAAATAAATAAAATTAAAAAAGAAATTATTGAAAAGAAAATAATTGTACCAGATTATTATAAAATAAATAAATAATTTTATTAATTATATTTAAATTTCACCTTAAATTTAGAATGCTAAAAATGGAACACTTTAAAGATAAAAAAATTGCTATAGAATTCAAAAATGTAACAAAATCTTTTGGTAAAGTAATTGCAAATAATAATATAAATTTTGCAGTAGAAAAAGGCACTATTCAAGCTTTAATTGGTGAAAATGGCGCTGGTAAATCAACTGCAATGAAGATATTATTTGGCCTATATAAAGAAGATAGTGGTGAAATATTAGTTAATGGCAAACCTCAGCACTGGCAATCACCAAAAGATGCAATTAAAAACGGAATTGGAATGGTTCATCAACATTTTATGCTTGCTGAAACAGCTACAGGTCTTGATAATATCATTTTAGGAGATGAAGAACACACCCTTAAATTTCCTTTTTTACCAACTCCATTCAATATAATAGATAGAAAAAAAGCTCGACTTGAAATTGAAGAGATTGCTAAAAAATATGGGCTAACTGTTCCTTTAAATACTAAAATTTCTAAATTAGCTGTTGGTATGCAACAAAGAATAGAAATCTTAAAATTACTTTATAGAAATGCTGAAATTTTAATTCTTGATGAACCTACTGCAGTATTAACACCTTTAGAAGTAGATGAATTATTTGAAAATTTAAAAAAACTTAAGAATGAAGGTAAAACAATCATTATTGTTACTCATAAATTAAGAGAAGTTTTAAATTTTACAGACAATATAGTGGTATTTCGTGCAGGAAACGTTGTAGGATCATTAAAAACATCTGAAGCTACTGAAGAAAAAATTGCATCTTTAATGGTAGGCAGAAACGTAAATTTAAGACCAAATATTCCAACAGGAAAAAAAACTAGCAATAATATATTAGATTTAAAAAATGTTACTTTAAGAAATTTTTCTAACAAAGACTCTAAGAAAAATCTATTAAATAATATTAATTTATCTATTAATGGAGGAGAAATTGTTGGTATAGCTGGTGTGGAAGGCAATGGTCAATCAGAATTAATTGATATTATTTTTCATCCACAAAAGTTTTTTGGAAAAAAAATATCATCACATCACCCTGCTTCAGGTAAAATAACCCTTTTAAACACAGATATTACACATAAAAAAAGCTCGGAAATGCAGGATTTAATTGTAGGATTTATACCTGAAGATCGCCATAAAAACGGGCTACTTTTAAATATGACAGCGGAAGAAAATTATATATTAGGAAGACATTGGGAAAAGAAGTTTTGTTTTGGAATTTTCCAAAAAATATCTGAAATTCAAAAAACAGTTAAAAGTGAAATGGAAAAATATGATGTACGTCCAAGAAATCCTAAACTAAATGTGTCAGGTTTTTCAGGTGGCAACCAACAAAAAATAATTATAGCAAGAGAATTTGGAAAAGAACCTCAATTTATAGTTGCTGCAAATCCTACCAGAGGAGTTGACATTGGTGCAATAGAGTATATTCATAACCAATTAGTTGCTGAAAGAGATAAAGGTGTAGGCGTCCTTCTTATTTCATCGGAATTAGATGAAATAATGACTTTAGCTGATAGAATTCTTGTAATGTATGGCGGAAGTATAGCCGCTGAATTCAGAAGAAATGAAGCTGATGAACATATGATCGGACTTGCAATGTGTGGTGGATTATTGAATGGAGATAAAAAGTGATGAATATTTTACGCCCCATTATTGCAACAGTTATAGCGCTTATTATTGGTCTTCTTGTTACTAGTATTGCTGGTGAAAATCCAATTAATGTTTTTTATATATTTGCTAAATCAGGATTCGGAACTGCATATGACTTCGGTATGACCTTAACATATAGCATGCCACTAATACTTACTGGCCTTTCTGTAGCAATGGCTTTTAAAGCAAAAATGTTTAATATTGGAGCGGAAGGTCAATTAACAATGGGAGCATTAGCTGCAGCAACTGTTGGTGCAGTGTTTCCAAATATTTCACCTTTTTTTGCAGTAATTTTTGCAGGTTTTGCCGCTGCTTTGTTAGGTGGTTTCTGGGGTGGAATTGCAGGATACTTAAAAGCAAAACGTGGCGCTCATGAAGTTATTACAACTATTATGTTGAATTTTATTGCAGCTGGTATTGCTAGTTATATTACAGTTTATGTTTTAAAAGACGTGAATTCACAAAATCCCCAAACAATACCAATCTCAAAAAATTATGTATTAGAATCTTATTCTTTTTTTGATGGCGCCCCTGTTTCTTCAGCAATATTTTTATCAATTTTAGTCGCAATTTTTCTTTGGATATTTTTGTATAGAACCCCCTTTGGTTATGAAATAAGAAGCGTTGGTGAAAATGAAGCTGCTTCTTCTACTGCCGGTATAAGTATCTCTAAAACTCAAATGAAAACTATGTTTATTGCGGGAGCCTTGGCTGGTCTTGTAGGTGTTGGAGAAATATTAGGTCGTTCAGAATGTTTTAAACTTGATTTTTCTCCTGGTTATGGTTTTACAGGTATTGCAGTTGCTTTTCTAGCTAAAGGAAACCCACTAGCAATTATATTTTCTGGATTATTATTTGGTGCCCTTCAAAAAGGAGCTAGTGATTTAGAAATTTTCACCCACAATGTTACTTCTGACCTTGCTTTAGTGCTTCAAGCATTAATCATTTTAGCTGTTTCAGCTGATGGGCTTTGGGAAAAAATTAAATTTTCAAAAAAGGCAAATTGATATGGAATGGATTAACCTCTTATCTTCAATTAGTGGCGCGACCATTCGGATGTCAGCTCCTTTAATATTTGCAGCACTTGGTGGATTGTTTAGCGAACGAAGCGGTATTATTAATATTGCTTTAGAAGGAAAAATGTTAGCAGGAGCCTTTACCGCTGCTGCTGTTACGGCATTAACTCACTCCCCTTTTTTAGGATTTTTATGTGGCGGATTAGCCGGACTTGTCATGTCTGCAATTTATGGTCTTTTTGTTATTAATTTTAAATCAAATCAAATTGTTACAGGAACTGCTATAACAATATTAGCTGCCGGAACAGTTCCTTTCGCATCACAAATACTTTTTCAAAATACTGGATCAACACCAGAAATCTCTATGCACAATAGATTTATATACGAACCCATTATTGCCGTTTGGGTAATAGTTGCTTTGGTTTGGCTTTGGTTTAAATTTTCTCCTTATGGTTTGTGGCATAAATTTGCCGGAGAACATCCAGATGCTCTTCAAACATCAGGAATTGATGTTATTCGCACCAGATGGAGCGGAGTTTTGTTATCTGGATTTTTAGCAGGTCTTGGAGGCGCTACTTTATCTATCTGTCTTTCTAGCAGTTATACAAGAAATATGACCGCTGGTAGAGGTTATATGGCATTAGCTGCCTTAATTGTAGGCGGATGGAGACCTATAGCTGCTACATTAGCTTGTTTAGCTTTTGGTTTTTTTGATGCTTTAGGTATTATGCTCCAAGGAGTAAAAATACCAAAACCAGACTTTGAAATTGAATTTTTAAATCCAATTTGGAATTTTATTATCTCACCTCAATTTGTTCAAATAGTTCCTTATTTATTAACTGTAATAATTGTTGCTGGTTTTGTAGGAAAAAGTAAACCACCAAAATCTTTAGGACAACCGTATTTAAGAAATCGTTAAATAGAAATTTAGTTTATCCCTGGAAAATTAAAAGTTATAATAATTTTTTAACTTATATTCTTAGGATTTATTATGCGGATAGTTAAAGTTTACACAAAAACTGGTGATAAAGGCACAACAGGATTAGCTGACGGGAACCGAGTTCCAAAAGATGATCTCAGAATTGAATGTTATGGAACTATTGATGAATTAAATAGCATACTTGGAATTTGCCGACAAAATTTAGAAGAAATGCCTAAAAAAGAAAAAACTATTTTGGATTCTTGGATCTACTCTATTCAAAATGATTTATTTAATTTAGGAGCTGATTTAGCAACGCCTTTGTCTTCTCGATGGAAAAATATGATTGTACTAAATGAAACTGATACAATTCAATTAGAAAAAATGATTGATTTTTGTCAAAATATATTGGAACCGCTGCAGGAATTTGTTTTACCCGGTGGGACTAAATTAAATTCTTATTTCCATCTAGCAAGAACAGTTTGTAGAAGAGCAGAACGTCTTACAGTTGCCTTATCTATGGAAAAAGAAATTAATCCAAATATTCTTCCTTATATTAACAGGCTTTCAGATTTATTTTTTGTTTTATCACGGTGGGTTCAAAAATTGGCGAAAAGTAATGAAGTCACTTGGAATAAAAATTCAGGAGTTAGAACTATTGAATTTTAATTATTTTCTATAATAATTCTAAAATTAACATTTCATGTTCATATTCTTCATCAATTTTTTTATTCGCAATTGAATGTTTTATAAAATCTATTTCATAACAAACATTTGTACTTAAGCAGTTTTGGTACTCAAATAAAAAAGAATGTATTTTATTAACATTAATAGAATTTTCCAACAAAAGAAATCCTGAATTATTCAGATTATAACTTATTGGTAAGTTACTGAGACTAAAAAAAATGATATAAATAAAGTTTTTTATCATCTTTCATCCTTAATAAGAAAATTCAAATTAATTATTAGAAAAATAAAAAAACGTAATTGTATTTTAATAAAATATGTATTTTTAGTCAAATTAAATATAAATTTTTAATTACTTTAATTGGTTATCTTATAGAATGTTCTTAGGTCCAAAGAACTGAATATCTTATGGCTCCAAAACTTAAAACGCCTCTTTGGCCAGAGACAACAGGGCCAACACCAGCAGGAGTTCCAGTAAAAATTAAATCACCAGCAACAAGAGGAAAAAATTTGCTGATATAAGAAACACACTCAATAGGTGAAAGAAGCATGTTCTTACCATATCCTTCTTGTTTAACTTTATCTTCTAATGAAAAGGTAAACTTTTCTTCTAAATAATTTGGAAACTCTGATATTCTTAACCAAGGCCCTACGATAGCGCTATCAGGAAAAACTTTACTTGTTGTCCAAGGATGTCCATCTTTTTTTTGTTTTGCTTGCAAATCTCGAAGAGTCATATCCAAACCAATAGAAACAGCTCCTATAGCTTTTTCAGCTTCTTTGAGATCTAACTGATAACCGCCTTTATCAAGACGCAAAACAAGCTCCGCCTCAAAATGAAGAGAGCTAGAAGATTGTGGAATTATCAAAGACAATTCTTCATGATCAATTGCAGCTCTTAAGATACTTTTTGGTTTTATAAAAATGACGGGTTTATCAGGGACAGCATCACCCAATTCTTTCGCATGTTCCAAGTAATTCTTGCCAACACAAACAATTTTATCCATAACTAAATCTCCAAGGGACAAGAAGCCCTTTTACAAAAAGCACATCAAATTTTTATGACCGTGTGCTATTTTGTAATGTAAAGAAAGCTTTTCACAATGTCCATATGCGCAAAAAAAGAGTTTTACCCTTTTTAAAAAAAGCATATAAATAGCTTGGTTTTGTGATGCCTGTTATAAAATTTGTTTTGGAGAATAAAAGTATGACATATAAAAGCAATAACAAGAATACCTATCGTCCAAAACCCCCTAAAGGACCAATTCGTCTAGCTTTCGGTATCATGAATGAAAAAAAAGATGATACTAAACCAGTTTTAATCGAACAACCAAAATTTGAAAAACAGGAAATAGTTGGAACTTTAACATTGAAAAAAGTTAAAATTAATTTAGCAGCTCCTCTTCAGGAAAAATTATTAGATAGAATTCATAAAAATTTAGCAAAATTAAATGAAGAAGGAAAATATATTAATTCAAATACCATTGTTGATTTAGATGAGCAAGGCCATCTTCAAATAACATTTAATTATAACCAAAATACTATTGATAGAATTAAAGGACTTGATAGAAATGAAAGGCAATGGGATCCTGACAATAGAGTATGGAGACTTTTTATCGGTACTTTTGATGATTTATTTGATATTCTTGGAAAAGGATTTAAATTAACTGATAATGCTTTTAATGCTATTCTAGAATTCACTAAAACTAAATACTATGCCAACATTGCACCAAGCAAATTAGGTAAACTTATTTTAAGAGAAAGCTGGTTTGAAGAATTTGATTTAACAAGCGAAGTAAATACAAGCCTTGGCAGTGAAGCAATGATTGGTTCAACTGGATCTAAAAATATTTCACCTGAACAAATTGAAGTTCTGCAAAAAATAAAACAGCAAATTTCATCATTTCCATTTAAAAGAAAACCTTATTCACATCAAATTACAGGTATTGAATTTCTTTTACAAAATCCAGCATGCGCATTACTTGATGAGATGGGATGTGGAAAAAGTTTTCAAATTGCTTCTTCAGTAGCTATGATGTTACAAAATAAATCTATTGATAGATGCCTAATAGTTGCCCCTAAGTCACTTGTTAAAACCTGGCAAGATGAAATAAAATTAGCGACAAGTATACCATATACTGTAATAGAAGGTTCACCAGCACAACGAACTAAATTAATTCAAAGTAATAATCCTATATTTATTATTCACTATGAAGGAATTAGACTTGAAAAAGATGCTTTAACTGATTGGATTCAAGCAGGCGAAGGAATGATAATTTTTGATGAAAGTCAAAGAATAAAAAATCTTTCTGCTCAAACAACTATTAGTGCAAAATTTATTAGAAACGCTGCAAAACGCTGTGTAATTGCTACAGGTACTCCTATTGCAAATAGACCAATAGATTTATTTGCCCAATATTACGTTATGGATAACGGCCTAACATTCGGTTCAAGTTTTCCTGCTTTTAAAAATACTTTTTGTTACATTGATATCTTAGAAGTAAATCAAGGTAGAAGAAAAATTAAAATTGAAAAATTTGTTGGTGTAAGAAATGGAGAGGAACTAAGAAAAAGAATTCAAGCTACAAGTTTAAGAAGATTAAAAAATGAAGTTCTAGATTTACCTCCAATTATATATAAAGATTATAACATTGAATTAAAAGCAGAACAAAAAACAATATATGCAAAAATGCGTGATTCTGTGAGAAACGAAATTGAAAATATGAGTCCTGAAGAATATGCTATGCAGGCAAATAATATTGTCGTAAGGTTACTAAGACTTTCACAAATAGCATCTAATCCCATGTTAATAGATCCTAAATACACGGGTTCTAATGCAAAAATTGATGAATTAAATGAGATGTTGTCGGATATATTTTCTGACGATACTAAAAAAATTATTTTATGGAGCCATTTTGTTGGAAACGTTGATTTCCTAACAGAAACTTATAAAGAAACTTGGGGTGCAGTCGCTCATACTGGTGAAATGTCTGTCCATGAGCGCGGCCAAAGTGTCGAAGAATTCCAAAATAATCCAGATTGCAGATTGTTTATTGCAACTCCTCAATCTGCTAAAGAAGGTCTCACCTTGTTACCAAAAGATGGGAAAATGAAGGCTGATACAATGATATATATGGATTTAAATTTTGATGGTGGAAGTTATGTGCAGTCTCAGGCTCGTTTCCACAGAATTGGTCAAAACTCTGAAAAATGTTTAGTAATTCACTTAATAGGACAAGAGACAGTTGATGAGTATATTAAAAAATCTTTAATTGATAAAATTCAAACAGCTACTCAGATATTAGATAACACCACTAATTCTCAACTAAACCAAATTAAAAACGAAAATTTTGCTTTAAATAAAGAAGAAATTTTAAAAATTTTATAAGTAAGTTAACAGTATTTTTCTTAATTTTTCACCAGATATATCTATTTTTTCTCTGTATTGAGAACCTCTAGATTTGTCATAAGAATGATAACAGTTTATCCATTTTGTTCCGCAAGAACTTACATAATTTTTTAATATATTGTTTGATAAAAAATTAACTGAAAAATCACCATTTAAAAAATTAATAGGTTCAAACTTAAATTTCGAGCCATTTGCCCGCCAATTGATCTGAAGAGGGCCAATGTCAATATTGGATTCTTTTGATATACCTTTTAATAAGTATTTTTTTGCTTCATCCCCAATTAATGTTTTTTTTCCAGCTACATTTACGATTCGTATTTTAAATGCTGATTCTACATGGGCTATTTGCCATAAAATATCTGGATTTTGCGTATTACATGCAGCTTTAGCAAAATTAAGCATCAAGAGTCTTTCATCCGCAGGTAGTTTATTTGACGTTACTTTACCCGCCGCAGCTAAAAATAGAACGTGGCAAGGTATTTCTCTTTTTTTTGCTACATAATGAAAAGCTTGTCCTTCTGGAACAGAAGAAAAATATTCAGGAACAAAAACCACGTTAAGCCTCAAAAACTAAGTTAACTAAATAGAGTTAAAAAAACACCGAACACATATAGCAAAAATTTTTATAAAAGTGGAGAAAATATTGCTTAAGATTAGCTCTAAAATAAAATTTTTTATCTTTTCTTTTGTACTAGTTAATTCAAGTATTGGTTTTCCAAGCAATAGTACCTATCCTGTAATCATTCCGCCTATATCTAACTATCTTTCAAGCCGCTCTTTAGGAATGGGCGGAGCAAATGTAGCAGTGGCTGACGATGAAAATTCAATTTTTGACAATCCAGCTGGGATAGGTACTGTTAATTCTATGCTGAAAAGTGTTGTTAAAATAACCTCTTTACCAAATATTTCATATTCAACTAACTCATATACTTATGGTTTAATTAATCAAAACTACAATTACTACCAGTATCCTTACAGTTTAATTGATAATTCAGTTAAAGATGGAAGCAAAAACAACGTAATTTTTAGTAGAGTTAGTGTTTTTCCAACAATTATTATTGGTTATTTTCAATTTGGAATTTTAGCTGAATCTTATGAAAGTGGGTATACAACTTTTTTAGCATCACCTCAAAATAGTGTGTTTTCAAGTGGAGTAACCTATGACAGAACATTTTCTGAATTCAGAAGAGATCAAGAAGGATTTGTTTCTGGCTTTAGCATCCCTTTGTCTAAATCATTTCTTTTTGGAGCTTCATCTAGAATTGTTCAAAGAGAAACAAGAACTAACACTATTGAAGCAAATCAAAATGGTTTGATTTCCCAAGCTAAATTACAGGCAGATAGAAATATAAACAGTACAAATGGTTATGCTATTGACCTAGGGATTATTATGCCTTTCAAATCCCAGTTGTCTCCTAAAATTGGTTTATCGGTGTTAGACGTGGGAGATACTACATATCAAGCAAGTAACTCATCTTCCCATGATGAAATTGAAAAAATGAACGTTAAAGCAGGTTTCAGTATAAATCCCAATATTAATAAATTTGTGGGCGCCATATTTTCTGTTGAAGAAGAAAGAATTAATGATCAAAGAGTAAATGACCGAGATAAAATACATGGCGGTTGTGAATTGAGTTTTGGAGATCAATCTGCTGTAAATGCTCCCTTCTCGATTCGATTGGGTTATGGAAATCAAAATTTTTCTGCCGGTTTATCGATTTTCATCCTATTCGTCAGACTGGAGTTTGCTACTTATGCTGAAAATGTACCTGTTAATGGTGATACAGTTAATGACAGAAGATACATTGCCAGGCTAACAGTAGACTTAATTAAGTAAGGTTTGTGAAGGTTTCGGGAGGTTACACGTGGATGTTCAATTAAAAGACGGCATATACTATGTGTCTGGCGACATCACCGAAACATGTAATCTCGGAGATTTTGGGCTTCCTACAGGATCAGTCAAGTTTGATTTAGGGAATATCCGCACCATAAACAGTTGTGGCGTTCGCGAATGGATTGTATGGATCAATAAGCTAAAAATTTCTCCCATTTACTATAATTGTCCCCAAGCCGTAGTTATGCAATTTAATATGGTCAAAGAGTTTCTTTCCAATAATGCTAAAATTGAAAGTTTTCAAATACCTGCTTACTGTGAAAATTGTGGTGAACAAAAAGTATTTTTAATGCAAAATGGCAAGGATTTTACTCTTGGAAAAAAATTAGAATATGAATTGCCAAAATGTGACAAGGAAGGTTGCAGTATTGAATCTGATGTAGATTTTGAATCATATTTCTATTTTATTGAAAATTCAAAATAAACAAGGGCTTATATGATAGACAGTGATAACATAAATCTAGATGCAATAGTTGATGTTGAAAGCGAGCTCTATCGTAGTGAGTTGGTTGCTCTTTTTAGAAGTTGTGCCATAACTCCTATAATTGCTGCCCAAAATAATACTGTCCAAGAAATAAAAAAACTAGCAGAAAGTGGTTGCAAACAAACTATGTATATCACTGATCATATAGATGAAAAAAAACTGAAAGAACAAGAACTTATACCCTCTATTCGCATCGAAAATTTACTTCTAGTTGATGAAGAAACGAAGGATAAAGTAATAGATAGCGATGGATTGATGTTATTCGGCCACGTTTTATCATGTAATCAAGAACATGTCCCTCATCTACAACTAATGAGTACTATTAGAAAAATAAGAGAAAAAAAGTATTTTGGCGTTGATAAATGTGTTTCATACGGAGCTTATGTTCATAGATATGTTCTTTCTCATTCAGATCAAAGACAATGGTTTAGAGATGCTCTTTTTGAATTTATAAAAGGTCTTTCACAAGTTCTTGGAAGACCAACTGATGCCTATGCTCAATTTGGGGTTGAAGTCCAAGAAGAGCTTTTAATGAACGCAATTTGGGATGCTAATCCAAAACTACAAGATGTAGATAGAAGAGTACCCATTGCTCTTCTTCCACAGGAAACAGTTCAAATTGAATGGAGCTTTGATGGGACTTATCTTGCCATCGGAGTAAGAGACTCTTTTGGAACTTTTAGTAAACAAACAGTTTATAAGTACCTAAAATTCTTATTTGCTAGCGATAGAAAAGCTATGATTCGACTACAACAAGAAGCCGCAGGTGCAGGACTTGGCTTGTTTATGGTTTTAGAACGATTAAGTTCATTAATTATTACTGTTTCACCTAATAAAACTACTGAAGTTATTGCAGTTCTTAATTTAACGACCAGTCCTAAAGCTTTCACCAAAAAACAAAGATCATTCCAGTTTTTCAGCATTTAAAATTTTTTTTAAAATTTCTTATCAAACCAGTTGAACTCTTGAAAAAACTCAGCTAGAGAAGAGTTTCAAGCGGATGTGGTGAAATTGGTAGACACGCTGGTCTTAGAAGCCAGTGCCCTAGGCGTGAGAGTTCGAGTCTCTCCGTCCGCACCATTTTAAAGTACCATTAGGTATAATCTATATATGCCAGTTAAGAGTTGAGAATATGTATTTAGAAAAAGAACATGTACTTAAAAAGGCATGCAGAAAATCTTCCGAAAACATGTACAAGCAAGCCCTTTGTTGAACGGACTTTAGATGCCGTTTGAATACCACTAGATTCAATTAGCCAGTTGAATAGGATTTCAATTGATTGTCTAATTGAACTAACAGATTTTGAATATACTTTTTCATCGTATGAGAGAGTTTTTTTACTTCTTGAAAGTTTAATTGGAGTATGCAAGTTAGAATTTTTTTTAGCCAATTTTTGTTTAGTAAATTGATCGCAGTACGCTCGATCAGCAAATAGTTCTGAGTGATTTAAATTTAAAAGATCATTCTTAACCGCTGTTAAATCATGTGTTGCAGCACGTGTTATTTTCATTGATACCGGGGAAGCAAGGCGTTTATTTTTAAATAAAGCAGTAAGATGAAGTTTCAATCCATAAAAAAGATTTTTGGAAGAGCAGAAACCAATTGAAGAAATTTCTTTTGCTGTATTACATTTGTGAGCTCTAAAACCCTTTGCCAAGATAATTGGTAAAGAGTCAATTAGAACGAAAGGTTTAGTAGTATTTGAATTTAATTTGAACTTTTTATTCTGTAAAAGGAATTTAGAAAGTTCAGGAAAAAGATGATTCAGATTGTTAAGTCTAAATAAAAATCCTTCATAAGAAGGTAAATTTGGAAACCATTCACTAAGGAAATTTTTTGTAAATTTAAAAATTGATTTTATATTTTTAAGTTCATTCAAAATTCCAAAGATGTAAATTGTGATGGTTTCTTCATCAGTAAACGAAGGATTTGAATTAGGACTTATTTTTAAAAAAATGTAGGGAGAAAGTTGAGAAAAAAATTTGCAGGAAGTAAGGTAAACGGTAATGAGTTGGTTCTGCCAATCCATTGGTAGCTCCTTTGTTACTTTGTTTTAAGCAACAATTAACTAACAAATTGGAGCTATTTCTTCAATCTTCACAATATTTTTCTCAACTCTTAACTGGCATTATATGAATATTCAAGAAAAAATTGAAATAAAATTAAAGCAAAACCTCCCTAGTATATTAATAAAAGTTATAAATGAAAGCTACAAGCATAGTGTCCCAAAAGGATCAGAAACTCATTTTAAAATTGAAGTCGTATCTAACGAATTTGAAAATAAATCATTGTTAAATCGGCATAGATTAATTAATGATATATTAAAAGAAGAGTTTACCTTAATCAAAGCTTGTTCTTTACATACTTTTACAGAAGAAGAATGGAAAAAAAAGAATAACAGCACAATAAATTCCCCAAACTGTGTTGGGCATTAAACTTCTTTTTAAATTAAATTATGTAAGATTTTATTCAAAACGTATTGGGGCAATTTCAAAATGCTCTAAGTGATAATCTACGAAAGATTTCACTACTATTTTCTTACTATATTTTATTTTTAATTCATCCAGAAAAATTTTGTCTTCTTCTAATAATCTATCTGCTACTTGTGCGTGTGCTTTAACAACAAAACCTTCATTATTTGAACGTGAAAATTCTCTTAATAATTCTCTAATAACTTCACAAGAAATTGTTGCGGGACTTTTAACATGTCCATTTCCATCACAATATGGGCAATCAACAGTCATTTTTTGCAATAAGCTTTCCTCAGTGCGTTTTCTCGTCATTTGTACTAATCCCATTTCCGAGATTCTAAGTACAGTAGTTTTAGCTTTATCTTTTTTTAATTCTTCAATTAAAGCCAAAAAAACTTTATCTCTATCATCACTTCTGTCCATATCAATAAAATCAAGTATTATAATTCCACCAATATTTCTTAATCTCAATTGTTGAACAATTTCTTTTACTGCTTCAAGATTAGTTTTTACAATAGTATCACCAAGAGATTTATTCCCTACATATCTTCCTGTATTCACATCAATTGCAGTTAGAGCTTCAGTTTGTTCAATGATTAAATATCCACCAGATTTTAACCAAACTTTTGAACCTAATGCTCTTGAAACTTCTTGTTCTATACCGAAAGCATCAAATATTTGAGTATCACCTTGGTATAATTGAACTTGAGCGCCTAATTTCACACTAAATCTATTTAAAAATCTGACAAGATCCTCATATCTTTTTTTATCATCAATAACAATTCTATCTAAATCACGAGATATTAAATCTCTTGTTGCACGAAATACCAAATCAAGATCTTCATGAACTAAACAAGGGGATTTAGATTTTAAACTTTTAGTCTTTAAGGAATCCCAAAGTTTTACCAAAAAATCTATATCTGCAATAATTTTCTCATCAGGGACATTTTCACTCGCAGTTCGTACTATGATTCCAGCACCTTCAGGTTTTATTTTTTGTACAATAGCTCGTAATCTTGTTCGTTCGTCTTCACTTTGAATTCTTCTGCTTACACCAATATGATTAATACTAGGCATTAATACTACATATCTACCAGGTAAACTGAGGTAGGTAGTAACCCGTGCCCCTTTAGTACTAATGGCATCTTTAGCAACTTGTACAAGTATTTCTTGACCTTCTTTAACTAAATCAGAAATTTTATAATTTTTCACAATACTTTTTTGAATACTAGATTCAGAATTTTCTTCGTCTTCACTTTGTGAATGAAGACCTTTTCCTTCTTCATCAAAGCCCTCAGGAAGCTCATAAGAGCCTTCTGGTTTTATATCGCCACCATATAAAAAAGCAGCTCTTTCAAGGCCAATATCAACAAAACAACTTTGCATTCCAGGTAAAACTCTAATTATTTTGCCTTTATAAATTCCTCCTACGATACCTCTATCTCGACTTCTTTCTATGTAATATTCCGATACTTGACCTCCTTCTATCAGCGCAACGCGCGTTTCGTAGGAGGTGCTATTTATAACTAGTTGCTTAGCGACCATAACTCATATTCTTTTTTCAAAAAGGTTCAAAATCCAAACACAAGTGGAATTACCTAGAGATTTCTCTTTTTTACCCCCTGCTGTAAAAGGGTATTCAAGATAATTTCACTTGTATCAGGAATACTTTTAAATAACTCTATCGTCTTTGTTCTAGCCTGACTAAGACGAATACTAGGATGTTGGGTTGAGTCACTTCCCTTCTCTTTCAAACTAACCCACTGAACAAGAAATTGAAACATCTCATTTGGGTTTTGGAAAGAAATAGCTGCTTCAGAATTCACCAAATCAGCAGCTTCTCTAGCTCTATGAAAAGAATTTCCTAGTAATACCGGCACTGCATGTGCTGCCGCTTCCAAAACATTGTGAATTTGCCCGTCAAATCCACCTCCAATAATGGCAACATCAGCCACTTCATAAATTTCTGCTAAATAGCCAATTTTATCAAAAATAATGACTTCATATTGGCTAAGAAAATCAGCTAAATAATGCGCATTATACTTTAAATTATAAACATTATAATTTTTATTTATTTGATAATTTTTATCCATCTCTAAGTCATATTTTAAATTAAAATTCGTATTATTTTCTTCAATTAAATTACTTTTTAGAAATTTAACAATTTCTGAATAAAATATTACTTTACAATTTTTTTCTTCAAATTCTTTTTTTATTTTTCCACAACTTTCTTCTTTTACATCATGCGGGACATAAATTATAAAATATTCATTTAATAAGCTTGTTAGTAAGATTGATATATGATGCTCCTCTTTATGAGGAGAACCAAAAACAATACATTTTTTTTGCATAAGCTTTTTTTGATCTAAACAAAAAGAAAAAAAACAAGAAAAATCATACTCTAGTTTTTTTTCTGATAATGAATTAGCCCTTTCAAAAGCCCTTGCCCATTTAGCATCACCAGCTAAATACACATTACTATTTGCATTTATTTTAGAAAAATATTTAAAATCTTCTTTTGAAACCGCGAAAATATTATCTATATTTTTATAATATTTTTTATTCCATTTTGCACTAAAATATCCAAAAATTCCATTTTTAGTCTTCTTTTCAGAAGCAGATAATAAATTAATTTGAAGATAATTCATTTTACTTACATAAAACAAAGATGGCCATATGTCATAGCGAACAAAAAATATTTTTTTTATGTTCATTTTTTTTATTGCATATATGTAAATTTTACGAATATCAATTGGTAAGCCGAGGGCCACAATTATATTTGGAAAATTCTTCAAAAATGGTTCTGCACTAGGCGAATAGTAAGTAACAAAAAATTGAACATTTAAATCTTTAGATAATTTTCTTGCCACAGGTATAGCTTGTTCCATTTCTCCAGCACTTGCTACATGGAACCAGTATATTTCTTTTCCACTTTCAACTTTTAAATCTTTAATTTTTTTAAGAAAAATTTCAGAATCTCTTAAATAAACAAATCTTCTAAATTTTTTATCTTTTATAAAAAAATAAAAAATTTTTAAAATATATAAGATTATTTTTTGACACATTTCATAAATAAAAAACACTTTAACTCCAAGTAATTTAAATTAATTCATCTTTGTTCAATAGGAATATAAGGAATATTAGTTTCACCATTATAATTAGAAAGCGGACTATAAACTCTATTATTTTGTCGTAATTCTAAAATATGCGAACACCAACCAACCATTCTAGCTGCAGCGAATATTGCCGAATATAATACAGGATGTATACCAAGTTTTTTATAAACAGAACCACTCCAAAAATCTACATTTACAAAAATAGGTAACATTTTTTCTTTAAAATACTTTCTTGCTTCTTCTTCTATTTGGTTTAAAATTTTTAAATCACTAGTTTTTTCTTCTTTAGCTGTTAGCTGGGTTAAAAGATCTTTAAAAATAATTGCTCTAGGATCAACTGTTTTATAAACTCTATGCCCCATACCCATAATTTTCCCACCAGAATGCAATAAATTTTGAACAAATAAAGAAACATTTTCACTTTGTTTAGCTTTTTCTAGCATTTCTAAAGTCAAAACACTTGCCCCACCATGTAATGAACCACTTAAAGCGCCGACTGCCGCACTTGTTGCTGAATAAAAATTTGCTAGTGTTGAAGCAACTGTTCTTGCAGTAAAAGTTGACGGATTAAACCCATGATCCATTTGTATTATAAGAGCTATTTCCATACATCTAGTTTGATTTTTAGTTGGAATTTTTCCAAATAACATATAAATAAAATTTTCAACAAAAGATAAATCCGATCGAGGTTCTAATAAAGGAACACCTAAATAGTGCCTATACGCTGCAGATAAAATAACTGGAGTTTGAGAAATAATTCTCATTACTTTTTCAATATAATTTTCTTCTTCTAAATATTCATCTTCCCTATCAATGCATGCTAATGATGCTAAACAGGTTTGTAAAACCAATAAGGGATTAGAATATTGAGGGAATTCTTCTATAATCCTTATTACTTTTTCTTGTGAATGGGACATGTTACTTAGTCCCCATTGAAAACTATCTAATCTACTCTTTGTGGGTAGTTTTCCAGTTAATAATAGCCAAGCAGTTTCTTCAAAAGTAGCATGCGCTGCTAATTCTGCTATATTAATACCTCTATAAAATAATCTTCCGTTAATACCATCAACCCAACTAACACTAGTTGAATCAGCCACCATATCTCGCATATTATATTTTAAATCGTCGTTTTGCTTTGTAGGCTCTTGATGACTCATAGCAAACTACCTCAGTTTTTTTGACCATTTCACTCAATTTTGCTACCAACTTTAACATTGCTCGAAGTTAGTTTTGAGCTGTACTCGTTGTGACATAACAGCACTTTAAGAGGATTAAAACAAAATGGATATTTTGCAACTTGAAAAACCCCTCCAAGAACTCTATAATAGAATATCTGAACTTCGAATTGCAGCTCAACAATCCTCAATTTTACTTAACAAAATAGATGATACCAAAGAATTAAATGAAGAAATTTGTATTCTTGAGAATAAATTTGAACTTCTTGCAAAAGAAATTTATTCTAACTTAACTCCATATCAAATCACCCAGCTCTCAAGACATCCAAATAGACCATATACTTTGGATATTGTGAATCAATTATGCACTGATTTTATTGAACTCCATGGAGATAGAAACTTTGCTGATGACCAAGCAATTGTTGCCGGGATAGGCTTATTTAGAAATAAAAGAGTCGTGATCATTGGGCATCAAAAAGGACGTGGCACCAAAGAAAACATGAAAAGAAATTTTGGCATGCCCAAACCTGAAGGATACAGAAAAGCATTACGCATCATGAATCTTGCAGAAAGATTTAATCTGCCAATAGTTACTTTTATTGATACACCTGGTGCATATCCTGGAATGGATGCAGAAGAAAGAGGACAGAGCGAGGCTATTGCTAAAAATATTATGGTTATGAGTAGGTTATCTGTGCCTATCGTCTCAGTTGTTTTGGGTGAAGGAGGAAGCGGAGGCGCTCTGGCATTAGGTGTGGCAAACAAAGTTTTCATGATGGAATATTCTACTTATAGCGTGATTTCTCCTGAAGGTTGTGCATCAATTTTGTGGAAGGATGGCAGTCAAGCTGACAGAGCTGCAAATCTTCTTGGCTTAACTGCAGATGTAGCCTTAAAAAACAAAATTATTGATGGTATTATCAAAGAACCTCTTGGGGGATCGCATTGGAAAGCAAAAGAAACGATAGAAACCATTGGTGATACTCTTGAAAAAAACCTAAATTTATTACAAAAAATGTCAAAAGAAGAATTAAAGCTTGATAGAGTCAGAAAATATATGCAGATTGGTTCATTCGATAACGCATCACCTATTTCCAAAATAGGTACGGAAAAGCCAATAACAAAATCCTGGGATGAATCTTGGGAAGAGGTTGAATCCTCACTTGGCCTTTAAATGAGGATACCATGTTAGAATTAGAAAATAATTTTAGTGAGAATAAATTGAAAGTAATAACAATTGATGGCCCTGCGGGTTCAGGAAAAAGCTCAGTTGCAAAAATTGTAGCTCATAAACTAGGTTGGATTTATGTTACAACTGGTGCAATTTATCGAACATTAGCATTACTTTTTCATGAATCAAATATGAAAATAACTGACGTTGAGCATATTGAACGTTTTATTTCTTTTATTTCTGAAAGATATAGACAAGAATCATCAACTGGAAAAGTATTTATTGGTGAAAGAGAAATTTCTCATGAAATAAAGTCACCATTTGTTTCAGAATTATCAAGTATTCTTGCACAAGAAGACTTTATAAGGAAAAGACTTCTTCCTATTCAAAGAAGGGTTGTTTTAAATAATAGTGGAGCAGTTGTTGATGGTAGAGACATGGGAACCGTTGTCTTTCCTGATGCTCCTTTAAAAATATTTTTGACAGCTTCAGCAGAAGAAAGAGCTGAACGAAGAAAAAAAGAACTTTCGCAAAATGGTCAAAATGCTGACATTAAAGAAATTTTAAGAGAAATACATGAAAGAGATGAAAGAGATTTAAATAGAACACTTTCTCCATTAAAACCAGCAAACGATGCTTTTTCTCTTGATTCAACATGTTTTTCACAAGAAGATATTGCTAATAAAATATTGCAATTGGCTGTTCAAAAAGATTTAATCATTTCTCGTGAATTTTAATTAAATTCGGAAGGCAATTTAATGGATAACGCATTAACTTCAACAAAAATAGATTGGCTATCAATAGTAATGAATGGCGGCCCAGTAGGACTCGCTGTAATGCTTTTATTAGCTATTATGAGTATTTGGGCTTGGGCAGTTATTATTGGCAAAATGAAATCGTTAAGCAGTATGCACAGTTTATCTGAAAGATTTTTAACAAGTTTTTGGGAAGCCAAAAGCCTATCTGAGCTAAATCTTAAAGTTAAAGATATGGATTACAGTCCAGCAAGAGAAGTATTTCGCTCTGGTTTTAATGAAATGATAAGAGTTCTACAAACTCGTGAAAAAAGAAATGCCAGCGGACCAATCTCTTTTGATACAGTTAAAAGAACACTTACAAGACAAAAAATGCTTGAAGAAGCAAATTTATCAACTAATTTAAGTATTCTTGCTGTTTGTTCTTCAGCAGGACCTTTTATTGGATTATTTGGAACAGTTGTTGGTATTATAAGAGCTTTTCACGATATTGGAGCTAGCGGCGCTTCTAGTTTAGCATCAGTTGCTCCTGGTATTTCTGAGGCTTTAATTGCCACAGCACTCGGTTTATTCGTAGCTATACCAGCGGTTGTTTTTTATAATATTCTTTTAAATAGAATAAGAAAACATTTGGTTTTATTAGATGGATTTTCTTCTGATTTTATTAACATTTTAGAAAGACATTATACCATTAAATCAGACAACGAAAGTGCTTAAAAAGGACTAAATAATATGTCTTTTCAAATTGATAATGACACAGGCTCATCAGAAAATAGAAGAAAAAGTCATTTTATAGCTGAAATTAATATGACACCTTTTGTTGATGTCTGTTTAGTTCTTTTAATTATTTTTATGGTAACCGCTCCTTTTGCTATATCTGGAGTTAATGTTCAATTACCTAAAACGTCTCAATCTAAACCTTTATCAATGTCTAGTGAAAGCTTAGTTTTATCTATAAATAAAAACGGCGATTATTATATAGGAAAAGAGTTTATTAAAGATATAAATCTTGTTACAGTATTAAAGAACTCAACTAAAGATAAAGAACATCCTTCAATTTTTATTCGTGCTGATAATGGTGTTCCATATGGAAAAGTTATGGCAGCTATGACTGCAGCCCAAAAAGCTGGTATAGAAAGAATAGGAATGGTTGGCGAAAACAAACGTGATAAAAAATGAATGATTATAAAAATATACATTTAGATTTGAAATCTTATCGTTTTCCTGAAGTCGATGAAAAAAACATGATCAAATTTAATAAATCGACTTATTCTGCGAAAGCAAATATTTACTTTTCTAATCCTGATAAAGCTCCTTTTATCGATCATTCTTTTTCAGGCCCAAGGTACATAAAGATTAATGAATTACCTTTAAATAAAAGAATAAAACAACCATTAATTGATATAAAGTCTAACTCTTTTAAAATTCCTTTTTTATCCCCATTAGAAATAAAAGGATATTATAAAACTGGTCAATTTTACTTTTTAATTGCTCTTGTCGTTCATTTTCTTTTTGTTTCATCCTTTTTTATCTCTGCTTATGTTTCAAAAATAACCGAAGAAAAACCTGAAATTGTTGAAGTAACTTTTGGCTTAAATGAAAATGCAGCACAAACTGTACAAAATACAACTGACAAAAATGAAGGTGAAACTGAAGCAACAAAAACTATTAGAGAACTCCAACAATTAACAAAAAATATAGCTCCTGATACCTCCCCTAATTCTGAAGAAAAAAATGAAGCTATTGACAATCCAAATAGTGATCTGGTTTATAGAGAAAATGATCGAAAAAAAGTCGCAGAAAAAAAAGATCCTAAAGAAAAAATGGACAAAGATAAACCTATTGGCCCCCTACCCGATCAAGATAAACAAAAAGTAAAATTAGATGATTTTTTAAAAAGAAAAGAACTTGATACAAGAAAAGAAAGTACAAAAAAAGCAGATGGTATTAGAGAAAAGAATTTGGCAAAGCCTGAAGGTGCGAAAATTGAAAAAAACGCTATTCCAAAATCCCCTTTCGCTTCCCCTAGCGACATACCGGATAGTCCTTTTGCCGAAGCTCCATCTGGGGTTTTAGAAGGAAAGGTGAGTAGCATCAGCTATAATAGTTATAAAGCTTATATTGGTAGGCAATTAAAGCAAAACTGGAGCGTTTCAGAAGGAAGTAGCTTTAATCCCGCTTTAAAAGCAAGAATAGAATTTACTGTCAACCCTTATGGTCATCTTATTGGAAAACCAAAAGTTGTAAAATCTAGTGGTAATAAAGAATTTGACCAATTAGCATTAAGTGCCGTTGAAAGTACATTTCCATTGTCTCAACCTCCACCTAAGGACATAAATCCACCAAAAAGCTTTGAAGCAATGTATACTCCTAAAGATGTTCGTTAAAAGGATTTACTATGACCAATTTATTTTCTAATAAATTTATTTATTTTATTTGTGCTTTAACTTCATTTAATTTGTCATTTTCTGTTTATTCTCAATCAGATTCTTCATTTAATCTTAAAGGAAAAACCAGTTCCTTTGAGACAAATCAAAAAGACCCTGTAAATAAAAACGCAACAAAAAATACCAAAAGAAATTTAGAAGGTGAAGATCTTGTTTCTGAAGGAAAGTTAGATAATACGATAGATGTAGGGGCTCCCAGTGTAAAAAAAATAAGAATAGCAATTCCTTCTTTTCAAAGTACAGACAAAGCAGTACCTATTTCAAAAAATGATTTAAATAACTTTACTAAACGAATGAATTCAATCCTTGGATTTACAAATTGGTTTGAATTTATTCCAATAGAGTCATTTCCAAAAACAGCAAATATTGCTTTACAACCATTTCAAGCAGCCCAATGGAAACTTTTAAAAGCTGAATATGTAATTATTGGAAAATTTACTCCTGCAACTAGTGCAAATAAATTTAATATTGAATTCAGGCTATTTGATGTAAAATCACAAAATCAATTAGTAGGTAAATTATATACTAATTTAAATATGAAAACAGCTGATATAGCACTAAAAAGATTTGGAGATGTTCTTGTAGGAGCATTAACTGGAACCCCAGGCCCTTTTATGTCGCAAATAGTTTTTGTTGGAAAAAGGCAAGCATCAGGATATGGTCAAATATTTATTGCTGACTTTGATGGTGGAAATCTTAAACAAATAACTAATAATGGAGCGGTAAATATTAGTCCAACTTGGGCAAAAGATGGTTCAAAAATTACATACACTTCTTATAAATCTGGTAAACCCGAAATATACAATTTTGATCTTATATCAAAACAAGAAAGTAAACTTGTAAGTAACATACAAAATAGTTCTGGTGCTTCATGGTCTCCTGATGGAAATACAATTGCTTTTTCTGCAAGTACACCAGCAGGAGCAACACACATTTTTACGATGAATAAATTTGGAGGTAACAAAAAGTTACTTTTAGATACTAGCCAAATTGAAGTGGAGCCCGCATTTTCACCTAATGGTAAACTATTAGCTTATACAAGTACAAAATTTGGAAAACCAATGATTTTTATTAAAGATTTAGTGTCTAACGAAACAAAACGAATTACTTACGCAGGTTGGTATAATGCATCTGCCAGCTGGACACCAGATAGTAAATCTATTGCTTTTGGAAGTTATGATAGAGATATTGATCGTTGGGATTTATTTAAAATTGATGCTGATGGCAACAAAATAGAACGCTTAACGTTAAATCAAGGTGACAATGAAAAACCAACTTGGTCTCCTGATGGCAGATTTATTATTTTTCAATCCGATAGAACTGCCAAAGGAGCAAGAAATGGACCAAAAAAATTGTATGTTATGAATAAAGACGGCGCTTTCCAAAAAGCATTAGATATTCCTTTAATAGAAGCAAAGCAACCATCTTGGGGCCCCTCCTTAACAGAATTTGAAGAAGAATAATTTCTTTTTATACTTCTATTCATTTAGCAAAAAACTAAAAATATTGAAAATTTTATAGAATATTAATAAATGCAAGTAGTATTTTGTTCATTTCGAAAATTACATTCTTAAACCTTAAAATATTTCTTAATGAACAAAATAAAAAAAAAATGTTAACAAATTATATTTTTGGAGACTTTCTTGAATCTTGTAAAACCGTTTCTATTTCTTCAATTAATGTCTTTACCAATTTTATCTAGTTGTATTTCCTCAGTTGGTTCTATTGATAAATCTTTGCCCTACTCTCAAAATTATAATTCTATTCAAGAGACCAATTTAAAAGTTGAAAGTGTTCAAAGAGATTTTATTTGGACACCTTGTAATATATTAGCTGAAGATATTATTAATGATTTAAAGATGAGAGCAAAAAATGCTGGCGGAGATACCATTACAAATGTTTTGTTTTATAAAGACGGAATATTTATGTCAGACATTCCTGTCTGTGAAAAACAATTTGGTTGGTTCTTATTGTATTTTGTTCCAGGTTTAGGTCCTTGGGCGCAAGTAACAAGAGCAAATGTTTCAAGATATATTCATTCAAACAATAAAAGTAATTACCTAAATAAAAGTAAAAATACTACGTCAAACTGCGCTTCACTCGTTACAGGTAGTAAGGAAAAATTAGTATGTGGCGATTCAAAAGATAGAGTTTTAGAAAAATGGGGAAATCCTACTTTAGCTTCGCCATCACAAGGTCAGTGGCGATATGATTCTTGTATTATTGAGTTTTTAGATGGAAAATTAAACAATTATGGTGGTCAGTGTGATTTTTCAAAAATTTCTAACGACTCATTTACAAGTAGTCGGATTGAATTAAGTCAAAATGATAGATCAATTCATGAACTAAATACAGAATTAAAAAATTGCTTAAAAGTTGATATAGGAGAAACATTAGAAACAACATTAGCTTTAATGGGAAAACCTAATTCTATGGAAAGGAATGATGTTTCTTTAAGTAATAATAAGTGTCTTGAAAACTTTGCAAACCCAAAATTTTCATTAAAATGTAGTGATACAATTATGAGTTATTTATATTCAAAAAACCAAAAAGAGTGCAAACTTTATCTCAAAAATAAGAAAATTTTTTATATCGATAAAAACTGTCCTATTTCATGTAGTTTATTTGAATAATTCTAATTTTTTTTGTTTAATGCTAAAGCTTCATTAAATTCATTATTAAGGTCTTCAATTAAGTTTGCTACAGACTTTATCTTCTTAATTTTCCAAACGCTTTGTCCACACCAGAGTGATAAATATTCATCTAAATTATTTTTATTTGCAAATCCACGTAATTCTTTTGTAAAAAAATTCTGCACAGGAAATTTAAATTTAGTTCCTTTTTTTGTTTCTAATTCACTAATTAATGTATTTATTTTGCCTCTTGCTTTTTTACCTGAAACTTTATCTGTTAATATTGTTTCATGCGCATGACAATTTAATAAAGCTTCTTTATATTTAAGGGATATTCCACTTTCTTCTGTTAATAAAAAGGCAGTGCCTATCTGACAAGCTTTAGCTCCTAATATTTTTGCTGCCAGAATAGATTTACCACTAACTATTCCACCAGAAGCAATAATTGGTAAGTTTAAATTCCCAGTTAATTCTTCTAAAAGGGAAATTAAACCTATTTCATCATTAATTTTATGATTTAAAAAAGAGCCTCTATGCCCACCAGCTTCTACTCCTTGCGCAACAATGGCATCTAGTTTAGAATTTTCAATTAATTTTGCTTCAATTATATTTGTTGCCGTTCCAATTAAATATGTAGAACTTTGTTTTAGCATATCTAAATATTTCTTATCAGGTAATCCAAAAGTAAAACTTACAAATTGAATATTATGCTTAATAATTATATCTAATTTTTTTTCTATTTCTTCGTCTAAAATAACTTCAGAGTACAAACTATTTTTATGAAACCCTAATTCTTTTTCAATATTAATTATATTTGCAGGTTTTTTTGCTTTAATTAATTTTTCTCTGTCAA
Organism: Pigmentibacter sp. JX0631; assembly: GCF_029873255.1. Lineage (NCBI taxonomy): Bacteria > Pseudomonadati > Bdellovibrionota > Oligoflexia > Silvanigrellales > Silvanigrellaceae > Pigmentibacter > Pigmentibacter sp. JX0631. The sequence continues at coordinate 1,670,376 of NZ_CP123622.1, read as the reverse complement.
TAATAAATAAATTTACACCAAATGGTTTTTTAGTAAGCTTTTTTGTTTCTATAATTTGTTTTTCTAAATCATCTGCTGATAGATATCCCGCAGCTAAAAAACCAATTGCACCGTTATTTCCAACAGCTGAAACAAGTTTAGGACACGATCCTCCACCTGCCATTGGAGCTTGAATAATAGGAAACTGAATATCGAATTTTTGGCAAAATTCATTACTAAAAATTTGTGGCTTATTTACTTTTCCCATAGGATTTATTTAAAGCCTCCATAGCAAACGCTCTGTGACTAATTTTATTTTTATCTTCTAATGTTATACTTGCAAATGAAAGATTTTTAAATGCATTCGAATAAAATTGAGAGTCATATCCATGACCTGCACCAGGAATAAGATTTTGTTCAAGATTGGAGACTTCCCCACAACAATAGCCAAAATAAATATCTACTAAATTTTCTGTTGGAAAAGAGGGATGAAAATCATTAAAAGATAACTTAGAGGTACTATAATCACCTATATTTGATAAATTTACCGATTCTAATAGTTTTCTTTCAAAACTTTCTAAGGAAGAATTTATAAATTGTGATGCTTGAATAAATGAATTATTTTTTATGAAAGAAAATTTTTCTAGATCATGAATTTTTATTTCAAATAAAAAGCAAACAAAAAAAGCTTGTAATCTATATTCATTATCATTTGTTAAGTTTACAATTTTATTAATTTCACTAGAAAGTTTTCTTCTATTATTTGTATCACTGCGTGGTAATCCACCAAAAGTTGCTGAATGCACTCCCGGCAGAAAGCCTAATTTAGGCACACATAGTCCAGAATCATCAACTATAATCGATTTTATTTCACGGACTGATTTTAAATCTTTATTTGTATATAGAAACTCTAAGGCTTTATAAAGTTTAATAAAAGCATTTGTACTAAATAAATCAGAGTCTTCATCTGCTTCTGGCAAATTCTTTTCGGTAATTTTTGCTAACTCTGATAATCCAATGATTTCTTCTTTCGATGAAATCATATTTTTAAATTCGGATAGTTTTCCAGAATTACCTGTAAATATTAAAATGCTCATAATTAATTTTTATCTTACTTAGACAATGTCTTTTTGACCAGATTTTTCCCAATCTTCTAAAAACTGGGATAAACCTTTTTCAGTTAAAGGATGTTTATATAATTGTAAAAGAACTTTATAAGGAATTGTAGCTATGTCCGCTCCAGCAATAATAGCATCGGTTACATGCCGTGGATTTCTAATGCTAGCAGCTAATATTTTTGTCTCCACTTTATGAGCAGAATAAAGTTCTTTTATTTCTGATATCAAGCGAATTCCTTCTTCACCAATATCATCTAATCTGCCTATAAAAGGAGAAACATAAGTTGCACCTGCTTTTGCAGCTAAGAGCGCTTGGCCAACACTAAAACATAAAGTTACATTTGTTTTAATCCCTCTCCCAGTCAAAGCTTTACAGGCTTTTAAGCCTTCTTGTGTTAAAGGTAATTTAATAACAATACTATTAGCAATTTTGGCAAGTTCTTCGGCTTCTTTTAACATTCCTTTGGCATCAGCTGAAATAACTTCAGCTGATACAGGGCCAGGTATTATATTAATTATTTCTAAAAGAATACTTTTAAAATCGTGCCCTGATTTTGCAATTAACGTAGGGTTTGTTGTTACACCATCACAAACACCAAGTTCAGCAACAGCTTTAATTTCATTAATATCAGCAGAATCAATAAATATTTTCATAATATCTTCCAATTTAATTAATATGAAGTAAATACTGGATCACTTTGGCTAACACTAAATTTAGAAAGATCAGAAGTCAAAAAATTCGCACAAAAAACTTTTGGTTTATTTGCTGTTGGATTTAAATCAACACATGATTGAGATCCAGAACCTGGTTTAAAAGAATAAACAGATAGTTTTGTAGGATCGGCTGACTGTAGTAGGTTCGGGAAAATGTTGTAATATCTACTAGCCGATGTAAATGTGTAAGGATTTGCTGTTAACCAAGAAGTTTCGCGTCCCATTGCTCCCACCATATTCGTCGATCTAGCCCAATATGGTCGACAAGTATTTCCTCCAAAATTTAGAACTCCCAAATTTAAAATACCTGAAGGCGTAGAATCAAAAAGGTTATTTTCGGCGGCATTTTGTGCGTTTGTCGTCCGTGAATAGATAAATGGAGAAAGGGGGCCTTTATTTTGTAGATTTGAACCTTGCTGATTAATCCAAGGTTTAACAGTAAAAGTAGTAACTTTATTGTTTATATCAATTACTTGATAATTAGCTATGGATTTAAAATCAGTTTCGCCGGTTGTAATTGCAGCACTAGTTCTAGCAGGTTTTATATCTGTTACTATATTAGACTGTAAAATATCTAATCCACTTATACCAATGACTTCATTCCCCAAACCACCTTTTCCGCCATCTGCAGAAAGATCATTTGCTCCATTAGTACCATTTTTTACTACAAATAAGGTGTTATCACCTAAAATACTATTTTGGTTATTAACAGCAGTTGCTGTAGAAGTGTAACAACTTGAAACTCCATTTCCATTATTTGTTGTATTTGCCCAATAGGAGCTCCAAAAATTAGTTTGAAATGCAAAAGAATTTAAATCAGAATCACTTGTATTGTTTGGCGCTTTTATGGTTTTTCCATTTGTTAATGAATTATAAGGCATAACATTTTGGTTCCATGCTAAAGGAACAAAGTATGTAGAGTTATTTACACCTACACCAGCTAACAATTCAGGCATATTCACAACAGCCATAGATACAGTACGTAAATCGGAAGTTGTTGTGCAAGGAGAACCATTACAAGTTGCTCTTGTATTTCCCGCCGCAGAAAAATAAGTTAAAGCATCTGGCAGATAAGGAAACGTATTACTACCACTACTATAACCGCCCATAGATCCTGTTGGAAAAGCAACAAATAAATCTAAAGAACCTCCTACATAAGTAGGAGCAGAATACCCAAAAGTATATTGTACACCATTATTTCCATTATTAGTTAATAATGAATCTGATTTTGGTGCCAATGATTTTTTATCATTTACTCCATAAGAAAGCATCATTAATAAATTAGTATTAGTATAGTTTTGATCTACTTGTGCTAAAAATGTTCTTGCTGGAATATTTCCATTTGTACCATCATCATTGGTAAATGAATTTATTGTACCATAAACATAATGATTAGTATCACTATTTCTTTGAAAGAAATTTAAATTTTTTACCGCTTGTTTTCCACCAGCATTATCTAAAGTTAAAGTTAAATTACTTATTGCAGTTGGATTATTCAAGTTACTATAATTATAAAATAGAATATTTGTAGTTTTATAAGTACCATCAAATGATACTGCGACTAATTTTTTATCTTTTGCTACAGCAATATCTGAAGCATGCGTTGGAATAGACAAGGAATTCATTAAAGTATAAGCACCAGTAGATGAATCGACAGAATACAATTGTATACTTCCATCCCTATATGCATTATTTGCTACTGTGTTTAGCAATAAAAAGTGAGTAGAATCTAGAGCAACCAACTTCCCCGGAAAAGAAATATTGTTTCCAATTTTAGGTGGAAGAGGTCTTTTACTACATGCTAAAAAAGAAAAAATTATAAAAATATTTAGTACACAAAAAAAATTTCTTAATGTTTTTTTAATTTTCATTTTACTCGACTTCTTCAGAAGAATCTAAATGTGTTACAGGAGTTTCATCAAATTCGCTTGGAGTTGAAACGGAAACTATTTTTTCTCCTTCTAGAATACGCATTAAGCATACGCCTTGGGTAACTCTGCCCATAATTCTTAAAGAAGACACAGCAATTCTTAAAACTCTACCCGTATTTGTTGTTAACACAATGTCTGAGTCTTCGGCAACAGGCATCATACTGATCACTTTGCCATTGCGTTCACTTATTTTTATAGTTTTAACGCCTTTTGCGCCCCTACTTGTTTTGCGATACTCGTCGAGCTTACTCCGTTTCCCATAACCATTTTCTGTTACAACAAGTAAGCATTTTTCAGGTTGTACAACCTCGGCAGCGACAACGTAGTCTTTTTCATCTTCATCAAGAGTGATGCCTTTAACACCTTTCGCAGTTCTACCCATTGAACGCACGTCATCTTCATCAAAGCGAACGGCTTGACCATTGGCAGTGGCAATTATTATTTCATTTGTTCCTGAAGTAATTTTAACTGAAACAAGTGTATCACCATCTTCTAAAGTAACAGCCCTTAAACCGCCTGCACGAATATTTGAAAAAGATGATAATTCAGTTTTCTTAATTGTTCCTTGTTTTGTAACCATCAGAATATGATTATTTTCAACAAATTCTTTTACTGGCAACATAGCAGTAATTTGCTCGTTGCTTGACATAGTCAATATTTGATTGATTGATTTCCCACGTGCAGTAGCAGAAGCTTCAGGCAATTCATAAACTTTAAAGCTATAAACTTTACCAAGATTTGAGAACATTAAAACATAGTCATGTGTATGTGCGTGGAATGTAAATTTCACAGCATCATTTTCTTTTAATGCCGCTCCTGTTTTTCCTTTTCCTGCTCTATTTTGTGTTCTAAATTCGTCTTGATTTACTCTTTTTATATAGCCAGAACTGGAAAAAGTAATAAACACATCAGCTGGTGGGATAAGACTTGCAATATCTACGTCTCCGGCTTCAGTTACAATTTCAGTTCTCCGTTTATCACTATGCAAACTCTTTAAATTTAAAAACTCTTCTTTAACAATAGCTCTTACTCTTTCAGGCTTACTCAAAATATCTTTTAAATCAGCAATGATTTCTAGAGTTTCTTGATGTTCTGCAATAATTTTTGAACGTTCTAAGCCTGTTAATTGAACTAAGCGCATGTCTAGAATTGCAGTTACTTGCTTTTCTGAAAGAGAATATGAAGAAATTAATTTTTCTTTTGCATCTTCTCTGCTTTCAGCGCCACGAATAACAGCTACAACTCGATCAATATTATCAACTGCTATTTTTAAACCTTCTAAAATATGCAAACGATCTTCGGCTTTGCGTAAGCGATAATTAGTTCTACGCGTAATCACTTCAAGTCGATGCTCTAAAAAGCATTCTAAAGTGTCTTTAATATTTAATAGCTTAGGCACACCTCTGACTATGCAAACCATATTTACGCCAAAGGAGTCTTGTAAACGTGTTCTTTTGTATAAATGATTTAAGATAACTTCAGCATTTTCACCTTTTTTAATTTCAATGACGACCCGAATTCCTTCTTTGCTACTTTCATCACGGATATCTGAAATACCTAGAATTTCTTCTTCTTTCACTAATTCAGCAATTTTTTCAATCCATGTAAGCTTATTCACCTGATAAGGCAATTCAGTTACAATAATTTGCTCTTTACCGCCTTTTGTCGCTTCTACAACTGCTTTACCACGGACTACAATGCTACCGCGCCCTGTTCTATAGGCATCTTGAATACCTTTTAAACCACAAATCATTCCATAAGTCGGAAAATCTGGTCCTTTAATATAATGCATAAGCTGTTCAATAGTAGCTTTAGGCTTTTCGAGCAAATGTAGCAATGCTTCAAGAACTTCACCAAGATTATGAGGAGGAATATTGGTAGCCATTCCCACAGCTATCCCGCTTTGTCCGTTAATCAATAATTGAGGTAACACGGTGGGCAGAACGAGTGGTTGAACTTCACTATTGTCATAGTTAGGACCAAAATCTACTGTATCTTCTTCAATATCAGCCATTAAAGCTTCAGATATTTTTGCAAGACGAATTTCTGTATAACGCATTGCCGCAGCCGAGTCGCCGTCGATAGAACCAAAGTTTCCTTGACCATCAATTAAAGGATAGCGCATAGAAAAGTCTTGAGTTAAGCGTACCAAAGCACCATAGACAGCTGAATCACCATGAGGATGATACTTACCCAGAACATCACCGACAATACGTGCCGATTTTTTAAATGGCTTATTATAAACATTATTTTGTTCGTACATGGCATATAAAACTCTTCTATGAACCGGTTTCATACCATCACGAACATCTGGCAAAGCCCGACTTACTATTACGCTCATGGCATAGTCTAAGTAAGCGTTTTTCATTTCATCATTAATATTAGCAGAAAGCACACTTGTTTTTTCTAGTGACATATTTTTTTTCCAACTTTTTCAATTTAGGTATCTAGATTTCTAACATTTAAGGCATTAGCTTCAATAAATTCTTTTCTTGGGGGAACATCGTCACCCATTAGCATAGAAAATATATTGTCTGCTTCCATCGCATCTTCAATGGTGACCTGCAGAAATTGTCTGGTTGAAGGCTGCATAGTAGTTTCCCACAACTGTTCAGCATTCATTTCACCTAGACCTTTATAGCGTTGTATATATGCACCACTTCTACCTTCAGCAAGAAGAAATTCTCTTAATTCTATCCATGAAGTAACAGTTTTCGTTTTTTTATCATGAGAATATTTTAGAGGTAATTGAAAGGTTGTCTCTAATTGTTTAGAAAGTCTTTTTAATTCCTCGAATTCAGAAGAACTTATAAAGTCAAAATCGAATTTAAAATGATATGATTTACCAGATAACTGTAAATCAATAGTTGCAAAATATCTGTTATGTTCACTATCAAAATCAATTCTTGTATGAACATGTCCATATTTTAAGCAATGAAGATTAATTTCTTCCACAAATTTTTCAAAACCATTTTTATTATAAAATGTTTCTGGTGATATAGAAGAATGACTGCTTAAAAAATTAACAAAAACACTACTTCTTCGGCGTGAAAGAATACTTGATATTCTATTTCTTCTTTCAACACATGCTAACATATTTTTCACAACCGATATTTCTATAGCTTGTTCTTTTGCATCAAGAATAGAAGCGTCTTGCATAGCAATTTCAACGAGAAATTTTTCAAGAGCAACATCATCTTTTAAATAACGTTCCACTTTTTGTTTTTTGTATCGATATAAAGGGGGTTGAGCAATATATAAATGTCCTCTTTTTATTACTTCTTGCATTTGTCTATAAAAGAACGTTAAAAATAGTGTTCTAATATGCGCTCCATCGACGTCGGCATCTGTCATGATCACTATTTTATGGTAACGAAGTTTAGAAATATCAACATCATTATCGTGACGACCAATACCGGTTCCTAAAGCTTGAACTAATAAACGGATTTCTTGGTTAGAAAGCATTTTATCAGTTGTGGCTTTTTCAACATTTAAAATTTTACCTTTTAATGGCAATACTGCTTGAGTTTTTCTGTCTCTTCCTTGTTTTGCAGAACCACCCGCAGAATCACCTTCCACTATGAATAATTCACAATTAGCAGGGTCTCTGTCTTGACAATCAGCAATTTTCCCAGGCAATCCACCTAAATCAAGAGCACTTTTTCTTCTAGTTAATTCTTTTGCTTTTCGTGCAGCTATTCGAGCTCTGGCAGCATCTACAATTTTTGATACTACTTTCTTTGCAATATCAGGGTTTTCATGAAAATAATCTGTTAATTTTTCATTTAAAGAGCTTTCAACCAAGGTTCTGATTCTGGAATTGGCAAGTTTATTTTTAGTTTGTCCTTCAAACTGAGGATCTCTTAATTTTACATGAACAACTCCTGTAAGGCCTTCTCGAATATCATCAGGAGCTAAACCTTCTTTTAAGTTTTGGGCATTTTTATCAGCAGAAGCCAATTGATTTACTACTCTTGTAAGAGCACCTCTTAAACCAGTTAAATGCGCTCCACCTTCAATAGTATTTATATTATTTGCATATGAATAAACATTTTCTGAATATCCATCATTCCATTGTAGCGCTATTTCTACAATAGTTTCATCTTTATCAACCAGCATATAAATAGGTTTTGAGTGAATAACTACTTTGCTTCTATTTAAATATTCAACAAAGCTTACTAGCCCACCTTCATATTTAAATTCTTGGGATTTATCCTTTATTTCATCAACTAATTTTATACAAATCCCTTTGTTTAAAAAAGAAAGTTCCCTTAATCTGGAAGATAAATAGTCAAAACTAAATTCAGTAGTTTCTTGGAAAATAGTTGAGTCTGGTTTGAAAGTTGTACAAGTACCATGCGCATTAGTATCTCCAATTCTTCTAACTTCAAATTGAGGAATACCGCATTTATATTCTTGTTCGTAAACACCACCATTCTTTTTTACTTCAACTCTACAATAACTTGATAATGCATTCACAACAGAAGCACCAACTCCATGTAAACCACCTGAAGTTTTATAAATTTCATTGTCGAATTTTCCACCAGCATGTAAAATAGTCATAACAACTTCTAATGCGCTTTTACCTGATGGATGTTTATCTACAGGAATACCTCTTGCATTATCTGCAATGGTAACGCTCCCATCTAAATGCAAAGTAATGTCTATCTGTGAACCATGTCCGGCTAAATATTCATCGATTGAATTGTCTACAACTTCATAAATTAAATGATGAAGACCAACTGATCCTGTATTTCCAATATACATACCAGGTCTTTTTCTTACTGCTTCAAGACCTTCTAAAACCGTAATGTTTGAAGAACCATACCCATCATCATTCTTCTGACTATTATTTGGATCATAAACAATTGCTTTATTTTTATTAAACATAGCTCATTTCTTTAAAAAAAATTGAAAACTTAAAAACGTGCAGGAACCAAAAGATAAAATACTTCTAATCCCCTTTGACTTTCGCCAGTAATTTTAACAGGTCTGTTCATATTTTCCCAAGCAAAATTAACTCTTGATCCCGATAAAACACCTAAAATACCTATAATCAAGTGACCGTTATAGTTTACTTCAAATGGAGATGCTATAGAAGAACTCATCTCAATAACTTCTTCACCTTCCTTTTGACCAGGAGTAGAACTCGCCATAGTGAGTAATGAGTTTTCAAAATGAAATTTCATAACTTTATTTTTATCTGCAAATAATAAGGATCTTTTTACACTATCTTGGATAGACTTAAGATCTAATTGAATTTCTGTGTTGATCTGTTGAGGAATAGCTGCTTCATAGGGTGGATATTGACCCGCAATACACTTTGCAAACATTGTGTAATCATCTGCCTCTACAGAAAAAAATAATTCCTTTTCATGCCACTTCAATATGAAATCAGTATCAGGCATGATGTTTGCAACTCTTTTTAATTCATCTAAAGCTTTTTTTGGTACTAAAACCTGACTGTTATCTAAATTTAAAATTTGAATACCTTCTGTGAGTGATGCCTTTGCTAACCGTAGGGCATCACTTGCAACAGCATGTAGAACTCCTTCTGAATTTCTTTCTGCCCAAATTAAAGCACCATTAGCATAAAAGCGATTATCATCGACAGAAACGAAGTCTTTAAAACTAGATACCCAACGTTCTATAAAATTACCTTTAATTTTAATTGAAGTTCCAGCATCAGGTATATCAATTTTGCTTTGCGACTGATCGTGCACTAATTGAATTTTTGCAGAACTTCTTCCGCATTTTAATTGAATTCTTGAAGGTAATTCAGCTTTTAAAAAGACTTTAGTTGAAGGTAATTGTTTTACATAATCAGAAAATTGCTTTCCTGATACTTTAATTACACCTTGTCCCGAATATGGAGCTTCAATTTCACATTTAATTGCTAAATTATGGCTTATAGAGGAAATAATTACTTTTTTTCCTCCAGAAAAAGATAATTGTACCCATCCGATATCAGGGTCTATTTGTGCAGCACTAACTGACAATAACGCACTCGCCAATTTGTCCCTGTCAAACTCAGCTGATATTTCAGGGCTTATGCTTTGGACGTCGGATGAAAAAAAACGTTTGCTCTTTTTAAACATATGTCCACCTTTAAAAAAATTTACCTGTACGTGATTTGCTTAACCCATTGTCTACAGCTGTTCAAGCTTGATTGTTTGGGGAACTCTTCTTATACACTTAAATAGAAATTTAAAAACAAAATATTAGAAGTAGTAGTAGGTGAAGCCATTTTATGTGGATAACTTACTAATGAAGAAGTTTTTTCTTTATTAATTCAAGTGCTAAAGCATTATTTTGAGCTTGAAAATCGTGTGGATAACGTGTGGAAAACCTGTGGATAGGATGTGGAAAACTCAAAATTCATGTGGATAACATAGTGATTACTTTTTAAGCATTTGTACTTATCCACACGTTGTCCACATGTTGTCCACACGTTATCCACATACCCAAAGTGGTCGTAGAAATTCCCATAAGTGATGTTATATAATATTTTTTAGATTGGGGTTATGTGGATAACTCTGGTTTTTAATGTGGATAACTTTTTAGAAAAACATTGAAAATCATTCTAAAATATGGAAAAAATGCGAACATCCTAATGATGGATGATCTATGTGGATAACATGTGGATAAGTCTTTTAAGAACTCGAAATGAATAAAAATTTGGAGATGAATGTGGCAAAAATTGTAACTGCTTTAAAACCTGAGTCACTTGCAGAATGTTCCCAGCTTCTACAAGCAGGGGAATTAGTCGCCTTTCCAACAGAAACAGTTTATGGGCTTGGTGCAAATGCACTAAATGAAAAAGCCCTTGAAAAGATTTTTCTTGCAAAGGGTAGACCAAAATCAGATCCTCTTATTGTTCACTTAAGTGGAATGGTTCAAGCAGAAAGCTTATCAGAAATGACTGCTTTTCAAAGACAATGTTTTGACATCTTGGGGAACGAGTTTTGGCCAGGTCCTTTAACCATGATTGTGAAGGCTTCTGGTAGTGTACCAAAAATAGTAACTGCAGGAGGTGATTCTATCGCCTTAAGAATTCCTAATGGAGAAACTGCTTTAAAACTTTTGAAATTAGTTAAATTACCGATTGCTGCTCCTAGTGCGAATAAATTTGGGCATGTGAGCCCCACTACAGCGCAACATGTAATGGATGATTTAGGAAATGAAGAAAAATTAATAATTTTAGAACAAGATAAGGATTGTAATATTGGAATAGAATCTACAATTATTAAAATTATGGAAGATGATGAAATTCATTTATTACGCCCAGGCTTTATCAGTACTATTCAAATTGCTTCGATTTTAAAGAAAAATAAGATAACATTCAATCTAAAAAAAGTTAAAAAAACTGTTGTTTCGAATTCTTCTGAAAATGAAAAATTAGACTCTCCAGGGCAATTATTGACCCATTATTCACCTAATATAGAATCTTTTATTTTAGTAGATGAAAATAATAAAAATAAAGTTACAACTGAATTATTTCTAAAAAAGTATCTAAAAAAAACTATCTTAATTGACTTTAATGGGAAAAATTTAAAGTATTCTGAACAAGTTTTACAATATTATGATCTATCAATGAATGGAAATAATTTGGAAGCAAGTAAAAATTTATTTAGTTACTTGCGGAAAAGTGAAATAATTCATAATGCAGAATATATTTTATTACCTGATTTTTCTGAAGCGAGTGATGAAGAATTAATTGCTATTTATGATAGAATTTTCAGAGCAGCATCTGGTAAATATGTAACATTTAGTTAGATTGCATTAAAGCTTCTATTTTTCTTTTTATTTGCAAAAAATTACCTCTAAATTCGTCATCTTTATCCAATAGTTCTTTAACTTTTGACATTGCATGCAATACGGTTGTGTGATCTTTTTTACTAAAAGCATTAGCTATTGCAACGATTTGTAAACCTAATAATTCTTTCGCTAAAAACATAGCGATATGTCTAGCAACAACAAATTTTTGTTGACGACTTTGTCCCATTAAATCAGACATTTTTATTTGGAAATGATTTGCAACAACTTTTTGTATAGCCGTTGTATCAATTGTAGATTCCATTGATCCAGTTGGAAATCTACGTTTCAAAATTATAGTAACTGATTCTATAGTAGGACTTCTTCCTGTCATATGTTGATTCATTAGTAAGTCTTTTAATAATCCTTGAATTTCTCTAACATTTGTTTTTGCGTGCGTTGCTATTAGAAATGAAATTTCTTGATTAATTTTTAAACCTAATAAATTTGCTTTAGTTTCGATTATAGCAACTCTATCTTCAAATCCAGGCGGCTCAATATCAACTAATAAGCCTTGTAAGAACCTGCTCTTTAGTCGTTCTTCAATATTTGGAATGTCTTTAGGGAATTTATCACTTGTTATTACTATTTGCTTCCGTTTTTGGTAAAGTTCGTTAAAAGTATGGAAAAATTCTATTTGGCAAGCGTCTTTTTTCTCTAAAAATTGTATATCATCAACAAGTAAAACATCACAAGCACTATATTTCGATCGAACTTCGTCCATTTTTCCAACACGAATTCCTCGATGAATTACGTCATTAACAAAGTCTTCGCTGGTAATATAAAGGATTTTTGCATCAGGTATTTTTTGAAGTATTTCATTACCTACTGAATGTAATAGATGCGTTTTACCAAGGCCAGTAGCTCCATAAATAAATAAAGGATTTGACAGATTTCCTGGATTTTTTGCCACAGCTTCACAAGCAGAATATGCCACTAAGTTACTTTCACAACGAATAAAAGTACCAAAATTTTGAGTAGCGTCTAATGTTCTTGGTTTTTCTGAGGAAACTATTGATAAAACTTTTTCATCTGTGACTTGATTTTCATTACCTATTTCTAAATTAGAAGAAGTATTTATAGATTTTTCTAAATTAATTGTCTTATTTTTAAGTTTTTTTCTTTTATCAGTTATATAATTGTTATCATCAGGAAATAAAGTTATAGTATTTTCATTTTGTTCTTTTTTAGAATTATTTTTTACTATCTTTGAATCATGGAATGGGTGATCTTCAATTTTAAAAGAAAAATCAGCCCCCCAACATTCTCTGGCAATTTTTTCAATTTCATCAAGTTTAGGGGAAATGATGTGATCTTTGTAAAAAGGTTCAGAACAATATGATATAATAGTCTTTCCATCAACCTTTACAGGGGTTACTAATTTAGTTATTTTTGCAGCAGTTTGTTTAGATAATCCAAGCTCAACAAATCTTGAACGCAATTTATCTATAAAAACTTGATTTGAATCTTTATCTATCATGTTGGAAACCTCTTTGCGGGTTTAAGAGCCTGGAAGACTTTCGGCCCAAACACATCCCATGATTCTTACGATCGACAAACGTGAGGTCAAGTGTTTTGCTTAATTTTTGGTAAAAAATATATGAGTTCAGATTTAAAACTAATTGCGTTACTACTTGGACAATTTACATCGACAGTTGCCTTTATCGTTGTTATATGGGTTTTTGGAGATACAGAAACCGGTAAAAGTTTATTTGCCTATATTCCTATATCCACTATATATATCAAATCTTCTTTGACAGTGGTTTGTTTGTTATCTGGTTTTTATAGCGTTTATAGAAGTATTCGACTTTTAATGAAGAAGACAGATGAGGTTAATAAAAATGAGTAAATTAATTATGATTAGCCTTTTTAGTCTAGCCGCTATCCTCATTATGACTGGGGTGTTCATAAAAACGAAGTCAACGCTTTTAACCAACGGAAAAACAAGTAAAATTTTTAATAGTTTTTGGGCAATGCTTACAAAATTTACAGGATTTACTCTTTTAGCATACTTAGTCTATATATGCCCTGCCCAAAATATAATTTTTTACTTGTGTTTTTTTATTGCAACATATTTTGTCAGCTTTTTGCTCTACCTACTTGCAAGAAAAGCTTCCTTAAGGTAATTGGCTTTTGTTTGCTTTGATATTTTACGAAGGGATCCTCTATCTACATTATGAAACGTAAAATCATAAACATATTAACGTTGTTTCCAATAGTTGTTGCACAAGCAGCCTATGCAGAGTCTTCAGGAGTGCATGTTGTGAATTGGTATCATGAAATTTTAGAAAAGTTCTTTGTGTTTTTTAATCCAGATATGCCAGCTACAATAGCAAGTTTAAAAGCTGAACAATGGTCCCCAGTTTTTGCTTCTGCCTTTGCCGTACTTTTGGTTGCAGCAATAGCAGTCTTTTCTGGTTTTTCTAGTATGAAACCTGAGGAAATGTCTGATGAGGAGTTATTACCTCCGAAAAAGTTTGGTCTAAAAGCATTTCTGGAATTGTGTTGGTCTGTAGTTTCGTCAACATTAGAATCGACTATTGGCGAAAAAAATTGGATTCGTTTTGTTGGAGTTCTGGGTGGTACTTTTTTTGTGCTTATCATTTCCAACTTATCAGGTGTAATGCCTGGTTTTTCTCCTGCAACAGCAAGTATGTCTTTTACTTTTGCAGCTGCAATCGCTATTTTTGTCTACTTTAATTATTACGGTCTAAAAGAAGCTGGATTTTCATATATAAAACATTTAGCAGGTCCTGTCTTATGGATGGCTCCTTTAATGTTTCTAATTGAATTTATCAGTTTACTTTCAAGACCTGTATCTCTATCTCTTCGTATTTTTGGAAATATTTCAGGCGATCACTTTGTCTTTGCAATTTTTTCTGGACTTATGAAAGATCTTTATATTCCATTCATGCCAATACCTGCAATTTTCCTTGGTTTTGGAACTTTTGTTGCTTGCCTTCAAGCATTTATTTTTATGACCCTCAGTGCGGTCTATATTAAATTAGCTCTTGAATCCAAAGAACATCACTAACATTTTGTTCTGAAGGTTTTTGAAAATTCAAAGGATTATTGTTTTAATTTGTTCTTAACTGTTCGGAATTAAGTATAAAATGATAACTTCCTTACTCTGCAAAGAGTGATTCAAATTATTTTGAATCTTTACATGGGAACTAGAATTCTGCATGTAAACAAAAGAATAGTGGGAAAAAAATTTTTTTGTTTTAGGAGAAAGATATGAAAAGAAAATTAGCTTTAATTTCAGCTTCTGCTGCAACCGCTCTTATTGTTAGTATGCCTGCTTTAGCAAACGAAGCTGCTGCAGCCGCTGCTGATGGAATGTCTATTGGTACAGGACTAAAATTAATTGGCGCTGGATTAGCTATTGGTTTAGCGGTTGTTGGTGCTGGTCAAGGCCAAGGTCATGCTGCTAAAGGTGCATTAGAGAGTATTGGTCGCAATCCACAAGCTTATAATAAAATCTTTACACCATTCTTGTTAGCAATGGCCTTAATAGAATTCCAAGCAATTTTGGGTTTAATCATTGCTTTCTTAATTTTGGGTAAATAAAACTATTACCTATGTTTACTATAAAAGCTCAAATTCTGTGTAGGTATTTGAGCTTTTTTCTATTCCAAATCTTGACTTAAAGATATATCTTAGATAACAACAGAAAAACATATGGAGGGTTAGCTCAGTTGGTAGAGCAAGAGACTCTTAATCTCTTGGTCCAGGGTTCGAGTCCCTGACCCTTCACCATTTTATTATGACTATTGAAACTAATTACATTGGCAGATTTGCCCCCTCTCCTACTGGAGATCTTCATTTTGGATCTCTTGTTACGGCATTAGCAAGTTATATTCGTGCAAAATTTTATAAAGGGAAATGGTTACTTAGGATAGAAGATGTTGACATCTATCGCGCTCAAAAAGGTTCAGTCAATTCTATTTTAAATTCTTTATCACTCCATGGATTTGAATGGGATTCTGAAGTAATTTATCAATCTAAAAGATCTCACATTTATAGAGAATATTTGCATGAACTACTTGCTAATAAACAAGCATATGTTTGTAATTGTTCTAGAAAAGATCTTCAAAAGAACAGAAAAAATAACGAAACAGGTGAGTTTATTTATCAAGGAACCTGTTTGGATAAAAAGAATCCATTTTCAAATAATCAATCATATCGAATAAAAACAAACAGTATCAATATTTCTTTTTATGATCATTTACAAGGTTCTTATGAACAGAATATAGCAAAAGAAATAGGTGATTTTATTATTTGGCGTAAAGAGAATTTTGCTTCATATCAACTAGCAGTTGTTATTGACGATGAGCTTCAAAATGTTACTGAAATAGTTAGAGGCTATGACTTATTTTTCCAAACACCTAGACAAATTTTTCTTCAAAATGTTCTTAATTTTAAAGGAAAAGAATATGTTCATATACCATTAGTGACAAATGAATTTGGACAAAAATTATCAAAACAAAATAAAGCAAAATCATTGAATTTTTCAACTCCCCAAACTAATTTAATACAAGCACTAGATTTTCTGGGTTTAGAAAAGATTGCAATTGATGAATTAAGAAAGAATTTTAGTAGTTGTCATGAGATTATTGAGTATGCGGTTAATAATTTGAATTTCAAATTTATACAAAATATCAAAATGAAAGCACAGTAAAGTAGGTATTATATAAGTATATAATAATATTGAATTTTTTAATTATAATTAAAGGATTCATTCTTCTAAATTTAATACTAAATATTAATATTATTAGATATTTAATAAAAGTATTAGATTAAATTAATACATTTTTAATTACTATGTAATCAAGTTTTACTTAAAATAAATGGTAATTCTTTGTTATATAATATCATATAACAAATTCATTTGGTGCTAAATGAAGAATACTAAATTAAAACGTATTTTAGCCATATTTTGTATTATTTTAACTTCTTTCCTACAGTTTCAATCTTATGTTTATGCAATTAATATTTCTAAAGTTACGGAAGTAATTTATGGAAATGATACAAAAATATCTAGATCAAAGGCTTTAGCACAAAGTCAAAATACTGGAAGTTCTTCAAGTAACGCATTAAATACAAATAACTTAAGTGATGCAAATAATTTTAAAGATTTAACAAAAAATGTAGATCCTAGGACTGGCGCATTAAATATTAGTTATAATATTGGTAATATATCAGGCCCAGGATATGAATCTCCATCTATTGATTTAAAAATAGTATATTCATCACTAGCAAACAATAGTGATAGATTCGGCTTAGGAAAAGGCTGGTTTTGGAACTTAACTTACTTCGATTCAAAAACAAGTATGCTATATTTATCAAATGGAAGTTCATACAAATTAGATTTAGGAAAATCAGTTTTAAAATACTATAAATTAAAAGATTTAGTAGTTAATGTGAATCAAAATAGTATTGTTTTAAAATATAAAGATGGAAAAACAGAAATAATTGACAAAGTTTATGGTAATCTTCAATCAATAACTAATTTAGAAGGACTAGTAGTTAATTTTTCTTACACAAATTCAAATTACTTAGAAAAAATATACTATAAAAGTAGCTTAACAAATTCTGAGATAAATTCTCTTGAAGTTTCATATATAGGTAATGCATTAGTAGAAATTAAAGTTAATAATGGCAATAATTCTATAGTAACAAAAGTAGAAAAATCTGCTAATAAAAACTTATTAACTTCATTAACTAATCCATTAAAGCAATCTATGTCTTTTCAATATAATTCTGAAAAAGAAGATGATTTTTCTACTGATTATTTAGTAACAAAAATAAATTATCCTACAGGTACCTCTGTTTTAATAAATTATTTGAAAGGCGGATTAAATTCTTCTAAAAAAGGAATATCATTCCCTGCTGTTTCCAAAATAAATACTACATTTTTATCAATTACAAAAAATGTTGAAGGAATATCTACTCTCAATGATTCTATTTCTTATGAATATAACCAAGATGTTTCAAACTATTTAGGAAAAGGTTTCAATGGTTATAAAGAAGGTGAAGACGCCTTATTTCAAACACCTAATTCTTATACTTATTCAACAATAGAAATAAAAAATGCTCCTAATCACGAGAAAATAAGAACGATAAGAAACTATAATCACTATCATCAAATTTTGACAGAAACAGTTAAACAAAATGATGAAATAGTAAAAATAAAAGAGTTTTCTTATCAAGATTGGGAAAATAAAAATTTTGATAGTTTGAGCGCAAGTTATAATCTTCCAGTAGAAATAAAAACTACTTACAAAAGTTCATTAGGCAAACGAGTCGAAAATTATAAATATCAATATGATGAGTATGGAAATATTTTGCAAATCATTGAGCCAACAGGAATTATAAAAAATTATAAATATTTTGCAAAAGAAAAAACGAATAGTGATTTTGTATTTTTACTTGAAAGAGAAGTGACTTCTTCCAATAATGACAAAAGATCTATTGTTACAGAATACTCCTATGAGGATTTTTCTAATAATATTGGTTTAAATAAACAAAGATTAAAAGCTAAAATAACTAGAACTAGTGATTTTGTTTGTAAATCAAATGACTCGGAATGTGGTAAAGTAATTAAAACCGAATTAATGAGTTATTCAAAAAATATAGGTAATGTAAATAGTATAGTAAAGCCTTTTTCTCTTCCTCTATATGTTAAAACATTTGCAGGAAACAATGGGAAATGTAAAATCAATATAAAAAACACAAATTATAGTGTGCAAAATAATTATACTTTAACTGAAAATTATTATTATAATAATTCACTGCAATTGTTGGCAAAAGAATCATCTAAAGTTAATATATTCAGTAAAAAAGAAACTGAAAAAACAGATTTAAATGGGATTAATGTAAAATATCAGTATGATGATTTAGGAAGAATGGTAAAAGAAGAAATTAAGCCAAATATAACTGGAAATTCCTTAATAACTTATTTTTCTTATTTTCTAAATGACAGTACATATGGTCTAGGTTATGGCTCATCGGTTGTAATGTTTAAAAATCCAAATGGATATAGTGGTTATACAGTTTATGACTCGTTAGGAAAAGAAATTCAATTGTATAATTCAACCGGTTCTTCTGGAAATTATTCACTGATTAAAACGAATAGTTACTCAAATGAAGGATTCAAAGATAGTGAAACTATCTTTGAAAGTGATTTAAATGGAAATATTTCTGCATTAAAAAAACAAATATACTACGATTTTTTTGGTAGGGAAAAAAATATTGTTCTTCCTTCTGGAGAAACCCAAGTTTCAATGGTTGATGATGGATTAAATACAAGAGAAACTTATGTCATAGCTAGAAATGGAGAATATTCACCAATAAAAATTGAATATTTGGATTTAAATTACAAACCTGTAAAAACTGAAATATTAGATGGGTCAAGAAATTTATTTAGTAAAAGTATAAATAAGTATGATGATTTTGGTAATATGATTCAGAGTATAGATGTTAATGGAAATTCAATTCAATATGTTTACAATTCTTTTAATCAAAAAATTAAAGAAATATTTAAAGATGGTCGTTCAATAGTATATAATTATGATCCACTATTTACTGATAAATTATCAAATATGTCTGTAATATCTAATGATGGTAAAATATTTAATTTAGGTAATAGAGAATTCGATTCGATTGGAATGCTAATCTCTGAAAAAGATGCTTTTAATAAAGAAATAAAATATTCATATGACATTTATGGTAACTTAATTTCTAAAACAAATAAATCAGGAAAAATAATAAAATATTCTTATAATGGTTTTAATAAAGTAGTTAAAACTGAAGTAGTAGGAGAAGATTCTAAGTATTCTTCATCATTTATTTACGATAGTTTAACCCAGAATTTGACAAAAATGTTAGATTCAAATGGAGAAACAAACTACATATATTATTTAGATGGAAAAATAAAACAAATCAGTTATATTAATAATAAAAGCATTTCTTACAAATATAGTCAAACAGGCTTGCTTTTAAGTATAAAAGATATAAATAATTTAATTTCAAATTACTATTATGATACATTTTCAAATAAGTTAAATAAAGCAGAATTTATTAGTAGTAATGGGAATTCTGAAACTGAAGAATTTTTATACGACAATTTTGGAAGACTAAAAACTAAAATTATGGCTAATAATATACAAGTTGATTATACTTATAATTCAATGTCATTATTAAGCAATATGAAATATTCAAATTCAAATGAGATTATTTTAAGTTATGATTATCAGTATACTGTAAACCTTAATATTTCTTCAAGAATAAGAAAAAGTAGCAGTTCAGATAAATATGATGCTAATGAGCAATATAGTTACGATTTTATGAATAATCTATCGAATTATAATTGTGATGGCTCTTTATGTCCAAAAGATCAAACTGGAAATCAAATTAGTTCAGAAGATTATACTTTCGATTCTTTAAATAATATTAAAACTGTAAATATAAAATACAAAAATAATGAAAATAATTTTTTATCATATGAATATAATAAACAAGATGGAATAAGATTGGATTCTTTAAAAGTTAGTGGAAGTAAAAATTATATTGGAAACTTTGACTACGATGCTGATGGAAATATGATTAAAGATGCTGATGGAAATATTATGAAGTATTCACCATTTCAACGTTTAATTTCTTTCACAGATAAAATTGGAAATTCTACTTCATATAATTATAACGGATTAGGTGAGCTATATTCTCAAATAGATCCTTCTGGAAATAAAAGTTTTTACTACTTTAATGGGAATAGATTAATTAATGAAAGTAAAAATGCTGAAGTAACTAGTTACTTGCAAATAAATGGGTATGTAGTCGGGAAAAATATAGATTCAAAATTTCAATTTTACCTATTAGATCAGGCTAGAAGTATAGTTAAAATATATGATAACGGTAAACTTCTTAGTGATAATTATGTTTACACACCCTATGGAGAAAGATCTAACCTTTCAAATTCTAGTGAGAAAAAACTTGAAACCATTGGCTTTAATGGAGAGACAACTGATCAAAATTCTGGATATCAGTTTTTAGGAAAAGGTTATAGAGCATATAACCCATCTTTGGGAAGATTTATGCAATATGATTCAAATTCACCTTATGGAAAAGGTGGCTTTAATGGTTACATATTTGCTGAAAATAATCCCATCATGAAATTTGATCCAACAGGAGAAAGTTCATCTAATATTGTATTTGGATTAGGAATTGGCTTTTCAATACTTGGAATTATTTTTTCAATAGTTACCTTAGGTACAACTTTAGCACCTGCTATTGCTGGAACAGCTGCTTTAACAGCAACTGATATCGCTGTATCGGCAGCTTCAGTTGCTGGATTGGCATCAAGTGCTATTGGGATGACTGGACAAATTTATGGAAGAAAGTCAGCTAATGCTGCAGAAGCTGGGAATAAAGCAGATGCAGATCACTATGGCAATATATCACATATATTAGGCTGGACTGGATTTGCTTTAGGTATGGCAGCTTCTTTTACGGGGGTTGGCTTAGATATTGCTGCTTTAAGGGCTGGACCAACTGCTGCAACAGATGGAGTTGTGAGCTTAACAGCAAAAGCAAAATTGCCAAGCAATTATCTCCCTGAAATGTATAATGTTTTCAAACCAATAGTAAATAGCTCTGTTTTAACAGGAGTGAAAAAAGTTTCAGGATATATTAGTGATTTAGCATGGGCTGGAGGGAAAGGTTTTGGAGAGGTAGCTCGAAACTATTCTAAAGAAGGTAATAAAGAAAAAGCTGATTACTATTCCAAAATATCCTCAGAAATATTTTGGCTTTTGATGGGAGCTGGAGGTGTATCTACAGCCGTTACTATATTAAGAAAACCTGGCGATACAATGGATTACTTAAATAAAATGAGAAATAATGAGACTGTAAAATAATACCATAACCACGGCGTTTGTTTTGAAAAATTAATAATAAATTTTATTGACTTATAAGATAAACTTAAATATAAATGTGTAACCTTTTCAAATTAAATAAAACAACATACTTTTCTTTTAATTATTTGAATTGGCATACAATCAAAAGGAAAAAATTATGAAAAATAAAATTGTTTTAATAGCACTTATGACTTTGTTTTCTTTAAATGTTTATGCTTCTAGTAGCAATAAAGATGAGGGTTTTAGATCGACAGAAACTCAAAAATATTCCAGTAAAGGGAAGAAAAATATGATGTGTTCCCTTAAAGGTGACTGCTAACAATAGTAAAATAAATTTTAAAAATCAAAATAAAATTCTTCCCAAAAAATTGCATCTTACCTCCTTAATCATCTAAACTAAATAAAATATTATTTTTAGCAATGGATGATTTATGTTGAAATTTATAATAATTATAATTACATTAACTTCTTCTATTGCTTTTTGTATTAATGATAATAATGAAAAAAAAAATCCAGAAGAAGTCAGTTTTTGGGATGGAGAATGGTATTTTTCTTGGGGGTACAACAGAGATTATTGGTATCCAAGTGACATTCATGTTTCACAACCAGCTTTAGGTAACGACTTTGTTGTTCATAATGTAAGAGCCGAAGATTTTCCTGAGTGGACTGATGGTGTATGGAATAAGGATATTTCTGAACCTCAGTATAGTTTAAGAATAGGCCATTTTTTTGATTCAGATAGATCTTGGGGAGTTGAATTTAATTACGACCACACTAAGTATTCTTCTTATAATGAACAATATGCTAGAGTGTCAGGAATGATAAATGGAACTTACATAGATTCAATCCAATTGTTAACTACAAGTTACTTTCGTTATCATCTGCACAATGGTGCAAATCACGTCATGATTAATTTGGTTAAAAGATTTCCAGTATTATTTGAGATTAATGAAACTCATAGTATAGCTTTATTAGTCAAAGTGGGTGGAGGTATTATGCTTCCGCATTCTGAAAATACAATTTTAGGACAATATAATCGAGTTGGTTCCAAAGAAATGACAAATTATTTTGGAACCAATAAAGGTTGGTGGCAATTAAACGGATGGACTGTTGGAATAGAAATTGCTTTACGATATGTTTTTTATAAACCATTTTATTTTGAATTTAGTAACAAAGAAGCTTATTCTAAATTATATAATATACCTGTTTATAAAGGAACAGCAGAACAATCTTTATGGATGAATGAGTTTATATTTAGCCTAGGTTATACTTATGATAGTTTTAATTAATATGTTCTAATTAAACTTCATCAAAAAAATCATGTTCATCTACATTATCAGGAACAAATCCATTATTATTAGGATTTATTCCATTATCATTAACTGTGTCAGTGGGGATATTTCCGTTATTTAATAATGGAATTTCATATATCTTAATATTGCAACTACTATTTGTAAAATTCAAGCTTATATTAAAGTCTAAATCAAAATTTGAAATCCCTTTTATTGTTGAATTATCATTAGAAATAGAATCATCTATTTCAATATCAACATTTTCTAATAATCTTGAAATCACTCTGTTATTTTTATTATCTATTATATTTACTTTATGAATTATTAATTTACAATCATCATTTTTAGATAAATTTAATTCAATGTTTTTATTTTGGTCATTAATACCATTTAAATTCCATGAAATATTTTTCAAGTTAGAATTGCATTGATCTGTAAATGTTCCTTCAAGATTTACAGAATAATTACTTTTTGCAAGGAATTTAGTATGTGAATAATTTAATTTGATTGAATCTTTTTTAGAATTATTTTCACTTTTACCACAAGAAATAAAAACAATTGAAATTAGAAAAAAGGAAAATTTATTTATATATTTCATTTATATACCATTAAGTTGTATTTTTTAATTTGTTTAAATTCATGGAAAATTTTTCCATGAATTTGATATTAGAGAGTAGGCTCTACTGCTGCTTGATTTAGTAAATCATCCGAAGGTATTTTATTTAAATTTAAAGATTTATCAATAACTGTAATTTCACTAACATCGACGTTGAATTTTTCACAACCATCTTTGAAATATTCTCTGTCAGTTTCACCTGTTATTGTTACTTGTTTACCTCTAATCAAATGAAAGACTGCTCCAAATGGAAGACTTCTAGTACCAAAGTGAACTAATT
Organism: Pigmentibacter sp. JX0631; assembly: GCF_029873255.1. Lineage (NCBI taxonomy): Bacteria > Pseudomonadati > Bdellovibrionota > Oligoflexia > Silvanigrellales > Silvanigrellaceae > Pigmentibacter > Pigmentibacter sp. JX0631. The sequence goes on along the minus strand of NZ_CP123622.1, from coordinate 1,646,714 downwards.
TATCCGAATCAATTTCAAGACACATGTCTCCAGTTTTATCTCTAAATCTATAATATTCACCCATAATTCTTTCTACAATTACACCGGTGACAGAAACAAATCTTTCATCACCCATATTTTTAGTAGCTGCTACTGTTTTTTTATGAATAGCAAGATCATCAAGTGAATATGCTGAAAAAGAGGTTAATAAAACCATACTACCAACAATTGAATAAAACGTTTTTTTCATGTAACTCCTTAATATTAATTAGTAATTATTGTTGTTTTGTTAAACACTCTAACCGTGTCTAACGATGTTAGAGAGTACCATATAAAACTTAAAACACAAGTTTTTATTAAAAATTTTGTTAAAATTATTGCATATTAAAAATTTATTTAATTATTACAGAATTTTATTTACACAAAAACAGAAAAAATTCTTTATGATTGCTTAAAAAATATTTTTTATGGAAGAAAAATAAAGATTTATCTTAATATAAAGAAAAAGTGAATTCGACTCTTAAACCTGATGAAAATATATTAATTTTTGAAAGCTCATTATTTTCAGATTTAGAAAGAAAAATCTATTTCAATTTATCATATAAGTTAAATACTTTTTTAAATAAAATTAGAATTTTACATTTAAAAAATAAGATATTTTAAGTATAAGATTAAATGAAGCGAATAAATAAATTTCTTTTATAGTTGAGAAGTATTTGAACTATTATTTTTTTACAACAATAAAATAGAATGTTTGAGATTAATAACATCTGTAGGAAATAAAAATATTATTAGAAATTTAATTTTGTTAGAAAAGTTTAGAATTATTAAAGAAAATTATTAGATTGAGATAATATAAATGTATATTAAAATTTAGATTTTTAAAAAATTCCATTTCAAAATACATACACATATAAGAATTTATAAGTAATATATTGAATTCGGAAGAATCAATGTAGGTAATTAGAAAGACTTGAAATTTTGGGAATTAAAAAATAATAATAAGAGAATTAAATATAAAAATTAAAAAATTTACGTTTGGTGTCTTTGCATAGTTATATACTGAGATTTGTATTAAAAGACAAAATATTTTTGATTTGGATAAAAATTCAAGATCATCACTTTATTTATATGTTATTTATTTAATTCAGAAGAATATCTATGTACATTATTTTCGCGGCATGTTTGATGCAAAGCAGCAGTTGCAACGGTATTTATGCAAGTAATACGAGAGAAAACTTGATCATAAGTATCTGTTACCACTTCTTCCAAGGTATTCTGAACGCTCTGCCAATCAGCTAATCTTGCACGCGTTTGGTTTTCTAATAAAGGTCTTGCATGGCTACGTAAAATATTTATCAGTCCCGCATCTGTATTATCCAACATAGTGTTTATACGAACTGTAAATCCGCCTTGAACTTCATCGGAGATGATTTCCCCGGTTGCCAATCCTTGCTGATAACGTGTTCTAGCGATTCTAAGTGCATTATGAGCAAAAAAATCAGTTAAAGCATCAAGTCTATTTGCTAGAAGATCATTTCTAAAATTTATTAAAGCAGGTGTAGCTCTTTGAGTAATTTCAAAATTTAAAGTACGCGGAAACCTTTGATGTAGGTAATTTGTAACTTCTGAATAGGATCTCGTTAAGTAATTAGAAATTGAAGTCATCTCTGAATTTATTGAAGTTGTCCATTGTCTTTCCCCAAAAAGTTGGGATAGCCTTCTTTGAGCAATGAGCATTCTATTTAAGATTCCTGTAGATCGAAAGATAGTTTCAGAATATTCAGGAATATTTGGAGCATTATTTTCCAAACTCGCAAGTGGAACCGTCCGACCGACTAACGAATGTAAATAACAAGCATTTGTTCGTAGTTCTTTAAGCGTACGCACAATAGCCTCTTCTCTATGATCTGTATCCATTGCCTCAATATTTTGAATGTTAACCTCAATTTGTTCGTTAGCAGCTTGTGAAATAAGAACGCTGATTGCGTGTGGTCTGACTAGAACGGTACACCCTACGGCAGTTATTGGAATTTGCGGCTGAATAAATTGTGGAGTCGTAGTTGTAGCAGGTGTTTTTGAAGTAGTTGTAGCAGGTGTTTTTGAAGTAGTTGTAGCAGGTGTTTTTGAAGTAGTTGTAGAATTTAATTTATCTTTTTTCTTAGAGCTGCTTGAGCAAGCATCTGATGCTACGCAATAAATACCAAGACCAGTAGAAGTCGCAGCCCCTGCAACAATTCCCCAAAAAAGAATTGGAATTATAGGGATTGCAGCTGAGGCTGTAGATGTAATAAATAATGCTATTGAAGTGTATATTATTTTACGCTTAGAAATTTGTTTCAAAATTGACATAGTATCAACCTTTTATAAAAAATTAAGAAATAAATAAACGAAAAAACCATAAAAAATAAAATGGAGACTATTGAATTAAAAAAAATTGGATAAAAATAAGGTTTTTTTGAGCCTAGAAATAAGCTCAGATTTTTAATAGCACACCAAAATTAAAAAATAAAATTAATTTATCATAATTTATAATTATAAAAAAAATTAAAATAAGTAATTTTATTTTTTTATAAGAGTATCGTTTGTAAATTTCTCAAATCTATAAAATAACTAAAATAACTAAAATAAATAAACAGAAGATCTTCATTTAGTAATGAGTATTCTTCTATTTTTGCTTAAAAAAATGGATTTTTTATATAGGTTGCTATAGTTATGTAAGGAAATCCTTAATAAATAATTCATCTTTTAAAACGGAAGAGAAATTGAAAAGGATTTTAATTATTTTGATTAGAACAGGTGTATTAAGAATTAAAAAACGATGATAATTTCTTACTTAGTTACTTCTATGCTTCGAAATTTATACATACCTAAGTTTAATTCTAATTTGCTCTTTATTTTTTTTGATAGTCAGTTGCTGGCTAAAATATTCTTTGTAAAAAACTATAATATTCCTATATTAATACAAAACGAGTTGAATGTATGTAGTAATAATTATTTCAAATGTTTTTAACATTACAAATGATATTTACTTTATTTATAAGAGGGAATTTTTGTTAGGAAAGAAGAATGGCGGAGAGAGAGGGATTCGAACCCCCGGTAGGCTCGCACCTACAACGGTTTTCAAGACCGCCGCCTTAAGCCACTCGGCCATCTCTCCGTTTTTTAATAAAGAAATTACTTCTTTATACCAGTCTTTTTAGAAGTTGCTTTACCAGCTACTATTTTAGCTCTTACACGTGCTTTTTTAGCAGCTTGAGCTTTTTTTCTTTTCATTTTAAACGTACGACGGTTATCTTTCTTACCCATTTTAAACTCCTCATTTAGTTTGAGAAGAATGAAACTTCTCTAATACAGAAGGTGACCTGTAACATTTGTGTAGAACCTACGCAAGTGCTTTTTAAAAAAATTGCTGCTAGCAGAGAGAATCTACTCTTTCCCTCATTTCTTGTCTATTTTCAGATACTTGTTGTTTTTCAATGCTATCAAACAAAGCTTTAAAGTTTCCTTCACCAAAACTTTCATCACCTTCTCGTTGAATAATTTCATAGAAGAAGGGCCCTGCTTCTTTTTTCTGTAATTGAACAGATTGTTCCTTCATGAAAATTTGGAGTAAATATTTACTGTTAGATCCATCGAGTAAAATGTTATTTTCTTTAATAATATTAAATGGTTCCTTGATTTTATCGAGTTTCATGGCAGACATTCTTGCAGGAAGTTGTTCGTAATATTTATCAGAAGCTTCTAGGAAAACGGCACCTTTATTTCTTATTTTGCTCACCGTATCTATGATATTTTTTGTGCCAAATGCAATATGTTGAACTCCAGAACCTCTATTATCTTCAACATATATTTGAATTTGAGAATTATTAAAATATGGTGCTAATGGCTGGTTTGTGGCAAATTTAATACCACTTTCTTTATCCCACATAACAATACTTTCTAAACCAGAGCCTGTACCTAAATCTGGCTTGTGGTGGTTAGTATGAAATTCTATGCCCCAATACTGTTCAAAGCCTAAACAATGGCGATAAAACTCAGTAATTGCATGCATTGAACGTCCATTACAAGTAACATGATCTATTCCTAAATCTAATCCAAAAGAATTATGTTTATTTTTTTCTTGATTAATCCATTTAAATCCAGGAGCAAATTGATCGTATTGTGATTCTTCAATGAATCTAAAACCTACATCATCTAACGCAGTAGCGATGGCAGTTTCATACCAATAACCATCATTTAAAGATTTATGATTTTCAATTTCATATAAGAAAGCCGCTTTTTTATCAGCTAAAAATTCAACTGTTTTTTTTAAATTTTTTACTTTGAAATTTAGAAAGGCAACACCATCTGGGTGTGTGGAAAGATATCTCCCTGCAGTAGAATTTTTTTCAATAGGTTCTGTAATTATCCAGCCGATACTTCCAGCTCCTCTAAGCACAACTGAACGCATTCCATGTCGTTTTTCCCAATTTTCACTTGATTGAGCTATTTCTTCAAAACCAAATGTTTTTTTGTGCCACTCAACACAGCTTTTTAAGTCACGACTGAAGTATTGGATAGAATGATAATTAACTAAACCCAAGGAACGATTTTCATGTTTCATACAGAATCACCTCCCGATCAATTTTTAATGATATTGGATCAGAAAGTTATTCTTGTAAAGCTAAGATTTTATATAGTTTTATTTTTTGAAAATTTAACCTTGACGAATAAAAAAAATAAAGTGTAAAGAGATTTATGTAAAATATATTTAGCTGAAATTTATGTTCTGTTAATATTGTTTTTTAATAATAAATCGCACTTTAATTTTCATAAAATTTCCTTAAATATTTTATAATTATATCGTTTTCTTTTGGGAGGGTGTAAACATGTTTAGTAATTTAAAACAACAAGTTTTAAAAGGAAGTAAATTACTTTCTGCTTGTTTAATTTTTGTTTTTGGAAATGTAGCTATGGCAAAAGCGCCAGTCGTTCTTATGACTGATTTTGGTTTAACCGATGGTGCTGTGAGCACTATGAAAGGCGTAATTTATACTGTTGATCCCAGTTTAACTATTTCAGATTTATCGCATAATGTTGAAGCATTTAATGTTCAGGAAGCTTCGTACAGATTATACCAAGTAATGCAATACTATCCTAAAGGGACTGTTTTTGTATCTGTAGTAGATCCGGGGGTAGGTACTTCTAGAAAATCTATTGTAGCTGAAACTAATAATGGTTACTTTATTGTAACTCCGGACAACGGAACGTTGACAAATATAGCTGCTGCTTATGGAATTAAAGAAATTAGAGAAATTGATGAAACCAAAAATAGATTAGAAAACTCAGAAAAATCTCACACTTTTTATGGCCGAGATGTATTTGCTTATACTGGTGGAAAACTCGCTGCAGATAAAATAACATTTGCAGAAGTTGGACCACATATTTTGAAAGAATATATAAAATTTCCGATTCAAACTTCACAAGTAAAAAATAATGCTATTCATGGTACTGTTATTATTTTAGATGGTGATTACGGAAATTTATGGACAAATATTAGTCCTGAAAATTTAAAACAAATTGGAGCAGAAGTAGGAAAACAAATTCAAGTTGAAATTTTAGATAAAAAAGATAAGGTTATCTATCGCAAAAAAATTCATTATGGCAATACTTTTGGTGATGTTAAAGTCGGATCAGAAGTATCTTATTTAAATAGCTTGGGCAATTTTGCTATAGCTATTAATCAAGGTAATTTTGCAAAAAAATATAATATAAAACCTGAATTTAAAATTATTGTGAAAATGTAAAAATTAAATAGTTTTATCAGATAATTCTTTTGTAAAGTGACAAGATACAAAATGGGGACTATTTTCTGTTCCCATATTTTTTAATTCTGGTATTTTTTGTGAACAAATTTCTTTAGCAAATGGGCATCGTGTGTGGAAACGACATCCTGAAGGTGGATTAATTGGACTTGGTATGTCACCTTGAATGACTTGGCGTTTTCTTTTTTCAACAATATCATGCTTTGGAATACTAGATATTAAAGCTTTTGTATATGGGTGCAATGGTTTACTATATAAATTATCTGAAGATGTATATTCAACTATTTTACCTAAATACATTACTGCAACATCATCTGAAATATGTTCAATAACGGACAAATCGTGTGCAATAAATATATAAGAAAGATGGTATTTATCTCGAAGATCCATCATTAAATTTAATATTTGACTTTGAATGGATACATCAAGCGCACTTACGGGTTCATCACAAATTATAATTTTAGGATTCAAAGATATTGCTCTTGCAATTCCTATTCTTTGTCTTTGTCCACCAGAAAACTCATGCGGATATCTATCAATAAATTCAGGATTTAATCCTACTTCTTTTAAAAGAGAAATTATTTTTAATTCTCTTTCATTTTTATTTGTATATAATTTATGTATTTCAAACGGTTCAGATAGTATTTCACGAATTGACATTCTAGGATTTAAACTTGCAAATGGATCTTGAAAAACTATTTGAAATTCTTTTCTTAAATGTCTAAGTTCTTTTTGAGAGAGTTGTGTAATATCTTTGCCATTAAAAATTATTGTTCCAGATGTGGGTTCAATTAATCTTAAAATAGCTCTTCCTAAAGTACTTTTTCCACATCCCGATTCTCCCACTAAACCTAATGTTTTTCCTTTACCTAATGAAAAGGAAACATCATCGACAGCATGAACTTTTGCAATTTCTTTGCCAAATAATCCACCATGAATAGGAAAATATTTAATTAAATTTTTTATCTGCAAAATATTGTCTGCAGTCATAAATCTTTCCTTTTTATATAGGCATTAAATGCTAAATTTAATTTATGCTTTAATACAAGCAACAAACTTGTTTTTTTCAACTTCATTTAACAAAGGTTCCGAAATTTTACATTCCTCTGTAGCTATTGAACATCTATCTTGAAATCTGCAACCCTTTGGCAATTTTGTTAGTGAAGGTACAATACCTGGTATAGTATTGAGGCGATCTTTTTTTTCTCCAAGCCTTGGTATTGAATTTAATAATCCAATTGTATAGGGGTGCTTTGGATTTGTAAATATTTCTTTTGTAGAAGCCTTTTCAACTATTTTTCCAGCATACATTACAACAACATCATCACAGGTTTCAGCGACAACTCCTAAATCATGCGTTATTAAAATAGTAGACATTCCGTTGTCTTCCTGTAAATTATTCATTAAAGCTAGAATTTGAGCTTGAATTGTTACGTCTAACGCTGTTGTTGGTTCATCAGCTATTAATAAAGCTGGTTTACAAGCTAATGCTATTGCAATCATAACTCTTTGTCGCATACCACCTGATAACTGATGAGGATAATCGTGAATTCTTTTTTCGGGTGAAGGTATTCTAACTTGTTTCAGCATTTCAATCGATAAATTTTGCGCTTCTTTTTGGCTCACTTTTTTATGAGTTTGAAAGACTTCTGCAATTTGATTTCCAATTGTATATACTGGGTTTAGACTTGTCATGGGTTCTTGAAATATCATAGATATTTTATTTCCACGAATCGAGCGCATTTCTTTTTCTTGTAAATCTAATATATTTTTATTGCCAAAAAGAATTTTACCAGATTTTATTTTCCCTGGAGGAGTAGGAATTAGACGCATAATAGATAAACTTGTTACGCTTTTTCCACATCCAGATTCACCAACTATCCCTAATGTTTTTCCTTTTTTGACATGAAAAGAACAATCATCAACGGCATTAACCTCACGACCGGAAACGTTAAAGCTAGTTACTAGATTTTCTACAGTTAGAACGTTCTCTTCTTTCACGTTCAACCTCTCTTTTATTTTTTAAATTTTGTTTCCTAACCCAATTTCCTTTAACCTTTGTAACAAAAATTCATTGGCTAAGATAGGAGGAAATTTGGCAGCTCTTGATGGAGATAAACAATTTTTAAAGACATTCAGCTCGCAATTTTCAGAAGGATGAATAAAAAATGGCATAGAATATCTAGACACATTTTTTGCTGACTTGGGATTTACAACCCGATGAGTCGTAGATGGGATGATTTGATTTGTTATACGGGATAACATGTCACCGGAATCAACAACCATTTGACCTTTTTTAGTTTGAATTTCTAACCATTTTCCGTCTCTAGTTAATATTTCAAGTCCACCTTCTGTAGCTTCGCACAGAATAGTCATTAAGTTAATATCTTCATGTTCACCAGCCCTAACAGCACCAGAGAAAAAATCGTTACTTTTTAAAGGTGGATAATGTAACGCTCTTAAAATAGTATTTCCATCTTTTGCCATTTTTGGTAAAGAGTCTTTTTCAAGACCAAGATACTCGGACATAGCTGATAGTAGAATAATTGCCATATTATCAAGTTTTGAATAAAGTTCCAAAAATAAATTTTTAAAATGAGGTAACTCATTTGTTGGCCATATATTTTTTGCAGATATTTTTTCAAGAGATCTATCTGCAAAATGTTCCCTACCTATATGCCAAAATTCTTTTAAATCACCTTTATCGCTATTTTTTGCATGCTCTATGCCAAAAGAAACATAACCTCTTTGGCCAAGTCCATCAGCAGCTGAATAATTCTTTTTTATTTGTAATGATAAATCAAATAATTGTTTAGCTTGTTCGTAACAATTATCAATTAAAGTATTTTCTATTTCATGGTCTTCAACAATAACAAAGCCAAATTCTTGTATTGCTTTTCCAAAATTTATTATGAAATTATTTTTATCTCTATCTGAACCTTTAATATATTCTTCAATGCTAGTAATAGGAACCTGTTTCATTTAAATTTCCTTAATATTATCAAATACGCTTAATAGTTTTTCTACCTGATCTCGTTTTTTTCTAGCTTTGGGACCTATTAAAACAAAACCTCTTCTAGCAGAGCCAAAAACTTTTTTCGCAATTTTTAAAACTAAATCGGGAGTTATAGATTGAACTATTTTAATTTCATCATCAACTGATAAGTTTGAATCCATAAAATATGCGGTAGCTTCTCTATTTAGTAAACGGAAAGGAGTTTCTTTAATTTGTTTTAAATCAAAATTATAACGAAACTTTATATGATTAACTTCTGATTCTAAAGGTTTTTCTGTTACTATGTTTTTTAATTCAACAGATAGCTTTTCAAGTAGTTCATTTATTTTATCTTCTGAAACAGTAGCATCAATACTGAAAGTTCCAATTTCTTTAAAAAATTGTGTATCACAACTAATATCATAAACTAATCCATATTTTTCTCTTATATTTGCTGGTAGCCTGGTACAAATACCATCATCAAGTAATCTTTGGAGAAAAGTAATTAATACAATTTCTTCTGTTAATCCACCAGATGTTGGAAAAATAATTTTTATAGCAAATTGATTATCAGGATTATTTTGTAAGCATAAAGCATTTTGCGGTTTTTTTAATTGCGATAATTGAGGGATGAAGTTATCTGCAAATATTCTATTTGGATTAGAATTATTATTATGTTCCCAAATATGACCGAAATATTTTTCAACATAATTTGTAACTTCTTGTTCAGATTTAGAGGTACAAATTGTTAGAACACATCTTTCAGGGGTGTAAAAATCCCGTCTTTTAGCTGAGAGCTCTTTTTCTGAGATTTTTTTAACAATATGCTCACTACCAATAATAGGGTTACCTAAAGGATGATTTGCAAATAATGTAGACATTGATAAGGATTCTGTATCAATACTATCACCGGCTTCATTAAAATCAGAAGCCATTTCTTGTAAAATAACTGATCTTTCTATTTCTAAATCAGCATAATTGGGGTGTAAGAAAAAGTCAGAAAAACATTCAATCGCTTCTAAAGTTTTTTCTGAGTCTCCCTTTATCCAATAAGAAGTGTGTTCAACGCCTGTCATTGCATTTGTTTCACTACCAAAAGACTCCATTGCTTTAGCTAATTCAAGTGAATTAGGATATTTTTTAGAGCCACGAAACATCATGTGTTCTAGAAAATGAGAAACTCCATTTGTTTCTTCTATTTCATCACGAGCACCAGTATTAATATGCATTGAAATTTCAAAATTAACAGTGTCTGGAGTATGGCAATAAAAAAATTGCAGACCGTTTTTTAATGTTTTTTTGTTTATTTTATATGTAAGCATTTTAATTCTTTCTATTTAAAACAAAATAAGTAATTTGATTTAAAGCATCTAAAGCTAATTTTTGTTTTTCAGAAAGTATTAATAATTTTGCTATTTCATTTAGAGCGTCTCTTGCTTTTTGAGAATAGAGTTCAGCTAAATTAAAAGACTTTTCTAAACCACCACATTCTTTTACATGAAGAAGTAACTTTGATTTTTCTTCTGAAGATATTTTCCCATTTTCTAAAACTGATGAAACAATAATATCAAGATTTTTATTTTCAGATTGAAGAGAATATATTAAAGGTAAAGTAACTTTTCCTTCTAATAAATCAGTTACTACAGGTTTACCTAGTAGTTCTTCGTTTCCTTCATAGTCAAGACAATCATCAAAAATTTGAAATGCAAATCCTAAAAATTTACCAAAATTTGCAAAATGTGTTGCCAACTCTTGGGAAGTATTTTTTAAGTAGCAAGGAGTTTTTGCACTCGCTTGAAATAATATAGCTGTTTTTCCTGCAACAACTCGCTCATAATCAGATAAAGAAGTATCTTTTTTCCAAAGTAATTCTAATTGAAATAATTCGCTTTCACTCATAAAACGAATGCATTCAGCAAAATCATCAATTAATTCTAAAGATCTAGTTTTGACCATCAGTCTACATGCAGCAGAATAGATTAAATCTCCGGATAATACAGCCGTTTCATCGCCCCAAATGGAATTTACTGTCGGTTTATTTCTTCTTAAGGAAGAATTATCAATGACATCATCGTGCAAAAGGCTTGCAGTATGGATATATTCACATACTGAAGCTATTGGAAATTTAAATTCCCCTTCATAATCTATTAATTGAGAACACAATAAAAATATGGCTGGTCTTATTCTTTTACCACCAGAAGAAAAAATGTGTGATAAGACTTGATTGGTAGGTTTATTAGGTGTGAGAAGATATTCTATCAGTTTAGATTCTAGTATTTCTAAATCATTTTTAATTGTAGCATAAAATTTAGGTAACATGTTTTTTATTTAATTCCATCTCTATTTAAATTGCTTTAAAGTTTTGTTATTGAGGCTTTTTTAATTTTAAGAATTGCTTCAGTATAATTCTCGTAATTAAAAACTGCCCCACCAGCAACAACAATATCTGTTCCTAGTTGTCTCAAAAGGTAGACATTTTCAGAATTAACTCCTCCATCAACCATAATATCATACTTTAAATCGTTATCTTTTTTATATTTTGCAAGTGCAGAAATTTTTTTGTGAACCAATGGAAGATGCATTTGTCTAGAAAAACCTGGATTTACAGACATGATTGTTATTTGATCTAAGACAGGCAAGAGATATTCTATAGTATTCCAATTTGTTCCTGGATTTAAGGCGATGCCTGCTTTTTTACCTGTTTCCTTAATTTTCATACAAATTCGGTGAGGATGAATAGCAGATTCTTGGTGAAAAGTTAAAATATCAGCCCCAGCATTTAAATAATCTTGAAAAACACTATCTGGATTTGTTACCATAATATGTACGTCTAATTTCATATTAGTAATTTTACGCATTTGTTCAATAAATGGTATACCTATAGTTAATAATGGTACAAAGTGGCCATCCATAACATCAAAATGGATGCTATCAGCACCACTTTCTTCAAGTCGTTTAACTTCTTCTTCTAAACGCATTAAATTTCCAGCAGCAATTGAGGGTGAAACTTTTATTTCTGATTTCATTTAAATACCTTTTATATTAAATGGGATTAACATAGGTGTGAATTAAGGTTTTTTCACCAACATTATTTTTTTCAAATTTGATTTTCAATCTATATCCCTGTGAACTTTTTTCTATCTCTCTAATTATACCCTCACCAAATACTTTATGAGTGACTCGTTGTCCTTTTCTCCAAATATGTTCTTCATTTCCAGATTCAATTTTTTGTTCATTTAAAAGTTCATCACCTTTAAATATTCTCGGTTTATCAATAAATTTATTTGTGCTTGATATTTTACCAAATTCTTTTTTGATATTTCCAGTATGATCTAGGATATCGATATATTTTTCTGGTATTTCGCTAATAAAACGGCTTTCTTGAGCAGGTAAAAAATCTTTATACCTATTTTTTTTGCAATTTGTTATCACTAAATTGTTTTTAGCCCTAGTGACTGCTACATACATTAAACGACGCTCTTCTTCAATTGCTTCAGGTGAATCCAAGGAATTTTGATGTGGCAATACTCCTTCTTCCAAACCCGCTAAAAATATATTTTGGTATTCAAGTCCTTTAGCGGAATGAATTGTCATTAGAGTAATTGCATTTGCACTGCCTTGTTGCACATTATAAACTGTTGGCTCAATAGTAAGCATAGCTTGTTCAATAAAAAGACTTAATTTTTCTAACCCATTTTTTTCTTCAAGCAGTTCTTCATTTTCAGTGTTTTCAAATTCTATAAGAGCATTTTTTAATTCTATAACGTTTAGCCAGCGTTCATCAAAATCTTCAGGATGAGTAGATTTAAGATAAATTTCAAAATTAATATCAGAAACAATTTGAGCTAAAGTAACTGAAGGTTTGTTATGTTCTAAAATGTTATTTTTCCATTTTTGATAATTCATTATGAAATCTTTTACACCAGATAAAGATCGAGATAAATCATTTTCTAAAGTTCCATAAACTACTTCTGTAAGCGTTTTTAACATACTTTCATTTTTCTGAAGTGATAGTTCTTTTAATTTTTGAACAGCTTTTTCTCCAAAACCTCGACGCGGTGTATTTATTATTTTTAGAAGAGATGCTTCGTCAGTAGAGTTTATTATTAATTTTAAATAAGCCAATAATATTTTAATTTCTGCACGTTCATAAAACCGAACTGAGCCATAAATAATATAAGGTAACATTCTTCTTCTTAGTTCATCTTCTAAAGAACGGCTCTGCGCATTTGTTCGATATAAAATACAAAAATTAGAGAAAACTTCATTATTTTGGACTGCAGAATATATTTCATTAGCAATATATCTTGCTTCAGAATAGGGGTCTTCACATGATTTGAACTTAATTTTTGTGCCATTTATTTTATTAGTAAAAATAGTTTTATCGGCTCTTTTGTAATTGTTTTTTATAACGCTTGTTGCAGCTCCAATTATTTTATCAGAGCTTCGATAATTTTCTTCTAATTTGAATACTTTAACATTTTTATATTCTTTATCGAAATTAAGAATAAAAGAAGGCTCAGCTCCACGCCAAGAATAAATACTTTGGTCATCATCTCCAACTATAAATAAGTTATTGGTATGAGAACATAAAATTTTTATTAATTTAAATTGTATAGGGTTTGTATCTTGAAATTCATCAATTAAAAAATACTTAAAACGATTTTGCATTGATTGTAAAACGGAATTATTATTTTCTAATAATTTATACATTTCTAATAATAAATCATTAAAATCCATAGCGTTTTGTTTTTTTAAATTTCTTTGATATAAATCATATACCTTTTGAATGAGTTCTGGGTCGTAGTATTCGCCAAATTGTTTTAATTGGTATTGATTTTCTTTAGTGATAATATCAGCATTATTTTTTATTTCTCTTAAATATTCTTCAGGAGTTAATCCTAAATTTTTAATTTTATCAATTTTAGATTTTACTGTACTTACTGATAACAATTTATCTGGAATATTTAATTGTTTTAATAAATCTTTTAACAAACTTTTTTGATCATTATCATCAAATATTGTAAAACCTGGCTGAAATCCGGCTTGGGAGGAATATATTCTTAGAAAACGCGCACAAAATGAATGAAAGGTTGAAATAATTAAATTCTTTGTATTACGTTCTCCAATATATTCATTGATTCTTTCTTTCATTTCTTTAGCGGCTTTGTTGGTAAAAGTGACTGCTAAAATAGATGAAGCTGGAACTTTTTCTATTGTTATTAGCCAACCTATTCTTGAACAAATAACTCTAGTTTTACCACTTCCTGCTCCAGCATAAACAACAGCCGGCCCATCTTTATGAATACAAGCTTGGTATTGAGCTTTATTTAATAATGATAGATCAAGTGAGGTTAATTCTTTAAGCATTGAAGTTTCCTATATATATTGACAGAAAAATATCATTTCTTTTTTTTAGATTTTTTCTTTTTACGTTTTGCAGTTTTATTTTTGTTAGGTTCATTTTTACTATTTATATTTTTCCTTTTAAGATTTTTCACGGCTGCTAGCCCTGATGAACCTATAGCTAGTCTTCTAATTTTTTTCAAATACTGTTCTTCAAGAGCCGCTGCCCGAGATTTATGTAACAAATCAGAATATAAAGGGTTATTTTCAATATTAGAAGTTAAAAAGACATGCTGATGTTCTTGATCAAAACCTTTCTTTTTGAAGAATTGGACAGCTCTATTATTGCTTGGATCTGTATCAGCCATAATAATTCGAACACCTTCATTTTCAACAAAGGCTTCAACAACTTTATCTATTAGCTTGCTTGCAACGCCTTCCCTTTGCCAGTTTGGGTGTGCACAAAGCCAGACAATATAGCCGTAGCTCCAAGCCGTTCCTGGCTTTGACATGACTGTGCCAAGAACAAATCCTACAATTCTTTCGTCTTCAGCATCTATTCCTTTTTGAAAGTCATCATTTTCTGCTACTAAGCAATAATCACCGTCTGTATTGAACATGCTTGTAACTTCATATTCATCCCATCCTCTGTAGAGCATAGGCCATAAATCAGCTCTAAAACACGTTTCCCCAAGGTTATATGCTTCGGCTAGATCTTGAATTTCCATCTCTCGAATAGAGAAACTGCGTTTTGAATCAACATTTTTCTTTTCTTCTTTTGCCTCTTCTCTTTCCTTTTTTTCTTTTGCAGTCATAAATACCCTTTTTAACTAAATAATCTTATTTAGCTATTTCATAAGGGGAGCAAAACACAAAATTTGGTCCCATTTCAATCTCAATTTTTCCATCTTTTGAATCTAGCAGATCTCCATCTAATGAATAAAGGCTATTTTCGTAAGAAGTGATATGTGCTTGTTTAAATTTAACAGAATAGACATGAGGTAAATTATAGATATCACCTCCCATCAAAGACTTTAGAGCGCCCTTGATAAGTTTTTTGCCTTTTTCTGAAATGGCTATCATTTCAGCATATTCATCGCCTAATTTAACTTTTTTGAAAAATTGATTTGTTAGAGGAAGTTTTTTAACTGTCGAAGCAAAAATGAGGCTAAATTCATCAGGACTTTTTGCGGATATAGCTTTCTGCTGCCAAATTTTCTCCGGAAAAGTTTCGATAGACATTTTCTGTTGCCTGACTATCTTCTTGAATTCTCCGTTTATTTTTCCTTTTAACAAACCATCGACAATATAACTAGTTATTTTTATTGCAGCACCAAAAGAATTTGTTTTATCTTTATAAAACTCTTCTAAAAATGAAGTTGCAATCCCATTTGCAAAGATAAATCCAAGTCGCCCATTGACATGTAATGTACTAAGAATAGCTTCATTCAGAGCTTGTTTTTTATGGATGATTTTTAATGTATCTTCTAGGCAAGTAAGGGCTTCGGTTTTAATACCTAAGTTTTTAGCAAGAAAATTAATGGTTCCGCCTTTTAGAAGCAGAATTTTTGGTAGAGGATCTGAGCCGTATGCGCTGTAAAGTGCTGATAGAACTAAACTTATGCTCCCGTCTCCGCCAACAATCCCAACAAGATTGATCTTTCTAGCATGAAACTCTAGGCACACTTGGCGTAATTGCTCAACAGAGTGAGTAACTTCCATTTGACCATAGTGAGCAAGCGTGTACCAAAGACGAGTATTGTACTCTGGATTTTGTTTTATAATCTTTGCAAAAGGGTTGGAAATAATTCCGACTCTGAGCATTGTGAATTCCTTATCAGGGAGTAGGCCCTATGGCTCGTAAGAAAGAGATTGTTCCAGCTGATGATGAAAAGCAAACAAATGATTCAAATAAAGCGAACAAAAGATCTTTTGTTCGGGTTTCTGGGTCTGATAGTCAAAAGATAAAAAAATCAAATGTAAAAGCAAATTCCAACTCCAAAAGCAAAACCTCAATTCTTCTCGATGCTGAAGTGATTGATGATGAAAATGATGATAAAGATAATTTATCAAAAGAAAGACAAGATATAATAGATATTGGTAATTATAAAGACTCTGAAAGTGAAGTTATTTTAGATGACACAGATATTTTGCCTGCCCTGCAAGATGAGGAAGAAGATGAGGATGACGAGGACCTAGATGATAGTCTGGATATATCCAATCAAGAAAGTGGTTTAATAACAACAAATGCGCTGCAAAAATATCTTGCAGAGCTTCGTAAATATTCTCTTATGACTAGGGAAGAAGAACGTGAAGTTGCTATCAAAGCATATGAAGAACACGATATAGAATCGAGAAATAAATTAGTCACCTCAAATTTAAGATTAGTTGTTAAGATAGCTATGGAATATAGACGTGCTTATTCACAAATATTAGATCTTATCCAAGAAGGAAATGCAGGACTTGTTCAAGCTGTGAATCGTTTTAACCCCTATCGGGGTGTAAAGCTTTCTACCTATAGTGCATGGTGGATTAGAGCCTATATTTTGAAATTTTTAATGGATAATAAAAGTTTAGTTAGAATGGGAACGACCGATGCACAACGAAAATTATTTTTTCGATTGCGCGGAGAAGCAGAAAAACTATATGCTTTAACACAAAAATTTGATGCTAATTTATTAGCTGAAAAAATTGGGGTACAACCTCAAGATGTAGTTGAAATGCAACAGCGACTTACAAAAAATGATGTTTCTTTAGATTCACCCGTTGGTGATGATAGTGATACTAGACAGGTAGATCTATTATTTTCTGATTCAGAAGAAGCAGACATTTCTTATGAGAGAGAGCAATTATTAAAAATTTTAAGGAAAGAAGTTGCCTTTATAGAAAAAGAATTAAATGAAAGAGATGCTTTTATTTTCCATAATAGAATTATGTCGGATGATCCAATAACGTTACAAGATGTTGGAGATAAATATGGCATTACGAGAGAAAGAGCGAGACAATTAGAAGCAAGGGTAATAAAAAAAATAAAAGACAGAATAATAGCCGCAGGTATCTTAAAATGAAATTAAAGTTTTTTTTTTTTCATTTTATTCATAGTAACTTTTAACTATTCATACTCAATAGAAAACAAGAACTTTAGGATAGTTACGTTAGCGCCTAATCTAACTGAAATAATATATGCACTAGGTGAAGAAGATAAATTGGTAGGAAATACTATTCTGTGCGATTATCCATTACAAGCAAAAAATGTTTATAAAATTGGAAATTTTAATAATCCAAGTATAGAAAGAATAATCAGTAAAGGTACAAATATAGTTCTTGCAACGGATGGCAATCCAGATGATAAATTAAAATTCTTAGAAAAAAATAATATAAAAGTTTTGAAGTTTCAGCCGCAAAAAGTAAATGAAATTTCAGATATGATTAAAATAATTTCTAAGGAAATTGGTGCAGCTGAAAAAGGAAATAAATTAGCATCCAAAATTGATATTAGTATTAAAAATTTAATAAGAAATAATGTAAATAAGAAAAGAAAATTTGTTTTCATTTTGCAATTTGATCCAATCTACACGTTTAGTGAAGAAACATGGATTGGAGATATTTTTAAATTGGGTGGTTTTATAAATATAATTGGAAATTCTCCTGTTAAATATCCTAAAATAACTGATGAATTTTTATTAAAAAACAAACCGGATATTTTTTTTCTTGGAAATATAGAAGGTAAAAGTAAAGAAGAATCTATCGAAATATATAAGACAAAACTTGGAAAAATATATGGAGATTTAAAAGAAAAATTCAATATTGTAATTGTACCAAAAGATATTTTGGTCAGACCAGGGCCAAGAATAATAGAGGGCATAAAATTTTTAGAAAGTATTAAAAGTTGAAAAGTAAATTATCACTTAAAATTTTTTTGTTCTACTTTACTCTTTATATTATCTCTGCTTTATTAAGCATATTTTTTGGATCAACTGAACTTTTTAGTACTGATAATATAGAAAAAAATTTTGCTATTTTCATTAAAATTTTTGAGCTAAGAATAAATAATTTTCTAACAGTTTCTTTTGTTGGCGCAACTTTAGCTTACTGTGGTAATATATTGCAAAATATTTTAAAAAATCCTTTAGCTGACCCATTTATATTAGGTATCTCTTCGGGTGGGACTTGTTTGGTAGCTTTTTTAATGCTTTTTCCTCTTCCGCTTTTTTTATTACCTTTTGCTTTTAATATTACATTTTCTTTTCAAACTATTGCGGCGTTTATCGGCTGTATGATGTCATTTAATATTATTTTTATATTGCGAAGAAAAATAAAATCAGTGAACGATGAATACATCTATCCAGTAATTGGAATAATCATAAATACTTTTTTATCTTCAATTATATTATTTATTTTTTCCATAATTAAACCTGAAAAACTTTCTGAAATTCATAATTTTTTGATAGGTTCCATTCAGCCCTTAAGTTTTTATGAAATATTATTTATCATTATTTTTTCAATATATCCATTTATTAAATTATTTCAATTAAGCAGGTTTTTTAATGTAATTCAATTTGGTGATGATTTTTCCAAATCTATGGCGATTGATCCTGAGAAAATTAGGAAAGAGTGCATATTTTTTGTCTGTATTTTAATTTCAATAACTGTTTCTATTGCGGGTATTATCAGCTTTATTGGTTTAATTATTCCTCATTTAGTAAAAAAAATTCATAGAGTTAACTCAAAAAGTGAGCTAATTATTTGTATTTTTTTAGGTGCTATTGTGTTATTAAATGCTGATACTTTGTCGAGGATCTTGTTGAGTCCTGCTCAGCTTCCGGTTGGTATTTTTACAGCTTTAATTGGAGCCCCATTTCTCACTATGATTTTACTAAAAAGATATAATATATGAAAAAAATTAGCATTTTTGCAAAAGATCTTGCTTACGCAGTAAATTCTAGTAATATAATATTTCGAAATGTTAGTTTTAACTATCAAGAAGGTGATATTATTTGCTTACTTGGTAACAATGGAGCTGGTAAAAGTACTTTATTTAAAGTATGCTCAAATATTCTAAAACCTACTTTTGGTGAATATGTTATAAAAGAGGATAATAATGTTTTGCAAACGAATATCGAAAAGATAAAGTATGTAAAATGGTTACCTCAAAATTTAACTAGGCCTGAAAATTTTAGAGTAAATGAATTTTTAACATTAGATTACTCTTTAAATAAAAGTAATGTTGAAGAATCTAAAATTGAATTTTTAAAAAATTTAGATATTTCACATTTACTATATACAGATTTAAATAAATTAAGTGGTGGGGAATGGAAAAAAGTTCAACTTACTAGAATTTGGCGAACTAATTCACGAATTATTTTTATGGATGAGCCCGATTCTGATCTTGATGTAAAAAACAAATATTTGCTTAAAGAATTTTGCTTGGAATATGCAAAGAAAAATAGAGCAATAATATTTATGATTACCCATGATCTTAATTTTGCAAAGATTATAGCTAATAAAGTATGTGCTATAAAAAATGGGTTGTGGATTTGGAATTCAGAGGCTGAAAATTTTTGGAATTCAAGAACTGTAGAAAAATTATATGAATTGTATTAATTAAGAGCAAGGATATGAAGATAATGAATAATCAAGACAAAGAAAAGCATGATATTATAGATGCTGAATTTGTAAATTTATCTGAAGAAGTTAGCAATAAAAGTAATAATAATCATGAGAATAGACAATTTAACAGCGATGTTGAAAAATATAATTTTAATATAAATAATGATGAAAGGTTTAAAACTCAAAATCAAAATAATTTTAATTCTTTTTTCTATTCATTTCAAAAGAATGATAAAATGAAATTACAAAAATTTTCATTTTTTAAGTTAATTTTATTACTGCCATTCATTTTAATTACTTTTTGTTTTTTTGTATTGTTTGGCTTAATAGCATTTGTCATTTTTTTGCCTAAAATTTATAAATTTTTTAGAAGAAAAGGAATTTCTGGGCTTAAAATGGACTATAATTTTTTAAGAGGGCTATTTAGTCACTTCAGGGTAAAATGAATTAAATAATATTATTTTAATAGGTGCGACAATGCCACTACATGCTCCTGAATTTCCTCCTGAACTCAAGTGGGTTAACTCCGAATCTTCCCTAACACTAGAAAAATTTAGAGGACATCCCATTTTACTGCATTTTTGGACCTTTGGAAGTATTCATGCATTTCAAGTATTATCAGATATAAAAAAATTAGAGGATGAATTTAGTAGAAAAGGTTTAGTCGTAATTGGAATTCAAAATCCCAAATATTTTCATGAAAAAAATTATGAAAATGTGAAAGAAGCTTGCCACAGGTTAAATATTAATCACCCAGTTATTTTAGATGAAGAAATGCAAATTTATAAAAAATTTGCTATTAGAAGTTTACCTTCGTATGTTCTAATTGATCTTGAAGGGAACATTTTACTTTCAACATCATGTGAAAATAAATATGAATATTTAAAAGAAAAAATTTCTTCACTTATATTAGGTAAAAATCTTCCAACATTCGATCTATATAACTGGTCAGCTTTTGATGATAAATTTAATTTTCGATATCCTACTAAAGCAGTTGCAGCAATAATTCAAGAAAAATTGTATTATTTTATATCTGATACTTTCAATAATAGAATTGTTCAATTGACTGAAGAAGGTCAGTTTGTAACATCTTTTGGAGAAGGAATATTATATTCGCCACTTGGGTGTTGCATTTGGAAGGATTATTTAATTGTTTGTGACTCTGGACATCATCGTGTGATTGCTTTTGATTTAGAAGGAAAACCACAAAGAAAATACAAAGTATTAGCGGGAAAAGGAGAGAAAGGTATTTTTGAAACACGGTCTGAATATGACGCCAAATCAGCTCCTTTAAATTTTCCATCAGATGTTTGTGCTTGGGGCGAGCATTTGGTTATTGCTTGTTCAGGAAGTCATCAGATAGTTCAATACATTTTTAAAGATGATTCCATAATTCATATTGCTGGTTCAGGGAAAGAGGATCTTCAAGATGGTCCAGCAACCCATGCAGCTTTAGCAGGCCCCTCAGGAATTACTGCTATTTCAGAAAGTGTATTGGCATTTACCGATAGTGAAACTAATTCAATTAGGCTAATTATAAAAAACTGGAATGAAACAGGTAAAACAATGATAGTTAGTTTAGTTGGTGGTGGTTTATCTGAATTTGGATTTTCTGATGGACTAGGTGCTGAAGCAAAAATGCAGCATCCTTTAAGTTGTGCTTGGAGTCCAATAACTCAAAATATTTATGTAATTGATTCATTTAATAATGCTATGCGCATTTATTCTTTAGGAAAAGATTATTTAGGAACTGTTCCCTTATCAGAAGATCTAAATGAACCGGCAGGAATAAGTTGGCATGCGGGGAATTTAATTATCACAGATACAAATTCCCACAGGATTTTGTTGATTAAAGAAACTGATGTAATTCAAAGAAATAATACTGATTCCATAGAACCTGCAAAAGTCAATAAAATCTTTAAAGGTCCTTTTGTAAAAATAACTGATTATTCAAAAAATAATATCAATCAAAATTTAGTATAAAAAAATCGATATAAAATGTTTCTTTATTGTTATATTTGTTGGGAAAATGTCTGTAATTTAAACTTGATTATATTGAAAATTAAGAATATTTTAGTTGTGTTACTATTATAAATGGGGTTTTTTCCTGTTTGATAAAGGAAGACTTATGGCTAACTATAATAAAGTTTTAATTTGTACAGATTTTTCTGATGCCAGCATAAAATCTTTTGAAAAAGCATTCCCTATTGCAAAACTTTTTAATGCTGAAATTCATATTTGTCATGTTGTTACACCAGTGGCTTCAATTCCAGTTCATGGGTATTACTATCCAATGAATATTGATTTAGAAAAAGAAGCTATGACTGAAGCAGAAGAAAAAATGAATACTCTTCTAGAAAATAAACCTATAAATAAAGAAAATATTCATATCTTTTTTTCAGATCCTAAAGAAGGTATAGTTGCATTTGCGAAAGAACTTAATATTGATTTAATAGTGATAGCTGGACACCATCATTCATTTATTGGGATGTTAGGTTCAACTGCAAATTATGTCGCAAATAAAACATACTGTGATGTTTTAATTATTAATCAGTAGAGAATGGAGATTTTTTCCACTCATTTTTTAAAATTGAGTACATGTATATATCATAAAAAATTTTATTTTTATAAAAAAAATTCCTTCTTATACCTTCTCGAAGCATTCCAATTTTTTCAAGTAAAGTCCAACTTTTTAAATTTTCTGTAACACAAAAAGCTTCGATTCTTTGTATCTCATAATTTTCAAAGGCATAATTAATTAAGCATTGTACTGCATCTAATGCAATGCCTTTTCCCCACCATTCTTTATTCAACACAAAACCTAATTCGTAAGTGTATGGAGATGTAATATGTTTAGGTAGTAGTCCAACTGTGCCTATTATTTTTTTATATTCAATAGTTGAGATCTCTATTCCTAAATTACTTATTGGAAATTTTTTACTAAGCAGTAATATTCTTGCTAAATAATCAATTGTGTCATTTATATTTACATGAGATTCCCAATTTAAATATTTTGATATTTCAGAATCTTTAGTAAAGCTATAAATATCACTACTATCTTTTTCATAAAGAGTTCTCAAATTGAAACGATTAGTATTGATAATTATCATATATTTCCTTTTTTTAGGGTAAGGTAATTATATCATACTTTAAAAATTTCCTTTGAGAAAAAAATTTAATTCTTATTTTTTTTCAATTTTTGCTGAGTAGCTTTTTGAAATTGACAGGAGATTTGAAATATCATAAATTTGACAGAAATTTTGTAGAGGATTTAATTTTAAACAAATTTTTCTAAAAAATTGTAGAATAGGGGCTTATTTTGAGAAGGGTTATTTATTCACTGTGTTTTTTATTAATAACATTTTTTTCTCATGCTGAAGAAGTAAATTTTGTCTGTGTAAATAAAAAAAATCAGTATCAATATTTGCATATTTCAAATCAAACAGAAAGAAATTATGGAAACTGGAAGTACATTTCAAGAAAAATTACTGAGAACTATTTACTTTATACTAAAGTATTTAAAATAAAAAATAGTATAGATATAAAAAATTTAAAAGATGTTTGTAAAAATTTGTTTGGATCTGAATATATTTATCTCCAAGCATTTGATCCTGATGATTGGCATAATAATATTTACTTAATATCACATGAAAACGGTTCAATACTAGAAGGATTTGGAAAATTTAATCTTTATTGTAGGAGTTGCTTAGGAAACAGAAAAATTTCTTATTCATTAGTTGAGTTTTCTGAAGGATTAAGCGATGAAAATAAAATATTAAATGTGATACTAAAAAATTAGTTTACGCTGAATTTTTGTCTTTTTTTATAATAAAATTTGATCTTAGCTTCCATAACTCATTTGGTTTATTTAAGCGTCTTTTATTTTCTAGAACATCAATTTTTAAATTCTCAATTTCATTCTTTAATATTTCAATTTCATTTTTTAAATTCTCTAAATAAACATTACTAGTATTTTTTTTACTTTCGAAAACATTACTTTCTAAATATTTCATTAAATTTGTAGAAGCAGAAAAAGTCTCATTATCAATGTTTTTAATCAATTCATAGTGAATAAGTTTTTCAATTAAATTATTAAATTCTTCTTCTTTTTTTATAACTTTTTCATTCATTAATTCTGATATTAAAATTAATACTGAGTTATTACCAGAAAATTTATTTATTAGGAAGTTAGATATTTTATTTACGTTTCCAAATTTTCTTCTACGCAAAAATTGTTCTAAGTTTTTCAAGTTCTTACTTTTCATAAAAACTCCTAAAAATACTAATATTTTATCGGTTTTATTTTTTATATTCTATATAATATTTGTAATTTATTTTTTAAAATGTGAATATAAATAACATTTATTTATCAGTGTTTGGTCTTTATTTTATAAATTAATCACATTAATTATACTTAACTAGAAGAAATGTCTTATCTTTTAATATTGGGAGTAAAAACTGGGGTGACTGAGGGGACTCGAACCCCCGAATGATGGAATCACAATCCATTGTCTTAACCGCTTGACTACAGTCACCATATGAAGTGGAAAAGGAATACTTTACAAAAATATATGTGTCAAGCAAAGAGTAGCAAACTCTTCAGTTAGGTAGAACATTATGTTATTATAGAACAATTTTTCTCAAGTAAGCAACTAATGAGAGGAAAGTATGGAATGGAGCAGTTAAAAATAGAAAAAATGCGGAAATTTTATGATACTTTTCCTTACCCTAATCGGCCTATTTTTCAAAGTCCAGTTCTTTTAATGCAATTGATAGCTCACGGAGGTTTTGGGCAAGCAATTTTAGAAGAAAATATACCTCTTTCTAAAGAAATTAAGTGTATATATGAGAATTATAGCGAAGTTACTTGGTTTAAAAGAAATCAAATGCTGAAATATTACATGCGATTTTTAAAAACAAAATTCTCGGAAGAGAAAAGAATATTATTAGTTGGTTGCGGTACAGATGAGCCACTATTATTCAGAAAATTGCATCTTGAAAATGAGATTATTGGAATAGATCTTAGTAAAAAAGCTATTCGGAAAGCTAAGGCGAAGTTATCCTTTCATTCTTACATTCATAGAATATTTTCGCTCCAAAAGTTGAAAAAAGTAGAGCTATTAGTGGGCAATGCAGAAATGGTGTTAAAGGAAAAAGCCCTCGGTGATTTTGATTATATCCAGTGTTTTGGAGTATTGCATCATCAACCCGAACCTTATTACTTGCTTAAATCAATGGTTGATAGATTAAATAAAAATGCTTTACTTAGACTTATGGTATATAGCTATCATGGAAGAAAATTAGAAAGAAGAATACAAAAGCGCTATGCAGGGATATGGGATTTATTTTTGCAAAGACGTATATTTAAAGCAAAATTATTTACCCATTTTTTTAAATTAAGATTTTGGCAAACATTGAATTTTTTTGGACTTTTTTCTTCAACGTTCTATAGATTTCGTTACTTAGGATTTGGTTCTGCATGTGTTGCAGATGCTTTTTTACATCCAAGTGATCCTGGTATACCTTTGGGTGATATTTATGATATGGCTTCGTCACTCGGGCTGAAACTCATTTATTGTGAAGGAAAGCTTGAAAGTGAGGGGTATTTATTAGGATTTGATAATCCTGATGAAGTTTGGAAAAAAATTGTTGAAGCAGATGCGAAACAAGATTTATTATCTAATCCTATCTTGATTTTTTGTAAGGTGTAATTCATTGCAGCAAGATTCATCATATTGCCATTTATTTTTAAATTCTAATCCTTGGTTTTCAGCCGTTAGCGATTACAGTTTACAGCTTTGTTTATTTCTTCAGAAGAAGGAAAAAATTCTATATTGTGCTGAAGTTGGTAGTACACATATGGATAAAAAGTGTGCTGAATTAAACATACCATTTACTCATATTCCTATTCATAATCAAAGTGGATATAATTTTTTTATTAGTTTTTTCAGTATAATTTCAATTTTAATTAAAAATAGAAATACTTTGAAATTTATATGGGTTTTTGAAG
Organism: Pigmentibacter sp. JX0631; assembly: GCF_029873255.1. NCBI lineage: Bacteria > Pseudomonadati > Bdellovibrionota > Oligoflexia > Silvanigrellales > Silvanigrellaceae > Pigmentibacter > Pigmentibacter sp. JX0631. The sequence continues at coordinate 1,620,967 of NZ_CP123622.1, read as the reverse complement.
GTCGTGAGCATACATTATGCTGTATATTAAAAATTATATTACCATTTATTTTTAGAAACATAAAAATAGTTCGTGTCAGAGGACAAGCTCAACGTGTAAGTAATAACATTTTTTCTAAATTTGTTTATAATAAATTAACAGATAAAATTATATTAGCTGCAAAATGTGTTAAAAATAGATTTGGTTTTGAGCTTAATAACAAAAAAACTATAATACAGCATTACTGTAAAGATACTTTATTTTCAAATGATGAAATTAAAAAATATTCCTTCAATGAAAATTTTCCAGTTATTTCAAAAAATAAATTAGTTTTTTTATTAATAGGAAGATTTGATGAAGTAAAAGGCCATAAAAATATTTTAAATTCATTTTTAAATGCAGACTTAAAAATTGACTCACAATTAATATTACTTGGATACAAAGCGAATTTAAACATAAATAAAATATACAGTCATTACTTAGAAAAATTCGGTCAAGGGAAATTTATAGAAAATTTATATTTCTTAGAGAACAGAGAATGCAATAAACAAGTTTTTATTGTTGAAAATAAAATAAATGATTTAAGTCACTTACTAGCTGTAACAAGTTTTGGTGTTATCCCTAGTTTAGAAAGTGAAGTAATTTGTCGAGTTGGTGTTGAGTTTTTACAAAGCTCTGTGCCAACGATTTATTCAAGCGCAGGAGCCTTAGGTGAAGTCTTTAGAGATTTTCCTGAGTTTAATTTTAAAGCAGGAAATGAAGTTGAATTGACTAAATTACTAGAAAAATCAGCTAGTATATTTTTAAATACAACAAACTATCTAAATTTAAAAAAGAAAACGTATGATGTTGGTTCAAATAAATATTCATTAAAAGAGTTTTCTACAATTTATGAATTCATAAATAGTCAATAATATGCCTTTTTCTTCTTCACAGAAATTAGTTTATTATCAAAACTAGTTCTGAGTTTGTAAAAGGAAAAAGATATTTATGCTTTTTAAATTTCTTACTTTATCATTGAGTATATATAACTTATCAGCACTACCCAAATCAAACATAAGTTTTTGCTATGAAGATCAAGACTCTTATCCTTGGGTATTAAAAAATGGAACTGGACTTAATATAGAGCATTTAAAACTTGTTGGAAAGAAATTACAAATTAATATACATTTTATGCCTATGCCTTGGAATAGATGTCTTGAAGAATTAAGAAAGGGGGATGTTGATGCTGCTTTTGCAGGAAGTTATAAAGCAGAGAGAATTGAGTTTGGATATTATCCTACTTTAAATGGTAAACTTGACGGTAAAGTTGATGAGTCCAAAAGATTACATACAAATCAATATTCTTTATATGTATTAAAGGGAGAAAATATAGTTAAGTGGGATGGAAAAAATATTTTAGGGTTAAGTACTGTAGGGTCATTAACAGGTTATTCAATAAATGAATTTTTTATAAAAAAAAATATTCGTGTTGATGATGGAACAAGACTGCCAATAAGCATTTTGGAAAAATTACTAAATAAAAGATTTAATGCTATAGCTTTGCAAGATAATAGAGCTGACTACATAATAAATTCTAATCCTAAATTTAAAAACAGTATTATAAAATTAACACCTCCACTTGAAAAAAAATCTTATTTTTTAATTATTTCAAAAAAATTTAAAGAAGAAGAACCAATATTATCAAACAAAATTTGGGATAATATACAAGATGTAAGAGAATCAAAAGAGTTTCAAAAATTGAGTAAAGAATTTTTGAAAAATTAATATCTTAATTTGTATTCTAAATTATTAATATTTCTATATTCTTTGCTTTTTCTAATCACTAAAATTGGTGCAATATAAAGAACATCTGTTTTAAGTATTTTTTCATGTCTTTTATTATTAGATTTATTTACTTTAAAATTACCATCGTAAAGTAAATCTACAATTCCAATTTTTTTAACGGGAATACTTTTCTCAACAATTATTGCTAGTTGATTTTTCATAAATGAAATAGATTCGGCTGAATGTGCCACACCACAAACCCAATCTCCTAAGTTTAAAAATGGTGATAAAGAATTATCACTTACTAAATGTTTTATCGCATTGTTGTAACGTTTTTCAAAAAAATTAATATCTTTGATGGCATTAATAGGATCTTTTTCTTTTGTATTTTCTTCTACTTTAAGAATATCTTCTAGTAATGGCCTTTCTCCGCTACCGGTAAGGAGCCAATCTAGGTTTAAATTCCTAACGCCTTCAGAAACTAGTGCATTAAATATAATTTGGATTTTATCTTTACGACTTGGCTTTGAATTTGCTTGTTCATAACGAGAGAAAATTTGGCGATCAATTTCATATTTTTTTTGGAAATACAATTTTGATCTTCCCGTTTGTGTTCTGCAAGCAAATAAGCGACCTCCAAAAGTTTCTAAAATTCTATCATCCATTATTTTGCCTCAGTTTGTAATATCCATCTAAACCGTACCCAAAAAAAATAGATTACTCATTTTTAACTATTCATCAATTCATTTTTTTAAATTTCATTATCTTAATTTGTAGTAATAAAAAAAATTATTTCTTCTTTTCAGTAAATTTTATATCTTATTTAATTGGGAATTTTTGGAATAAATTATCAAAAATATGAAAAATTTTAGAGAAGAAAAATTGTTATAAGAATTGAAGTAATAAAAAAAATAATTAAATAAAATCCTTTTATGACAATAAAAAATAGGGAGATATTTTTTAATGCTAATATTAAGTTTTGGAAGAAAAGAAATATTTATGAAGTTTAATTAATATTAAATATTTAATATTATTAAAAAAAAATAAAATTGATTTAAAGTTGATTTAAAAAAATCTCCATGTAAAATGTAATATACGGTTTTGGATGATTTTTTTATTATCCTGCTTATCTGGAGCAGGAATAAAATTTACAAAAAAAGCGTATATATTTGAAAAAATTGGTTTCTTTGTATATATCTTTTGTTTTGTATCTGATACAATTATAATGGGATAGATACAAGCTCCCTAAATTAATTGTGGATTGGTTAGTTGAATATTCTTAATTGTAAAATAAACATAGAGTCCTTATTTGTAAGTAATTTATAGATAATTCGGGATTTTTACTTTTCTTTATAGCAGTTAAATTTTGATAACGGACAACATTTTATAACTTAACTGCCTATGAATTTGGTAAGTTTTCAGAAAATAAAAAATTCAATTCTATGATTATAAAGTTAAATTTACTTTGTTTTTAAATTATTTATACAAAGTAATGAATTTTATGAGGAGTATATGTCTGTAAAAATTTCAAAATCTTCATTTTTTATATTTATTTTTCCGCTATTTTTAATAGTATTATCTTTAATAATACCTTTTTCTAAATTCATTCACTTAATAGTTTCTTTTGAAACTTTTGTTCATGCTTTTTATATTTACTATAAGGCAAAATTTTTTATATACAAAAGAAAATATCTTATTACGAACATAAATAATTCAGTCTTATTCCCTAGGTTAACTAAATATAATAAACATAAAATTTTATGTATTGATAGAATAAAAAAATTTATATTTTTTAATATTAAAATAAGAATTTTACTAGTAAAAACAAAAAATGAATATAAATATAGTTTTATAATTCTAAATTTTAAATAACTTACTTATGTTTATTTTGATTTTTAAATATTTTAATAAGAAAGGGTTTTAATTTGAAAATAGTTTATGAATTTATTACAAATATTCTTTCTAAAAAAAAATTAAAAATTTACTAGAAAATAAATCTATTAGTGCAAGGAATATTATTGCAATTTCAGTGATTGAAATATCACAACATTATAATGATAAATCAATTAATTTTTTATATGAATTTAATCATAATAATCTTCTTTACGTTGATGTTAAAAAAATGCTAAAAGTTTTTAATAAAATATTATTTTATTTAATAGATAATTCTTCTAATGAATGCTGTATATGGTTTCATACAAAAGAAATTCTTTATAAAGGTAAAGTTTATATTAAATTTATGGTTGGTACAAATGGATTTTATGTGAATAAATGTAATTTAAATTTGCTTTTAATAGAAAATAAAAAAGAAAATTTAATAGATTTTGAAAAAAATATTCCTAACCTTAGTTTAGTTAAAAAAATAATTGAGGCTCATGGGGGAAAGATAGATTGTAAATCAATCTCTAATATTAAATATCCTGATGGTATGATTGAGTTTTATATAACATTACCTTCTTCTCATGAATATTTTAAGACTGAACTGTCTTTACTTCCAAAGGATAGTGATCAAGCTTTTAAATACAGTCATTTTTTTTTCAAATATCAAAATGTAATTCTTTGTTCTGTTTCGTGTGAAAAAAAATGCAAGTTATTTTCATTTACTGGTTTTATATTGATATATTTTTCATTTTTTATCTGATAATTACTTGTTTTAATAATAATATTTTGATTGCTTTTTTCATCTAAAGCATAAATTAAAGTTTCATGTCCTATGCATTCTGTCATTTTGATTGCAACTTTTTTTGACATTGGTTCATCTTCTTTAACAATTTTAAGATTTTCTGGTCTGATTCCAACAATACAATTGTCAATAGGTAAGTCACTATTTTTTAAAAATATTTTCGCAAATTCAGATGAAATGAAATTCATGGGTGGGTTACCAATAAATCCGGCAACGAAAATTGATGATGGAGAATTGTATAGATCTAATGGAGTTCCTATTTGTTCAATTTTTCCTTTATTTAGTAATATAATTCTATCAGCTAAAGTCATTGCTTCAATTTGATCGTGAGTAACATATATACTTGTAGTTTTGACATTGGAGTGAATATTTTTTATTTCGAATCTCATTTGAGTTCTTAATTTAGCATCTAAATTACTAAGAGGTTCATCGAATAAAAAAACATTTGGTTCTCTAACTATCGCCCTACCCATAGCAACTCTTTGTCTTTGTCCCCCGCTTAATTGATTTGGTTTTCTATTCAACAAATCTTTTAATTGTAGTAATTCTGCTGCTTGTTGAACTTTTTTTTCAATAGTAGATTTTTGAACTTTGTGAAGCTTTAATCCATATGCAATATTATTATAGACAGTCATATGTGGATATAGGGCATAATTTTGAAATACCATAGCTATTTTTCTATCTTTAGGTTCCAATGTTGATACGTTTTCATCCCCTATTACTACAGATCCTTCTGATAAATTTTCTAGACCAGCAATTATTCTTAATAGTGTTGATTTTCCACATCCACTAGGGCCTAAAATAACAATAAATTCGCCATCAGTAATATCAACAGAGATATTATTTAATATTCTATTATTGTTAAAATACTTCGCAATATTAATCAATTTTACACTTGCCATATATAGCCTTTTCATTTATTTTTCAGAATCAATTAATCCTTTAACAAACCATTTTTGCATTAAAATAACAACTAATAGTGGCGGTGCCATTGAGATAATAGCTACAGCCATTACTTTATTCCATTGAGTTGTTCCGTCGTGTGTTATCATTTGAGTTAATGCTATAATTATCGTATTCATATTTTGTTTTGTTGTAATTAGTAAAGGCCATAGATATTGATTCCAACCATAGATAAATAGAATTACAAACAACGCTGCTATACTAGTCTTTGACAATGGTAACAAAATATCTAGAAAAAATCTGACCGGACCAGCTCCATCAATTTTAGCAGCTTCGCATAATTCATTTGGAATTGATAAAAAAAGTTGTCTAAATAAAAATGTTGCAGTTGCAGAAGCTATTAATGGTATAGATAGTCCTTGATAAGTATCTAAAAGGTTTAGATTAGAAGCCATTTGAAAAGTTGGAACTATTCTTACTTCAACAGGAAGCATAAGTGTTAAAAATATTAAAGAAAATGCTAATTTTTGAAATTTAAATTTAAAGTAAACAATAGCATATGCTGAAATTATTGATATAAATATTTTCCCAAAAGTAATTAAAAGAGTAACAATCAAGCTATTAAGTAATAATTTCCAAATTGTAATACCTTGAATAATTTCTGTACTAGTTATTAGAACGTCGATGTAATTATTTAATATATTATTTTTAGGTAGTAATCCCACATTTCCATGAATTATATTTTGTAATGTTTCTGTTGAAGTTACAAAGCAAAAATAAATAGGAAAAATTATAATCAAAGTACCTAATATTAAGATTAAATGGGAAAGTAAATTATTTATCTTAAGTTTATAATTCATTCAGTAGTGCACCTTTTTTTCGATGAATTTAAAATGAAATATAGTTATAAATGTAACAAAAAGCATAAGAATAACTGATTGTGCTGCTGAACTTCCTAAATTTAAATTTACTATTCCATCAACATATACTTTATAAACTAAATTAGTTGTTGAATATCCTGGCCCACCTTGAGTAGTTGTAAAAATTATTCCAAATGTATCAAAAAAAGTATAAATAATATTCATTATAAAGAGAAAAAAAGTAGTTGGAGATATTAAGGGAATAATTATATCAAAAAATCTTCTAATAGGATTCGCTCCATCAATAGCTGCAGCCTCCAGTAACGATTTAGGTATAGCTTGAAGACTTGCTAAATAGAAAATAAAATTGTAGCTAATTTGCTTCCAAGTTGCAGCAATAATTATCAATATTAAAGCATGACTATCATTTAGACTTGGATCCCAACCAAAACCATAATTATTTAAAAGATTAGCAAGAAAACCTACTGATGGGCTGAAAATAAAATACCATAAAACACCTGCAATTGCTGGTGCAACAGCATATGGGCAAATAATTAAAGTCTGATAAATAAATTTTCCTAATTTTATTCTATTTACTAAAGATGCCAGTATCAGAGAAAAAGATAGGCATATTATTGTGATGCTAAAGCTGAGAATAATTGTTGTAGTAATAGAATTGATATAATTACTATCTTTAAAAATATCTATATAGTTTTCAAACCAAATAAATTTATAGTTAATTCCAAATGCATCTTCTTTAATAAATGACTGCCATATAGCAATTAATGCAGGCCAAAAGAAAAATAAAAATGAAATAATAATTTGTGGTAATAGAAAAATGTATGGATATATTTTTGAGTTGAAAATTACTTTTTTTTCCATTTAGTCACCAGATTTTGAAATAATAGCATTCCCTTTTGTCACAGCATCATCAAGAGCTTGTTTGGCTGTTATTTTATTTGCCAACATTGATTCAAAATTTGCTTCAACAATATTTCTAATATTTGGAAGACCAATAACTCTTAGTCCTTTAGAATTATTTGTAGGTGTTTTGTTATTTAATTCTAATATAGCAACGTCATAACCAGGGTTTGTAAGATAAAATCCTTTTGATTTTGTTAAGTTATAGGAAGATAAGGTGACTGGAAGGTATCCGCTTTTTTGATGCCATGCAGCCATTACTTCAGGAGATGCTAAGTACTTTAAAAATTTAGCTACTCCTTTTTGTTTTTCTTTAGAAATTCCATTAAAAACCCATAGACTTGCTCCACCAATTATTGTGTTTTGCGGCGCTCCTATTGCTGACTGATAGTAAGGTAAAAACGAAACAGCAAAATCTATCTTTGATTCTTTAACTTCGCCATATGAACCGGTAGAATCTAATATAATACCACATTTTTGTGTAGTAAATGCCATTTCAGCTTCAGTTGTTCTCCCAAAATAAGTAAAATATCCTTCTTTATTAGCTTTTTGAATATTATCCCAATGTTTTACTTGTAAATCCCCATTAAATAGCAATTTAGGTTTAGTATTGTTCATACCATTATTGTCTGATGCATAAGCAATGTTGTGCCATGAACTAAAATTTTCTAGAAATATCCAAGATGGCCATGTTGTGGTGAAACCACACACAGCAGAATTAGTAGATTTAATTTTTTTGGCATAAATAAAAAGATCTTCCCATGTTTTTGGAGGTTTTGCAGGGTCTAAACCTGCTTTTTTGAAAATACTTTTGTTGTAATACATAACAGGGGAAGAGCTATTGAGCGGAAATGATAACATAACATCATTTAGGCTATAGTACCCTTTAATTACTGGGATAAAGTCATTATAATTTATTTGTAAATTATTTTCATTTAGAATTTTGCTGATTGGAATTGTTGCTTCTTTTGCTGCAAGCATAGTTGCAGTTCCAACTTCATAAATTTGAATCATTTCAGGCTGTTTTTTGGCTCTAAATGCTGCAATGCCAGCCATCATTGTTTCTTGATATGTTCCTTTACGAGTTGCTGTTACTTTAAAATCTTTTTCATTGTTATTAAAGTTTTTAATTAATTCATTAAGTTCATCAGCGGTAACACCAGAAAATCCATGCCATAATTGAAGTTCTGTTTTACTGTAAGCCGTTACACTAGTGATAGATATTAAAGAAATTGAAATTTTTAAATATCTTTTAAAATACATGTTATTCCTTCCATGGATAATCAGTAAAAACAGCAGAAACACCTAACTCAAATAAATAATTTGCTCTAGTTTGATCATTTACGGTATAGGTTAATATTGGATATCCTTCTCCTTGAATTTCCATTATTAATTCTTTTGTTACAATCTCATGATCTAAATGAATAGTTTGTGCTTTTACCTCTTTTGCTATTTTTTTCCAATCAGGAGGAAGCTTCTCAAATAAAGCTCCAATAATCAAATTTGGCTCTATTTTTTTTGCGGCTAATAAAGATTCCATGCTAAAACTTGAGACAATTGGTTTTGGTAGATTTTTCGGCCATTTGTTTTTAATTTCATTTGCAATTGCAATTGCTGTTCTAGTCTCTCTGCTTGGACAAGGTTTTATTTCTACATTGGCACCTAAATTGAGTTGACCTAGTACAGAAATTGTTTGATCAAAAGTAGGAATTTTCTCATTTTTGAATTCACTACTAAACCAACTTCCAGCATCAAGATTTTTAATTGCTTCCCATTTTTTTGAAATTAATTTTCCACTTCCATTCGTAGTTCTGTCTAAGTCATCATCGTGCATTATTATTAAAACACCATCTTCAGTTTCTTTGACATCGAATTCAACCCAATTCGCTCCAATTTCTTTTGCTTTGCGAAATGAAGTTATCGTGTTTTCTGGAGCAAATCCTTTTGCTCCTCGATGTCCAATCACTCTAGGAATTTTTGTAGTTGTTAGCATTTTTACTCCTTTAAATATCTTTGACATGAAAATATAATCTTGCCTATAGTAAAATGATTTTTAGAATTTACAAGATTATTGGCTTTAACTATTTTCTTTTGGAACGTTGAATTTCATGGTTATAGACGTTAAATAAAATGTTACTGTATTAAAGATTTATTCTAGAAAGAAATTTCATGAAAATATTTTATAGTTCGTTACAAAAGAAGCATGTTATTAGAAAAGAAGTTTATAATGGAAAAGCTCATTCATATAATGACAAAGTAAGTAGAATAGATTCTATATTAAAAGCTTTCAAGCAAGCAGGCCGCTATGAAATTATTGTGCCTGAAATTCTTCCTTTTGAAGCATTAACTTCCGTTCATGATGAAGATTACCTAACTTTTTTAGAGTCATCACAAAACCTAAAAAATGATGAAGTCATTTGTCCATATGTTTTTCCTTGTGATTACAGAATTCCTCGGCATGAACCTTTTATTCCAAAAAGAGCGGGATATTACTGTTTTGATGCTGGTACTTCATTAATGAATAATACTTGGAATGCTGCTGTCGCTTCAGCAAGTGCTGCTTATGGAGCAGCGATTTACACAAAAACAACTGGTGAGCCTAGTTATGCATTATGCCGTCCTCCAGGGCATCATGCTTCAAAGAATATGTTTGGAGGATATTGTTATCTTAATAATGCGGCAGTAATTGCAAAATATTTATTGCAATCGGGTTCTGTGATGATAGTGGATTTTGATTATCACCATGGGAATGGTACGCAAAGTATATTTTATGATTCTTCTGAAGTGTTTTATTTAAGCATTCATGCACATCCTTTAGTTGAATATCCATATTTTACGGGGTTTGAAACTGAAATAGGAATAGATGATGGTGTAAATTATAATCTAAATGTACCATTAATGCCTTTATCTTCGCCAAGTGAGTATTTTAAAGCTTTATTAAAAGGTTTGGAAAAAGCTTTTAAAGTTATTAATCCTGATTATTTAATTCTTTCAGCTGGCTTTGATATTGAAGCTGGTGATCCAATTGGGCATTTTAATATAAGTCCGAATGATTTTTTTAGATTAGGTAAAGAATTTCGATCGTTAAATAAGAAAACAATAATTTTACAAGAAGGTGGTTATTTAGTTAGTGAGTTAGGAAGAAATGTTGAAAGTTTTTTAGCCGGATTTTCAGAAAATTAAGTTAGCAGAAATTATATCTTAAAAGTTCTCATAACATTATTTCATTTTCCATTGATGGATAATACCAATTTTCATTTAAGATATCTGCCCACATACAATCTCCTAAATCATAATGCCACCATTCAACATCATAATTTGTAAATCCTACATGCTTTAAAGTATTAAATAAAATCCTTCTATTTATTCTAATCTCATTCCATCTTTTTTCAGAAATTTCTGGGTTTATTTGGTAACTTTGTTCAAAAAAGTTTGTGTATGACATTGGAGTAACTGCATCAAATTCCGTTCCCATGTCTAGTAACTGTCCATTACATAATATTGAAATATCTATAGCTCCTCCACTATTATGGGGTGGAATAGCATAGCGAGATATTTCACTGGGATTAACAATAAACTCTCTTGTTTTATTATATAAATCTTCATGCGTTAAATTGGGGTACAATTCTTTTTGCTGGTTATAGATAAATTCAAATAAAGCGAGTTGTGTTTTAATAGTTCTAAAAGCATCAAATATAGCAAAAGAAAAATTATTTGGTAAATATTCAAGTGCTTGATTGAGTTTCAAAACAACAGATTGTCTTGCGTACATTGTATTTAAAGTGCCTGCTAATTTTATTTCTTTATATGAATGTAAAGCTTTTATTCTAAAGTTATCCTCGATGTTAGTAACTTTTGAATGTTCTTGTAACCAATGAATATTTTCTTCTGTCGGTAAATTGTAATTTGATTCTATAGGTATTTCTTTAAATTGATCGATCATTTTTTCCTCAAAATGATTATAGTGAAAAAAGTAACTAATTTTATCAGATAAGAAATATCAAAAAAATATTAATTAGATGACTTTTATTATTAATAATTTAATACTTCAAAGATTTGAATATTTTTTGCATTTGTTATTTTATTAATAAAAAATAACAAATATAAAATACTTAAATTTTCAATAAAGTCAAATTTTAAAAAATTAAATTAAGTAAATATACATAGGTCGTAAAAGTTTTCTTTTTTTAATATGTTATGCATAATATTAATAAGAAGATTTATCTATATCAAAAATTTATATCCTTAATCCAATAATATTATGAAAAAGTAAAACTATTTTTCATTTAATAATCTACATAGTGTAAAAAAAATTATTTATTATTGATTATAAAATTCAGTAATTTATAATTACACAAAACATTCCAAAAAATATTAATAGGGTTATTAATATTTTAATTTCGTCGTTATAGGGAGAGATAAATGTCACTACGACTTGTGTCTTTTGGTCTATTTTCAGTAATTCTGTTACCAGCGCAAGTATTTGCAGGTGGTCCTACAATTACAAATAAATGTAAACTAGGAACTGTGAATACTCCAACTAATTCAGCAGGATTTTTAATGGATGAGGAATGTAAAAACGCTTATGTTTTGCCACCAAGTGTTGGAAAAGTTTCAGTCAGTGCAGTTCAGCAAAATCAGAATTTAGGTTTTTGTCCTGCGTTACGTTTAGATCAAGAAGCAATAAAGCAGAGTGCTAAAACAAAGTTAGTGATTATTCAGAAAATAAATAAGATGATAAAAGATTATGAACCAATTCAGATTCAAAGAGATAAACTTTACTCAACTTTAGTAGAAAAGAAAGCTGATTTTGATTCAGCAACACTTATATATAATAAAGCAGCTACTAAAGAAAAAGACTTTATTGATCAAGTAACAGAAACTAAGAAGACTTATGATCGTCTTGTTTTATTAGGTGCTAGTCCTGAAGATATCAAAGCTGCTAAAGATAAATATGAATCAACGCTTGCTTCTTATAAGATTTTTGTTGCAGGAGATTTAACCAGCGCTGAGAATAATTATAATTTTACTAAAAAAGAATATCAACGTTACAATGATGAATATGCTTACTATGATTCTAAATATGTAGAAAGCGTAAAACCATTATCTGACTTGCAAAAAATGGTAGATGATATTGAAGAAGCTGCTCTAAATAGTTACAAAAAATATGTTCCTTTAGAAGGCCTAACTGCTACTATGGTCTTTAATATAAACTCAGCGAGCCTAGTAAGCGATTTTAGCAACATGAATCGTAATTTAAATTTAAGTTGGCAACAACTTCCTATTAAAGATGCTTATTTTATTGCTTCACTGAAAAATGATTCAGGTGCTGCAGACGCAAGTGTTTCAACTGTAATTGATTCTTCTATACCTGGAATTAAGTCACAAACTATAAATAATATAGATGTTAATTCTCCACTTCCAACTCTTCATGATAAGGAAGTTGCTGCTCAATTTCCTTTTGGAAGTTTATCTGGAAAAGTTAGATTAAATTTAAATGGAGCTTGTGTTTACTATACAAATGTTAACGTACCAGCTCCTGGTGCAGACATTCAAAATATATCTGCAAATATAAGTTTGAATGTTAATTATACTTATCAAGCAAAACAAACTCGTTCATTTACGGCTAAATATAATTTTTATAATATGTTCACTAGAATTGAAAAGAAATCTACTTCTGGCGGGTGGTTTTCTACATCAAGCGTCCATTCAGTTGTTGAAGATAAAAATTCAAGCGATTGGTTTGATTTAAAGTTTGATGGAGATTATATTTACACTAAAGAAGAACAAGACGATATAAAACGTGAAGAACGTGCGCTTTTAATTGATAGAGCTTTAAGACAATTTGCTATGATGAATGCTGGCAGTACACCTCCAGGATTAGTATCTCCTCCAACATCTGGTGTAATGTATGCAGCTAATAGTTTAGGTAAATGTTATCATTACTACTGCCAAATTGGATCTTTTGTTTTAGGAACTGTTGGTTCAATATTTGGTAGTTCAAACGCAGTTGCGGCCTTTAAAGGCAAAACAAATATTTGGGTTGAAGATAAAGTAACTGAATTTCAAATCATAGATCGTTCTGGATCATTAACATTTAGTAAATAATTGTGGCTCTAAAAATTAGAGCCCTTTTTTATAAGAGAAAAATAATGAAATTATTAAATAAATTTGTCTTATTCAAATTAAGTTTAGTATTTTGCTGTGCAAATGCACAAAATGTGTATCAAATAAATATACTAGAAAGTAGAGAACCAGTTACTTTTACTATTGATAGTTACAATACTATATCGTTTATTTCCTTCCCAAAATATTTAAATGGGAATTTGAATTTCTCTAATGTAAGTTTAGGAAATTTTTATCCTGGAGGAGTAAATGTAAGTAATTGTGCTACCGTAGAATCTCGAGCTAGAAATGCAGTGAATCAGATGTTTCCTGAATCAATGCGAATTGAACAAAAAAATATGGTTCGAAAAAATGGAACTGTATTGATAAATTTGAATTCAGGAGTATCTTTTGCATTAAGTAATTTTCGAAGGAAAGTATTAGATAAAGCAGCTGAAGTTATGCATACTGATATTTCAAAGTTTGATTTAGATAATAGTTTTCAAATAGATAAAGTAACTTATACAATTGATTATGACAAAAATTCCATAACAAATATTATTGATAGTAAAGATGAAATAAAACCTCAAACAGATAAATTTTTAAATCAATTATTTTTTAATAATGGCTATACTAGCACGGAAATTTCTGCAAGCGATTTAATTTGTGACTTATATTCAGGGAAAGCAAAAATTAAAATGATTTTTTCTGGTAAGTATGGAAAACAAACAACAACAACATATTTACTTGAAAGAAGCGAAATAGAAGCAGTATATCAAAATATGCTTTTGCATAGTAATGATTACTATGATTTGAGTGCTTATAACTCTAAAAACAAAAATTTGGTTTTGTCAGGAATGTATTTAAAAGAATCTTTGGATAAAATTAATAAATTTGATCTTGACAAAAAAATATTTTTGAGTATTTATGAACAAATAGTATCTCAAGAATCAGGAAAAGTAATTCTAAATATTGATAACCAAACGTTGTATAAAAAAATGGAAGTGCAAGACAATAAACCGTATACATATTTAGGAAATGTAACATTTGATTACAAACCGTAGTATACAAAGATTTAAAGGTTATTGGTATGAATAAAAAAGTTGGTATTATTTCACTATTGATGACTTCAATATGTTTTTTTAGTATTTTTCTTTTTTATAAGAAAGAACTAAAAAAAGAAATTGAAGAGCAAAGTACAGATACTAAGAAATATAATTTTCCTACTAACGCCTCTTTACCTAATTCTACAACAAAAAATACAGATAGTATAAAAAATAAAGAAGAATATCTTTCATCTGCCAGCAGCGTAAATTCAAGTAATAAAAATGAACCTATTAATATTGAACAAGCAGAGGAAGAAAAAGCATTTTTATTGGAGAAAATTAAAAGAGATAATGCAATTGAGAGACTGAATAATAATAATTTAACAGAAGCTGAGAGACGTGATTATGTTGAGATTTATAATAGGTTAAGCCAACTAGATAGTTTTATATATAAAAATAAAATGAATGAGTTATCAGAAAAAGTTGCAGAAGTTGAAGCCAAGCATGATCTAAAATTGAAAGAACTTGGAATTTCTAAGTAATATAATTTAAACTAATACCTTGATTTAGTAGGGAATAATATTCATAAATATTAATATATTTTCTATTTTTCTAAATATTGAAGTCACTACATGTTAAGTAAATTTACCATTAAAACAATAACCTAGATTGTAATGTCACAATATAATTTTAAAGAGTTTTATGTTAACAACAGAAAGTCTATTATTTCAATTTTTTGACATAATGAGGAATATTTTTCTCAGTAAATTTTTAATTCTCCGAAAAAAGGTTTTGCTTTTTTCTTTCTAGGAGAAGTTATGTACAAAATAAAATTTATTGTAGTTTCTTTAGTATTTTTTTTACAATTTTCTTCGTATGCAGACTTTTTCTCTGCTGTTAATGAAGAGCCTAGTATTTATACCTCAAATAATCTTCAAGAGTTTGTTACTACAATTTCTCAGTATGAACCAGAAACTCCAGAAAAGGCCGTTTTTTTGCAAAAAATTGTTGATTACTACAAGAAAGTACATATCTTAAATTCAATTCAAAAAAATAACTATGTCGTTGATTGTATTCCATTTGCGGAACAACCTGCTCTAATAGATTTTCCAAAATTAGCAGAGAGTTTAATAGATGAAGTTAAAGAAAGTTTTTCTCAAAATTTTTCTGAATTGGTAAGAGTGGGGAGTAATTTTGAAGTCAATTCATCACTTGAATGTCCTTATGGCAGTGTAGCAATTATTCGTCCAACAAAAATGTTATTGACTTCTAAATATACCAATAAAAAAGATTTTTTTTCTTTGAATTCCGATCCAAATATTTTATTTAATAGCTCAGGTTCTGGCTATACATGGGAGCAAGGTGTAAACGAAAATAATCAACTTATTCAAATTAAAACAAAAAAATCAGAAGCTTTTTTTCGAGGTCCTCAATTGCAGTCAGTTACTCCAGCAAGTCATGCGGATCACTCAATAGCTCAATTTTGGCTTATTAATAGGGGTTCAGAAGGGACTTATTCTGTTGAGTTTGGTTTGATTGCAAGTTCATATTTTACGTCGTCTCCTTCAACAAGTATTTTTATTTTTGCTAGTGTTGATAATTATGGTTCTAAATCTTGTTATAATATGTATTGTGCTAATTTTATTCAAATGCCAGGCACTCCTGCTTTTGGAACACCACTCAAAAACAAGAATAACGATTTTATATTTCAAGTGAATCATCTTGATAAAAATAACGCGCAATCCGGATATTACCTAACCCTAGTTACAGGAGACTCCTCTGCTCAGATGACAACTTTAGCAATGGGTTATTATCCAGATCGTGTATATCCTTCAACTAATGTTTTACCAAATGCGTTTAGTGTTGGAGCAGAGGTATATGCAAGTAGTCCAAATAACGGAACAGTTATGTATGGAAATTATGTTAATCCTTACCCTGAATATCAAGGAGAAAAACAAATCAACATCTTTACACAGAATGGAAATTATTTTCCTTTTTATTCTTCAATAGAAGCATTTCCTTATAATTTGATTTGGCATTTTGGTCAGAAAAAATAATATCTAAATCTTCTAGTGCCTTTTAAAAAGGGATGTCATCATCCATAGGTCTAGAGTTGCTACTGAATGAAGATGAAGAACTATTTCTGGTAGGAGAAGTTGAGTCATAATTACTAGGACCAGAATAGTAGTCATTTATATCATTAGCTGGTGGGATATCATTCATATCACGGCCTTGATTAGAATTCATACTTTCTAAAAATTGCATGTTATTTGCTACAATTTCTGTTGTATATCTTTTTTGTCCCTGCTGATCTTGCCAAGAGCGAGTTTGAAGTTTTCCTTCTATGTAAACAAGTCGGCCCTTTTTCAAATACTTATGAGCTAGTTCGGCTTGACGACCCCATAATACAACTCTGTGCCATTCTGTTCTCTCTTCTTTATTTCCATCTTTCGTCCAAGTTTCGCTTGTAGCAATACTTAAAGTACAGACTTGTTGTCCGCTGGTTGTGCTGCGCATATCAGGTTCTTGTCCCAACCTTCCGACAAGAATGACTTTATTAACTCCGGACATAAGCAATTCTCCTTACTTATAAAAACAAATGATTTATGGGAATAAAAAATGCTCCCTTCCTAGGCTTATAGTCAGGATACTTTTGCGTCAATTGCGTTTTTACAGCCGACGGTTTTTTACGCAACCTAGAACAGATCCTGGTCAAGCTAAACGATTGTAGTCGTCAAAAAGTTTTAAAGGAAATTTTTCATTGACGTAAAATTCTCTTGTAAAATTAAGTATACTTTCCGATGAAGGTGTAGGGATGCTAGATGACCGTTTTAACCATTTGAAGAGGCTTGCTAGCAATTTGTTATAGTGCTAATTGTTAGTGCTCATTTTATGTGGTAGATAGTTATTTATCATATATCACTCATAATTTTTATACTTGCTGTTTTCGTGGGGAAAGAATGACGAACTTTCAAAGAACTCTCAGACGTAGCGTATCATTCTCAGGTATTGGAGTTCATTCAGGAAACTTAATATCTGTAGAAATAAGACCGGCTGTAGCAAATACTGGAGTTCTTTTTCAACGTACTGATCTTCCAGGAAAACCTTATATTAAAGCAGATCCTTTTGCTGTCTTTGATACGAGCCTAGCAACAAGAATTGGAAATCAGCAGGTTTATGTTTCTACTATTGAACATTTGATGGCCGCACTTTATGGATTTGGTATCGATAATGCAATTATTGAAATTAATAATAGTGAAATGCCTATCTTAGATGGATCTTCCGCACCTTTTTTGGTGCTACTAGATGAAGCTGGAATCCAGGAATTGTCTGAACCCAAAAAAGTTATAATTGTTGAAAACACAATAGAAGTGGTCGATGAAAAAAATCCAACTCGTTTTGTTCGCATTGAACCATCAAAAAAACCTATTATCTCGTATGCAATTGATTTTGGTAATGTGGAAGCTATCGGCAGACAAGCTATCTCCCTCGATTACACGGCAAAATCATTTTGTGAACTTTTTTCCTTTGCACGTACTTTTGGATTGAAAGAAGAAATTGATTTTCTACATTCAAAAGGTTTAGCAAAAGGAGGATCTTTAGATAACGCTATCGTTGTGTCAAGAACAACTGGTGTTATGAATGCTAAAGGACTGCGCAATGCTCAGGAATTTGTTATGCATAAAGCACTAGATTGCATTGGTGACTTGCATTTAATAGGTATGCCAGTACTGGGACATGTAATAGCTAACAAGGCTGGTCATGATTTGCATAATAAACTTGCTAGAGCAATATTGACAAATACTTCTGCTACTAGAGTATTTGTGCCTAATGCAAAAGATACAAATCGTTTAAAAGCTCTCCTAACTTATCCAAAATCATTAAGCGAATTAAAAACAAATTTAGTAGGTCTTGCCACAGGCTAACTGTCTCCTAAAGTTTAAAAAAATAATAGAAATTTTCGAATACTAGTGTTAGTGTTCATGTTACTAATGCGGTTTTTAAATCTTTTTTTATTCTTATATTTCAAGAGTTGTAGACTTTCATATTGAATTATAAATATTATAAAAATAGATTAGACCTTGTTGACTCTTACAAAATCGGGGTTAAGTTTTGACCGCAACTATTTTTTTCTGTCGCAATGTACACAAAAACCCCCGACAGTTTCCTGGAGTATTATTAGATGAGTACAAAACGTAACTATTATGACATTTTACAGGTATCAAAGAATGCTTCTGCAGACGAAATAAAAAAAGCTTACCGTAAACTTGCTGTTCAGTATCATCCTGATCGTAATCCTGGAGACAAGGTAGCAGAAGAAAAATTTAAGGAAGCAGCTGAAGCATATGAAGTTCTCAGCGATTCTGCAAAGCGTCAACGATTTGATCAATTTGGGCATGCAGGAGTGAATGGCGCTGGTTTTGGCGGCGGTGGATTTGGGAACGTCGATGATGTTTTTGAACATTTTGGTTCAATATTTGAAGATCTTTTTGGAATGGGCGGCGGACGAAAAAGAGGCGGCGGTAACAGAGCTAGGAAGGGTAGTGATCTTCGTTACGATTTAAAAATAACGTTTAAAGAATCTGTACTTGGGACAGAAAAGAAAATTCAAATCCCTCGTAAATCAGCATGCTCATCTTGTGAAGGATCTGGTGCTGCTAAAGGGACGAAACCTGTGACTTGTTCAACTTGTCGTGGGCAAGGTCAAGTTGCAGTACAACAAGGTTTTTTTACTTATGCTTCAACATGTCCTGATTGTAATGGAAGCGGAAAAAGTATTTCAACTCCTTGTAGCGATTGTAAAGGTTCGGGATTTCAAACAAAATCTTCAAATATTAATGTAAAAATTCCTGCGGGAATAGATACAGGCATGCGTCTTCGTGTTTCTGGAGAAGGAGAAGGTGGTGCGAATGGAGGGCCAGCTGGAGACTTATATGTTTTCATCGAAGTCGAATCTAACCCATTTTTTAAGCGCGAAGAGTTTGATCTCGTATATTCATTGAAAATAGGTGTAGCTCAAGCCATTTTAGGTACAGACGTAAGTATTGATTGTTTTGAAGAAGAGCCACGTAAAATTGAAATACCTGCTGGGATACAACCAGGACAAAGACTCATAGTTCAGGGAGCAGGTATTCCTAAATTAGAAAAATATGGTAGAGGTAAAGGGGATCTTGTAATTGAAGTTAGTGTTGAGATTCCTACGAAAGTAAATAAAGAGGCAGAAGAGCATTTGCGTGCATTTGCGCAAAAAGTTGGGCAAAACGTAAAAAACAATAACGGGTTTTTTGACAAAATATTTGGGTAATTCATATGAAAATACATTTTTTTAATACTCTTACAGGCAAAAAAGAACTTTTTAATCCTTTAAGTGCAGGTAAGGTTAAAATGTATTGTTGTGGAGTAACGCCATACGGAAATACTCATATAGGTCATAGTCGAACTTTTTTTTCTTATGATTTACTTTATAGGACTCTTGCTGATCAGGGTTATGAGATAGAATGGGCTAGAAATATTACAGATGTTGATGATAAAATTATCAATAAAGCTAATTCTGAAGGTGTTTCTTGCAGTGATATAGTTTCTCGTTATGTTGGTGAGCAAGATGAAATGTTAGAATTATTCAATTTGCTTCGGCCGCAGTATGAGCCTAAAGTAACAGAGTCAATTCCGCAAATAATTTCCCTTATTCAAACATTAATTGAAAAAGAATTTGCTTATGTTTCTAAATCAGGTGTTTATTATCGAGTCAGAAAATTTAGTGAGTATGGCAAATTAAGTAAAAATAAAATTAATGATCTTAAAAAAGGTGCAAGAATTGAGGTTGATGAAGCAAAAGAAGATGCCTTAGATTTTGCTCTTTGGAAATTTGTCAAACCTGGTGAAATATTTTGGTCATCTCCTTGGGGAGATGGTCGTCCTGGCTGGCATGTTGAGTGTTCTGCCATGATTCATTCAAAATTTGGAGATTCCATCGATATACATATGGGTGGTAGAGATCTCATATTTCCTCATCATGAAGCAGAAATTGCACAGTCCGAAGGTGCAACTGGTAAGCCTTTTGCAACAAACTGGTTGCATGCAGGAATGGTTACTCTATACGGCGAAAAAATGAGCAAAAGTACTAATCACTATGTGGCGATTAAAGATTTTTTAGGAAAATATCCAGCTGAAGTATTAAGGCTCGTTTTTCTTTCAGTATCTTATGGTCAACCATTAGATTTTACTTTTGAAATGACTACAGAAAATCTAAAAAAATTAGGTAAAATATATCGCTTTGTTTCTTTAGTGAACGAGTATTCTTTTCAAAATTCAGCAGATTTAACTAAACAATATTCTGATTCAATTTTTCTTGAATTACCTCGCCTTTCATTAAGAATGAAAGAAGCTTTAGCAGATGATTTAAATAGCAGCGCTGCATTAGCGATATTTTTTGATTTTATAAGAACTGTAAATTCAAAAATCAGTAATTTAGAAAAAACTGGAAAAATTCTTTCTAAAGAAGATCTTGATATTTTAAGAAATGATTGGCCAAAATTTAAAGTTTGGATCAAGAATGTTTTAGGATTGCTAACAAAAGAACCGCAAGAATTTTTTGATGATTTAAAGAAATTTAGTTTAGCTTCTGAAATTTCAGCAAAAGATATAAATATAAAACTAGAAGAAAGAAAGCTTGCTCGCCTTGATAAAGATTGGAAAAAATCTGATGCAATTCGAGATGAATTACTTGCACAAGGTGTTCAAATTCAGGATACTCCCTCAGGTACAAAATGGACTGTTCTTTTGTAAAGATGGAGAATTAAATATGCTTAAATATGCCGTAAGCTCAATTGTTACATTACTTTCTATAAACGTCTTAGCATGTGAAGGCCATGATCATGCTAAAAATGAAACAAAAAAAATAGAAAAATGTACTGAATTAACATGTGTTAGAGAAAAATTTGATCAAATTACTCCTAAACTTGTTGCATTAATAATTGAACGTACAAAGTTACAAGAAGAAGTAGCTGATATAAAATTAGGAAAAGACGTTGGAAAAGCACTTGACGAGAAAAGAGCTAACGAAGTAGTTCAAAAAGCAAAAGAAATTGCTAGAAAAGATGGAGCTTCTGAAGAAGTTGTAGCTATTGTTGGAGAAGTGTTTGAAAAAATGGTAGCAGAATCGGCTAAATATCAACAAAAATACATGGATAGTAAAATTAAAAAATAAAATAAATATAAGGTTGTAATGGCGCACAATGTATTAAAAATAATGTGCTATTTTATGTTCATCTTTTCTTTAGCAATATAAACAGGTCTGCGTTTAGATTCAAAAAAGGTTCTTCCTAAATACTCCCCTATGATTCCTAAAAACATTAACTGAACTCCACCAATAAAAAGAATTGATATTAGTAAAGTAAGAAAACCTTGAATTTTATCTCCAACTATTAAATATTTAATAATATAGCTAAACATAATAAATATTGAACTAATAGATAGAAAAAATCCTAGGTAAGTTGCAACTTTTAAAGGAATATCAGTAAAGGAGGTTATTCCTTCAAGGGCAAAGTTCCAAAGTTTGACGAAATTGAATTTTGAAGTTCCGGATACTCTAGCTTCTCGTCTGTATTCAAATTTTACTTGGTTGAAACCGACCCAAGCAAAGATTCCTTTCATAAAACGTTGTGTTTCAACAAGTTCATTTATTGCAACAACAACTTC
The DNA here is from genome assembly GCF_029873255.1 of Pigmentibacter sp. JX0631. NCBI lineage: Bacteria > Pseudomonadati > Bdellovibrionota > Oligoflexia > Silvanigrellales > Silvanigrellaceae > Pigmentibacter > Pigmentibacter sp. JX0631. The sequence goes on along the minus strand of NZ_CP123622.1, from coordinate 1,599,005 downwards.
TTTTTTCATAACTCGAAAATCACCTGTGTTTCTTGGGATTTCAACTATCGACAGCTTTCCTATAAAGCGATAAAATAAATTTGCAGTTAATTTTTTTAAGAAAGTTTCCCCTAATCGTTCAGTTCTTACTCCATAAACCACATCGCAGTTTTGTTCTAACAAATAGTCATACATATTTATCATGATTTCTGGTGGGTCTTGTAAATCACAATCTATAACAGAAATAAATTTTCCTTTGGTATGGAAAAGTCCTGCGCTCATAGCGGCTTCTTTACCAAAATTTCTAGATAGAATGATGCATTTAACTTTTGTGTCATTATTTGCTATTTTTTTTAATTCCAAATAAGTCTGATCTTTACTGCCGTCGTCGACAAAAACAATTTCGTAAGAATTTTTAAATTTAGCTTCGAGTATTGGCGTTATTTTATTATAGCAGTATTGAACCATCTCAGATTCATTATAAGCAGGTATTACTACACTAAAAGTTATTTCTGATGGGTTCATATTAGCGAAACTTCTCCTCACCTCTGTTTGAGTTCATTTAATAGATTAAAATAATCAAATAAGGAATACAAATGAAAATGAATCTACTCACCTTCTAATTCAGGAAATCTACTTAAGATAATTTTTTCAATCTCTACAGAGTTCTCTTCAAGAGCCTTCCCAGTAACGTCTAAAACTGGCCATTTTTTATTTCTTTTAAATATTTCTCTACTCCATTCAAGTTCTTCAAATATCTTTTCAAGATCAGCATAATCCCCAATATCATTTGAACCTAAAACTTCTACCCTTGCAATTCTTATTTCAGCTAATCTGGATGGATCAATTATAAGTCCAATTATTTTATTTTGATCTACTTTGAATAACTCAGCTGGAGGATCAATTCCTGGTACCAAAGGAATGTTAGCAACTTTATAACCTTTGTGACCTAAGTACATTGAAAGAGGAGTTTTTGAAGTTCTTGATACACCTATCAAAATAATATCTGCTTCAAATAAATCATTAGAAATAACGCCATCATCGTGTCTAACTGTATACTCAATAGCGCTAATTCTTTTGAAATAATCTTCGTCTAATTGACGTAGTAGACCTGGAATAGCACTTGGTCTTTTTCCAATAAGTTCTGAAACGGACTCGAGTAGTGGAAACAATACATCAACTACTTTAACTCCCAATTGCATAGATCGAGAAATTAAATAAATTCTTAATGTAGGATCAACTAAAGTAGCAACTACAATAGCATTTTTTTCTTTTGCTTGAATAAGCATTTCTTCAAGTAAATCCCGAGTTCTTACTTTATTAAATCTTTGAATATGCATTTCTTCATGTTCAAATTGCACTTTTACAGCTCTTACAATGCTTAAAGCCGTCTCTCCGGTACCATCAGAAACAGTAAAAATATTAGGTGTTTGAATATCTTTATTCATATTTTACCTTTAATTGAATAGATCGAAAATATTTTTTCGTGGTATTTTGCAACCTTGAAGATCACATAAGGCATATTCAAGGTCCTGTAATCTAGAATTTTTTTCTAAAACATATAAATTTAATTCTGACAAGTTATATTTATTATTCTTTTCAACTGCAATAAAGCAATAATCATCAGTTTTACTTGTTACAAATTCATAGGATTTATGAATACTTTCCAAAGGAATTGAATTATTAACGTTTTTTATGATGAGAGTTCTTTTATGTTCACTAAATTTTATTTTTTGTAGCATTTGAGCAGATGCTGTTGGAACTTTTTCTGTAAGTTGAACAGTATTTGATAAAGCAATTAATGCAAGGGAATCTATCATCTTTTGTTGACTTAAAGATATTTCTTTTACATCATTTGTTGAAATCCATAAATTTAATTTAGTTAAACAACCAAATATAGCAGAATTAGCACTATATATAACATTATCTTCGGGTTTTGACGGTCTACATATAGTATTTTCATTATTTTTACTATAAAAAAGTATTCCCTCAGAAGGATCTACATAGTTCGCGTGAATTTTTTTAATTAAATCTAAAATTTCATTTAACAATGAAAGAGATCCTGTAATAAAAAGAGCTTCACAACAAGCTTCTAGTAAAAAACTTAAATCATCAAGAAAAGGGTCTATTTTTAAATTTCCATTAATATATATATGAAAATAACCTTCAGAATTCTTAAATTTATTTGTAATATTTGTTAGTAAATTTAAACCTTTTTCTAGAAAAGAAAAATTATTCGAGGTAATAGATGCTTTTATTAATCCAGTACATAGTAAAGAATTCCATGATAAAATACATTTGTTATCTAAAGAAGGTCTTTCACGTGATTTACGGTAATCAAATATTATATCTTTTGATTTTTTAATAAAACTTTCACACTCAACATTTGTCAAAGAAAATTCATCACATAAATTTTGAAGATTATTTGAAATAGTTAGTATATTTTTACCTTCAAAATTCCCTTTTTCAGTTACATTAAAGTATTTTAATGCAAAATTTTTTAAATTTGAATTTTCTTTAAAAATATCTAAAAACTCATCCCAATAAAAGGTATAAAATGTACCCTCTTCTCCTTCACTGTCAGCATCTTCGGCGCTAAAAAATAATCCGGAAATTTTGCATTTTAAATCTCGTTCAAGATATTCTAAAATATTTTCAGAAGTTTTATGAAATTCTAATGATAAAATTTGATTGTTATTACTTAAAAGAAATCCTGCTAAAGAAAATATTTTTAACATTTGCGCATTGTCGTATAACATTTTTTCAAAGTGAGGAACGATCCATTTATTGTCAACGCTATATCTGGAAATTCCTCCACCAATTTGGTCTATTATACCACCGCATCGTATCGAATTTAAAGTAAAGAAAGCAAATGATTTTAAATGCATTTCCTTGGAATAAAGTAATGCTTCTAGTTTAGAAGGCTGAGGAAACTTAGGGGCATAACCAAAGCCACCGTGAGAATGATCAAAATCAATTTGTAAATTTTGGAGTAATTTATCATAAAATGGAATGCAAAAGTTTTCTAGTTTATTAATAGATAAAGAATTATCTTTTAGAAACTCTTCTAGTTTTACTAAACTTGTTTGAGCTGTACTTTCTTTTAGATAGCTAACTATTTTGTTAGATTTATTATCAGCATCATTTTTATCTTCTGAATAGTATTTTGCTATTGCTTTTAAAACATCTTTAAAAGCAGGAGTATTTCCTTTAGATTCTGGAGGAAAATATGTTCCTCCATAAAATGGCATTAAGTCCGGAGTAAGAAAAACACTTAAAGGCCATCCTCCATGTTGACTTATTAGCATGACGGCCTCTAAATATATTTCATCTATATCAGGGCGTTCTTCACGATCAACTTTAATGTTTATAAATAACTCATTCATTAACTGCGCTGTTTCATTATCTTCAAAACTTTCATGAGCCATAACATGGCACCAATGACAAGTAGAATATCCAATCGATAAAAAAATTGGCTTATTTTCATTTTTTGCTAGTTGAAATGCTTCATTTCCCCATGGATACCAATTTACTGGATTATCTCTATGTTGCAACAAGTAAGGACTATTTTCAAATTTGAGTTTATTAGTTTTTCCAGAATTCATTAAAATATCCTTTATATTTTATCATAAATTTTTATTTGCTGTAATTGAATATCTTTTCAGAGATATTTTTTTGAACTTCTTTTTCAGAGATATTTTTTAAATTTAAGTCGTAAGTTGAGATATAAATACGTCGAATTAAAAATTCTTCATCTTCTCTATTAATTAATGAACTATGATTTTCGATTGGTTCCAAGTATCTTAATAAGTGAACATCTTTAATTATTACTTTAAGATTATTTTTAGATGTTAAATATTTTCCCTTAGGAGAGAAATTTGTTAAGTTTGTACTTGATTCTATTATTTCTGCGGGACAGTTAATTGTATTTAAGTAATTCATTATTTTTTGGCAAATAGTCGATTCTTTTTGAATAGAATTTTTTGGGATAATTTCTTCAAAAACTCTTTTCCATAATTTTCTTTTAAAAATTAAATCTTTTAAAATATTATTTATGTAATTATTTAAAGATAATTTATTGCTAATAAATGAATAAAAACTATGTTCATCTATTTTTAGATATTCATTTATTTCTAATGGGAGATGGAAATTATTCGAATTGTTTTTTACATATTCAAGCATTGCTTCGCATGCAGTAACTGTTTTATGAAAGTATACTTGTTGGTACATACTCCAACGAGCTCTTAAATAATCTTCATATGCAGATATTCCACTTCTTCTAATACATAAATGAAAAGTTTTAGAATTCGAGTTAAAGTAAAATGCTAAGGAATCTAAAATTCTTCCTAAATCAAAGTAACCATAAATAATTCCACATTCCCTGGAATCTCGCAAAAGATAATCCATTCTATCGGCATCTATTTCTCCACTAACAATTTCGTGAAAAAGATTTTGTAAATTACTTTTAGCTAATACTCCATTAGAAAAAGGAGATATAGATACATCTAAAATGGAGCAAACATCTTGAGCCATTTTTTGGTTTAAAAACTCATCTTCTCCATCAAAAATTTTAGCTATGATCAGTAGCGTATAAATCTCATGTCGAATTTTTATTTTTTGCAGGTCATAATTTTTAGCTTCAAGTTTTTCAGCTTTTATTTTTATTCCATCTTTTAACCATTTAGGAATATTTAAAGTACTATAATTCTCTTTCAAATGAGCCCAAGTCACCATAAATTTTTCACATGAGTGACTAAATGGAGCGTGTCCAATATCATGTAAAAGAGCAGCAAATCTAAGACATTGAAGTAAGTAAGGTTTTTTTTCTAGGCTTTCAATTGCAGAAGTTGTTTCTCGAATAGAACCATTTCGATTTTCACTTTCTTTTATAAATTCAATAATATTATTAGGTGTTTGCGCTAGATTCTCATGTAGAGCTTCTAGTAAGCGTTTTTGATTTTGAAAAATAGAGTGAATCATTAAATCTGCGACATGCATTACTCCAAGAGAATGTTCAAATCTAGTGTGAGATGCTCCTGGAAATGCATATGAAGTAAAAGCGGTTTGCGTGATTCTTCTAAGTCTTTGAAATTCTTCTTTATTTATGATATATTTTTCAGCTTCTGTGAAAGGTATTGTATCATGCAAAGAATCTCTTATTTTTCCAGTATATTTCAGTTTTAATGTTGTTATGTCACTTATTGAGGTAGGTTTTCTTGTTATGTTGGGAACCATTAGATCTCCTTTTCATTACCATTTAACAAAAAAGTTATTAATGTTAAATAGGTGCGCAATTACTATGCAAAATAAATTGACAAAAAACATTTGTCTATGTAAATTACATGATGCTTTGACTTACAAAAACAGGCTAAAAATGGTCGGTTTTTAAACAGAATAAGTTTCGGTTTTCTGAAGAAAATAAAAGATTTGTCTAAGTAATTTGTGCTTTTACTCAAAGAATAGATATCAGAGTAAAAGACTTTACTGAGACAATTCTCTATTATTTTTTTTGAGTTATGTCAAATTGCGAATAATTAAGTTCAAGTCTCGTCTTGATCTAGCGCAACAAAAACCCAGAAACTACAGTCAATAGCCTGATTGAATTGAATTTTAAAGATTGCATAAACAATCTTAGTAATTGAGTCCCAAAATTCTATAATCTATGTTATAGTAATTTTAGAAAGAGTTTTAAGCAGATTTTATAAAAAAGCATCTTTAAAGCAATAAGATGCGTTGGAGGTTTTTTTGTTATTCTTGTCTTATAACTCTTTCAATTTTTCAAGATTAAGACAAGTAGATATTATAACTATTTTATTTTTTTACTAAAAACTTAAGTATTTCTCGTTGTTTTTCTTGATTTTTATAACAAGTTTGCAACGGGGTTTCTTTTTTTCGGAGGTTTTGCAGCATGAGTGCTGAAAAGTTCTATGATTTCACTGTTGGTCAAAAAGCTGTTTATCCGTGTCATGGTGTAGGAACAATTGAGAATATTGAAGAATGTAGTATTGGTGGTGCTCAACAAGATTTTTATGTGTTAAAAATCCATTCAACTGGTGCAAAAGTTATGGTTCCAACAAGAGCAGCTAAAACCGTAGGTTTACGCTCCGTAATTTCTTTACCAGATGTAGAAAAAGTTTATCAAATTCTACAATCTCCTTCTAAGAAATCTACAGCTACTTGGAATCGTCGTTTCAGAGCTCTGAATGATAAATTAAATACTGGTAATCTAGTAGAAATAGCTGAAGTTCTAAGAGATTTATCTTCATTAAGCTCAGATAAAGAACTTTCTTTTGGTGAAAAGAAAATGCTTGAAAGAGCTCGTAACATGCTTGTTTCAGAAATTTCTGTGGCGCGTGGCGAAGAGAAAAGCGTTATTGAACATGAATTAAATCATATATTATTTGCCATTTAATTTGAAGTTTTTCTTAAAAAAGCCTCAGCAATTATGCTGGGGCTTTTTTAATCCTCAACATTTCTTAAAAAGTCAGCAGCAAATTCTTTAAAAGTGCCATTTTCGATATGAGTCCGGGATTTTTCCATCAAACGCTCATAAAACCAGGTATTATGATAAGAAATTAATTTCCAACCAGTAGGTTCTTCACATTTCGTCAATTGATGTAAGTAAGCCTTTGAGAATCTTTTACAGACATAACATTCACAGTTTTCATCAATAGGAGATAGATCTGTTGCATAATATGTCCTTCTTAATTTTATTTTTCCTGAAAAAGTGTAAGCAACTCCCTGTCTTGCATGATTAGTAGGAATAATGCAATCAAACATGTCTATTCCTGCTAAAATGCTTCTAATAAGATCATGGGGAGTGCCAACACCCATTAAATATCTAGGTTTATTATCAGGAAGTAATTTTGCTGTGAATTGAGTGAAATGATCACGTTCTTCATCAGATTCACCAACTGCTAATCCTCCAACTGCATATCCATCAAAATTAAGATCTACGATGGCTTGAGCGCTTTCCTTTCTTAAATCTTCATAGATAGCGCCTTGAACGATTCCAAAAAGAGAATTTTCGTTATTTGATTTTGCTAATTTGCATCTTTTCGCCCATCTGTGTGTTCTATGCATTGCTTGAACACAGACATCATAAGGACTTGTCGAAGGAACACAGACATCTAATGCCATCATAATATCGGAGCCAATGGTTTCTTGAAATGCAATATCTGATTCAGGAGTAAGTTTTTTATAACTCTGATCAATATAACTTTTAAAAGTAACGCCTTTTTCACTTATAACTCTTTGATGTGGTAAAGAAAATATTTGAAATCCACCACTATCTGTTAAAATAGGCTTCTTCCAGCTTATTAAATTGTGATACCCATCCACCTTCTTTAAAATTTCAGGCCCGGGTCTTAAATAAAGATGATATGTATTTCCTAAGATAATTTGAACACCAATATCTTCTAATTCAGTATGATCTAAAGTCTTTACTGAACCAAAAGTACCGACAGACATAAAAACAGGAGTTTCTATGGTTCCATGCGAGGTTATAATCTGTGCCCTGCGAGCTTCAGAATGTGTATCTTTTTTAATGAGATTAAATTGAAGAGCCATTTTTAAGCCTAAAACAAATGAGAATATACAAACCAAATAATTTTGGTTAAAAATTGTTTACCTAAAGCATTAAAAATAGCAAACTATTAATTTGAGTTTCAATTATTTCTTAGAAAAAAACAATTTATCTAGAGATAATTTTCCAGGACCAGCAACTAAAAATAGAAGGGAAAGTAAAAAATAAATAGCGGCTAATTCATAAGAAGGCCCCCCTTTTTTACCAATGAGTTCTAATCCAAAGATAAATTTACTGCTGTAGATCGCTACAGCCATAGTGCATGCAATACCAATAGAGCTCAAGCGACTAAAAAGACCTAATATTATTGCTATTCCTCCTCCAAACTCAGAAATAGCAGCAAGCGCTTGCAAAACTCCAGGAACAGAAGAATCTTCCCCCATCCATGAAAACGGCGATAAAATTTTTCCATATCCATGCATAATAAATGCATAACCAAAAAACAAACGAATTAACAGGAGCATAAAATCCATTTTTGCTCCATATGTTGAAACTGAAAATAATTTTTGTAACATTTTTCCCTCAAAAAATTAAATTAAGAAAGATCTTTATAAATATAAAATTGTTCTAGTATGTCAAGGATGAAATGTTTCAAGTATCTAAAACAACTCTTACAAAACAAATTTTCTAGTAAATATTATGCCATCCTATATTGCAAAGCTTAAATTTTTAGCATACTTCTATTTATTGTATCATATTATCATTTTAAAATTATGATAAAACAAAAATGTTTTCTTAAATCTTATTTTGTATATATTTTAAATGATAAGCTTACCATTATAGTTCATAACTTTAATATTAAAATGTTGATAATTTAAAAATTTTATTATAATAGTAATGTTTGATTTTGATATGTTGTTTAATTGTAATTAAAAAAATTTAATTAATTATTGATGTGGTAAAAATAAATCGTAAGATAATATATAATTGGATTTAGATTATGATAGATCATAAATTGAATATTAAAATTGAAAATATTAAATACTATTTGATTTTAATTTTTACATATATTGTGCTGAATAACACGCCAGTGTTCAATTTTTCTTTATTTTCTATAATTTTAATTATTTATTTCTTTGCAAAAAATTTAGCATTACTAAAAGAATTTTTTTTAGAAATTTTAGAAGCAGTTATTTATATTCCTTCAATTGTTTTAAAAATACATAGGATCATTATTGAAAAGATTTTAAATTAATATAGAATTGGAAATCTATTCATTCGTTTGTTACATGCCCAGTAACAATGTCGGCAAATTGGTATTTTTTGAATTCAAATTTTATTGCTTTAAATAACCCAGGAGAAAATTCTTTCCAAAATTTTTTTACAAACTTAGGATTACTACTGCTCATTTCTAAGGTGATAGTTGGTATTATTCTTTCATTACCTGCATAATTTCCTAGACTTCCTGGATAAATTCCAATATCTTTTATTTTATAATTTCCAGCACTTCTAGATAAAATTTCTGCTAAATTTCTGGCTTTTTTTTGTTGCTCTGTTAATTTATTAATACTTAGCAATTTAGGTATTTCGTAATCTAAATCCAAAAAAGCTAATGGAGCATGAATAGAAATAACTTTATCTGGATTATATTTTTCAATTAAATCAGCTTGAAATTTTGTGCCTTGTTCTGAATTAGCAAAAAATCCTGGGAATTTTCTTTTATCTTTTTCTTTTGAGTTTTTCCAAACCTGATAGGCATATTTTTTCCATGCTGCAGTAGGAAAATTTCTATTTAAATCTACCCCATTAGCATTTGTTCTTTTTGGTGGGTTTGCAAAAAAACCATCTGGATTTACTAAAGGAGCTACAATTACATGTGCATTGCTATATAATTGCGGATTTTCTAGTAATGTCTCAGCAAATTGAAAAGCTAAATGAATAGGAGTGAGTTCATCAGGATGTACTCCTCCAAGAACTAGAGTGACATTTTTTTTGAAATCTTCATCGCTTGTAACATTAATAAATTCCCAATAAACCAAAGGTTGCCCATTTTCGCTGACATAATCAAATTTCCAGGGAATATGAATGCATGGACTTTTCCCCCAATTTAGTTTTTTGTATGTTAAATCTACTTTATTACACAATTCGTTAATTTGGCGTTGAGTTCTTGCTTTATGAACATCACCTAATACATGAAAAATAGTTAAAGGGATTCCATTGATTTGAGCGAGAGAAATTGGAAGAGTTAATTGCGTCTCAAATGTAGAGCTGTTTGAAGTTTCTGTAAATTCTATAGAAAAACTTATTTGGGTTAGAAATAAATTAATTAATAATATCAGTATGTTAATCTTGAATCTGCTCAGGATTTGAGCATTTACCATGAGTTTTCCTTTAGTTGGGTTTGAATTGAAAAAATAATACCTCAACTTTATCATATATTGCAGCATGTTAACATAATCTTTGCAAGGCTTCCGTCATGAACTAAACTATGCTACAATTATTAAGGGTATTTGATATATGACTAGAAATACTACTTTTTTTTACCATTTAAATTCGTATTTAATCTTAGGGTCTAAATAATGCAAAATGTTGAGCAATACAATGCAATTAAGCTTTTTATAGATGAAAAAATTTCTCCTGGTGTGATGGCGCATGGGGGGGAAGTAAACGTCTTAAGTCTTGAAAATAATATTTTGACCTTAGAATTATCTGGATCTTGTGGTAGTTGCTCCGTCCAAGCTTATACTTCAGAATCAATTTCAAATTATTTACTAGAAGAGTTTCCTGAACTTGAAGACGTAATTGTAACTGATTAAGAATAATTGCAAAATAAATGAATGCTTTTCTTGAAATCATTGAGAAACTTATTGAATCTGTCTCAGGTCAATCATGGCTAGAACAGAGTAACTTCCCGTTTAAACATTTACAAAGTCCTATTGGGAAAGTTTTTGATGTTTGTTTGTTTGAAACATCAGCTCAAGGCGCACTTGGTTTTGTTTGGGTCGAGTTTTTTAATGTTACAGATTTATTTGTCTTTCCATTTCGTTTGGCTAGATACAGTGAAGATGGAGATCTTATTACTATCTCACCATGGAGTATTCGAGATGCATCAAGTGATAGTCATTTTTATGAATCCTGGAGAATAGCTCAAAAACAAAGAAATCCACTTCCTACTGCAATGAAGGGCACCTTTTATCATAAAAAATGTGGCGGTGAAGCCAGTTTAATTGCTATCGGAATTTGGAGTGATACTAAAAATACTTGTGTAAGGCTTGATTTCCAAGTTGCTTATAAAATTTTTAGAACTATTGAAAAAGAGCATCCGCAATCAATTGAAGTTGAGCTTCTTACTTATCTAAGTAGTCAAAATATTTTTTCAAACTTTGCTAGACTTATTAGCGTATATGAGTTTTCTTCAAAAAATATTAAAAAATCTCATACAGCTATTGGTATTAAGTATATTCAAAATAATGGTACGTTATTCCCACATTTTGTTTCCTTATTGCATAAGGCACGATTTCCAAAAAAATTAAATGAATCTTCTTCAGAAGAGGCATGGTTTAATATACTAGAAATAATAGAATCTCTGGGTAGAATCATGGGAGATTTTCATAAAGCAATGACTTTAGCGCCGAGAGGTTCAGATTTATCTCCAGATCAAACTTCAGCTGAAAATAAGTTGAAATGGATCAGTGTTATCTCTGAAAAAATTCAAGAAAGATTAAAAAAAGTATTAGAATTAAAAGATAATTTTCAAATTTATTCAGGTGTTTTTTATTTACTTCCAGGGTTTGTAGATAAAATGCTGGAAAAAATTAAGGCTGCAGATGATCTAGGGTTACGAATAAGAAATCATGGAAATATTCACTTAGGACAATTTTTAATTGGAAAAGATGGGATAGTGCTTTTAGATTACGAATCTGACAATTTTGATGATCCAAGTTATCGTAGATTTAAACAACCTTGTTTAAAAGATATTGCATCTTTGGTGGTTAGCCTAAGATTTGCTTGGTACTTTACGGAAAGAAAATATTACTCTTCTCTAACAGATGGTAATGATAATTTAGAAGTTAAAGTAATTCCTATTCAATCAAAAAAAATTTCTGAGACAATTCAGCCGGAAAAATATAAACCATCGTTAACTGAAATTGAGTCTTTATTTTTTAAGTTTTATAATCATAGTTTAGAGGAAAATATAGGTTCATCGCATTTAAGACCTAGAAATATAGAAACAACTAAGTCATTATTTAATTTTTGTTTTTTAATGCGAATTTTAAAAGAAATTATTCGTGATTCTAATGATGGAAATCCAAGACCCAGAATTTGGTTCCATATATTGCAAGATTTTATCATGAAAGAGTCAACTTAAAGTTCTGCTTCTTCCATAAGAGTAAAATTTTTTTAAAATTTTTCTATTGACAATGAACCCTATTATTAAATAACTTCCGAGAGCGTTTTCGCTTTAAAAGATATAACCTCCTAAAATAAGGGAATAAAAAATGGAAAGAACATTTTCAATAGTCAAACCAGATGGCGTAAAAAGAAATTTAATTGGTAAAATATTGGCTAAAATGGAAAGTGCAGACTTAAAAATTGTTGCTACTAAAATGATACATATGTCTAGACGTGAAGCTGAACAATTTTATTCAGTTCATTCAGCTCGCCCCTTTTTCGGCGAATTGTGTGAGTATATGACTTCAGGTCCAGTTGTGGTTTCTGTATTAGAAGGTAAAAATGCCGTTGTAGCATATAGAGAACTAATGGGAGCAACTGATCCTGCAAAAGCTGCTAAAGGAACAATTCGTTCAGAATTTGGTGTAAGTATTGGTGAAAATACTGTACATGGATCTGATTCTCTAGAAAATGCAAATATTGAAATTTCTTACTTCTTTTCTGGAACTGAGCTTGTAAATATTGCTAAGTAATTAAAATATTTAAGTAAATTGTTGATTAAAAAACCGCATAAGCGGTTTTTTTTGTTAAAAAAAAGTGTATAGTATGCCCTGCGCGTTATACTTTCCTTTTGGGAAGTCCCTTTGTTCTCCTGACTTTAATTATTGCGAGTAACTATTATGGCTAAAAAAGAAATGAACATCTCTCAAGAAATGATCACTGATATTTCTAATGATTTAAATATTCCTAAAAATCAGGTGGAAAATACTCTCAATCTTATCCTTGATGATTGTACCATTCCATTTATTGCGCGTTACCGTAAAGAAGTAACTGGAGGCTTAGATGAAGTACAAATTAGAAATATTATGGATAAGTATGAATATATTTATTCTCTAAATGAAAGAAAAGAAGCAATAATTCGTTCAATTACAGAACAAAATAAAATGACTCCTGTTTTGCAAGCTAAAATTATAGCATGCAAAATTAAAACTGAATTAGAGGATTTATATTTACCATTCAAACCAAAGAAAAGAACAAGAGGCCAAATAGCTGCAGAGCGTGGATTGGCTCCTTTAGCTATGCAAATTTTGGAACAAGATTCCAGTTTAGTTGATTTAACGCCTGCTTTTACTGATTACATTGGCAAACATGATGACTTGAAAAATTTAGAAACTGTTATTCAAGGTGTAAAAGATTATATTGCCGAGAATATTTCTGAAATTGCTGAAATTAGAAAAGAAATTCGTTTATGGATGTTTGAAAATGCTAAATTTAAATCAGAAGTTCGTGATGAATTCAAAGAGAAGAAAACAAAATATAATAATTACTATGAATTTAATGAACCTGTAAAAACTATAGCACCACATCGATTAATGGCGCTAAGAAGAGGTGAAAAAGAAGAAATATTAAAAGTTACTTTAGACTATGACGAGCAAATTCCTCTTTCCATTATTTCCAGTTATGTAATAAAAAATACTGCTAGTGATGTCGTAAAAGTATTCTTAACAGAGTGTGTTAATGAAAGTTATAATAGGCTAATTTCTACAAGTATAGAAACAGAATTGAGATTAGAAACAAAAACTGTTGCTGAAGAAGAAGCAATTAGCGTTTTTGGTAAGAACTTAAGAAATTTATTATTGTTACCTCCTATACCTAAAAGAGTAGTAATGGGTGTTGATCCTGGTTTGAGAACAGGAAGTAAATTAGTAATTGTTGATCAGACAGGAAAATTGCTAGATTTTGCTACTATTTATCCACATCATGACGAGGATATGTCTTATCATAAAAATAAGTCAGCATCTGAAATTATTTTAAATTTCATAAATAAACTTAATGTTGAATTAATTTCTATCGGTAATGGAACAGCAGGACGTGAAACTGAAGAATTTTTTGAAAAAGTTCTTGCTGCGTGTTCTTTAGGTCGTAAACCAAGAATCGTAATAGTTAATGAAGCTGGTGCAAGTGTATATTCTGCAAGTGATCTTGCTAGAGAAGAATTTCCAGATTTAGATATTACTTACAGAGGTGCAATAAGTATTGCGCGTAGACTTCAAGATCCGCTTGCTGAACTTGTAAAAATTGACCCGAAAAGTATTGGTGTTGGACAATATCAACACGATGTAAATCAAAGTCGATTAAAGAAACAACTTGGCGAGATTGTAGAAAGTTGTGTGAACTACGTAGGTGTTAACTTAAACACAGCAAGTCCAAGTTTACTTTCATACGTAGCAGGAATTGGACCAAGTTTGGCAAAGGGTATCGTTCGTCATAGAGAATCTTTTGGAGAATTCAAAGACAGAAGAAATTTATTTGATGTAATGGGTTTTGGGGCAAAAATATTTGAACAATCAGCAGGATTTTTAAGAATACCTGAAAGTGTAAATCCTTTAGATAACACTTCTGTTCACCCAGAATCATACGGGATTGTTGAGAAAATTGCTACTGATTTAACTATATCAATCACTGAACTTATTGGTCATAAAGAAAATGTTCATAAAGTTAAATTAGAAAATTATGTTACTGAAGAAGTAGGTTTGCCAACACTTCAAGATATTGTAAAAGAACTCTTGAAACCTGGTAGAGACCCTCGTGAAGACGGCTCAAAACAAACTTATAATAGAGAAGTTCGTGATTTTAATCATTTAAAAGAAGGACAAGTTATTACTGGTACAGTGACAAATGTAACTAATTTTGGTGCTTTTGTTGATATAGGTGTTCATCAAGATGGACTTATTCATATTTCAGAATTATCAAATCAGTTCATTAAAGATCTTTCCCAAGCAATAAGCGTTGGCCAACAAGTAAAAGTAAAAGTTATTGGACTTGATAAAGAAAGAAAAAGAATATCCCTTTCAAAAAAGGCCTGTGAAGAAGTAACTAATACTTCACAAAATACGCAACCTACTCAAGGAGCAATGAGTCGTTCTGGAGCCGTGAGTGCTCAAGCAAATAAGTTTAGAAGAAATAATACAGAATCATCACAAACTAGAAATAATTCTAGTGATTCTTCTAATCATTATGCAAAAAAATCATCAGGAAGAAGCAACAAAAATAGCGATGGAAAGGAACAGGATAAACAAGCAAGCCTGTCTGATCTATTGAATAAATTTAATTCTAATAGAGTATAATATGAAAATTGAAATGTTACCTGTTTTTGAAGATAATTTTATTTTTATTTTAATTGATGAAATAAAGAAAGAAGCTGCAGTAGTAGATCCAGCTGAAGCAAATTCTGTTATTTCATATTTAAAGAAAAATAATTTAACTTTAACAAAAATCTTTAATACACATCATCACTTTGATCATGTAGGTGGAAATAAGGAACTTAAACAATTATTTCCTAATGTTGAAATTTATGGGAGTGTTCAAGATAAAAATCGGATACCATTTCAAACTCATTTTTTAAATCATAATGATAAAATATATTTTGCAGATGAAAGTGCTGAAGTATTTTTTGTCCCAGGGCACACTCTCGGCCATATTTGTTACTTTTTTTCTTTAAAAAACGGTGAACATCATTTATTTATTGGTGATACTATCTTTGGTGGGGGCTGTGGTAAATTATTTGAGGGAAGTCTTGAACAAATGTTTAATTCATTACTTTTTCTTCGTAATAATCTACCAGACAATACTTTGATTTGGACAGCTCATGAATATACTTTAGAAAATTATTTAATTCTTGAAAAATTGGAACCACAAAATATAGAAATTAAAGAGAAGCTTCAAAAAGTAATTCATACTTTAAAAAGCGGCTTACATACAGTTCCATTTTTACTTTCAGAAGAAAAAAAAGTTAGTAGTTTTTTACGTTGGGATGATTTAAAGTTACAAAATATTACGAGCACTAGTAATTCATTTGATACTTTTTGTTTTGTCAGGAAGTTTAGAGATAATCCACCAAAAATAGTAAAACCTTTTTAATTATTGGAGTTTTTACATGTATCAATTTATTTTACCGAATGGAGTTACTCTTTATAAGTGGCCTCATAAAGTAGATCCGACTGAACAAACGATGAAAACTGAATTAGAAAAACTCGGATTTAAAGCTTATGATTTACAGACTTGTGATCCATGGTTTGAAAGAAGTAGGCACGGACATGACTATGAAGAAATTAGAGCCGCTGTTTCAGGTTGTATTACTTTTCATTTTGATGGTCTTCCAATTACTATAGAAGCTGGAGATATTTTAGTTATACCTCCTAGCATTCCTCATCATGTTATAATTCATAATTCTAAACCTTTTACTGCTTTTAAAGGAAGTCGATCTGGAGAAAGAAAGGTAACTGAATTTGGAGATGCTAAGGGTAGTGTTGAAGATATTTTGGCAAAAAAAGGAAATAATTAATGCAATTCTTTTTTTTTGATTTAGATGGAACCTTAGAAGACTCATCAGAAGATATGATAAACTCTGTCCATGGGGTTAGAAATTTTTTAAATCTTCCAAAAAAATTATCGAGTGATGTAAGACTTTTTGTGAATAAAGGTATGACTGAACTCTATCTTAATTGCTTTGATGATTACATTGAAAATCGAGACATAAATTCATCTCAATTTAATCAAGTAAAAGAGTTATATGAAAAATATTATTTTGAAAATATTTGTATTAATACTCGTTTGTATGATGGAATTACTGATGTTTTAAAATATTTATCGTTAAATAAAGAAAATAAAATATTTATTATCACAAATAAACCAGAAAAACATTCAAGAGAATTAATTAGAAAACTTGGTGTTGATAAGTTTTTTACTGATCTCATGGGCGGAGATAGTTGTTCTGAAATGAAACCAAGCTCCTTGCCTTTAAAAGTTATTGCAGAAAAATATCATTTTAATTTTAAATCTGACAAAGCTTTCATGATTGGTGACAGTGAGGGTGATATAAAATGTGGCAAAAATTTTGGTGCTACAACAATCTGGTGTGGTTGGGGTTATAATCAAACTTCTGGGAAAGAAATTCCGCACTTGACCGCTCAACAACCCAAAGACCTTTTATCGTTCATTTAAATTAATAAAACTAAAAAATAAATATTACACTGCTTGAAACTGGATATTGTTCATTGAATAAGCTAAATCGATTGAAGATGAGAAAATTTTCAATTTAATTCTCATTTTGAAGTAATTGCTTTATTAACATTATTTAGGATGATTTAGAATGCAAAATGAAGAAGTAGGTAGCTTTAGACGCAAGGGAGATTTAGGCATTCCCTTTGTTTTTGCTTTATTTGCGCTTTCAACAATCATTGGCTGGATTGTTTTTCAAAACTACGAACATTCTGTAAAAGAAATTACCCATTCTTTAACAAAAATACAAAATGAATCTACGCAACTTTCTTTAGAAGGATGCGCGGATAAAACTATGGAATGGTTCAATAAATGCGATGCCATGACACAATTATGTGATTCAACTGTACCTAGAATGATAAAAGTTTGTTTAGCAAATTCAGATAAGTCATTAGGTTGTAAAAAATATGGTGATGAAATCTACGGATATAATTTTGGTGCAAAGCAATGTACATCATATATGCATGGTAGTAAGATGAAAAGACATAAAAAAGCCTGTGGAGATGTATGGCAAGTAATTGCTGAATATTGTAAATCAGCTGCGAAACAAACAGCAGTTAAATAATTGTTTATTGGAAATATGAAAAAAAATGTTAAATAAAAACACGATTTATCGCCATTATATTGAATTAGCAAAACCTCGAATTGCTTTCTTTTGTATATTAATGACAGCAGGAGGTATTGTCCTTGCGCCTGGAAATATTTTAATAAAAAATTTTATTTTTGCCTTACTAGGAACCGCGCTATCTGTGGCATCTGCAAATACTTTTAATATGATTTATGAAAGAAATACAGATAAATTAATGCGTCGAACCAAATTTCGTCCATTACCAATGGGGAAAATAAGTGTAACGCAAGCTTTCATATTTGCAATGATTCTTTGTTGCACTAGTATTTTTTTGTTAATTTATTACGTTAATTTACTTACTGGGATATTATCTTTACTAGCAATTTTAGCTTATAGCTTAATATATACTCCTTTAAAATATAAAACTCCACTCGCTCTTGTTATTGGTGCTTTTCCAGGAGCCATTCCTCCGCTGCTTGGTTGGACTGCAGTAGCAGATAAAGTTGATGCTGCAGGGTTGGCATTGTTCGGAGTTTTATTTGCTTGGCAGATGCCACATTTTATTGCAATCGCTATCTATCATAAAGAAGATTATGCAAAAGCTGGTATAAAAGTTGTATCTTTGATCAGAGGTGAAAAAATTGCCAAAATCCAAGCTTTTGTTTGGTCTGTGGTTTTAGTTCTGTTTACTTTATCTTTATACTTGTTAGAAGTTGGCGGAAAATTTTATTTAGCAACTGCAATTATTTTAGGAATATGGTTTATAAGACTAAGTATTCTTGGTTTAAAAAAAGAAATGTTGGCAAATTGGCCAAGAAAATTTTTTCTAGCATCTCTTGTTTACTTACCGCTTTTAGTCATTGGATTGGTTGCTGATCGTTTTTTTGAAATTTTTGTTATAAAATATTTTTAGATAAAAAACTTTTTAATGAGAATTATTCTCATTTGTCTTTCGCCACTCTTTTGGATATGAGCTTGACAAGCGATCAAGTGATCGAGAAAATTTTAATTTGCTGAGAGATTATGAGTTTGAAAAATGTTTTTGATGATCTTGGATTAAGGGTCTTGCTCGTCAAGTCATGATCCGTTAGAACACTCCCGCAACATAACATTGCACTGAGTTTGATTTCATGGTTGGAAGCATCAGGATTGTTTGTTGTTACGTTAAAGATGCGTGTGTTAGTATTTTTTATTTATTTTTCAGCTTTTGCTTAATTTAGGTGGTGCCGTGGAACCGATATTTCCAAAATGGACGAACCGAATTCCTTTATTCCTAGGCGTTGGAATTCCAGTGCTATTAGTGTCAATAATTGTTGGAATTTGGTACTATTTTTCGCCAAAATTCTTGGCGGTAGGTTATGAACCCGAACAACCGATAGCTTTCAGTCACCAGTTACATGCTGGACAAATGGGGATAGACTGTCGATACTGTCATAGTGGAGTTGAAAAAACTTCATTCGCTCCATTACCTCCAACAGAAACCTGTATGGGTTGTCATAATAAAGTTAAAAAAGATAGTCCTAGATTAAAGGTTTTACACGAAAGTTATAAAAATAAAACACCTATTCCATGGGTGCACGTCTATTCACTTCCTAGATATTCACATTTCGATCACAGTGCGCATTTAACTGCTGGAGTTGGTTGTGTAACCTGCCACAGTCGAGTCGACAAAATGGAAGTTATAAGTTTAGCAAGTCCTTTAAGCATGGGTTGGTGTTTAGAATGTCACAGAAATCCTGTTCCAAATATCAGGCCACAAAATCAATTGACTAATATGCTATATGATCCACATGCTTTTAATTATCTTCCAAGTAATGATCCTGATTATAAAGATAAGTTAATTCAACCACCGCAAGCATGTGGTGCTTGCCACTATTAAAAATGAAAGCAGTTAAGGGTTACCTTGATTGTAAAGTAACAAATTTTGATTGGAAAGTTTGCACCATGACACAGTTCAATTCCAATGATGAACAAAAGAAACAAACACATTGGCGCAGCGTAGATGACTTAGAAAACTCGCCAGAGTTTTTAAGCAAATTGAAACGTGAGTTTCCTCACGGAGCAAGTGAATTAGAAATGCGGCCAGGAGTCCACAGAAGAAAATTTTTGGGAATGATAGGCGCTTCAATGGCTCTTGCAGGAGTTGTTACTTCTGGTTGCATTCGAAGACCAAAAGGACATATTTATCCAGAAAATAATAGAGCTGAAGATTCCTTACCGGGAGTTCCAAAACAATTTGCAACATCTGTACAAGTTGCAGGTGGCGTTTTGGGGATGCTTGTAACAAGCACAGATGGAAGACCAACAAAAATTGATGGCAATTCAAACCATCCAATGAGCAATCCTATTCCTTCAAGTAAAATTGGATCTTCAAACGGGTTTGTGCAAGCTGAAATTTTAAACATGTACGATCCTGATAGAGGCCAAAACTGTTTATTCCAAAATAAAAAAATTGCAAAAAAAGATATTTATTCTGCATTGAAAAGTTGTCTAGAAAATTCTATTAAATCAGATGGCAGTGATTTGGCTTTAATATATTCATCAAATTCTTCTTTATCATTTGGGAATTTAATTGAGGAATTTAAACAAAAATATCCAAAAGCGATTGTTGTAGAAAATGATTTGAAATATTCTTCCAATCAAAAAATTGCTTTATCACAAATTACAAATAGTTATTCTGTTGACCTAGTTTACGATCTATTAAATGCAAATACTATTTTATCAGTTGATTCTGATTTTATGGGAATTGAAGGTGATTCCGTTAAAAATGCGAGAGAATTCGCTGAAAAAAGAAGAGTTGTAGACAAAGGTTCTACTATGAATCGCTTGTATGCAATAGAATCAAATATAAGTACTACTGGTTCAATTGCTGATCACCATTATTCTTTAAGAAGCGGAAAAATGGGTGATTTTCTTTTAGGAATTGCCGCTGAATTAAATCGTTTAGGAATAGCTTTTCCTTCAGAAGTTTCTGATGCAATACGTAACAAAAGAGTATTTTCTGAATCTTTGCAAAAATGGATCAGAGTTTGTGCAAAAGATTTATATAATAACAGGGGATCTAGTTTAATTATTGCAGGTGATAGACAACCAGTTTGGGTTCATATTTTAACCCATGCTATTAATGTTTCTTTAAGTAATGTTGGAAAAACTGTAACACTTATTTCTGATTCTACTAAACCTAAAGGTCTTGATAGCAATCAAACATTAATTCAATCACTACAAAAAGATAGTATTAAAAATTTAGTAATTATTGGCGGAAATCCTGTTTATACAGCTCCTATTGATTATGATTTTGCTAATCTTTTTAGGAAAGTAAAAAACAGTTTTTATCTAGGATTTACTTTTGATGAAACAGCTGAAACTTGTTCTTATTATATTCCAAAAACACATTTTCTTGAAACGTGGGGAGACACTCGTTCTGCAAATGGCGTATTTGCAATAACACAACCCTTAATAGCTCCGCTTTTTGATGATGCTGTTGATGAATATTCTTTAGTGTATTTTTTAAATAAATTAAATGAGTTAGATTCTAATTATAAATATATTAAGAATTATTGGCAGACAAAGTTAGGTAATTCTAGTTCTTTTGAGAATATTTGGAGAGAATCTTTAAGCAAAGGAGTTTTGTTAGATTTTAATAAAGAAACAAAACTATCTCCAAATTATAGTTATTCAACATTTGCATCTTCATATGCAAAAGCAGTGAAACTTTCAGAACCAAACAAAGATGCGTTAGAAATTGATTTTGCTTTAGATAAAACTTTATATGATGGTACTTATTCAAATAATGCTTGGATGCAAGAATTACCAGATCCTATATCGAAGTTAGTTTGGGATAATGCTTTGTATATCAGTCCCAAAACAGCAGCAGCACTAGGTTTAAAGGGCAAACCAAAACCAGGAACTTCTGATGTTGATGTTGTTAAAGTAACATATCAAAATAAATCTATTGAAGTTGCTGTCTGGGAGCTACCAGGCGTGGCTGATTTTTCCTGTGTTTTACATTTAGGGCATGGTAGAAAGTTTGGAAAAGTTGCTTCTGGCTGTGGTTTTAACGCAAACTTAATTAGAACCTCTGAATCTTGGTTTGGCGCTGATGTTAAAATTCAAAAAACAGGTAAGAAATATTCTTTAGTTTCAACTCAAGAGCACTCATCTATGAGTGGAACTCCAGGTGTCAAAGAAGATAGGCCTCCTGTAGTTAGGGAAGCAACACTTGATTATTTTAAAGCAAAACCTGAATTTGTTGCTGAACATGAACTTTTGCCAGTTGAAAAACACAAAAGTAATTTATTTAAATTTCCAGAAGACCCAGCACAGAAGAAATGGGCAAGACAACAATGGGGAATGGCGATTGATTTAAATACTTGTATTGGTTGCAATGCCTGTACAGTTGCTTGTCAAGCTGAAAATAATATCTCCGTTGTTGGTAAAGAAGAAGTATTTAAAAATCGTGAAATGAACTGGATTAGAGTTGACCGTTACTTTACTGGTAGTGTTGATGATCCTGAAATAAGAACAGTCTTTCAACCAGTTAATTGTCAGCATTGCGAAAATGCGCCTTGTGAGGCAGTTTGTCCTGTCGCTGCAACAGTTCATAGCCCCGATGGCTTGAACGATATGGCTTATAATAGATGTGTTGGTACGCGCTACTGTGCAAATAACTGTCCATATAAAGTTCGTCGTTATAACTTTTTTAATTATAGCAAAGCAGATGATGAAAGAAATCCTCTTTATGCAATGCAAAAAAACCCTAACGTAACAGTCCGATTCCGTGGTGTTATGGAAAAATGTTCTTATTGTGTCCAAAAGATAAATAAAGCACGCTCTAAATTTAAAAAGTCATCAGATGGAATTATTCCAGATGGAGCAGTTGTTACGGCATGTCAAAATGTATGTCCAACAAATGCAATTACTTTTGGTGATGTGGCAGATCCTCTAACCATGGTTTCAAAATTAAAAGCACAAAGCAGAAACTATGCTGTACTTGGTGAACTTAACACAAAACCAAGAACTACTTATTTAGCGAAACTTCGCAACGCTAATACAGAATTGGGTTAAGGGGTTATGAACAGCGTTGTGTTGGTGGAGGAATTATGTCTACATTAAGTAAAAAACAAATTTATGGAATATTAGCTCAATTTGAATCTGCTTCTGAAGTATATCAAGCTTGTGAAAAAGTGAGAGATAGGGGCTTTTTAAAGTGGGATGCATACTCACCCTTCCCTGTCCATGGTCTAGATAAGGCTATGGGTCTACCACAGAGTAAGCTTTCTTGGATTGTTGGAGCAACTTCAACGATTTGTGGAATTGGTGGTTTTCTTACTTGGGTGTGGATGAACGGCGTTGATTATAAATATGTTATAGCCGGAAAACCTTTTCTAGGTTTTGCTGGTTACTTTTTACCTGGCTTTGAATGTGCAGTTTTGTCTGCTGCTATTGCATGTTTGATTGGTATGTTAGCTCTAAATAAATTGCCTCAATGGTACCATTCTTTATTTCGTTCAGAGAATTTTAAAAGAGTAACAGATGATAAATTTTTTATTGCAATTGAGGCCTCCGATCCAAAATTTGATCCAGAAAAAACCATGGATTTTTTAAAGGAATTGGGTGCATCAAATGTAGAATTTGTGGAGCAGTAACATTATGATAAATTTTAATAACTTAAAAAATATATTGTTACCAGTTACAAGTTCTATTTTAATTACAATAATTGCAACTGGATGTAGAGGACAAAAATCCGAGAAAGAACCTATTCTTCCTATTCAAAATATGGTGGAACAAACTTCTTACGGTCCTCAATCAAAAAACGATTTTTACAAAGATAAAATGGCAATGCGCCCGCCTTTGGCTGGGACAGTTGCTCAAGGAGAAGAGAAAACGAATAAACCACTTTATTTTGGACAAGAACAATCTTCTACTGAACAAAATCCTATGTGGGTTAAAAATATTCCTATTAAACTTGATATGAAGACTTTGAAAAAAGGTCAGTCACTTTTCAACATCTATTGTACACCTTGTCATGGAGCTGCTGGTAATTCTGACGGATTAGTAACTCAGAGAGCTGGTGGGTCAATTCGCCCAACAAACATTCATGATCAAGATAAAATCAATTTACCAATAGGTAAAATTTATGATGCTGTTAGAAATGGAGTTAATAACTGGAATATGCCGGGATTTGCTGCACAAATGAATGTGGAAGATCGGTGGGCTGTTGTAGCATATGTAAGAGCATTACAGCTTTCTAAAACTGCAAAAATTGAAAATATTCCAGAAGATATTCAAGTTAAAAATGGTTGGAGCAAAAAATGAGTAGCCATCATCATAATGTAACAGTTTCAAAAGAGAGCGCTTCTCTGCCTCAGAATCATATCTTTGCTAAGTTACCTCTTTCTGGAACTGCTGTCGGTTTAATTTCATTATTAATTGCATGCATGTTGGGTAGAGGAGATATAGAATATTTTTTCTTTTCTTTTCATGTTTCGTGGTTGTTTTTTTTAAGTATTGCAATTGGTGCAGTATTTTTTGTTCTTATTCAATTTGCAACTAAGGCTGGATGGAGTGTAGTTGTTCGTCGTATTGCTGAAAATATATCAGTTACAATGCCTCTATTCTTTGTCTTTTTAATAGTTATGGTTTTAGGAACAAATACTCTATACCATCACTGGCATGGGCATGAAGCACTACAAGATAAAGTAATACAGTCTAAAGCTTGGTATCTTAACGTACCATTTTTTTATATAAGAGCTGTCTTTTACATGGTTATGTTTACTTGGGCAGCGCATTTTTTTGCAAAATATTCTGCCAAACAAGATGAAACAGGAAATCATGCAATTACTTATAAATTACAAAATGCAAGTTATCCTTTTTTAATTGTCTTAGGTTTTTGTGTTACTTTTGCTGCTTTTGATTGGATTATGTCTCTTGATCCACATTGGTATTCAACTATCTTTGGTCTCTATTTTTTTGCTAGTTGTTATATGGTATTTTTTGCAACTTTAATAATAGCAACAAGAATGTTACAAAATGTAAAAAATTTAAAAGATGTTATAACAGTTGAACATTATCATGATTTAGGAAAACTTATTTTTGGTCATACTTGTTTTTGGGCCTACGCTGCTTTTGTTCAATATCTTCTCATTTGGTATGGAAATATTCCTGAAGAAACTATTTGGTATAGCATCAGACAAAGTCACGGCTGGTTTTATATTTTAATGGCTTTATGTATAGGACATTTTTTCGTTCCATTTTTCTTTTTAATGGCAAGAAAAGCGAAACGTTCTAAAAAAATGTTGGTTGGTGTTTCGGTATGGATGCTAATTATGCATTTCTTAGATCTTTATTGGTTAATTATGCCTACAAAGTATGAAGAAGGTCCTCAATTTGGATTGATTGACATCTTTTGCTTTTTAGGAATTGGTGGTTTATTTGTAGCTTTTTTTGCAGCTATTACAAAAAGAAAAGCATTAGTTGCGGTTAAAGATCCAAGATTATCTGAATCTTTAACTTATGAAAATGTATAGGGTGGCATAATTATGTTAAAAAACTTAAAGCAAAACTATTTATTTTCTAATGATCACTCCAATAAAAGTGTGATTGAAGATGAACCCGATAAACCACCTGTTCTTACAACAGCAGTAATAGTTCTTATTTCTTTTGCCACTTTAGTTGTAGTTGCAATATTTTCTTATACTTTTTTATGGAAGATGACAGAATCAGAATTCGATAAAGTTAATAATGGTATGGGTAACGAAACAAAATTAAACTATGATAAAGCGCAAGAAAAAATTCTTTCATCATATGAAAAATTAGAAAATGGAAATTATCAAATTCCTATTGAAAAAGCTATGGAGTTAGTGATTAAAGAACAACACTAAATTTTAGTTGAGGTAAATTTTGAAACTACGTATAACACTTTTATTATTAGCTTTAATAGGAATCTTTCTTACAAGGAACAGCCTAGCTTTTGATGAAAGAATGCGTATGCCAAGTCAAAAGAGAGAATTAAAACCTAATTCTATGCCTGTGAATGAAGTTCCGAAGGTAATGCAAGGCGTTGCGATAAAAGAAAATCTTGGCAAACCTATAGATTTACAAATATCTTTTACCGATCAAAATAATAAAGTTACAACTATTTCTGAAATGTTGGCAGATGGTAAACCGGTTCTATTAACTCTAAATTATTATAGATGTTCAACCTTATGCTCAATACAACTAATAAATTTTGCAAAAAGTTTAAAAGAATTAGGTTGGAGAATTGGGAAAGATTTTAAAGTTGTTACTATAAGTTTTGATCCTACAGATAAACCTGAAGATGCTCTTAAAAAACAACAAGAGTATTTAAATCTTGCTGGTCAACAAAATGGAAATTGGAATTTTTACGTTGGTAGTCAAGAAAATATAAAAGCATTAACAGAACAAATTGGTTTTTATTATAATTATGATCCTGTAAGTAAAGAATTTGCGCATGCAGCGGCTATATTTTTTATTACACCAGGTGCTAAAATATCTAGTTATTTATATGGTATTTCTTATAAATCAAGGGATATTAAATTTTCATTAATGGATGCTTCACTTGATAAAATTGGATCGCCTACTGATCAAATTTTGTTAACTTGTTTTCATTATAACCCAACAACTGGTAAATATGATGCATTTGCTATGGGTATGATGCGTATTGCTGCATTAATAACAGTCTTTTTCTTATTTATCATTTTAGGAATCTTTTTTTGGCGTGAAAAACGCAAGAAGGCAATTTAGGGAGTACATAACGTGTCAACAACACCAGGGCCAGAAACAACTACTTGGCAAGGATCATTCTGGTTACCAGAAAATGTTTCACCAATGACTGGTGGTCAGGATGATTTATTTTATTTTATCTATGCACTTTCCATCTTCTTTTTTATTGTGGTTGTGGGCTTCATGGTATATTTCGCATGGAAATACCGGAAGAAAAAAGAAGGTGAAAAAACTTTAGATATTCATGGAAACACCAAATTAGAAATTATTTGGAGTGTTATACCCGGAGTTTTGTTTTTAATTATATTCGTATGGGGTTTTCGTGATTGGGTTAAATTAAATGTTCCACCACAAGATTCACTAGAAGTAAGAGTAACAGGAAGAAAATGGGATTGGTCTTTTATGGATGTTAAGACTGGAGCAGAAACATCTGATCTTATCGTACCAATAAATAAACCAGTTAAATTAACAATGTCTTCAGCAGATGTTATACATGGTTTTTATGTCCCTCAATTTCGTATTAATAGAGATGTATTACCTAATCAATATACAGTTTTATGGTTTAAAGCAGAACAAATTGGAAGCTACCCTATTTTATGTACGCAGTACTGTGGGACAAAACATTCTCAAATGGTCCGTTATGTAAGAGTACTCCCTGAAGCTGAATATGAAAAAGCAATGATTGCAGCACAAGGTGCTGGTTTAACACCTGCCCAACTTGGTAAAAAAATATTTGAAGGAAAAGGAGCTTGTGCTTCTTGTCATGATGTTTCTAAAGCAAAAGTAAGATCAGTTGGTCCGCCATTGTATGGTCTGTATGGAAAAACTCAACATGAAATTATTTTGTCAAATGGCAAAAAAGAAACTGTTACTTTTGATGATAATTATATACGTGAATCAATTGTAAATCCAAATTATCGTGTTGTGCCTGGTTATCCTTCTGTGATGCCATCTTATCAAGGTCAATTAAATGATAAAGATCTAAATGCCATAGCTGAATATATTAAATCATTAAAAGACTAAGAAATTAAAAGATTATTTGGATATTTAGGAGTTCGTTCTATGCAAAATCGAGAGTCACTCAAACCGGTATTATTTTCGGATATGCTGTCTTCTCATCATGATCCTGGTTTGAATTATTTAAATGCAAAAAAAGGATTTTTGTCTTGGCTTTTCACAGTTGATCATAAAAGAATTGGAGTAATGTATTTTATTTCAATCTCAATTTTCTTTTTAGTTGCAGGTTTATTTGCATTATTACTGCGTACAGAACTTATGCAAGTACGTATTCCAAATGCAACTGCAAATTCTTATATGATTACAGCAGATCACTACAATGAAGCGTTTACTTTTCATGGCGCTATTATGGTGTTTCTCGTTATTATTCCTTCTGTACCAGCAACACTAGGTAACTTTTTATTACCACTTATGATTGGTGCTAAAGACGTTGCTTTCCCTAAATTGAATTTAATTAGCTACCACTTATATATAGTTGGAGCTTTATTTTTAGTTTATACAATTGCGTTCGGTGGATTAGACACAGGCTGGACCTTCTATACACCTTATAGTACACAGACTTCTACATCTGTAATTGCTGCAGTATTTGGTGCATTTATTTTAGGTATGGCCTCTATTTTAACCGGTGTTAATTTTATTGTTACAGTTCATAAAATGCGAGCCCCCGGTATGACGTGGGTAAGAATGCCATTATTTGTTTGGGCGATTTATGCAACAAGCGTTATTCAAGTTTTAGCAACTCCTGTCGTTGGTGTTACTTTAATATTGGTTGCAATAGAAAGATTATTAGGAATTGGTATTTTTGACTCAAATTTAGGTGGAGATCCAATTCTTTTTCAAAACTTTTTCTGGTTTTATTCACACCCTGCTGTGTACATTATGATTCTACCGGCTTTCGGAATTATGAGTGAACTTATTACAATTCATTCTAGAAAAAGTATTTTTGGTTATAAAGCTGTTGCTATTTCAAGTATTGGTATTGCTGTCATTGGTTTCTTTGTTTGGGGACACCATATGTTTACTAGCGGCCAATCAGCTTTAGCAACAGTGTTTTTCTCTATCTTAACTTATGGTGTTGCCGTACCAACTGCTATTAAAGTTTTTAGTTGGGTAGCTACTTTATATAAAGGCTCAATCTCTTTTACTACTCCAATGTGTTATGCATTTGTATTTTTGTTCCTGTTTTTAATAGGTGGATTAACTGGAATTTTCTTAGGTTCACTTTCCACTGATGTACATTTGCACAATACTTATTTTGTGGTTGCTCACTTTCACTATGTTATGATGGGTGGAACAATAATCGCATGGATTGGTGGTGTTTATCACTGGTGGCCTAAAATTACTGGTAAAAAATTCAGCCAAACTTGGGGAAATATTAGTGCGGTTGTAGTTTTCATTGGATTTAATCTAACATTTTTCCCGCAATTTATTATGGGAACTCGTGGTATGCCTCGGCGTTATTACGATTATTTGCCTGAATATTATACTTTTCATGTATTATCAACAATAGGTTCTTATGTTTTATCCATAGGTTTATTTATTGTTCTGTTTAACTGGATTCATTCAATCTTTTATGGTGAAAATGAAACTAAAACAAATCCTTGGAAAGGAAAATCTATGGAATGGACTGAAACTGCAGTTGTTCCAATAGAGCATAACTTTGAACACCAACCCATCTCAAAGAATGGTCCGTATGAATTTGATGAACTTGTGAAGCCAACTAAGGCAGGGGGACACTAATTTATGACTGACCATAATACAAATCATCCGAAATATCATGCCCATCATTTTAAAACGATGGATCAACAAACTGCAGCTGGTAAGTTGGGCATGTGGGTTTTTATGGCGCAAGAGCTTCTATTCTTTTCAGGATTATTTTGTGCTTTTGGTTTTGTTAGATACATGTATCCTGAAATGGTTGCAGAAGCGCAAACCTCAATGGATTGGAAATTAGGGACTATAAATAGTGTTATTCTTTTAGTAAGTTCTTTAACCATGAGTTTATGTGTAAGATCTGCACGTTCTAATAATAGAAGTGGTACTATTAAATTTTTAGTGGCCACTATGATTTGTGGATTGATGTTTTTAATTATTAAAATGACAGAATGGGGTATGCACTTTCATGAAGGCTATTACCCAGGTAAATATTTTCATCCAATTGCTGAAGCTGAAATACAAAATCCTCTAGCGCATATCTTTTTTGGCTTATACTACGTTATGACGGGTATGCACGGATTACATATTGTTGTAGGTTTAGGCTTAATGACTTGGATGCTTATTCGGGCTGCTAGAGGTGAATTTAATTCAGAGAACTATGTTTCTTTAGAAAATACGAGTTTATTTTGGCACCTTGTTGATATTGTCTGGATATTTTTATTTCCATTACTTTATCTTGCGAAGTAAGAAATTAGGAGTTGATAATGTTTAAAAACCAAAATCATTTTACTTCAAAAAGTAATTCAGAAAATAATTCAGGAAGTAATAACGGCGGACATGGATTGTTGCCAGTAAAACTATATTTGGCAATCTTTACCGTTCTATTTATAATGATCTTTGTTAACGTGGGGATATCTTTTCTTCCAATTCCAAGTATCTGGAAATTAGTTGTTATCTTATCAGTGGCCTTAATTCAGTCAGTACTTGTTGCAGTATTTTTTATGGAACTCATTCATGAAGATAAATTCTATTCATTTGTTTTTGGTTCTGCAGTTCTTTTTATGATTCTGTTCTTTGCTATTACTTTAACAGAATTGAGTGGAAGAGATTTTTTCCATAAGAATGAAGGTATAAAGATTATGCGAGAAGTAGATCAAAATGGAAACTTTGCTCCAGGTGGTCCAAAGTTAGAACAAAAACACGAGAAAAAATAATTCTTCCAAATCGTCTTATTTATTTGACTATGCAATTTCAGCCCTGCAAATTTTTTCGCCTCAAGTTTTCTTAAATATCCGATAATAAAATAAATTTTATATCTAAGCAGGGTAAAAGACATATGCTTAAGACGGTGACAAAAGGGATTTTTAAACCAAATAGCAAAGACTCTTCTGATTTCACGGAACGTATTATTAAAGCTTATTATAATACACAAAAAACGACGGATAATGAAAATTCAGAACAAATTCCTAACGAGCATTTTTCTAGTAAAAATAATAACGATAAAAAATATTTAAACATGAATGACGGCAGTGTTAATTTAAACTCTTCAATTTCATCTGACAAAGTAACAAAACAAGGACAAAAAAATTCTCCTACACCACAAATTATTTCGATTGGTGGTGGAAAAGGTGGAATTGGGAAAAGTTTTTTATCTGCAAATATTTGTGTCCGTTTAGCTGCTCTTGGCTACAAAGTTTCTGTTGTGGACTTAGATCTCGGAGCTGCAAATCTTCATACTTGCTTAGGAGTTCCTACTCCACAAAAAGGAATTTCAGATTTTATCCATGGGAATGTGTCTTCCTTAGAAGAAACTGGAATTTCTTGTTGCCTGCCCAATTTGACTTTATATGGTGGTGGACAAGAATTCTGGCAACAAATTAAACCACAAAGTTCCCAAAAAATAAAATTGATTTCAAAATTGCAAGAACTTGAAGCAGATTTTGTTTTTTTGGATTTAGGAGCAGGCACACATATCCATACATTAGATTTTTTTATATTTTCTCATGGTGGAATTTTAGTTGTTGCTCCTGAGCCTACTAGTATTGAAAATGCTTATGTTTTTATGAAGAGTGTGCTGTACCGTAAAATTCAAAGTATATGTAAAGCTTTTGAAATCGAAGAAGAAGTGGAATCAGAATTGTTAAGAAAAATTTCAAATCCTAAATCAACAGAAACCCCTTTCTCTCAAATTATAAATTTCGCTCAAAAAAATAAAGAAGTTGGAAAACAAATTAAAGATATGATTGAAGCTACAAATATTGGTATTATAATGAACCAGGTTAGAACAAAAGAAGATCGAGACCTTGGTGAATCGATGTCAGTTATTTGTAACAGATACTTTGGTTTTTCTGCTCAATTTTTGGGTTCAACAAGATATGATGATGCAGTATGGAAATCTGTGCGTGTAAGGAGACCTCTTATTATAGATTATCCTTTATCCACAATAGCTGTTAACATTAATCATATAACTGATAGAATTATTAAAATGTTTGCTGATAACCAAGGTAAAGAAAAAGCTGGTTAAATTATGGAAATACAATTTAAAAGAAAGAATCCATTTGAGGTCCTTGGATTGCCTGAAGGTGAAGTTTCCTTACTAAAAATTGAAGAAGCTTATAGAAATAAAAGAAAACAACTTGAAGAAGCTGAAAAAAATAGTCAAAATACTCAATTATTATATGATGAAGTAGAAAAAGCATTTCAAGAATTAGTCAACTATCTTGATGATGATAATTCTTTAGATCAAGAAGAAGTTGTTATATCAGCAACCTTATTCCCTAAAAAGACTCATCAAACATTAAGAAATAATAATCCTCCAGAAAGTAGCTCAAGTGAATTCGATGATGATTATACTCCTATTTATAATCAAATAATTGAAAAAAAATCTAATTTAGTTAATAAAACACATTCAATTAAACCAGTTGAAAGTATATTTAATGCAAAAATTCCAATTCAATCTAAAAACATAAAAGCAGAAGCTACTAAAAACCATTTATTATTAAACAGTATTCAAGAAATGTTAAGAAATAAAAATAATATTAATGGATTATTTTTAAAAAATATTAGAGAAAAAATGGATGTATCAATTGATGAAATGTCTTTAAAAATAAAAGTAAGCAAGAATTATTTAGAGGCAATAGAGACTGATCATTTTGAAAATTTACCAGCTGAAGTCTATGCAAAAGGCTTTTTTAGCTCTTACCTTAGTTATTTAGGAATAGAGAAAAAAGAGCTTGTTGAAGCTCTCATAGAAATATATAGAAATAAAAAAAGGTTGATGAAAAAGAAGTAATTTCTTAGTCAACCTAAAAAATAGGTTGGCGTATTATGCAAGAAAAATCTGTGGTTACCATTGAAGTACCTGATGAATTTGATAATCAGCGTTTAGATATTTTTATAACTCGTATGTTTGATATGATACCTAGCCGATCATTTGCAACAAAATTGATAGAGAATAAAAAAGTTAAAATTGACAATAAATTCTTTAAATCTTCTTATAAACTAAAGAAAAATCAAATTGCCGAAATAGATTTTTCTTTCCTCAATGAAATCAATAAAGAACCAGTTGGTGAAAGAATTCCCTTAAATATTTTATATGAGGATGAAGATTTAATAGTAATAAATAAAGAAGCTGGGATGGTTGTTCATCCTGGAGCAGGTGTTCAATCAGGAACGTTAGTTAACGCTATTTTGGCATACACAGGAATGACTTTACCTTCCTTAGGTGGTCCTGTAAGGGCGGGGATTGTGCATCGTCTTGATAGAGATACTAGTGGAGTTATGGTTGTAGCTAAATCACAATTGGCTTTAACTCACCTTTCGCAACAATTTGCTGAACATTCTCAAACAAGAATCTATCATGCTATAGTATATGGCAAATTGCCTAAAATAGAGGGTAATATTGAAACTTGGCATGGTAGAGATTTAAAAAATCGCTTAAAATATTCCGTTCAGGAAGAAGGTATTGGGAAAAAAGCTATTCTGAAGTATAAATTACTTAAAGAGTTTGGAAATGAAGAATTTTCTTTGGTTTCCTGCTCACTATATACAGGAAGAACTCATCAAATTAGAGTACAAATGGCATATTTAGGAAATGGAATAGTTGGAGATTCACTTTATTCTAAAATTCCTGATAAGTTAAAAAATAAAAAAGAACTTTTTGCTACGGTAACAAAAAGTTCTCCACGCCAAATGCTGCATGCTTTACATTTGGGATTTGTTCATCCGCGGCATGGAAATGAAATGAAATTTACAGCTCCTTATCCAGTAGATTTTCAAAATTTATATGATTTATTGCAAGTTAAATGCAATTAACAAAACGTTTGCTAGGAAATTAAATGGAATTATTTAATTTAGAAGAATTTTTGAATTCTGGAATGTTTGTGTCTTCGCCACAAGAAAATAAAATTTGGTGTATGTATGAATCTATAGAAAAATATCAATCAAATGAAAATTTAGCATATCCTTATTTTTATTTTAGTGATTTTTATTTTAAAAATGGAAAATCTTTTTTTAAAGGGAATAAATTTTTTGAGTTTTCTATTGAAACATTTCAAAACATTTTGGAGAGAGATATTTCTGAAATTCCAGATATAAAATGGAATAAATTTGATGATTTGTTTTATAAAAATCAATATGACTTAATTAAGAATAGTATTAAAAATAAAAACATTCAAAAAGGAGTTCCATTTTCTTTCTTGCCAGGTAATTTTGAAATAGATAATAAAAACAAATTGTATTTTATTAAAAATATAATTAAAAATATTAAAAATAATAAGTGTCATTTATATGGTTTTTGGGAAGAGAATAAAGGAATAATAGGGGCAAGTCCAGAACTTATTTTTTTACAAGAAAATAATAGTATATTTACTATCGCTCTTGCAGGAACTATTAAAAATGAAATAAATGTAGACATAGATAAATTTTTGCACGATCCAAAAATGAATAATGAACATAATTTTGTTATAGAAGGGATTAAAAAATCTTTAAATTTGTATGGAGAAGTAAAAATAGGTCAAACCACTATATTTGAGTTACCTCACCTTATTCATTTAAAAACTGATATATACTTGAATTTAAATTCGGAATTTAATTTTTTAAAATTAGTAAACCTTTTGCATCCAACACCTGCAGTCGGTATTTATCCAAAAAATAATCAATTTTGGATAGAAGAGTCATTCCTTAATTCTAGCCAACGAAAAAATTTTGCTGCACCATTTGGAATTATGTTGAGTAATAAAAAATCATTTTGCGTATGTCTTATTAGAGGTATTGAATGGGATAATTTTGATGTGCAAATTACCGCTGGAGGTGGAGTGATCAATGAAAGTATTTATCAAGAAGAAATGAATGAAATAAAATTTAAAATCCAATCTATTATTAAAAATCTAGGATTAAATTATGAATTCTGAGTTTTCCTACAAAATTATTAAAAATCTTATGCAGTGGGGAGTTAGGGAATTTTATGTTTGTGCAGGTGCAAGAAATGTTCCTTTAATAGAACTTTTATTAAGTAATAAAGAAATAAAAATTTATAGCCATTTTGATGAAAGAAGCTTGGCATTTTATGCATTAGGAAGAATGAAAGCATTAAACTCACCTGTTGCTGTTATTGTTACTTCTGGCACAGCAGTAGCTGAGTTATTTCCTGCTGTTATTGAAGCTTATTATTCTGATTTACCCTTAGTAGTAGTAACTGCTGATAGACCTAAAAAGCAAAGAGGAACTGGTTCGCCCCAAACTATTGAACAAAAAAATATATTTGGAAACTATGTCTCAGTATGTATTGATATTGAAGCGCACGATGAATTTAATATTTCTTGTTATAGGAAAAATAAACCCATTCATATAAATCCTTGCTTTGATGTTCCATTGCAGTCTAATGAAATAAAAGAATATAATTTTGATAATTTAATAAAAGATAATATTGGGGAATTAACTTTAAATTACTCAAATGAATTTGAAGTATTCAAAAAATTTATCAGTGAAAGTAAAAATTTATTAGTTCTTGTTTCGAAGAATTATATTGAAAATAAATCAGTTTTAATTAATTTTTTAAGGTATTTAAATAGACCTGTTTATCTTGAATCAATTTCAAATTTGCGTGAATGCGAAGAATTAAATGAAATTAAAATTTTATTTGCAAATAATTTATGGGAAAGAGCTAAACATTTAAAGTTAGATTTTGATAGTGTTTTAAAAATTGGGAATACTCCTACCCATAAAATTTGGCGTGAAATTGATGAAAGTAATTTAAAATTAAATGTGTTATCAATTTCTGAGTCTCATTTTTCTGGTTCTTATAAGGCCGATCATTTACAAGTAAATTTTAGAGATTTTTTTCCTAAACTAAAAGAAATTTTATTGTCAGATTTTAATATTGTAAATAAAAAAATGGAATTATTAATTAATCAATCTTATGACAATTATTGCAGTGCTTTAGAAATTTTAAATGAATTTCCTAATTCTGAACATTCTTTTTTACATAAATTGTCTCTTAAGATACCAAAGAAAAGTCTTATTTATTTAGGAAATAGTTTGCCTATAAGAACTTGGGATCTTATTGCCACATATGAAAATAAAGATTTGCAAATTGAAGCTTCAAGAGGAGCAAATGGAATAGATGGTCAAATTTCAACTTTTTTAGGCTGTGCTGTTGAGAATAAACTTAATATTGGCATATTTGGTGATTTAACTACATTATATGATTTGCAGAGTCTTTGGGCTCAATACAATAAAAATATAGCATTTATAATATTTATTATTAATAATTCTGGGGGGCAAATATTTAATAGTGTACTTGGTGGGGAAACGGTTGATTTTTGTAAGAATAACCATGATTTGCAATTTAAATCTTGGGCTGAAATGTGGAATATTAATTATCAGTTAATAGAAGATATTAATCAACTAAATGATATAAATTTTGAGTTTATAAATAACATGAAACTCATAGTAGAAATAAAACCATGTAATCTTGAAACAGAAAATTTTGGAAAAAAATTAAAGTCAATTCAATTAAATTCTGGTTTATATAGTAAGTGATTATTTTTTAAATTTTTTTCAATTAAATCTTGCTCTTTTGGGATAAAATTTTTTGAAAGGACAAAATAAACCGAAACTGGACTTTCCGGTATTTTGATAAATTTTAATTGCTTTAAAGTGTTGCTCTTCTTAGCTTCATAATATAATGAATCTGGTAAATATGTATAAGCAGCAGAAATTCTATTAAATAGTAATTTATTGATGAGCACAATATTGTAATTTTCTGCTGATGATTCTTCAAAAGTAAGTTGGTCCCTATTTTTTTCTAAGAAATCACAAAGAGCAGCATGTTGTCCAATTCCAATCGTTTCATTTTTTATATCTTCAATATTTTTAATATAATTTATTGGTGAAGTTTTTAAGAAGGTCATAAAACTATTTGAAGTATAGATGGGGGTTTTTGTATAGTTAAAATTCTTTTCTCTTTCTTTTGTTTTAGCTAGAAAAGCAATAGCGTCAATTTTATTTAAATTTAATTCAGTTAATACTCTAGACAAAGGATATTGTTGAAATACGATTTTTTTATTTTTAAAGGTAAGAATCTTCTCTTTTAAAAATTCTAAAATAATTCCGGTATCTTTTCTTTTTTTTTCGTCATAATATGAAAATGGTTTGATATCGAAATAACCAATTTTTAAAAGATTACTATCTTGTCCAAAAGCTTTTAAAGAAGAGAATATTAAGAATAAGAAAAAAAAATTGAATTTCTTCATTAATTTAAATTCCTGCAGTATTTGTTATTTTTATTTTTTTTACATTATAAAACAATATAGATAATAGAATTAATACTCCTAAAGGCATTAAAGAGTATTTTCTTATAAATGTCGATATAAGTTGAATATCTCCAAAATTAATACCAATTAGAAAAATAGCAATAATGTATAAAGTAATAAGTAAGTTATTTTTTCTTTTAAAAATAAATGATGTAAGAAAAATTAAAGGAAATGAAAATATGTAAATACTTCTTCCATTTGAAGCTAATAAAGGTATTAAGCTTAATAGAAATGAAAAATTGTAAAATGATCGTAAATTTTTATCCAATTTTTTTTTGGATTCAATTAAAAATAAGTAAGTAAAAATTCCAGTTAAAGATAATGTAATAATATGAGATAATTCTTTTTTTAAATTTAAGATACTAATGAAAAAATTATCGAAAAAAGTGAATATTGATATATTGCCATAACTAATTTCACTTCTTTCTCTTAAAATTTCTATTTTTATTTCATTAAACCATAACTGGTAGTTTTCAATAAAAGAATTGAAATTAAAAAATATTAATGGTATAAATGATATTATTAATATAGACAAAATTAAATACAGAAGATATTTAAATTCTTTTTGTAATATATAGTATACTATGAATAAAATAAAATATGGTTTTATTATACCAGAATACGCTAGAAAAAAAGCTGAAAGAAAACGATTTTTATCTTTGGTATAAACAGAAAATAAAGAAAAAAATAGAATTATTATATTAGCTTGTCCAAGATGCAATTCTCGAGTAAAATTATTTGCAATTCCAACCATGATAATACAATATACAAAAAGTTTATTTTTATAAGTTTGAATATAATTGTCATCAATTTTTGACATTTTATATGATATTTTTATTATTATATATATAAGAAAGCTAAGAAAAAAAGTGTATGAATATTTTGCTATTTCAAATGGTAATAAAGTAAATGGTGTATAAAGAATAGCTGCTGCAGGTGAGTACTTATATCTATAAAAATTATCTTCTACAATTCTATATAAATTTTCAGAATTTAGCATTCGTACGGCAGCTTTGTAGTATACTTCAAAATCACTTTGCCAATATCTTCCATTCTTTAATTCAATTAAAATAAATATGGCTGTGAAAATAAAAATAAAAAATAGCAAAGAGTTTTTATAGAAAAAATTTTTTCCAATGACATTTTGGGAGTATTGCATAGATATTTACCAAAATTATAGTTTACTAGTCTTATAAGTTACCTATATTGTATCTTGCAAAAATAAAAATGCCAATTATTATCGAACTAATAATTGGCATTTCTTCTCATTAATCACCGGTAATAGAATTAAAGGCCTAATGCCTTTTTCAAAGTTATGCCCATATCAGCTGGACTCATTGCGACATGTAAGCCACATGATTTCATAGCATCTATTTTTTCTTCAGCGGTACCTTTTCCGCCGCTAATAATAGCTCCGGCATGTCCCATTCTTTTTCCTTTAGGAGCAGTTTGACCTGCTATAAAGCCTACAACTGGCTTTTTCATATTCCTTTTAATCCAGTCAGAAGCTTCAATTTCTAAAGTTCCACCAATTTCCCCTATCATTATTACAGCATCTGTCTCAGGGTCTTTTTGAAACATTTCAAGAACATCAATAAAACTTGTACCATTAATAGGATCTCCGCCAATTCCTACACAAGTTGATTGCCCTATTCCTAAAGCAGAAGTTTGGCCTACGGCTTCGTATGTTAATGTTCCTGATTTACTAATAATCCCAATGCGTCCAGGCAGATGGATATGTCCGGGCATGATACCTATTTTACATTTATCACCTGGGGTAATGACTCCTGGACAGTTTGGTCCTATTAACCTTGTTTTACCACCAGCATTTAGAAGAGCTTTTTTAACTCTCAACATGTCTAGTACTGGAATTCCTTCAGTGATAGCAACAATCAATTCAATACCAGCATCGATCGCTTCTAAGATAGAATCCGCTGCAAAAGGTGGAGGTACAAAAACCATAGATGCATTAGCACCTGTTTTGTGCATAGCTTCAGCTACTGTATTAAATACTGGTTTATCTAAAACTGTAGAGCCGCCTTTCCCAGGAACAACTCCTCCAACTAAATTTGTTCCATATTCTGCGCATTTTTCTGAATGAAATTTACCAGCGCTACCAGAAATTCCTTGGCAAATTAATTTTGTTTGTTTACCTACAAGAATAGACATAATTATTTTCCTTTAAGATTTTGTTACTTTACAGCTTGAACTATTTTTTGCGCTCCATCAGCCATGGACGATGCGCTTAAAATATTTAATCCTGATTCTGTTAATATTTTTTTCCCTAGCTCAACATTTGTACCTTCGAGTCTAACGACTAATGGTACTTTTAATCCTAGTTCCTTAGCTGCGGCAACAATACCGTTTGCAATGACATCGCATTTCATAATTCCACCAAAGATATTTACAAAAATACCTTTAACAGCTTTGTCACGAAGAATAATTCTGAAAGCTTGAGTTACTGTTTCTTGACTGGCGCCTCCTCCAACATCTAAAAAGTTAGAAGGTTGTCCTCCAGTTTGTTTAATTATGTCCATGGTTGCCATAGCTAATCCAGCTCCATTAACTAAACAGCCAATGTTACCTTCAAGTGAAACATAACTTAATCCATATTTTGAAGCTTCTAATTCTCTTGGATCATCTTCTTCATAGTCTCTTAAATCAGCAATATCTGGATGTCTAAACATCGCATTTTCATCAAAGCTCATTTTACAGTCAAGTATTGCCAATGAACCTTTTTTGGTGAGAACGAGTGGATTAATTTCAACCATTGAGCAGTCATATGTAAGAAAAGCTTGATAGAGGCCTTTTAAAGTTTTTGCAAAATCTTTTGCCAGAGGTGTTCCTAGTCCGAAACCAAGACCTAAACTTAATTTACGGACTGTGAAATCTTGTAATCCAACTGTAGGATCAATATCTGCAGTAATTATTTTTTCAGGATGTTTTTCAGCAACTTCTTCAATATCCATGCCGCCTTCTGTTGAAGCCATAACGCCAATAGTCGCCGTCTCTCTGTTCACTACTAAAGCAAAGTAATATTCTTTTTCAATATCACATCCCTCAGCAATAAGTAATTTATGAACTTTTTTCCCTTGTGGGCCAGTTTGATTTGTAACAAGAGTCATTCCAAGCATTTTTTCTGCAGCAGAAAAAGCTTCTTCTGGCGTTTTTGCAAGTTTCACCCCACCAGCTTTACCTCTTCCTCCTGAATGAACTTGAGCTTTTACAACTGCAATTCTTCCATCTTTTCCACAGCCTAAATTACGGGCAGCCCACTCAGCTTCAGTAGCGGTGTATGCTAATTTACCTTGTGGAATACTAAGTCCAAAACGGGAAAGTAAATCCTTAGCTTGATACTCATGAATGTTCATGAAACTCTCCAAAATTAAAATATCAAAAAAAACGGGTGCCTAACCCTATGCCTGCTCGAAAACAAATGCATAAACAGTGTTGCGACATTACAATGATTTTAATTGAAGAGAAAGGGGGGGGATTTTTTGAATATTAGTTATAACAAGATTGTGAAAATCTTAGTTACATTTTGTGAGTTTTATTTTGTGGTATGATTAATGTTCGAAGTTTTCAGGTTTTAATGAATGTATGTTTTCACCTAATTCTTTCAAGCTTCCTGCAAGGGAGCTTGTTTGTTTTTGCAGCTCTAGAAGTTGTTCACGCATTAACCTTTGAATCACAGACATGCGGTTTGCTTGATTGCCAGCTTTGGCTAATTCACTATCTATAATCTCTTGAAATTTATATGCTTCTTCTCTTTTTGCAGGAGAAAGGGAGTCAAAATAGGCTTTTCTATTAGCAAGAGCTTTTAGCAGCGATGTATTATGTAAATTTATGAAATTACTATCTTTTTCCAATGAAAATCTCCTATTTCTCCTAAGTTCCTTAGAATGTAGGTTATTAAATTATGCACTAAATTTAAGCATAAATCTATATAAAATTTTATATTTTGAAAAATTAATTATAATTATTACAATATAATTACAATAATAGAATTTTAGTTTATTCTTAAAAGTGTTTGCATTTCAAATACAAGAAATAAATACGATGTACATTTGTATTATTAATTTGAATAAATTAATAAAGTTACTTTGGAAATAATAATAAAATTAAAATAACATACCAAAAATAATTATTTAAAATTATTGACAAAATATAAAAATATAATAACATCACTTTGATTTTAGTTATAAATAGACATAAAAAATTTAAAAATTATTAGTTTTTTTTCTATTCGTAATTAGATCAATCTATTTCTTCAATTTTTGTTTAAAATAATTCAAATAAAATAGGATTCAATATGAAAAAAATTTCTTTCATATCTTGTTTTTCTCTGACTAATATCTTCCTTATGCATTTTAATGCTTTTTCATCTGAATCTCATGACCATGTTTCACAAATTGTTGATCAAAATATAATAAAACAGTATGTACAACAATTTAAACCAGATCAAGAAAATATAAATCAAAGTTGTAAAATTGCTAGTTCACAATCAAAAGAGTTTTTGCAAGGAATAAATATACAAACTGCAAAAGTAAAAATAACAAAAGAGGAAGAAGCTTGTCTTGATAGAAAATATTTTGTGACAAAATGGGGAAGAGAATATGTTGTAGCTTATTGTGATGTTAAAGCAAAAAGAGAATTTTTTTCTGAATGTTTCTTAAATATAAAATCTGGAAGTGAATTTATATTTTATGCTCAATTAATTTTAGACTCTAGAGATAGAAAAGCACATTTTTTTGGAGATGAAATTGATATTAACTCTTTTGAAACAACGAATAAATATGTATTTGAAAGAAATAATATGAAAGTAAGTTATAATATGAAGTATTCAATCAAAGAAAATGGCTCACTAGAATTGCATTTATATGAAGGAAATTCTGATAAATTCTTATACACACAAACTTTCAAACAAATGAATTAATTATTTTTTCTTCCGATATTGGAAACCGCTTAGCATTGATTGTGCAACAGGGAATTTTTCTTTTACTTCAGTATAAATTAACATAAAAATATGAATTATAATAAAAATCATTAATATATAGAAAATTATTTCATGAGTTTTTTTCATAATTTTGTCTGAGATTGTTTTCTCACTTGTAAATACCATAAAATTCATAAATGGACCTATACTCAAAACTTTTCCTGCTAAGTATAAACCTGTTAATGCTTGAATAAAAAGAAGTATATAAACTTTTAAGTATGCTAAACTACCAAGAATATCATGCCCCCAATCTTGGCTTTTTAAAAGTTTAAATTTTTTTAATTTTATAACTTTAAAGTATAGTGATGGTTGAAACATATTAATAAATCTTGCATGTTTTGGTCCAATAATTCCCCATATTATTCGTAAAATTAATCCAAATATTAAAGCGTATCCAATATATGTATGGAAACTATAAAGAACTTCTTTCCAATTATTTAA
Source organism: Pigmentibacter sp. JX0631 (assembly GCF_029873255.1). Classification (NCBI taxonomy): domain Bacteria; kingdom Pseudomonadati; phylum Bdellovibrionota; class Oligoflexia; order Silvanigrellales; family Silvanigrellaceae; genus Pigmentibacter; species Pigmentibacter sp. JX0631. The sequence continues at coordinate 1,556,814 of NZ_CP123622.1, read as the reverse complement.
AGATTTTAATAAAGGTTTAATCCAAATAGTTAGCATTAAGCAAAAAATTGATAAAGCATTCCACCAGTGAAGAAATATTAAAAAATAGTCATAAATTTTTTTTCTTTCATATTTTTCAATTTCTATACTTGTTTCATTTTTTTCTTTCATGTTTTAACTCCTAATTAACTTTTAAAATTATTTTCAGCAATATTTTGTTTTTTATCAAATAATTTATGTCATAAATTTATTGTTTATAAATTTAATTTGCTTCTAGCATGCTAGTCTGTTGTTTTGGTTGTAATTAAACTTGATTTTTTTTGTTTTCCATTATTTAAAAGAAAAATTCATTAACATGGAAATTTAATGAATTAACAATAATTATTTTTGGGAATAGATAAATTTTATATTCTGGTGCTGATATGAAAAAAACAAAATTAAAAATCATCGAAGCTGCAACAAATCTTTTTATTCAAAAAGGATTTTCAGGAGCTTCAATTAGTGAAATAGCTAAAGAAGCAGGAATTAACCAAAGTTTAATTTATCATCATGTAGGAAATAAACTTGAGCTTTGGAAAACAGTAAAAAAGCATCTTTTAAATGTAAATTTATCTAACTCTGTTAAGGAAAATTTAAAAAGCAATACTTTAATTGAATTGATTAACAGTATCGTAATTTCTAGAATTAATTTTTACAATAGTGATCCAAGAATCAAAAGGCTGATGCAATGGCAACAATTAGAAGATAGCCAAGATGTTTTTAAGATTGAAAGTAATATGTCTCCTCATTTATGGATTAAAAAAATTAATAAATTGCAAAATATCGGAGAAATATCAAACAAATATACGGCTGAATTTTATGGATTTATTATTTATAGTTTAGTAAATTCGCTTATTTTTGATAGTTACAATGTTATAAAGAAAGATTTAAAAAAGAATAGTGATTATGTTGAAAATATTATTGAAGTTATAGTTGATATTTTAAGATCTAAGTAACGTTAGATTTTTTAACATACAAAGTTTTTTCCACTTTTGTTACCAATTCTCCTATTTCATCGAAAATAAATATTTCTTTATTAAAGATATATTTTTTCTTAATGTCACAATTATATTTAATTTCATCAATCTCATCTTTTGTAAATTCAAAATGAGCTTTGACTTTTCCTTTTGCTGGTTTTATAAATTCAATTTTTGCTGATTTATCCCAAATTATATAGCTACTTCCTAAGTTTTTTATCAGCATTAGCATGTAAAATGGGTCTGTCATGGCAAAAAGTGAGCCTCCAAAATGAGTGCCCACAAAATTTTTGTTATACCAAGTGAGATCCATTTCGACTTCAAGCTTCAAAATATCTGTACTGACATTTGTAACTTTAATACCAGCTCCTAAGTATGGAGGCCAAAAGCGAAGCAATTTAAATAACTTTTCAGGCGGTATTTTTTCTTTAAGTAAATCAATTAGATTCAATTTTTTTTTCCTTTATGTTAATGCGGTGATCTTGGCTATACCATGCTAAACTTTTTTGTTGGAAGAGGAAAGTAAGGTTAAGTATTTTTAATTTTTTAGCATTATGCTTTAATTTAAAAATTTGACCACATTTTTGCATTATACTTTTTCTAATTAGGAGAGTTATGAAAAAAATAATATTATTATTGTCTTTAAGTTATTCCTCTATATTTGCTGCTGATTTAACAAAATATTGTGAAAATTCAGCCGTGAATAAGTGCGTCACTCCATATGGAGAAAAACTAGGTGCTAGTAATGGAGTTAGCGCCTATTCAAATTGTCGTTCGGAATGTGTAAAGCCCATTCCAAATTCATTTAAAAAAGAAAATGAAAAAGATGTATACACGGGAATTAAATGGCAATGCGTTGAGTATGCAAGACGGTGGTGGATAACTCAAAAAAATATCACTTTTGGATCAGTAGATACCGCAAATGAAATTTTTGACCTTACCTCGGCGGAAGATTTAAAAACTGGAAAAAAAATTAAACTTATTAAAACTTCAAATGGTGAAACTACGATTCCAAAAGAAGGTGATTTATTAATTTATAAAAAATCTGGAAAAGATGAAAATCTTCCATATGGGCATGTTGCGGTGATAGTAAATGTGAATATTTCTGAAGGATATGTAGATATAGCTGAAGCAAATTATAACAATTCAGTTTGGGAAGAAAAAGAAAAATATTCAAGAAGGCTGGCTTTAGTGGCTAAAGATAATAAATTCGTTATTTATGATGTAAATTATAAAAATTATAAAAAAGAAGATTTTTCTGATAAAAGTAACATAATTTTAGGCTGGGTGAGAGCTGATTTTTAAAAATCATTTTCTAAATTTTAAAATATAGAATTAAGCATTGCCACTAACATTTTTATAATTTGGGGTATAATTTTGTTCTTCATGTAATAAACTTCTTAATGCATTGATAAATATTTCTGGTTCTTCAAACTGTGGGTAGTGCGAAGAAGCATAACATTTAATAATATTATTTTTAATTTCAGGAAACGTTGTTGTACCATTCATTAATATATCATGAAAACCAATTATATATTTTCCAAATTGGCATAAATGACTGGGGTCATAATTTCCTGTATTAAATTTTTCATCATTAAATGTTTCAACAATTCTAAAGTAGACTTCATCATTATCATGAACTTTACTATTTGTGTTTATTTTGTTCCACCATGTTTGGACTTTAGGATTAGCCCAATAAAAATGTTGCCTTGCTGTCTGTCTGCTACTCAGACAGTTAAAAAGTTTTCTTATTTTTGGTGAAAGTAAATAAGGTTCTTTATTATTATTTACAATTAATTTTAAAGCAAGCTCATATTCTTCGGGCTGAGTATTTTTCAATATTTGTAAATCAAGAAAAAGTGAAGTATTAAAAGCATCATTTGGATAAATATTTGTGCCTACAAGTAAATACAAAATGTTTATATGTGGATGCTTCCATAAAGTGTCATAAACTAAACGGGCACCATAGCTATGCCCAAAAACAATATCAATCTTATCTAAATTAAAGATTTTTGGTAAATCTTTTATTAGATAGGTCAAGTCTTCTATATTTATAGCGTGTGAAAGTTCTTTTAAACTTTGTGAACTGTTCTCAGAGCGGCCTGAGCCCCTTTGATCATAGGTAATAAAAGCAAACATAGAATTTTTTAATTGGGGAAAAGATTGAATTCCACATTCAAAATCATATGAATGACTTCCAGGGCCTCCATGAACATACAATACTGTTTTTCCATTCCAGAATTCGGGAATATGCAAACAAACATATAGTCCATTGAACTTTGTTACTTTTGTCTTCAATTTAAAACCTTCCTTGACTATAAATTAACGACATATATTTTATGAATTTGTTATTGGTAGACTATTGATAGCAAATAAAAGTCACAATATCTCTACAAGAAAAATTAATATTGTTCAAGTTTTGTATTGCTTATTTATAAAAGTTACCAAAATTTAATATTTAATAAAAATCATTATTAATGTTTATTTTATGATTTTATTTTTCTTAAGATTTTTTTTAATTAGAATTTAATTGAAAATTTTTAAGTACTTCTTTTAATTTATTAATTTCACGAATTGTTAATACAATTTCATTATTTTCAACTGTTCCGCCGCAGGCCAGAGAAGTTTTAAGTTTTGAGCAAAGCAGTTTTAGACTTTCTGGATTATGTGCTTCCGGATCGCTAAAGTTAAATAATATGGCTACTGGCTTTCCTGCCCTACCTTTTGTTTCAGTTCTTATTTTTAATTTTCCTTGAATAGCATTGGGCTGTTTTTTTTCTTCTTTAGTTTCCGATTTCTTTAAATTTACTGGTGACTCCTGCCCTACAGAAGCGATGTTACCGCTCCATTCCAATTTAATAGGTTTGGTTTTCTTTTTTTCTGTCATAAAAATAACCTTTTTTAATTTGTTCGAACTTAAAGCATTCATTTTTCTTTTCAAAAGTGCTATCTGCATGTACAACAGACCATCTTCTTTATCACTCTTCCCTTAAAGCACTTTTGGGTGAGAATGATAAACTATTTTATAAACATTTTGGAGTTAAAATATGTCAGTTAATCCTTGGCACCCATGGCATTCCGTCAGCGTTGGTGAAAAAGTTCCTTCAATTGTTACAGCTATTATTGAAATTCCTCGTGGTTCAAAAAATAAGTATGAAATAGACGCTGATTCAGGTCTTTTATTTCTAGATAGAGTTCTTTCTAGCCCAATGTTTTATCCTATTAATTACGGTTTTATCCCTCAAACTTATTGTGATGACGGTGATCCCCTAGATGTTATGGTGATAGGGCAAGATCCTGTACACCCACTTAGCATGATGGACGCTCGAGTAATCGGCTGTTTAAAAATGATCGACGGTGGTGATGCTGACGATAAAATTCTTGCTGTTCATTCTGATGATCCGCAGTTCAAACATATAACAGACATCAAACAGCTAGAAGAAATTAATCCGCATTATTTAAAAGAAATCGAACAATTTTTCAAAACTTATAAGTTGTTAGAAAACAAAAAAGTTGAAATTGTTGGATGGCAAGGAAAAGAAGAAGCTGAAAAAGTTATTAAAGAATCTATAGATTTTTATAATAGAAACAAAGATATGTTAAAGAAATAATCTGAAAGCAAAATCTTCATACATCCACTGTATTTTAAAAAATCTTTGTAATAAGAATATTACAAAGATTTTTTCCTTTTTGTTGACTAATAACTTTCAAGTCAAGATGATACGTTGCAGAAATTTAACCTTAAACCGAGGGTAACTAAATGACATCTGAAGAAAAGTTAAAATTAACTCCACTTTATGAAGAGCATATAGCTCTTGGCGCAAGAATGGTTCCATTTGCTGGCTGGTCTATGCCAGTTCAATATTCTGGATTAGTTGATGAACATAAATGTGTAAGAAATGCGGTTGGTCTTTTTGATGTAAGTCACATGGGCGAAATCAATGTAATTGGGAGAGGCGCATTTGATTTCCTGCAATACACCACACTTAATGATTTATCTAAATTAACAATTGGACAAGCCCAATACAATGCTTTTTGTACTGAAAATGGAACTGTAATAGATGACATTATCATTTATAAAAGAGGACTTGATTCATTTTTTATCTGTGTCAATGCTAGTAATATTGAAAAAGATTTAGCATGGTTAAAAGAAAATTGTCCCAAACAGGGAGTTATAATAGAAAATTTGAGTGATGATTATGCGCAAATAGCTGTTCAAGGGCCAAAAAGCAGAGAATTAATTGCAAAAGTTGTAGACGTAAAAATTCATGATTTAGCTTATTATCATTTTGCAGAAGGAAAGGTGTTGGGAACTCCCTCTATTATTGCAAGGACGGGTTATACAGGAGAGCTGGGATATGAATTGTATGTTCCAGCGTCTTCAGCAGCAAAAATATGGAAAGCTTTGCTCCAAGCAGGTAGTGAGTTAGGAGTAAAACCATGTGGCCTTGGCGCTAGAGATACTCTCCGTTTGGAGTGTGGATATTTACTCTATGGAAATGATATGGATCAATCTAAAACTGCATTGGAATGTGGTTTGAGTTGGATTACAAAATTTGATAAGCCTGACTTTATCGGGAAAAAAACTTTACTAATGCAGAAAGAATCCGGAACTAAAACCAAGTTAATAGCGTTTGAAATGCAAGATAAGGCTATTGGAAGACATGGTTATAAAGTATTTTCAGCTGCTGAGAATGGTTCTGAAATAGGTTTGATTACAAGTGGTAGCCCTTCTCCAACATTGTCTAAAAATATTGGGATGGCATATGTCACCTCTGAATTTGCAAAAATTGGAAGCAATATTTGGATTGACGTACGAGGCGATAAAAAACCAGCTGTTGTTGTAAAAAAACCATTTTATGTCCAAGGAAGTGCGCAAGGTTAATTAAATTTACTTTTTGAAAGGAATATTTATGTCTTATCCTGAAGAACTAAAATATACAAAAGAACATGAATGGATAAAAATTGAAGGAAATAAGGCTTCAATAGGTGTGACAAAATTTGCAATTGAACAATTAGGTGATGTTGTTTATTTAGAGTTACCTAAAGTTGGTACTACATTTAATGCAAATGATGCATTTGGAACAATTGAATCAACAAAAACAGTAAGTGAACTTTATACTCCAACTTCTTGCACTGTTACTGAAATAAATTCACAAATTATTGACAAACCTGAAAGCTTAGCAACAGATGCCTATAATAATGGTTGGTTGATTAAAGTTGAAATAAAAAACCCACCAACTAATTTACTAAGTGCAAAAGAATACGAAAAGTATATATCTGGTAAAGATTAAAAATTAAAATAAAAGTGGCGGGTTTCAGACCCGTCTTTTTTTTTCACAAGGATAAAATATGTTAAAGCATCGTTTACTTCCAACAACAGAAAATGATAGAAATAATATTTTAAAGATTTGTGGTGTAGATAATTTTGAAGATTTGCTCAGAGGAATACCACAGGATATCCAATTTAAAAAAAATTTAAATATAGGTGAAGGATTATCTGAGCTAGAATTAAAAAGAAAAATAGCAAAAATAATGACTTCATCTAGGGAAAAAATAAATGGATTAAGTTTTTTAGGGGCTGGTGTTTACGATCATTTTATTCCAGCAGTTGTGAATCAATTAACGTTACGGGGTGAATTTTTAACTTCTTATACACCATATCAACCAGAATTTTCTCAAGGAACTTTGCAAGCTTTATTTGAATATCAAAGCATGGTTGCTGAGATTTTTGGCATGGAAATATCAAATGCTTCGCACTATGATGGTGCAACTAGTATGGCAGAAGCAGCTTTGATGGCTTTAAGAATTAATGCAGAGAAAAAAAGAATTTTAGTTTCTGCTGGAGTTCATCCTGAATATATTGAAGTATTAAAAACTTATTTAACAAATTTAAGTGTTGAAGTTTCTATCGTACCAATTTCTGAAGACGGCAAAACATCAACCCAAGCGTTAGATTCTCTTTTAGGGGATGATGTAGCACTTTTTATAGCGCAAAGTCCTAATTTTTTTGGTTGTATTGAAGACATGGATATATTAGCAGAAAAAACAAAAGCAAAAAAAGCGTTATTTTCTGCTAATGTAACAGAGCCACTAAGTTTAGCTTTGCTAAAAACTCCAGGAGAATATCAAGCAGATATTGCAACTGGTGAAGGTCAAAGTTTTGGTTTACCCCAAAGTTATGGCGGGCCTTATGTAGGTTTATTCACCACAAAATTAGAATATGTAAGACAAATGCCTGGTAGATTATGTGGTGAAACTGTAGACAGTCAAGGCAGAAAAAGTTTTACTCTGACTTTAAGCACTCGTGAACAGCATATTAGAAGAGAAAAAGCGACATCAAATATTTGTACTAATCAAAATTTGTGTGCTTTATGGGCTACAATTTGGTTGTCCCTAGTTGGGAAAGAAGGTTTTGTAGAATTAGCTGAACAAAATCTTTCTAAAGCAGAATATGCAAAATCAGAAATACTAAAAACAAATAAAGCAAAATTAAAATATCAAAAATCTAATACATTTAATGAGTTTACTTTAGAATTAAAAACAAATGCCTCAGAATTTATTCAAAAATGTTTACAGAATAAATTAGCACCTGGAATTCCTTTACAACGATTTTATAAAGAAGATAAAAACTCGTTATTAATTGCTGTTACAGAAAAGAAAACCAAAGATGAAATTGATCAACTTGTTGATTTAATAAAAAAATATGGATGAGGATGATATTCAAAATGAATTATTTACAAAAAACTACAGGTCATAATATAGTTTTAGAAGAAGAAGTGATTTTTGAAAAATCTCGTAAAGGTGGATATGGAATTGGTTTGCCTAAACTAGATGTCCCAAAAATAGATCATAAATTATTATACAATAAAGTAACAAGAAAAAATAAAGCCCGACTTCCAGAATTATCTGAACCCGAAGTAGTTCGGCATTTTACGCGTCTTTCAACGTGGAATTACGCAATTGATTTAGGAATATATCCTTTAGGATCATGCACCATGAAGCATAATCCTAGATTAAATGAAGAGGTAGCAAGAAGTGCATCTATTTGTGAACTTCATCCTTATGACCCTATCGAATGGTCACAGGGGCATCTACAAATAATGTATGAATTACAAGAAGATTTACAAGAAATAACAGGAATGCCAGCTGTTTCCTTACAACCAAGTGCTGGTGCCCAAGGTGAATTCACAGGACTATTATTAATTTCTGCCTATCACCGAAATAAAGGGAAACAGAAGAAAACAATAATTACAGCTGATACTTCGCATGGAACAAATCCTGCTAGCGCTGCATTAGCGGGTTATAATATTGTTCAAATTCAGACTGGAAGTGATGGATCTGTTTCTTTAGATTCTGTTCAAGCAGTGTTAAATGATGATGTAGCCGCAATGATGATTACAAATCCAAATACTTTAGGAATATTTGAAAAAAATATTAAAGATATTGCAAAAGCTTTACATGATAAAGATGCGTTACTTTATATTGATGGCGCTAACATGAATGCTGTTCTTGGGTTGAGTAGACCTGGTGACTATGGAGCTGATGTTATTCAATTTAATTTACATAAGACTTTCACTACTCCACATGGTGGTGGTGGACCAGGAAGCGGCCCTATTGCGGTAAGCGCAAAACTTGAACCTTTTTTACCTATTCCTAGAGTTGAAGTTCAAGATGGAAAATATAATTTAAATTATAATTTTTCAAAAACGATAGGCAGAGTAAAAGCATTTTATGGTAATTATGGAATGTTTATTAGAGCTTGGTGTTACATTAAAGCCTTAGGAAGAGATGGTTTAAAAAATGTGAGTGAGAATGCAATTCTTAATGCTAATTATATTAAATCCCAATTAAAAGATGTATTAAATATTCCTGTAGAAGGAAATCACTTACATGAAGTCGTTTTTAATGATAAAAATCAAAAAGAATCTGGTTGGGATACAACAAAAATTGCAAAAGCTTTGATTGACTATGGGATGCATCCACCTACAGTTCATTTTCCATTGTGTGTAAAAAATGCCTTAATGGTTGAACCTACAGAAACTGAAAGTATAGATGAACTGGATAGATTTATTAATGCAATTAAAGAAGTAGTTACTTTGCAAGATTCAGCACAGTCTTATCCAAAAAAAGCATTTCGTGAAAAAGTTGATGAAGTTAAGGCTGCAAGAGAATTAAAATTAACTTATAAATTTAAAGAGTAAAAATATATGTTAAATTTCGAACTTTTTAATCCGGTAAAAATTATTTTTGGAAAAGATACAATTGGAAACCTGCCAACTTTATTACAAAATAAAGAAAAAATATTATTTGCTTATGGCGGTGGTTCAATAAAAAAAAATGGCGTTTATGAACAAATTAAACAAGCATTAATTCATAAAGATGTTTATGAGTTTTCAGGTATTGAAGTAAATCCTGAATATGAAACCCTAATGAAAGCTGTTGAGTTATGTAAAAAATGTAAAATCGATTTTATCTTAGCAGTTGGTGGAGGATCGGTTATCGATGGTTGTAAATTTATAGCAAGTGCAGCTAAATATAAAAAGAATGATCCTTGGGAATTGGTCATGGGAGCTCAAAGTGAAAAGGCAATTCCACTAGGTTGTGTATTAACTTTACCCGCAACTGGTTCAGAAATGAATGGCTTCAGTGTCATATCCAGACGAAGCGTGAATGCAAAAAAAGGTTTTTTTTCAGCACATTCTTATCCAGAATTTTCAATACTTGATCCATCTGTTACGTTTTCTTTGCCAGAAAGACAAGTTATAAATGGTATTATAGATCCTTTTGTCCATGTCACTGAACAATATTTAACTTATAAAATAAATTCTCCGTTACAAAACAGACAAAGTGAAGCCATTTTAAAAACTTTGATCGAAGAAGGTCCAAAAGCAATAAAAAGAAAAGAGGATTACAATAATAGAGCAAATATAATGTGGTGTGCTACCCAAGCTTTAAATGGCACGATTGGGAAAGGAGTGCCACAGGATTGGGCCACGCATGAAATTGGTCATGAAATAACGGCATTATTTGGGCTAGATCATGCTCAGACTCTTGCCGTAATTCTTCCTGCTTTACTCCAACATGAATATGATTATAAAAAAGAAAAATTAGTCGAATTTGGTAAAAATGTATTTTCTTTAGATTATAATTCTGAAGCAAAAATTGCTAAAACTGCTATTAATAAAACAGAGAAATTTTTTAGATCATTAGGAGCAAAAACAAGACTTTCTGAATATAAAATTCCTAAAAAAGAATTAAAACACATAGCAAAAAAAGTTATGGAAACGAGTAAAGGTGTTAAATTAGGTGAAAATTCAAGAATAGGTGAAAATGAAATACTAGAAATTCTTGAAATAGCATGGCCAAGCTATAAGTAAAAAATGAATTAAATAACTTTATATAAAAAAAAGTTATATAACTTGGAAATATAATTTTTTTCAGTTAAATAACTTTTTTGGTTTTAAAAACACTTGTTGAAGGAGTCAGAAGTGAATCAAAACAATTGGCATAAAATGCAAGATTTTGAAGATATTAAACTAGAGAGAACTGAAGATGGTATTGCAAAAATAACAATTAATCGCCCACATGTGCGAAATGCTTTTAGACCAGAAACTGTAAATGAGTTACTAAAAGCTTTTGAAGTATGTAGAGATCATCCAAAAATTGGAGTGATTATTTTAACTGGTGAAGGAAAAGAGGCATTTTGTTCTGGCGGAGATCAAAAAGTCCGTGGCCATGGCGGATATGTTGGGCAAGATGGGTTACCAAGATTAAATATTTTGGATGTGCAAAAATCAATTCGTTCAATGCCTAAACCAGTTGTAGCGATGGTTGCGGGTTATGCAATTGGTGGAGGGCATGTCCTCCATGTTGTTTGTGATCTAACGATAGCTGGAGATAATGCAAAATTTGGGCAAACTGGTCCTAAAGTAGGATCTTTTGATGGCGGATTAGGAAGCAGTTATTTAGCGCGTATTGTTGGGCAAAAAAAAGCGCGTGAAATTTGGTATCTTTGCCGTCAATATAATGCGCAACAAGCTTTAGAAATGGGACTGGTAAATCATGTGGTGCCAGTAGATAAATTAGAAGAAGAAACTTTAAAATGGTGCAGAGAAATGATGCAACATTCCCCACTTGCTCTACGCTGTTTGAAAACAGCATTAAATGCTGATTGTGATGGACAAATTGGATTATTGGATTTTGCTGGCAATGCCACTTTATTGTATTATCTAAGCGAAGAAGCCAAAGAAGGAAAAAATGCCTTTATAGAAAAACGTAAACCTAATTTTGATAAATTTGATAGATTTCCTTGAGGTATCATGTCTGACGCTCTGACTACAAAACAAGGAATTTATCCTTGGCTACTTGCTGCTCGTCCGAAAACATTATCAGCAGCAGTAACTCCTATTTTAATTTCAACAATGTTATCATTTCACTATTCGTTAACAGTTAATTATCAGAAAATTTGTTTCCTTAGTATTCTGGCATTATTTTCAACGATATTTATTCAAATTGGTACAAATTTAATTAATGATGCTTTAGATTTTAAAAAAGGTGCTGACAACGAAAACAGATTAGGTCCTAAGCGAGTCACCCAAAGTGGATTACTATCCGCCAAACAGGTGATGATCGGTGGATTTTTAAGTTTTTTAATTTCAGTCTTATTAGCTATTCCTTTAGTGTTACATTCCGGTTTTCCTATTATTGTAATTGGCCTTGTTGCGTTACTTTTTGGGTACTTATATACTGGAGGGCCTTATCCTCTTGCTTATAAAGGATTGGGTGAGTTATTTGTTATTTTATTTTTTGGTTTAGTTGCTGTTGGTGGAGTGTTTTATTTACAAACAGGATTTTTAAATACAGCCGCTCTTATAGCTGGCCTTGAAGTTGGGTTACTTGCTACCGTTCTTATCTCTATAAATAATTACCGTGATTATTTGGAAGATAGAAAAGTTAGAAAAATGACATTAGCCGCAAGATTTGGTCCTTGCTTTGCAAAATATGAAATATTGTTTTTATATTTTTCTACTTATAGCATTCATCTTTATTGGTTTTATGAAATTAATTCTTGGAGCGCTCTTTTACCTTTTGTTACTTTACCTTTGGCTATTAAAATAGTAAAAGATTTATTTCATCAAGAACCTTCAAGAATTTTTAATAAATATTTAGGAATGTCAGCATTATTGCAGCTACTATTTGGAATATTATTTAGCATAGGCATATTAATAGGGTAAATTTTTGTGTGTACTCTTTTCTTATTTATAAATCATTTTGAATCTTTTCCTATTTTATTGATCTCAAATAGAGATGAATATCGTGGGAGAAAAGCCAGAATGATAAATGGTTGGAATCATTCATTGACTGAATATGGTAACTCTGTATTTAGTCCTCGGGATGATTCCAAAAGAGGCACTTGGTTTGCTTGTCAAAATAAAATCAAAACAAGATGGGCAATAATTACAAATATAAGAGATTTAAGATCCTTTAAAAAAGATCTTCGCTCAAGAGGTGAGATTATCCCACATTTTTTGAGCTCTAATTTAAATTGTTCTGATTATGTAAAATACTTAGAACAAAATAATGATAATTATAATTACTTTAATCTAATTTTTTCAGATTCTGAAACAATTTATTACTATAATAGCAAAGAAAAATTAGCAAAAAAAATAGCAAATACTTCTACTAAAGAAAAATATATTTATGGATTAAGCAATGGTTCTCTTGATGAGAAATGGCCTAAAGTAGTAGAAAATAAATCTAAATTTTTATCTTTTGTGAACTCATTCCAGAATCGAAAGAAATCTATTGCCGATCTTTGGAATTATTTCAAGAATGAAATGATGAACTCTAAAAAATATGAATTAAGTTTATTGCCAAAAACAGGTGTTTCAGAGGAACAAGAAATCTTTCTTTCATCTTTATTTATTTCTGGAAAAGAATATGGGACAAGAACAACTATTCTTTTTGCGATATCTCAAGATGAAAGTCTAAATATTTTTGAACAAAGTTATAACAATAATGCACTTATAGATGAAGAAAAAATAATTACAGCAAAGTTTTTTAGATAAAATAATATGAATATTTTCGCTCAAATTAATAAAATATATTTTTCTGAATATCATTTAGCCCCATTAAAAAAGCTAAATAGTAAATCTGATTTAAATTTAAGAAAAGGATATTTACTAAAATTTGAATTTAAAAAATTAGGCAATGGTTATTGCGATTTATTTACTTGGCCAGAGCTAGGTGATTTACAAGGAATAAAGCAACTTGAAAATTTAAAAGCAAAGATATTAAATAATCAATTGATGAAATGCATTTATTTTTCATATTTAGATGCGAAATTTAGAAGCAAAAAAGAAAATATTTTAACTAAAATTATAAATCCTAAAAATCACTTAACAGTGGTTGATTTTAATGAGTTAAATTTGGATTTTATTCTTGAACTTAAAAATCAGGGATTTGAAAAAATAAAAATAAAACTTGGTATTAATATTTTAGAAATTCAACAGAAATTGACTACTATTTTTGAAATATTGTGTGAAAATAAAATAAAAGTAAGGATTGATTTTAATAATACTTTAAGCAAAGAATTATTTGAATTGTTTCTGAATATAATTCGTCCCTATTTAAACATAATAGATTTTATTGAAGACCCATTTCCTGAATTTTATAAGGGCTATTTTCATATTAAAGAAAGATATTTAAATCTTAATTTAGCTTTAGATAGATTCACTGATAATCAGCTTTCAAGTATTCATGAAGTGCCTGTTGACTTTTATGTTATTAAACCTGCTGTGCAAAAATTAAATTACAGTAATTTTCAATCAAATTTAGTTTTTACTAGTTATATGGATCATCCGTTAGGACAACTATGTGCCTTATATGAAGCTGGTTTGTTTCTAAAAAAAGGAAATATTTTTGATAATTTTCATTGTGGATTTTTAACCCATTCTTTATATGAAAAAAATAAATATTCAGAAACTTTTTCTATTAAAGATTCAAAGCTCATTCCATCAGGAGAAGGAACAGGATTTGGATTTGATGAATATTTACAAAAAGAGAATTGGAAGGAGTTGATATGAAAAGTATAGACTGGCTTTCTGAATCTTCGCATATCTTCTTAAATCCCAAAGCTATGCCAACATATGAATTTAAATTAAATGCAATTGAGTCAGAATTTAATTTGTCAAATCATATTTTTTTAGCAACTTCAGGATCAACGGCTGTATCTCCTGAAGATATAAAGTTAGTTGCTTTGAATAAGAAAGCAATTTTAAATAGTGCTGAGTCTGTTAATAAACATCTATATACAACTGCAAAAGATATTATTTTAAATCCATTACCTATTTTTCATATTGGAGGTTTAGCTACTTATGCAAGAGCATTTTTATCTGGGGCAAAGCATTTAGATTTATCTAACTATTCTGCTAAATGGGATCCTGTAAACTTTGTTGAATTGCTAAAAAATGAAAAAGTAACAGTAACATCATTAGTGCCAACTCAAATTTACGATATAATAGCATTAAATTTAACTTGTCCTAAATATTTAAGAGCTGTAATTGTAGGAGGGGGCGGATTATCTTACTCAATTTATAAAGCAGCAAAAGCTTTAAAATGGCCAATTTTCTTAAGTTATGGTATGTCAGAAACTTGTTCTCAGGTTGCAACAAGTAATATAAATGAATTTTGGTCAGAGCAAGAAGATTTTCCTAAATTAAAAATTTTAGAGCACTTAAATGTTTTTTTAGATAGTGATAGTTGTATAACTATATCAGGCAATTCTTTATTAACTGGTTATGTAAAGTTTAATTATAATAATTATCAATTTATCAATCCTTTGAATGAAATAAGTTGTAATGACAAAAAAATTAATTGTTTAAAAACCTGTGATATTGGAAGAGTCGACAAAGGTTATCTTTCTATTATTGGTAGAATTGATGATGTTATAAAAATTAGTGGAGAATCTGTTTCTCTTACTAGGCTAGATTTTATTATGAAAAATATTCTTTCTGAACAAAAAGTAAGAATTGATTCGGCAATAATAGTAGAAAATGATAATAGATTGCAAAATAAAATATCAATCGTCTTTGAAAAGAGTGAAAACGATAAGCAAAATTCTCTAATAAATAATGTGATAGAAAAATTTAATAAGCAAGTCTTTCCTTTTGAAAGATTAAATAAGCATTACTTTATTGACAAAATACCTAGAACTCCATTAGGAAAGTTACAAAGAAATCAGCTTATGCAGTTGTTACACAATTATAATTCTGATCCAATTAAGGAAACGAATAAATGAAAACAAATCCTAATTTTATAATTTTTATCTTAGCTTTGGGCTATATGATTGATTTTTTTGATCTCACTATTTTTGCTGTGGTAAGAATTCCTGTCTTAATTTCATTAGGAGTTCCTGAGCATGAATATCTAAAAGTTAGTTCTTTAATGTTTAATTCCCAAGCACTTGGAGTTGTTGTAGGTGGGGTTTTAAGTGGTATTTGGGGTGATAAATTTGGTCGGATGTCGGCAGTCCGATTAGGTATTTTGGTATATTCTATAGCAATAATTTTAAATACTTTTGTCACATCGGTCCCTATGTTTGCATTTATGCGGTTTATAGCAGGAGTGGGCTTAGCCGGTGAATTTGCAGCCTCAATTACATTATTAAGTGAAATTCTTGATACAAAAGAAAGAGGTAGGGCTTCGGGAATAATTTACTCATCAGGTGTTATTGGTGGAATGCTAGCTGCATTTATTGGAACTTTCTTTGCTTGGAAAACTTTATTTATCGTAGGCGGGATTGCAGGGTTAATTTTATTAATTGTAAGAATATCTGTTGCTGATTCTATTATCTTTCAAAATTTAAAAAATAAACAGCATATTGCACGTGGAAGTTTAAAATTATTGCTTCTAAATAAAAATTCATTAAGAAAACTAATTGCATTTTTATTATCGATAATTCCATTTTGGTTTATGGCATTTTTTGTAAATTTTGCTCCTGAAGTAGCAAAATCAGTAGGAATTAAAGAAACAATAAATCAGGGACTTTCTTTAGCTATCTACTTTATCGGTTCATTTTTTGGAGCCTACTTTTTTCCTTACCTAGCTAAATTAACTGCAAGTAGGAAAAAATCTATTTTTAGTGCACTTTTTATTATGCTTCTTGCAATTACGTTATTCTCTTTAGGAAACTTACTCACCATTCAGTTGTACTATACTATTTTACTTTTAATCGGTCTTGCCAGTGGTTATTCAGGAATATTTATGGTTTTTGCAGCAGAAAGCTTTGGCACAAATCAAAGAAATATTGCCTCTTCTGTAATATCAAATTTAGCTCGTTGTTCATTAATTGTGATGAACGCCTTTGTCCCATGGATGGCGGGACAATTTCATCAAATTTGGGTTGGGTTAGTTTTGTCTGCAACAATTATTTTTACTTTAGGTGTCATTGCTTTATTTAGTTTAAAAGAAACTAGTTATAAAAGTCTAGACTTTCATGAAGGTGAAGCTTCTTAATTTCTATGTAACAGAAGTTGCGCAATTGGTTAAAATGCTTAGATCAGGTTTAAATGAGGATGACTTTATCTCTAAAAAGTCTAAAACTGTGTGATAAATATTGTCATGCGAAAATGAGTTTTTCAGTTTATTTCTTAAACATTTTTCATCTATATTTTTTCTTTGTTGCATAGAATCAGAAAACCATAAAATAAATGGAATATGTTTTTGATCTATTGGTGCAACAAAATATGGTTCACCATGCATATATAATCCATATTCACCAAGAGATTCCCCATGATCTGAGGCATATAACATGGCGGTTTGGTATGATTCATTTCCTAATTCTTTTAAATATGAAATTGTGTAATTAATAATATAATCTGTGTATAAAATTGAATTATCGTAACTATTTATTATAGCTTCAGTAGAACATGACTTTAATGTTACATTATTACATATGGGTAAGAATTTTTGAAACTCTTTCGGATAGCGATTGTTGTAGTCTGGCCCGTGACTTCCTCTTTGATGCAAAACAAGAAATAAATCGTTTTTATCATTTTCCAATTGCTGTTTTGTTGGCATGGATTTGAGTAAAACTTCATCGAAATTTGAAGAATAAAAATCACCTAAAACTATTTCTTTTACATTTCTGGTCACGCCTTGGCTACCCATACCATTGTCATACCATTCAACTTTATAATTGTTTTTTGCAATTGTTTCTAGTAAGTTTTCAGTGTGATCATATTTATCTAATGAATAGTTTTTTCTCTCATAGCTAGAAAACATGCAAGGTAGTGAAACATTTGTAATGGTACCACAAGAATAAAAATCGCTAAAATTAAAAATATTTTGTGTTTTCAAGAGAGGGTTTGTTTCTCTTTTATAACCATTTAAGGAAAAATTTTTTGCTCTAGCCGATTCTCCTAAGATAAAAATAAAAATTGTTTTCTTATTTTCCTTTTTAGGAATATCAATTCTGCTTGAATTGAAAGTTATAAATTTTTCTTTACTATTTTTTTTAACTGAAACTTTTATATATCTTTTTAACCCATGCAAGTAATTTAGAGGAATAAAATTTTTTGCAATCATATCTGAAGTTTTTGTTTCTGCAGCTAGAGAAGTATAGACCTGATGATTTAAAAATGTGCTTAGGGTAAAACAAGTTATTAAAATGAAAAGAATAATTTTTTGCAGCAGAAATTTATGAATTTTAGGATAAATAATTTTTGATTTAGCAATAAATATTGTTGGTAGAATGAAAGTTAAGAAAATTGTAACAAAAAATTTTAATGTTAAAAATGATGAAGCTTCGATAATTGTTGTTGTAAAAAAACTTCTTACTAAATCTGCGTTGTTTAAATCAACATTGTAATTAGTAATTGCATAAAAGCTTAATGATGAAAGAAAAAGTAAAATAATTAAGAATGCTTTTGTTAAGTAAGTAAAACTTATTAGAAATAATGCTAGAAATAGTATTGATAAAATATTAAATAAAACCAATATAAATTCTAAATAATCTTTGAAATGAATTAATTTTTCTATTTCTAAGTATCCAGTGATTAGTGGAAAATTTAGAACTAGAAGAAAATAGAATGCAAACAAAATGCAAAATTTAAGAATCGATATTTTCATAGGCAGATCTCATTTAATAATGGAAACCAAATATTTTTGATATATATAGTGGTAATGCCAGTTAAGAGTTGAGAAAAATATTGTGAAGATTGAAGAAATAGCTCCAATTTGTTAGTTAATTGTTGCTTAAAACAAAGTAACAAAGGAGCTACCAATGGATTGGCAGAACCAACTCATTACCGTTTACCTTACTTCCTGCAAATTTTTTTCTCAACTTTCTCCCTACATTTTTTTAAAAATAAGTCCTAATTCAAATCCTTCGTTTACTGATGAAGAAACCATCACAATTTACATCTTTGGAATTTTGAATGAACTTAAAAATATAAAATCAATTTTTAAATTTACAAAAAATTTCCTTAGTGAATGGTTTCCAAATTTACCTTCTTATGAAGGATTTTTATTTAGACTTAACAATCTGAATCATCTTTTTCCTGAACTTTCTAAATTCCTTTTACAGAATAAAAAGTTCAAATTAAATTCAAATACTACTAAACCTTTCGTTCTAATTGACTCTTTACCAATTATCTTGGCAAAGGGTTTTAGAGCTCACAAATGTAATACAGCAAAAGAAATTTCTTCAATTGGTTTCTGCTCTTCCAAAAATCTTTTTTTATTTTGGATTGAAACTTCATCTTACTGCTTTATTTAAAAATAAACGCCTTGCTTCCCCGGTATCAATGAAAATAACACGTGCTGCAACACATGATTTAACAGCGGTTAAGAATGATCTTTTAAATTTAAATCACTCAGAACTATTTGCTGATCGAGCGTACTGCGATCAATTTACTAAACAAAAATTGGCTAAAAAAAATTCTAACTTGCATACTCCAATTAAACTTTCAAGAAGTAAAAAAACTCTCTCATACGATGAAAAAGTATATTCAAAATCTGTTAGTTCAATTAGACAATCAATTGAAATCCTATTCAACTGGCTAATTGAATCTAGTGGTATTCAAACGGCATCTAAAGTCCGTTCAACAAAGGGCTTGCTTGTACATGTTTTCGGAAGATTTTCTGCATGCCTTTTTAAGTACATGTTCTTTTTCTAAATACATATTCTCAACTCTTAACTGGCATTGGTACTATAATAAGCATTTGAAGCATTTAGCTGCAAATAAAGGACGAAATTTATTTGCACTGTCTACTTTAGTACCCACTATCTGGGTTTTTAATTAATCCCATAGTATTAAATAAAATTAATATTATCAATCACATTATCTAAAAAAAGTGTTTTTGAAGTAGAAAGGAAAATTTGAAATATTTCGTTGAATGCCTTTTAAAATTGGTTGCAGATGAAAATTGGTGAGCAATTGGAAGGGTGAGATTTAAGTGAGTAGTGAAAGTTTAAAATGGAATGATTTATGATAAATTAAAATTTTTTAAGTTTTGATTTATGAAAAGAGGGTCGAAATTATACTTGTAAATAGGATGTTATGAAAAGAATATCGGCCTTATTTTATATTAGAATAAAATGCAATTAAATTTGTTTTCTTAATTACTTGAATAAATGATGATATATATATGAAAAAAATAAGAGATCAAAACGAATTTTTAAATAAAATCTTCTCTTAAATTAATAGCCTTGTTCCAATATTGATTTTACCCTATCTATTGAGGATACCTTGTCAGCATTGTATCTTTCTGCAGATACGAGTCTTTTGAATTCCAAAGGAATCTCTTTGATTTTTCCGTTTTAATGTACGATAGTAGTAATGAGTCCTTGGGCTATTCCTCTTCCGTGGGAAGCTGCGGTAATGAACCCAGGGTTTTTTATTTCAAGGTTTGCTTTTTTGATTCTATTTTCTATTAATTCGTATGTTGATTTCTGAAAATCCAACAATTGAAAAATTAAATATTGTTTGCTAAAATACAGCAAAAATAATATTGAAGTAAAATACTATATTTTTGATTATGATAATTTAAAAACATGTATGTCAGATATTACTTTAAAAAATAAAATTTCAGCTGATGCATCAGAATTTTAATTGGAAGATTATAAAACAATTATTTTTTATAAGTATGTAAAAGAGTATATTGAAGCAGTTATAAATGAAAATTATAGCTTGATACAAAATAATAAAACTAAAAATGCTATTGAAACATTTATAAAATTTATTTTAATTCTAAAGAATTCCAAGAAATCAAATCAATTTGTAATTTTTAAATGCTGAATAGCTATAAATAATTCTTAAAATATTATTTTACCCTGAGTTTTTCTCATGCATAAAGCAAGTAATTGGTAATCTTGAATATTTTTTTAGGATCATCTTGCTGTTTAATTTTAGCTACTCTCCTTATAAGAGAGTAGCTAAAATTAAACAGCAATACAAAAATGAGTTTAAATCAGCTGATATTTTTTTTTGGCTAAGCCCTTATAAAGGTATTATCCAAAATAAAATATCAATTATAATATTACATTTTTGTATAATATTTTGAAATTATTAAATATTTTTTGAAGATTATATATGCAAGTTTTTCTTCTCATACTTTTCCGCTAAGTTCCATTAGCAGACAAGTTTATGAATTTGAAGGTACTCCTTACTTTTTCGAATGCCCACTTTGCCTTGCGATTTCATGCAGACTAGACTTGAGGTGCAATTGCAGATCCAAGCAAAATCTCGACTGCTAATCGGAAAAGGCTTATTTTGGAAAAAGCATGGGACGATTTTAATCACTGGGTTCAGTTTTTCGAAATAAAGGATCTTACCCAGGCGAGTCTTCGTGAATACAAAAGGGATGTGAGACAATTTTTGGAGTGGCTTAAAGAAAGTGGCGGCGGTTACTCGTCTGCCAAAAACATCGGCATGAGCACAGCAAGAAACTACCGTGAGAATTTGATTGCAAAAAGTCATAAAGCATCCACTATCAAACGTAGAATCCAAAGCATTGCGGCTTTTTATCTGACCTTGATGTTGCTGATAAGCAAAATCCCTTTCGCAATTTAAAACAAATTCTAATTGTCCGCACGTCCACTAAATCCATTGATTGCAATGAGTCCAATAAAGTATTCCGTTTTGCCGATAATTTAGAAGAAAAAGATCATGGTCTTTCTTTAGCGATTATTACTTTATTACGTCATGCAGGGCTTCGGGCAAGTGAACTTGTTGCTATTCGTATTTCTGATCATGAAATCAGAGAAAAAACGGGAAAAGTTCTTGTTAGAAAAGGAAAAGGATTAAAGGAACGTCTTGTTCCTTTAAATTTAGATGCAAGAGAAGAATTAAAACCTTGGCTTTGTGCAAGAAATAATATTTTAAAAAAAATAGGAGAGCGTTTTTTAAAAAAGGAAAAGAGGTTCCCAAATGGGTTTATTCTGATTTTTTATTCATAGGACAAAGAGGCGTTTTAACCACTCGTGGGGTTCATTATATCACCCAAAAAATTGGGCGGCTTGCAAATTTAGATGTTTGTCTTGGACCTCATAGATTAAGACATACGTTTGCTCGTGCTGCACTTGATCCAAAGGGTTACGCTTTAAATCGTGAGCCTGTTCCCTTACCTGCTCTTAAAAAAATGTTAGGACATTCTAGAATTGAAACCACTTCAATTTACTCGGAATTCACTTATGAGGACCATGCTAGGTTTCTTGAAGAAAGGGAAAAGGAATGTCAGTAATGTCTGTAGCAAATATGTTCGAAAAATTTTTAGAGAATTTAAAAATTGATAATGAAGATATTATAAGTAGTAGATATGCTGAAATTACAGCTTCTTTAAATAAATATTTTAGAGATACAGAGTCAAAAACAAATAATAGTTTGCAAGTTGGATCTTATGGAAGACATACTGCTATTAAAGATATTTCTGATTTAGATATGATTTATTTCCTTCCTCAAGATCAATGGGAAAGATTTAAAACAAAACAGTCTTATCTTTTACAAGAAACTAAAAAAGCAATAAAAGAGCGTTACCCTAATACAGAAATGAGTGGAGATGGACAAGTTGTAACGGTCTCTTTTACAGATGGTCAAACATTTGAAATTTTACCTGCCTTTGAAGAAGATGATGGGAGTTTTAAATATCCAGATACGAATGATGGTGGTTCTTGGAAAAATACAGATCCAAGAAAAGAAATTGATGCTATTTCGGAGTTGAATAAAAAGAAAAATGGTAATTTAAGAGAGCTTTGTAAGATGGCTAGAGCTTGGAAAAATAAACATGGTATTGAAATGGGAGGTTTATTGATTGATACTTTATCATATAATTTCTTAAATGATACTACTGATTATGATGAAAAAAGTTACTCTTCATTTGATTCATTAGTAAAAGATTTTTTTAATTATCTTTTAAATCTTCCATCTGAACAAACATATTATTATGCTCCTGGAAGTAAGCAAAGAGTAAATGTTAAAAAAAGTTTCCAAAAGAAAGCTAAAGAAGCATATGATTTATGTTTAAAAGCAATTGAAGCCAAAGGTTCTGAAGGAGTTAATAAAAAATGGATAAAAATATTTGGAAAACCTTTCCCATTAGCTTCGTCGGATAAAGATGAAAAAAGAGATTCAGAAATTAATTATGATAATACTGAAGAATTTATTGAAGATAGGTATCCAATTGATATTCGATATCATATTAAATTAGATTGTGAAGTTACCCAAAATGGAGTTAGAAATTTTTGGTTATTAGAAAAATTAGATAGAATATTTAAGTTAAGACCAAAAAATAATCTATTGTTTAAAGTAATTGAAAATGATATTCCAGAGCCTTTTGAACTAAAATGGAAAGTATTGAATAAAGGAATAGAAGCACAAAAGAGAAATTTAATTCGAGGGCAAATTCTTGATGATGCAGGTTATTTAAATAGGAATGAGGAGACTCAATTTAGAGGAGATCATATTGTAGAATGTTACGCAATTAAGAACGGGGTAGTTGTTGCAAAAGACAGTATTTTAGTCCCAATTGAATAAGGAAATTTGAATGAGTAAAGAAGACTTACTTAAATTGATAGCTCAATCAGCATATAATGTTGGTTTTGGGGCTAAAAAACATTTTGCAACATTTGATATTGTAGAGAAAGCTCCTGGTTGGATTGGATTTATTTCATTTGCGGCAGGTATCTTAGGTCTATTTGTCGATTTTTTCTCTGGTAAATACATAACGGCTCTCTTTTTAATTATTGGTCTTTCAAGCCTTTATATCGGATTTTATTGTGATACAAAGAACTCCTATGAACAAAAAGGGAAAGAATTAACTAAAATATATAATGATCTTAGGAATCTTTATTTTGAAGTTAAACATTCCGAAAAAAATAACTTTGATAATGAAAAGTCTTCTCTGGATAAATTTAATGAAAGTTATAATAATATTAGTATTAGTAAACAAGTTTTCTTAAGTGATTGGTATGCCCACTACAAGTTTTTTTGGCAACATCAAATTGATTGGATTAATGAAGAACTAAAATTAAATTTTTATAAAGATAAGATACCATTGTCTTTTTATATTTTTATTTTAGTACTCGTATTTGTGCTTATTTTATATATACTAAAAATATATATTTGTTGATAAAATATATTAATTTAAATTAAGTATAAATGTTTAATTTAAAATAGGCTAAAAATATAAGTAAATCTAACAGAGGAATATTTTAAATGCAGCATCTTGAAAAAAAAAAATAAACTACATGAGTGGTTTTCTAAAGATGAGATAAATACGGTCTATATATTTATTGATTCACAAGTATTTACAAGTGAAAAATACGATTTTAATAATTCTAAATTCAATACAATAAAAAAAGCTTCTGAGAATAAACATATTAAAATAATTACAACATATGTAATAATTGAAGAAGCAAAGAAGAAATATAGTGAATCAATCGATGCAATAGAAAAATCAAAATCGAATATACACATAAAGAAAACAATTGAAAATGTCGATAAAATTATTAATTGTAGTGAAGAAATAGACTTTTTTCTTAAATTTATGGAAGATTTTAAAGTTGAAAATATTTCAGAATTTACAGATATATCAATGAAAGATGTATTACAGGATTATTTTAAAAAAAAGCCACCATTTAAAATTAAAAAGAATGAATTCCCAGATGCCTACAATATAAAATGTATAAAATCATTTGTAAAAAACAATCGTGCAATAGTTATGTCTGGAGATCCTGATTATGAAGAATGCTTTAAAGATAATGAAAATATTGTTTTATTAAAAAGACTTGAGGAATTTACAGATATATACATTAAAGAAATAGATGATAATGTTTATTTTAAATCAAAAAAATATATTTCAGAAAATTTTGAAAACATGAAATCGTTAATAATAAATGAAAATATATATCTTGAACAATTTGAGCCAAGTGACTATCATGAAGGAATGGATATACATGACATTGAAATAAAAAAATTGGATTTAATTGATACAAAATTTGAGGAAATTATTGATAATCAAAATGTTATTATAAAAGTATATTTGAATGGTATTGCAAAATTATCAATTAATTGTGAGGTCGAATATGATGATTGTCACATAGCAACAAATCATAAATTTCTACGTGTACCATTTAGATTAACATGTGATCTAAATATTGATCTTTCTAAAGATAAATTTGAAATAGATGATGTTAATTTACAACATGATGAATTTGAGCCAGATCCTGAATGGTTTAACTCTCTTGATGATGAATATACAAGATGAAGGCAATTGTCCTGTTAAATCCGCATAATGTTTTAGATTTGATTTTATTGATTATAAATTAAATAGAACTTCTTTAACATGTACGGAACGATACCTTGTCAACATAAGAGCTTAAAAAGTTATCCGGAGAAAAAAGGGATAGTTCCCGTCTGAAATTTTAAAAACTAGAAAATCTTATTTTCCTAAGTTTCCAGGGTTTGTTGTGAAAGGAACATTTCTTGGAATTCTATACTCACCGGATAACTCAACTTATCCTGCTAAATGGGGATTTATTCCGCTTCCTTTTTTCTTTGGTTAATTTGATGAGCAGATCAGATAAGTTGTAACCCTAGATTACTCAATAAATAAGTAATAATAAAGTAATTTGATGATTTTATTGAATTTATTTGGATGGTGAATTAGATTTGGAATATTTAACCATAAATCATTGAGGTCGATTATCATGGAAGAATGGTTTATTCGCTTTTTAATGGGTTTTCCTCCACGGGCAGAATCTGATGATAAAATAAATTTTTTTAGAACATTTCCAGAAGTTAAATCGCATGATAATTTTGGAAATTATTCTAATGAATTAGATTTTTTGTATCTAACTCGCAGGCGTATCTATACCAAAGAATTTATTGAATCATGGTTATTAGATAAAAAAATAAATAATGATTATAAAAAATGTTATAAAGATAATTGTCCTTATAAAAACAATGATTTAAATGAAAATTTTTCTCAAGAAAATGAAGATGATTTATTGTAACTAGAAACATTATTTTGCATATTCATGGAAAGAATAAATTGCGCTTTTTTTACAATTTCTTCATGCAAAAACATATAAATCATCTATAAATAGTAAAGGTTGAAGCTGAATCTTACGAAACTTTAGATGTGTTTTTAGTAAGTTCATAATTAAGAGAAATGAGAAATTCAATTATAAGATCTTGAGAATGAATGCATTTACGATCAAAAGAATATGAATCAGCAACAGAATCATCTAACTTTTTATGCAACTTTCTTAAAAGATCATAACTTCCTTCATTCATATTATTATATAATGTTGTTAAACCTATATTATCTGATCGACAAATTTGTTTTCTAGTTTCATCAATTTGTTCCATATATTGCCCCACTTTTGGATCAATCCTCTCAGGAAACGGAAAAGTTTGAAAAACTGTCGTGTTTGTATATCTTAAACTATACCCAAGAGTTGAGCATTGATATTTATACCAATCAGTGTGAAATTTTGATTGAAGTATTCCAAGTGACCCATAATCTTGAAGAGCTATTGCAACTGTAGAGTCTTCAGGTAAAGCTGTTTTTGCATCAACAAATATAAAGATAGGATATTTAGTATGTCTTGAGACCAAAATATACCGTCTTATTTTTGAAATTGCAGCTCGAAGATCTGGTCGAGATCTCCAGAACTGCCACCAATATTCATTACTTTGATTTCGCGTTTTATTTCTTCTTGTCGTCTTTTTTTGATCTTCAATCCTTTTCTTTAAAAGTTTGAGGACTTCAGGGTACTGCCTTACCTTTTCAATTGGCCAATTTTGAAAATCAATTATCCATTCTGAAGGTTTATTTTGAGGATCATCTACCACACTACTAGCGGTATAAAATTGTTTAATTACATCTTTATTTTTTGAAACTTTCAACAAACTTCGTGCTTCTTTGTCTGAAATGATAAACGCTTTTCCAAGTGTTGTAATCCCTTGAAATGCTTTATTGAGATTTGCAGATATGATTTTTGCTTCTTCATTCATTTGGAATGCCAATAACCTGCTGCTAATTATATCAACTTCTTTTCCATTGAGTACTTTTTTTCCGATGAAATTAGATTTATTTAAAAAATTTACAATACTTACATGAACTTTTGCTTCACCAGACCATTTTTGATGAGAGATTGCGTTAAATATCGTTCCACCAGATTCAATTACTTTATCAAGGCTGGCTCTCCTGCTATTTGTTTGAGATATTGTTTTAGTACACACAAAACCAACTCTAACCCCTAAACGAACATCCTCAAATACTTTTTCAAACCAATAGGTACAATAGTCTGACATTTTATTATGATCTCTAAACCTTTCACCAAGCCATTTAAAATATTTATCCCCTCGCGCTTTCCTTATCATTTTACATCCAATATAAGGAGGATTTCCAACAACAACATCAACATCATTCCATTGAACAACAAGCGCATCTGCTGAAATAATATGTTTTAAATCTTCAAGAGGGAGATCTGGTTCTGTAAGTTTATATTGATTACGAATTAGCTTTTTTGAAATCCATAGTGATACTTTTGTAAGAAAAGAAGAAAATGGGTTGATTTCAATTCCATACATATTTGTAATTGGAAACCATTCTAATATCTCTTGTACTTTTTCATAGGTTTCTCCGGAAAGTTGTTTATATTCCATAAAAATTTTTGCTTCTATAGCTTTTAACTCACGATATGCCACTACAAGAAAATTTCCTGAACCACACGCTGGATCAAGAATCCGATAAGTTTTAAGTTTTTTGTGCACCTCTCTTAAGTCAGCAAGTGATTTGCAATTACTTACTAATTCATTCCAAAAATCAAGAATACATGGCTTTATCACTTTCATTATGTCTTCTTCAAATGTAAAATGCATTCCATCATTATGTCTTATCTTTTTAGTTTGACTGGATTCAAATAATGCTCCGAATATTTCAGGACGGACATTCTTCCAATCTAGTTGACATGATTGCCAAAGTAATTCCTCCTCATTATCATTCAATACAATTTCTGGTTTAATACAAAACAAAGGGCCATTAAAATAACGAACGTTTTGAAATCGACCTTTTTTACGATTTAAATCCTTTTCATCCATCATTTTAAACAATGTACTTAAAATATTGGCGGAATTATCTTCTCCATCTTTGATTCTGTGAACGCAATTTGTAAAAGTTTGTGGTGGTAAATATCCAATATCTTCAGAAAATAAACAAAACAAGCATTGAAGCACAAATAGATCAACTTCTTCATCTTGATCTTTAAGTCTCATTCGTAAAGATTTATAAAATTGTCCCATGAGTTGTGCAGATTTTTTCGTTACTTCTTCTTGTTCAGGTATAAATGTAGGATTTAGCTTTAATAAAAAATAGAAAGATTCAACATTATTTTCTAGTTCTGATATTTTCAAAGAATAATTTTTTGAATCACGTGTATCATAGATGATAAATACATGAAAATTACAAAGGATAAGATATGGAACATTTTTCTTTTTAGCTTCCCAGTATTTCAAGGCTTGTGGCAGTTGATCTAATAAATCTGCTTTTGTTCTAAATTTATTTTTGTCTTTCATCTCAATGATAACTATGTCTTTGATAAAGGCATCTGCAAATCCATTTCCTGTATTTACTTCAAAAGGAAGATCATTTGGATTATGAAATACAATTCCAAAACAATTGAAAAACTCTGTGAGAAAGGTTTGATAACCCTGCCTTTCATTTTTTGAATAGTCTTTCCATCTGTGGTAAAATTTAGATAAATTGTCTTGGATAGAGGTATATTGTGTTTGCATGAATTTTTTGTCGGCTTGAGATTGAACTTGTTTATCTAAATTATTTGACACCATGGAAATTTCTATTCAATTTTTAGTATGGAGTTTTTTGCACAAACCCTCGAAGTGGTGGAATAAGAAATATTTCAATAAGTAGTTTCAGTGCTTTTAAAGTTTTGACTATATTTAAGGTAATAAAAATTCTCATAAACGGTCGTTTTTGAGAATACTCCCTTATAATATTTCAAATCCAAATTTTATTAGGAAACTTCTTTCTCAATAACCATTCTTGATTCTAATTTCTCATCCTGATACTCTCTAATGAGTTTTGAGAAGGAGCAAAGTAACTATGCTTATCGGATATGCAAGAGTTTCAACTCAAGAACAAAATTTAGATTTACAGCAACAAACTTTACAAAATTCTGGTTGTAATAAAATTTTTGTTGATAAAGCAAGCGGAAGTAGATCTGCTCGACCTGGTTTGGAGAAATCTATGGAACAGCTTAGGGAAGGAGATACTTTTGTTGTTTGGAAATTAGATCGCCTTGGAAGAAATATCAAAGACCTGATCGATTTTGTAAAGGAACTTGAAATAAAGAAAATTCAATTTAAAAGCCTTACTGATAATATCGACACATCTACTCCTTCTGGGCGATTTTTTTTTCATACAATGGCTGCTCTTGCACAGATGGAAAGAGAACTTATCGTAGAACGAACTAAAGCAGGTTTAAAAGCAGCAAAGGAACGTGGTAGAATAGGTGGCAGAAAAAGAAGAATGACTGCAAATAAACTTGAATCTGCTAAAAAATTACTTTTTAGTGGCACTCCACCAAAAGACGTTGCTGCTAGTCTTGGTATTTCAATACCTACACTTTATCGTTGGTTACCAGCAAGTTCTCGTATCGAAAATACATCAATATTTTCTGAAAACAATTTATGAAAAAAGAAAAAAAAGATTTAGAAAACAAGTTTCTTACATCACTTCCAGAATCTTCTCAATCTGAAATTATTCGTCGTTATAGAATTATTGAACCTTTTTTAAAAAAAATAAAGAAACTCAAAGTAATTTGTTCAGAAGAAAAAGTTTCTTTTAGAACTTTACAAAGTTGGATAAGTAAATATCGCAAAAATGGATTAATAGGTTTATCTCGAACTAAACGAAGTGATGAAGGTAAAAATAGAGTTTATAATGAAGAATTGCAAATAATTATAGAAGGAATTCATCTAAGAAACTCACATTTAAGTAAAGCTAGTATTTATAGAAAAATAGAAGAATTTTCAAAATCAAAAAATATGAAATGTCCAAGCTATAAAACAATTTGTAATATTGTAACGAATATACCTAAAGACTTAAAAACTTTGGCACATGAAGGAACAAAAGCATATAAAGATAAATTTGATTTATTATATATCCGTGAATCAAGCTTACCCAATGAAATTTGGCAAGCAGATCATATGCTATTAGATATTTTATTAACTTGTGATGGGAATAAAAAAATCAATAAGCCTTGGTTAACAATTATTATTGATGATTATAGTCGAGGTATTTGCGGATATGAACTTTCTTTTATGGCTCCCTCATCAAAAAAAACATCATTGGCACTAAGGCAAGGTATATGGAAGAAAAAAGAATCTAATTGGTCAATCTGTGGCATACCTTCTACACTTTATACAGATCATGGATCAGATTTTACTTCACAACATATTGAACAGGTTTGTATTGATTTAAAGATTGAACTTATTTTTTCAAATGTAGGAATGCCTAGAGGAAGAGGAAAGATTGAACGTTTTTTTAGAACCTTGAATCAATTATTAATTTCTGAATTAGATGGATTTACTGGTTCTAAATCACCAAAGGCAAAATTAAATTTAGCTGAATTAGAGATTTTAATACATAAATTCATTCTAAAATATAATCAAAGTGAATTAGATACTATAAATAATGATACTCCACAAAATAGATGGGAAAAAAATGGGTTTTTACCTCGACTTCCTGAATCAATAGAACAATTAGATTTGCTTCTTTTTACTTCAATAAGGCCTCGTAAAATTGGAAGAGATGGTATTAAATTTCAAGGATTGCGATATTTAGATCCTATACTTGCAGATTATATTGGTGAAGATATTATTATTCGATTTGACCAGAATGATTTAACAAGTATAAGAGTGTTTTACAACAATACATATTTATGTCAACCAGTGTGTGTGGATCTAGAGAAAGAAGCTGTAAGTTTAAAGGAAATTCAAAGCGCAAGAAACTCGAAAAGATTATATTTACAAAATGAAATAAAAAATAAATTATCACTAGTAGATGCTATACTGAATTCAAAACAAAAGATAACTAGTATAGAAATTAATCCGAAAAAAACTGAAAAGAGGATAAAACTAAAGCTTTATGAATCAGACTGATAATTTTATTTTAACAAAAGAATATAAAAGATTTGTTGAATTCTGTAAGGCTTGCCATAGAGAAAAATTTATTGGCTTATGTTATGGCCCACCTGGAGTAGGTAAAACAGAATCTGCTATGAAATTTTCAAAATGGAAGGAAATTCTTGTTGATATTGAAGGAGTTTCATCATCATATGATTATGAAACACATATATCATATGATGATCTTAATACAGTATTATTTACTCCAGACGTATCATCAACAGTAAATAAATTTGAATCTAAATTAAGAGAATCAATATTTAATTTTAATGAGGCAAAAGAACGTTTTATTTATGGAAAAAATGAAACACCAGTAAAATTGAAACAATATGTTGAAACAATAATAATCGATGAAGCTGATAGACTTAATGCAAAAGGTTTTGAAGAAATTAGAGATTTATATGATAGAAAATTCCGTAAATCTCCACAGGATCCTCAACTCACTGTTATTTTAATAGGAATGCCAGGAATTGAGAAAAGGCTTGCGCGTTTTCCACAGTTATATTCAAGAATAGGATTTGTTCACTCATTTAAATCTTTGAGTAATGAAGAGGTTATTTTTATTATAAAAAATCAAATTAAATTACTTAACGTAAATATTGATATAAATAATTTCTCTGATAATGAGGCTATTTCTGCTTTAACTCGAATAACAAATGGAAACTTCAGATTAATTAATCGACTTTTAAAACAATGCATACGAATTATGGATGTCAATCATCTCTCTTCTATTTCTAAAGAAGTAGTAGAAGCAGCTAGAGAATGCTTGGTCATTGGAAATTTTTAAAAATACGCAATTTATTGTTGCCAAAAATATGCAAAATAATGCTTCCAGTTACAGATTTATACCGACTGATGAGCAATTTTGACAATAATGTAAATAACGAGGGAATGAATGATAAAATTATAAAGAAAATACAAGAGATTATTTCTAATAATCATCAAGAAAAAAAGCTTATTCTTAAAGGAATATCAATTGTAGATCCTTACTTATTTTTAAACATATCAAATGATAAAGACAAAGGGCATGAAAATGCAAAAAAATTTATTGATGAAATAATTAAAAAATTCAATAGTGTTAAAATCAAAATTTATAGTGATGTAAGTCGTAAAAATAATGGAAAAACTGTAGATATTGTTCAAGTAAAAAAATTTTTCAAAGATAAATCAAATATTAACCTTTATAATTCAAATAATTGGCATGATAGACCTATTGTTTTACATTTTGAAAAAGAAAGTAAACCAGAATATTTTGGTATTTTAATAGGATCATCTATAGGGTCTATTGAAGGTAAAAAGATATATTTTGTATGTGATATAAATGATGAAGATACTAAGAAAACTATAGATATTCTTAAAAAGTTTGAGACAGCCGCACTTACAATTAGCCCTTCTTAAGATCTAGATTAATATGCAGGATTTGAGGCACTTACTATTATTTGTAAAAAAAGTTCGTTTTATTCCTTCGAAAGTTACAAATTTTACATTTAATTTTAGATATTTAAACAAGATAATTGGTCAATTTAGTAATGAACCTTATCGTGTACTTATTAGAAAGAGTTATTGTTTAAAAGTAGTGTTACAATAAGGATGAGCAGGTTGCAAATTTTTAACATTATTACTTCCTCCTTCTCTCTTTCTTAATATATGATCCATGGTAATTGAGTTTTTATGCAAGTAACCATTGCATATAGAGCATTTAATACAACCGTCAAGAGCTCTTGATAGAAACACATTAGACTTAGTTTCACTTGATGTAAGTAGAGTACTTTGTTGATTATCTGATTTTAAATAATTAAACTTTTTAATTTTAATTATATCGTTAAAAATATTCTCACTATTTACTTCAGTTAACTTAATAATTTCTAAAAATAAGTCTTTAATATCGTTATATGCCTCTCGACCGCCACGTTTTTTTCTTGTAATTTGTGATATTAAATCATCATTTTTTATAATAAAATCTTCAAATTTATCTCTTATTTTTGTAAATTGATGATATTTTTTAGGATCTGCTTCAAATTCTTTAATTAATGCGATTATTGCATATAAAGAAACAGGTTTATGCCTACCATGTTGAGAATAAAAATATACAGCAGGATGCAATCCCAGAGATGAAGCATGATCACTATTGATACGTCTCATAATTTTTAAAGTTTTTTCTAAAAATTTAATAGTTTCTGTACCATCTTTGTCATTTTTGCCATCATCTTTGTTATTTTTTAATATATCTTTACTGCTAGTATCATTAATGATATTAACGCAATCAAAGACTAATGGCAAAGTTTGTGATTTGAATGTTTGGCCTCCTATTGGTATATCTAAAGTTTTTATTGGTGTTTCAAGTTTCGGTAAAAATAAAATATCATGTATTTCCTTTGCAGTATCTTGAATTTTATCTTGATTTTTTTTATCAAAATTTGACCAATACTTATGTCCTTCTCCGCTTTTAATTATTGCTCTTGATGTTATACAATTTGCTAAATATCTCCCTTTGATTAATCTTAATTCTGTTGCGTCAATAGGTGAACCCTTTTGATTAATGTTAATAAAAGAATGCTCTGCTTTTTGATGATCTCCACTCACCCATTGTAACTGCAATCCTATAGACGCAAGATTTCTATGTTTTTGGCGTATTTTTTCATCTACTTTATCTGGATTTGTTAATGCAAGTTTATAATCACTATATAATCCAATTTTTTTTCTAATGTGTTTTTTAGTATCCTCTGCTATACTAATCTGTTCTTCTGGTATTTGATTATAGAACTTCTTAGATATCTCCCCATCACCGTAATCATTTCTTACCCATCCGAGTAATGCACTTAGTCTGTGAGAACCATCAATAACAAATAACAAACCATTTTTTGCTTTCCATAAAATAATAGCTGGAATTAAATCTCCATTTAAAAAACTTTCTATAAAATCGGCAATTTTTTCTTTATCCCATTCATTTGTTTCTCTTTGAAAATCTGGTTTTCTTAAATAAAGCGCAGTATAACTTTCAAGGTCAGATATAGAGAAATCATTTTTTTTAAAACTAATCTCGTCATAACTATTATCGTTTTTAAAATCTTCTCTTGGTATTAAAGCATCTAAATTTACCTTACTCATTTAAACATTCCTCAGATTAATAACCATTTCATAAAACTTAGGGAATCTCCGCACATGTTATTTGAAATCATACACATAGCAATTGTATCTATAATCAGTACATATCAAATAAACAATTTTCAGGAGAGTTTGTTTAAAGTATGTGTTCCAGGCAAACCATCTAGGTTTGTTCATGTATAGAAATGTTATCCATATAAAATAAGGATTTTTAATTATATAGCAAATGCTACCAAGATGGTGTACCCAGCCTTACTGGGTAGCATCTAAAAAAACGTAACAATATTTAATTCCATGCTAAATCAATAAGCATTAAGGAATTAGCAGGATAATAGAGCTTATCCCACTAAAACCTTAACTCCCTAAATCATCATACTATAAAGTAACAACCACCTTACCATTCTTCAAACCAAATATTTCCTTGTAATTTCATTATACTAAATATAAAAATAGAATTCAATCTAAACAACCAAGGAGGGTGTAATGAAAATCAGAATTGTAGCATTTTTTCTATTTGTATACTTCCAAACTGTTTTATTTGCGAACCAAAATGAGGAAAATATTCCAGAAAATTATAATTTATTTTTCATGAAATATTTAGAAGAAAATAAAGGAAAATATAGTGAAGTTAACAAAGTCATTATTCAATGTGAAAAAACTGTATGTAATTTAAATTTAAAAAATGAGAATCAAACCATTTTTCGCATCAATGCTTATTTTCAGGATAATTTTGAAGGTAACAGTGTTGTAATGAATTCTTATTATGATAATGGCAGTTTTTTTGAAAATGAAATTTACACGATTGAAAAAACATTAAAAAGAACGAAACGCTGGGATTTATTTAAACCATCCATAGATGGTAGTTGGTTAGCAAATGAAAGATCTATTTTGCTGAGAAATGCTATGAGAGAATTAGACAAAGCAAAGAAACAACAAAATGGTGATAATAAAAACGATTCAAAGGTAAATTCAAATATTGAAAATAAACCTTCCCAGAAAGATTCTAGTTCCACCCATACAGTGAAAAAAGAAGAAAAGACAGAAACTAAACAACAACCCATTGTTGAAAAGAAGGAAGAGAAAAAACAACAACCAACTATTTTTTTTAAACCATCTATAGATGGCAGTTGGTTAGCGAATGAGCGAGCAGCTCTTTTAAGAATTGCTAGGAAAAAGATGAATGAAGGAAAACCATAAAATTAGTGTTCTGCAAAAAATTCTAAAACACTGTAGGTTAAATTAATGTTAATACTCGAAGGAAAAATAGTTTCGTTTGGCCACCAGCCAATATTATAAAAATGGAAATTGGTGTTTTGGGCATAATCTTTGTAAATTGTAATTCTTGCCTTGGGTTTCGTGGTTAAAATATTGGTTTTGTTTGCACATATAGTTCCAATTTTTTGGTAGTTAATATAAATTTCAAGTCCCCTACCCTGTTCTTTTGTGTGACCTAAAATATTAATCCACGCGCAAGGAATTTGTGTATCGCGTATGTCGACAATATAATTTTTATAAATAAAATGCTTTGATTTTGGTAATTCAGTTGCATTATCAGGGTCTAAATTATTTACTTTATAATAAGATTCCTTTTCACTTCTAATGTAATCTTTTTTAGTACTAAAAGTTATTGATTCATCTGTTTTATTTTCTATTTCTAAATTTATAGAAGCGAAAGATAAATTGCAAAATAAAATTGCTGCTATTGTTGAAATATATTTCATATTTTTCTCTTTTTTAATTATGTTATTTGATTTTTTTTTATTTGTCTTATACAATATCAAAACATCAAACATATGCAAGAAAAATATTTTAATTTTTTTTAGAGTAATTTATTTTTTAAATTTATTTAATTAATATTTTTGTGTGCTTCTTGGACAAGAACTTTTGCTTGGGCAATACTTTCAGCACTTACTTCTTCACCAGACAGAAGAATAGCAATTTCTTTTAATTTTTCTTCTTCACTCGCTTCAAATATTTTTGTAGATGTTCTGTTACTTGTAAATTCTTTTATCACAACAAAATGATTTTGGGCAAAACATGCAACTTGTGGCAAGTGTGTTATGCAGATAGCTTGTCTACTCATGTTTTCATTGTTACCACGGCAAAATTCGAGTAATTTTTTTCCAACTTTTGCGGCAATATTTCCACTGATTCCTGTATCAATTTCGTCAAAAACAAATACGCTCATTGAATTGTTACCAAATAAAATATTTTTAATGGCTAGCATTATTCGTGAAAGTTCCCCGCCACTTGCTACCTTATCTATTGGTTGTGCTTCTATTCCAACATTGGTTGATAGAAGAAATTGCGCTTTTTCCTTCCCAAATTTAGAGAGCTGTTGAAATTTAGTAATAGCTTCTCTAAAAATTGGTTTTTCAATAAAATTAAATAATTCTTGAAAGTCATTTATTTTATTGTTTTCTTTTAATTCACAAATAAATTTTGATTTTTCCATGCCTAATTCACTTAATTCTTTTTCAATAGATTGAGTAAGTAAAGATAATTTATTTTTTCTGTTTTTTGATAATTGTTCTGATAAATATAAGCATTTTTTTATTGTTTCTTCACATTGGAGTATTTCTGCTTCAATTTCTAAATCAATTGTTAAAGTTTTACTAAGAAATTCTTCACATTTATTTTTATATATTAAAGCATCTTCAATGGTTGGTCCAAATTTTTGCAGTATTTTATTGTAAGTATCCATTCTTTGAATTGCTTGATGTAAATTACTTTCTTCTACAGTATACTTTTCTGAAGTTATTTCTAGCTTATGAGAAAACTCTTCTACTAAGAAAATAATTGAATCAATTTGTTCTAAATAATTTGCAAATTCGTTATTTCCGCTATGTCTATACATTTTTTCAATTGTTTTTTTAGATATTTTTAAAATATCCATACAGCTTGGGTCATTTTGACTTAAATTTGAGATAATTTCATGGCAATTCTTTTTAATTATTGCTGATTTTTTTCCTATAGCAATGACTTCTTCAAGTTCTTTAAATTCAGTAGCATTAATATTTGATTCCTTTATTTGCGATAATTCAAATTCATATAAATTTTTTTCTCTCTTTAAAAGATTTTGTTCATGCATTAGGGATTTAATTATCTTAATTTTTTCATGGGCAAGAAGGTAAGTCGTAATATAGTTTTTATATATTTCAATATTATTAGCAATTTCATCTAAATAATAGGTATGCGACTCCGTATCAAGAAGTTTTTGATTTTCAAATTGGCTACTAATGTCAATAAGTTCGGCCGCAATGTGTTGTAAAACTTTTGTACTTACAATTGTTTCATTCACAGTTGATTTGTGTTTGCCATTGCGTTGGATGTATCTTTTGAGAATAATTTCTTCAGGATCATCTGAATAAACAGGGATTCCATACTCTTCAAGCAAATTAAATATTGTGAATTTATTTTTTTGTGGCGAAAAAATACCTGTAATCAAAGCACTTTCTTCACCTGTTCGAATAAGATAGGTATCAACTCTAGCCCCTCTTAAAAGGCTCATCGCATCGACAAGTAAGGATTTTCCCGCACCTGTTTCACCAGTAATGACATTCAAGCTATTTTTAAAGTTGACCACAATATTTTCAGCAATGGCTAAATTTTGAATATATAACTGCTTTAACATATATTTTCCTAGTTTTTAAATTATGCCTAAAAGGCTAAAAAGCCTAATATTAATATTAAAAATTTCATGTCAGAATATAATTATTTCTTGCACATCTAATTAAATTTGCCATGATAAGCTTCCTAGGTTAGGACTTTTAATTCCTAAGTCATGGTTGCTAGAGGAGAGTATAAACATGGCAAAATATTTTAAGACAGTGATGACCCATTTTTCTCGTTATCTTCCTCCCGGAAGAGTGACGAATAACGATTTAAGTAAATTAATGGATACAAATGATGCTTGGATAACAGAAAGATCTGGAATTAAAGAGCGCAGATTCGTAGAGGAACCGATAGCGACTTCTGATCTTGCAATAGAAGCTGTTAAAAAAGTATTAGCTGAATCTAATTTAAAACCTGCTGATTTCGATTATATTATAGCTTCAACGTTATCACCAGACTATTATTTTCCAGGTATTGCTCCTATCGTACAACATAAATTAGGATTTCCAACTATTCCTGCAATTGATATTCGAGTCCAATGCAGTGCCTTTGTTTATTCCACACAACTTGCTGATGCCATGCTAAAAAGCGGTCAGTATAAAAGGATACTCTTAGTTTTTTCAGACGTACAAAGTAAATTGCTTGATTTAACCACCAATGGAAGAAATGTCGCTGTCCTTTTTGGTGATGGAGCTGCGGCGGTCATTTGTGAAGCAAAAGAATGTACACAAGAAGAAATTCCTCAGGCTTCTAACCAATCTTCAGGTGTGATTGATACTATATTAGGAAGTGATGGAGTCGGAGCTGAAATGCTTTTATTGAGAACTCCTGGTACAGCCACCCGAGGATTTTTAAGTCCTGAAACCTATGAAAATGGCGATTGGCATCCTAAAATGGATGGAAGGGTAGTCTTCAAACATGCTGTAAATAGAATGTGCGAAGTAGCTGAAACTTTAATGGCAAGAAATAAAATTTCTGCAAATGATATTGCTTGCCTCATCCCGCATCAAGCCAATCTGAGAATTAGTGAAATGGTGCGTGAAAAAATGAATTTATCACAAGATAAAGTGTTTAATAATATACACAAGTATGGAAACACAACATCTGCAACAATTCCTATTTGTATTAATGAAGCTTTAGAAGAAGGTAGAATTAAAAAAGGTGATCTCGTACTTACTGTTGCGTTTGGTGCAGGATTTACTTGGGGCGGAAGTCTTATTCGCCTTTAAATTCTATTTTCCACCACCACTAAAAT
Source organism: Pigmentibacter sp. JX0631 (assembly GCF_029873255.1). Lineage (NCBI taxonomy): Bacteria > Pseudomonadati > Bdellovibrionota > Oligoflexia > Silvanigrellales > Silvanigrellaceae > Pigmentibacter > Pigmentibacter sp. JX0631. The sequence continues at coordinate 1,518,127 of NZ_CP123622.1, read as the reverse complement.
CACCAAAGCTGATTAAAAAGGTTATCATTATACCAGAAATTGTGGCTTGAGAAGGATCTGATAATAAAGTAGCACCATAAGTTGTTACTTTGTATGGAAAAGTATAGTGATATCCTCCTCCTAAACTTGCTTTAAAGTTCCTACCGCCAGAAACTCCTAGCATTAAAAATGGTTCTAAAAAAAGATAATCCACATTAATGCTCCCACTTTGTGAACCATTAATTGTCGAGTAATTTAAATTACCAATTCCAAAAAAAGAGCCTAATTTAAAATCAACTATGGATAAATCAATCCCATAACCCGATTTCACTCCAAAATTTGTAATTTCATATGTACTGGCTGAAGTACTAACACTGCTCGTTGTAGTGCTGCCATACATTACTCTGCCACCAGTGAAAAAACCCTTACGCATAAAAGTGGCATCACCACCTATAAGCAGCATATTTTCTGGAAATGGAGGTTGCCCCGCGCCAGTAGCAATTGTCCCAAACTTTCCATAGTTTGGTTCAAATAATGCTACTAATGCACCAGCTGAAGATTCATTATTAGAAGAAGCATACACATTTTCTATTTGAAAAATGAAAAAGAATGCAATGTAAATAAAAAGAATAATTTTAAAAGTAAGGAAAATTCTCATTTTTATACCTATTTTTTCTTCTATCGAATAAAAAAAAATATAGTTAAAAGAAATATTTTCCTAGTTTTTTATTTAACAGGAACTCAACATGATTTTAAAAATTAGCCGTTAAACTTCCACCGTAGCCCTTATCAGTTGATTGAAATGAGTTATTTGTTCCTTGTTGCCATTGTAATATTTTATTATCTTTCTTTTTTACACATTTCCATTCAATATTTTTTGTATTTGAGGGGATATTTGGAAGATAAACATTCCAATTAGGGTAATCAACCGGATTTAACTTGATAGCGTTTTCAATGTTCCAATTTCCAAGTTCTGGAATATTCCCAACAATATAAATTGATTCACCAATATTTGTTTGGGCATTTAAACATGAAAAACTATATTGAGTATATTTTTCATTTATTTTACTACTTGAAACAGTTAATTCAGTTTTATTATTTTTAGTTATGTTACTTAAATATATTGAATATGAATTTCTAGAAGACTTTATCCAACAATTGTTTTTATTATTAGTACATACTGGTACTTTATTATTCGCGAAGAAAACAGAATTTATTTCCTCGCTAGGAAGTGCTAGTTCAATACTAATATTTCTATTTGCAACAAATCCATTATAGCTTCCTTTGGTTGGATTAATAACAATACTAGTTAAATTTGAATTTTTTTTCTGTGAAATTACTGTTTGTGAAAACTTTGAGGATTTATAATCAATTGATTCGCCATCGTCTTCATAAAGCACAAAACTTGTTGGATTTTCACTTGGAAATATTTTTAAAATTAAATCATTATTCTGCGAAAAATCTTTTCTTAATCCAGAAATATTTAAAGTTTTATCATCAACTAGCATTTGTGGAATGATAGCTCCTTCTCGGATAAATAAAGGAACTTTAAATTTACTATCGATATATGTTGGGAAATTAAGAAATGTCTTACCTGTTGCTGTAACTTCATCGAGTGTATGATAATTTAGCCAACGCCCAGCAGGTAAATAAATATCTTTTCTAATAGGGTCATTATATTGATAAACAGAACTAGCAAGTAAAAATTTTCCAATCAATTTTTCACTGCTGTTTGCTCTGGCCATTAAATCATCTTGAAATTCAGATACTAAAGGTGGAATAACAGCTTCTCCGTACAAATAAGCACGGTAAAAAAGTGAATAATAGTAAGGTGACAAGGAATATCTTTGAAGTAAGTTTTCTTTATTAGAATTAAAATCACCAATTAAAGAAGGAGTTGTTTCTGAATTATCTGTTTCACCCATCCAAGTATGTGGTCTAATAGGAAAATCAAAGTGAGCAGCATTTGCAAACCACATTGTGTATAATTTTTGTATATCATTTCCGTCAAAAGCATTTCTGTGGAATCCGCCTGTATCTGCTGAATAAAAATCAATGCCGCTTAAAGAAACATTCATTTGATTATTAATATGTGCTTTTATTGCTCCTAAATTTGCGCCAATGTCGCCTGACCACATTCCTGCTCCAAAGCGTTGCATGCCAGGAGCACCTGCGCGAGATATGAAAATAGGTCTAGTTTGAAATTTTGGATCACTTGCTTTAGTCAAATAACCACGATAAATGCTTTCTATCCATTTAAATGCATATAAATTTGCAACATCCGCATGTCTATTTTTTAGCACTCCATTAATATTTAAACCATAGTAATAGGCATTTGAATCGTACATTTCAGGTTCATTTAAATCTAACCAAAATTGATTAATTCCCATCTGAATTAAAGGAACTTCTTTTTTGGCAAACCAGTAATCACCTGCTTGGGGATTTGTCCAATCAATCATTCCTCCACTTCCCCACCAAGTATCTTTAAAATATACGGGAGTGCAATTTGTATTATTTTTTCTAACTAAAAAACATTGTCTTTGTAATTCAGAATAATCGGTTTTATTTTCACTTGGAGCTAACGCGTTTTCAGAAATATACGATTCCTGTATTGGAATAAATTCTACCCCTTGCTCTTTGTATTTTTTTACATTTTGTGCTGCATTTGGAAATGAATATGGATCAAAGGAAACAGTGCCCATGCCTTTTGTTCCGCCAAACCAATATAAATCTAATGCGAAACCATCTACCGGAAAGTTATTTTTTCGTAAATGATCTAGTTTTACGTTTACTTCATCCCAATTATGATATCCGTATTCGCTAATCCATAAACCTAACATTTTCTTTGGAGGCACTAAAGGATTACCAGTAAGAGATAAGTATTTTTGTCTTAATTCTTCTAAATTTTTTCCAGCGATAATAAAGTAACGAATTTGATCCCCCCACATCGAAACTTTCCATTTAGAAGTATTAGTAAAATCCCAACTCATTTTATATTGATTATCTATAAATATCGCATAATTTTGTTTGTCGTTACCTAGAGCGTAAAGTATAGGAAATTGAATTTTTGAATTGGCTCCACCTGCAAAACCTATAAACGAGTTTCCAAATTCACCCGGCTCCCATTTTCTACCAATCCAGTCACCATTTGCATAATTTGGATCATAAAAATATTGCCCTAAACCATAAGCATTTCTATTTTGATCAGATTGAATATAAATATCTTTCGTTGGTTGATCTAAATTTTCAGGACATATATTTGCAAGAGAGTAAGACAATTTCTTATTAAAAAAACTAATGCAAAGATCAGAATTTATTTTTATTGCTAAGCTATTAGTTTCTACACTGTTACTTGTTTTTTGAAATTTTTCAGGACCTCTAAAAAGAGTTGAACTTGAAATCATTGGTGTAGTGTATAAGGGTAGTTTTATACTATTTTTGTCACCTTTTCCTAGTTCAATATGAATAATATCATCGGAATAAGCTTCGACGACTAAGTAGTTATTATTTGAGTAAAATTGTGTTGATGAATTTTCTAAATTTAATTTTTTTCTGGCAAATGCAAAATTATAATTAAACGATAGAATAAAAAATGCAACACCAGCAGTTAGCACAAATTTATAGTTATTTATTTTCATAAATAATCCTTTTATTGATATTAAATTTTAATTATATACTTTAAATACCTGAAAAAAATAAAAATGCAATAATAAAAAACTAATTAAAATAAAAATAATTAATTATTATTAATATTTAATAATTTTAGAGAAGGAGTTATTAATTATAATATATAAAACATAAAAATTAAATTTCTTTTTATATATGCAAATGGGAATTTAAAAGAAACATTCCATAATTATATGTGCTGGAATATTATTAATACATTTGTCTTAAAGTTTAAGCGTTTTTCTATAAATCGTCTAATCGCAACTCGCATATCTTCTTGGAGTATCTCAGGAGAAAAAGTTCTTTTTTTTGCGCATTGATCAAAAACATTATTAAAAATCATAGGAACTTTTTTTGCTAATTCTTTACTATCAATGGGAACGCCTTTCACAACAACAACAGGATCGCTTACCAAATTGTAGTTATTTGCTTCGAAATTCAGAGATACAACAACAATACCTCCATGTGCCAAAGCAATTCTGTCTTTATAAATTTGACTAGATTGAGAAAATATTCCACCTGGACAGACATAATCTCTACCGCTTGTTACGGTGTCTACTACTCCCATTAATTTGGGTCCGACAACAACTACATCACCATTTTCAGCTAAATATGCATTTTGTGGATCAACACCACAGGAAACGGCTATTTCTCGGTGTTTTTTGAGGTGTCTATAAGTACCATGGACAGGTAAAAAACTTTCTGGCTTAACTGTTTCAATACATTTAATTAAATCTTCTTGATATCCATGACCACTCACATGAATGGAATTATTTTCTTTTGCTGTAACTACTTTGCAGCCAATTCTTGTGAATTGGGTAATGAGGCTATCAATTTGTTTTTCATTCCCTGGAATCATTCTGGAGGAAAAAATAACAGTATCTTTCTCATCAATTTTAAATTCATTAATATTATTCCATGCAATACGATGCAATCCTGAAAAAGATTCGCCCTGACTACCTGTACAAATTAAGCAAACCTCATTGCGGGGAAAATTTTTAATGTCAGCAATATCAATAAAAACATTATTATGAACATTAAGTAAATTTAAACGGCCAGCAATTTCAGTATTTTTTAAAAGTGATTTACCTAAAAATGCAACTTTCCTACCAGTTAAATAAGCCGCTTCTAATATACTTTGTAGTCTCCAAATATTACTTGCAAATGTTGCTATTAATACAACCCCTTTTTCCTTTTCTAAGTATTCAATAAATTGGGGAGAAACATCTGCTTCGCTGAAGTCTGTTCCTAATTGGAAAGAATTTGTGCTGTCACTCATCATTAAAGTAACAGTTTTTCCTTCAGTTACTTTTTTTATGTTTTCATGAGTCATTGTTTTTTCAGGTGGATTTTTATCGATGCGAAAATCACCCATATGTAGAATATTGCCTAATTTGGTTTCAATAAAAAATCCTGATGCCTGAGCAATACTATGATTTACAGGAAATATTGTTAATTTTATATTTCTAAAATATGCGGGCTCAAAATAATTCCACACATTAAATATTGCGTCATAAATTTCAGCTTCTTCAAATTTAGACTTAATTAATTCTATTGTAAATTCTGTTCCATAAATTGGTGCAGGGAATTTTTTATAAATAAAGGGAAGAGCTCCAATATGATCTTCGTGACCATGGGTTATTAGCCAAGCTTCTGGCTGAATTTGGTTTTCTTCTATAAACTTAGTATCAGGCAGAATTAGATCAACACCTACATTTGATGGATCAGGAAATAATGCACCACAATCTATAAAATAAAATTTATCTATGACATTTAAAATTGTCATATTCATCCCGATTTCACCACAACCTCCAAGTGGGATGATTTTAAGAAAATTAGAATCCATTTATAATCCAATCATTTGTTCTTTGTAATAATAAACTGAAAAGGATAAGTAACAGTTACAAATCCATTTTTTGGTTTTGGAAAATTCCACACCAAAAGTCTTGATTCAAGACAAGCTATCAAATTTTTATCAAAAATGCTTGATTCAACTACTGAAACATCAGCAGCTTTTCCTGATTCAAGTATTTTCCAACTGATAGTCATAGTTCCTTGCAAACCCGGATGCTTTCTAATTGCTGAATTGTAACAAGATCTTATTTCTTCTTTCTTATTAAAAATAACAAAATCTACCATTTGAGTGTCAATTGTCGCTTTTGGAGGAGGAAGTGGAGGAATTTTAAAAATACCGACTGAATAATACGCGTTGTGCATTAAATTATTGTATTGTAAATCAAAATTAAAGTTATCATTTTTCTTTCTATAATCAGAAGGGATTATCAGGCTATTTTGCGATATCCAAATAATTGAATTTTTATTGTTTTTGTCAAATTTATACTTTTCTAACATTTTTTTTCTATATTCTGATTCTTCTGCAATAGCAGCTTCTCTTTCAGCATCTTTAAAGTTTTTAAATTCCGTTATAAAAGATTTATCAGGTTGCGGTCCAATGACTTGTCCAGTTGATGGAGGATCTACTATTCCTAACTTTCTTGCTTTATATTTTTCTGCATAAAACTCTTTCAGTATAATATGTTCTTCATCTAAATATTCAATAATTGCTTGATCAGTTTTTTGTAATTGATCTATTCTTTTTAATAAAACTGAATATTGAGATCCACCGTTTAGTCCAGATACAGAACTAGATATGGAGGGATATGTTTTTAAAAAAGAAAAGTATCTATCAGCATCTTTTGCTGTTCTTTGTATTTCTAAATTTTTATTATTTTCGTATATTGTTTTTTCCCAATTTTCTATCTTACTTGAATTATCAACATAATCATGTGCATTTTGCAGAAATGGAATTACCGATTCTGAACTTTTTCCAATTTCAGCATTTTCCCATCTTTTCATCAGTTCAAAAATCCAAAATATCGCTAATTTTTTATTATCATTTCCATCGTATTTTGTTTTGTATACAAATGGTAATAATCTTATATTTTCAGGAGAAATTATTTTTATTGCTATTTCATCAGGTAAATTAATTATACCTGCAAAAGGAACAAGAGGCGCTTTTAACAACCAAAAAATAATAGGTATAAAAGCTAGTCCTGTTGCTAAAATGCTTATTGGAATTACCTTTCTTTCTATTGGTACATCATATTCAGGCATTTGAAAAATATTTCTTTCTAGACCTTGAACTTTTGGGGAATATTTTATTGTATTTTCTTTTTCAATTTTAAAGGTGATGTCAAAACCATTAAATTGAATTTTTCCTCTAGAACCATAATCTAAAGAAACAGCTAAGGGATCTTCTATAGAAGTAAGTTGTAGTAGTGATCCTCTTGGTGAAGTGAAGTCTTTAAAGTTTCCAAATTTATTCCCAGTTGATAAAAATCCTTCAAGTCTTGGGTCTAAAATAATATCGACTTTGTTTCTTCCTATTTTAAATAATACCATTTCAAGTAACGTACGTGCATATGGGATAAATAAATCACATTTTGGTTTATCACCTATTTTTATTTTTTTCATTAATAAAGAATCAATTTTAACTTTTTTTTCAATTTGTAAAGCACCAGTTTGAAAAACTTGGAGAAATAAAAATGTGTTTTGATTTAATATTTTTTTCTTGTTGCTTGGCATTTGTTACCTTTCAACAGCAATATCAAAATCATCATATCCAAATTGAGAAAAAACTCTCATAATATATTTTAAATCTTGAAATGAGATTGTTCTATCTGACCATATTTTTACTCTTGAAATAGCAGGATCAGGGACTCTTATTAACAAAGCAGTTAACATGATATTTTTTCTTTTATCCTCAAAATAATCAAGAAATTTTTGACCATCTTTAGGTAATATAAATGATTTTCCATTTTCAAAAATAATTCTTAAATTATTTGTCTCCTGTTCATGAGATAAATAAATAGTAATAGCTGATTTTCTTTCACGGACGAAAAATCCTTTTTGGAGTTTTTTAATTTTATCTAAACTGCTGTAAGCTTTTGATGCAGATTCAAACAGGAAAAATTCTTCTCTAATTTTCAAAGATATAATAAAAATTGTCCAGCTTATAAATGCGGCTATTGCCAGAGAAAATAAAAATTGTCTTGACATTAATTTATAGCTAATAACTGTTATTGCTCTTTCTTCTCTCCAAACCCCAAATTTTTTAGTAGCTAGAGTAAACATTTATTCCTCAATTATTTTTAAACATATCTAATAAAACTATCGAAGGTGAATATTTTTTATTTGAATAATTGTTTGCTAAATTTTGTTGTTCGATAATTTCATATATTGTTTGCAATATTTCGACCGTTTTATTATTTGAAAATTCTGAATCAAACATTACACCAACAACACCGCTTGGGAACATTTTACTTTTATACTTATAGCTTCCTATTTTACTTAGAAAATCATATTTCCAGTCTTTTCCTAAAATTAATAAGTCATTATTTGGTAATGGCGCAACTACACTTTTTAAAGTACCGAAAAGGACATTGTCTCGAATAAAAATAAATGTAGGCGAATCATTTGATAAATATGTTTCATTAGCAACTGCTTTTATGCGATTATTTTCAGTATTTAATGTCCGAAGATTATAAAAAACTATTTTTCTATCATGTGTTTTTATTAACTCAACAATTGTAAACAAAAACCCAATACCTATCGTAGTAATGAGTGCAAAACCCCAATATGTCCAAGAATAACTAGATAATTTCTTCTTCGTCAGGAACCTCTTGTAGACCCGCATCGGCACTATCATCTTTTTTCCCTTTCGACTCCATTCTTTCGTGTCCACCATCACCATCTAAATTACTTCTGGAAAAACTTTCAGCTTCTTCTTGATTTGTTGCTACTGAAGCACCACCAGTAAACATTGGCTGCATTTCAGGAGATAGAATATTTAGAACAACACAAAGACTGTGCTCCATTTCTGCTTCCAACCTCCATGCAATTGCATCTAAAATTCCAAATGGGATCATTAGTAAAACTGCAGAAACTAATGAAATTGCTAAAGGAAGTAACGCATGTGAAAGACCATTAGAAAAAGTAAAGCTTTTTAATCCTAGTTCTAATCCCTCAACCATTCTAAATGAGCTCCAGATCCCTTGAACTGCTGCAATCGCTCCAAGCAAGACGCTCGCTGCCGCCAGATTTGGAAGTTGACTGATTCTTCTTCTCACTCTTGGGAAAAAACGGAGACTTTCTTCCGATACTGTAGCCCTCACCCGCATAGGGTCATTTTCATATGCATCTATAGCCTTCAAAGTGAGCATTGGTACGGCAGTTTTTGAAGTTGCTTTTGTAAAATTTCTAGCTCTTTCCATGTCATTTGCAGCAAGCATTTTTTTTATAGTTGTATTGAATTTTTCAAAATTAATGCGATAAACAAATTGAAGTATAATAAATTTTTCAAAGATAATTATATAGCCTACAGAAACAAAAGCTAAAATGATAAAAGGAATTATTTCACCATTTCGGTACATTAAAAAAATGTCATTTAGCATAAACTTTCCTTACTTATCAATTGGAAACTCCAACATAAAATCAAGATCAGTCATTCCTGTTAATTCGTTTGGCCTATCTAAAAGTTGAATTAGTTCTTTATGGGGATTAAAACCTGAATCAAATGAGTCAATATCATAATTAAATTTTGGTAGCGGAATATCGGCTAAACTAGCAGGTTCTGCTTCACCATCTATTGTGATAGATGTTTTTTCCTTACTTACTTCTGAATTAGCTGCTGAGTTTACTGAAAGTAACAAAGTAAACAGATTTATTGTCATTACTAACTTATAAGATTTTGCTTGCAATTTCATTTTCATAGTCAATATCTTCAAAAAAGTAGATTTATTTCTTGAATTATGGAATTATTAATTAAGAATATCAATAATAAATATACGTAAATTTGACTAATATAAGAGAAAATTTTGCCTGTAGGTAATTTTTTTTGCAGATTATACAAATATTAAGAGAGGAAATAGAGAATTGGAAAGTAATATATGATGCAGATTTTACTCATCTTCATCATATATAATAATGTCTTCCCAGGAGAAGCCATTAGCTACCATAACTATTTCATATTCTTTCCCATCTTTTTCTATAAAATTTTCAGTAAAAAGACATTCTTTTCCATCAATAGTAATAAAATTTGGGACTTCATCTTCATCACTATGACCAGCATTGCGGTATAAATCGTCAATTTTTTCTCTTTCAACAAGATAATACTCACCTTTTACTGGTGACATTTTTACAAGAGTTTCTGATAAAGCCATGGCTTATCTCCTTAGGGCAGGTTAACAAACGAAATATAGGTTATTCTAATTAAAAGGAGGCGACAAGACGAAAATGAGAAAATTAAAAGATATTCTAAATGATAAAGACATTAATTTGCCTATTCCTGAACAAAAAAAGTTATTAAGAAAAATATTGCTTTTAGAAAGAGAAAAATTATTCAAACAGTCGACTGATGTTAATTGGGGAGCTAAACAATTCTTTCGGGCTCTAGAATTACTTAAAATTCCTGAAAAACAATTAAAAGAACAATTGGCAACTAAAAGACTTTTCTTAGCTTGTTATTTCCCAATTAAATTTGAACTTGATATAGCGCGATTTGCAGAAGAATATTGGTTATTTCCAGCAGTTCGGGAAGGGAAAGAACTTCTTTGGTTCAATTATGGTGATGGCAAGGAAAACTATTACACTAATAAGTACGGGATTTTAGAGAAAAAAGAGGAACATTGTTTTGAATACAATAATTCTATGCCCCCTATGTTGTGTTTTATCCCGGGATTAGCTGCGTCAAGGGAGGGTTATCGGCTTGGGTATGGAGGAGGGTATTATGACAGGTTTTTAAATATGAATCGAAACCAAATCACGGCAGTGTTTTGTCTTCCTTCTGAGAAATTTTTATTTGATGATCTGCCAAATGAAAGTACTGATGAAAAAGTAGACTTAATTGTATGGTAATATTTTTTAAAAAAGAAAAAATTAAAAATTTTTATGAGAATTAAACTCTAAAATAAACAAATGTAAAATATAATATTTAATTTTAAAAAAGAGCAAAAAAATAAATTTTACTTTTCTAAAAACGATTTTGTTTTTTTAAAAATTAAATATTCAATTTTGTGTTGTAAAATATAATATATTGATTTCACATTTTTTGTTATTTAATAGCTTACCAAAAATTTAAGATAAAATAAAGCAAAATATTTAAATAAAAATAAGAAAAAGTTTGACAATTAAAAAACTTTTTTGTAATTTGGCTATTCAGTCAATACAAATAATATTATTATAATAGATACTCAATAATGAGGTAAATTTTATGAGTTTAAATGGCAAATATCTTGCGCTTTTTTCTGTATCTGCTTTTGCCGTTTCTTTTCTGTCATCATGCGGAAAATCAAATAATTCAGCAAATAATGCAGAAGATAAATATCTTTCTACACAAAACTCTAATGTTTTAAATGCTGGAGACACAGAAAGACATTGTACTGATTTATCTGATTCGTCAAAAAATCCTTTAGGGAAGTATCAATGGCACTTGAAAAATACAGGTCAAAAAGCTTTTGCAACCTCACCGGGTACTCCAGGTGAAGATATTAATGTTGATACAGTATTAAAAGATGATTGTATCAGTGGACAAGGAGTTAGTGTTGCAGTTGTTGATTCTGGCTTACAAATATCACATCCATCTTTAAAGAAAAATGTTGAAAATAATACTAAAGCAAGATCAATTAACTTCAGAGATAATCGCTTACTTAGCAATGATCCTTCCCCAGTTGCTGATGACGATGATGATCATGGAACAATGGTAAGTGGAATAATTGCAATGCGCAGTAATTTAGGTTTTGGAGGCTCGGGAGTTGCTCCTAGAGCGAAACTTACTGGCTACAATATTATTCAAGCAGAAGCTGGAGTTCAACAATTTCAAAATTTTGTTGATTCACTTGGTGGATCTGATGATTCAAAAGGTAATGATATTTTCAATATGAGTTATGGAGATAACAATATTGAGCAAATATCATCTGATGATCCCATTACTTTAGGGGCATTAACTGCATATAAATATGGAACAAGACATTTAAGAGATGGTAAAGGCGCTTTATACGTTAAGGCTGCTGGTAATGGATTTTCTAAATTAGGAAGAGATCCTGCAAGTGTAGCTTCATGCTCAATGGCTGTTAAGTTAAAAGTGTCTTGCCAAGATTCAAATATGAATACAGATAATTCTATACCAGAAGTCATCACTGTAGGCGCATTAAATGCAAATGGAAAGAAAACTAGTTATTCAACAACAGGATCATCTCTTTGGATAAGTGCTCCGGGAGGAGAATTTGGATTTGATAAAGATTGGATAGATGCAAATTATCAAAGATTTGGGAGATCTGTCGATTGGAAAACTTTAAGGCCATCACTCGGTGAACCAGCTATAGTAACAACTGATGTTATGGGCTCAAGATATGGAATGAGCAAAATTGTAAATTCAGATAGTGAATTTAATCTTGACGATGTTTTCAGTATAAGAAATTCATTTAATGCTGGTACAGCTTCAGATGATGATGGAAATCTTTTAAATCCTAATTTTGATTATACAAATACAATGAATGGTACTTCTTCTGCAACACCTGTTACTTCAGGAAGTTTAGCATTAATACTTGAAGCAAATCCAAATCTAACTTGGCGTGATGTGAAATATATAATGGCTAAAACTGCGACAAAAGTTGATAAAGATTTTGTAGGAGTAAAAGTTAAATTAGCAAATCAAGATGAATATCAAGTGGAAGATGGTTGGACAACAAATGCAGCTGGGTTTCATTTTTCAAACTGGTATGGATTCGGAAGAATTAATGTAGCTGAAGCTGTTAAATTAGCAAAATACTACAATGTTAATTTAGGAAACTATGTTGAACTTCCTTGGCATCCTGCTAGAGGATTTGCAACTTCGATTAGTGTGCCTGTAGGTGCAAAAGGAATTGTTTACAATATACCTACTGTAAGTAAACCAAATAATATGAAAATAGAATCGGTAAGAGCAGAAGTATCTATTGATAGCGATTATATTGGAGATGTTGGTATAGAATTAACTTCACCAAGTGGAACAAAAAGTATTATCTGGCATGTAGGAAATGCTTTTGCTGGAAATGGGAATTTAGTAAAAATGCCAATACAAAGTAACGCATTTTATGGGGAAAATAGTTCAGGAAACTGGTCTGTAAAAATTATAAATGCAGGATTAAATTCTAAAAATGTTACTTTTAAAGGAATTCGATTACAGTTTTCTGGTTCAAAACAGCCATTGTAAAGAATTTTTTGGATAACAATTTGATTTAAAAATATAAAATTGAGGAAAATATTATGAAATCTAAGTCATTCTTACTCCTTTCTGGTTTAGTATTGTTATATAGCAGCAACTCTTTTGCTATTGATAATTCTCAAAACTCTTTTTCTAGTGATTTGTCTTTATCAGATAATGAAAAGTCAAAAGAAATTGAAGAGAAAAAATTTATTGAAAGCGTTAAAAAGAATTTAGCTGTAGAAGAAAATTTTGTTCAAGGCGGAATGAATTATACAATATTTAAAGGTTTAAAGGCATCAACTGGTAAAGAAGATCTTCGGGATTTTTCTAATGATGAGAGTGCTGGAAAAAATTCTTTTGATTTAAATGTCAGCGCTCCAAAAACTGTATTGCTTGATAAAGGTGAATTTAAAATTTATTTTGAAGGAAGTGATAATAAAAAATTAAAGCAAAAAGTTTCCGTAGATAGAAAAATTTCTCCTAAAAATGATAGCGGTGATGTTAGAATTAATGAAAACTATAAAGTAGCTTTTAATAATAAAACTAAAAAATTTGCAGTAATAACTGGAAATATAATTTTAAAAGTAGATCCTGAAGTAAGTAAAATAAAAGTACCTAATAGTAACTATAAAGTTTTAAAATCATATAAAAATATGGGATTATATGTAATTAAGTATCCAGAAAATGTTCAGATAAAGGAAGCTACAGATAAATTAAAATCTTTGAATCCAGCAAGTGTTACAGTTGATGGAGAAAAGAAATCTTCTATTAATGTTGAAGTTTTAGAAAATTTCAAGAAACCAATGTAGTTTAATTTTAGATTTTCTCTCTCATAATTAATTTTTTGGAGTAAAAATGCAAATTAGATTTAAAAATATCGCATTATTTTCTGCTTTAGTTATATCTATGTTGTCATCTTGTAAAAAAAATATTGATTATGATAGTGAAAACATTAAATCAGAAAATAAATATCCTGAAGAAAATAAATCAAATGATTTGCTGATTGATGAAGATAATAAACCAGATTCGGTTGTTTCAACTGATAAATTTTGTACAGATCTTTTGGATGAAAGTAAAAATCCTTTAGGAAAGTACCAATGGCATTTATACAACACTGGAAGTACCTCCTTTACTACAGATAGTCCTAAAGAAGGAGAAGATATCAATGTTTACTCTGTCTTGAAAAATGAATGCCTCAGTGGAAATGGTGTTTATGTAGGTGTTGTAGATTCAGGTTTAGAAATTAAACATCCTTCATTATCTCCAAATATTGAAAATGTAATAAATAAATCTAAAACTTGGTCAATTAATTTTAGAAACAATGGTTTTGACAAAAATGATCCTTCTCCAACGCACGATGATGATCGTGATCATGGAACAATGGTTTCTGGGATAATTGCAATGCGCAGTAATTTAGGATTTGGAGGTTCAGGAGTTGCACCAAGAGCACATTTAGCAGGTTATAATACTATTTCTCGAGAAGGCCAAACTTTTCAAAATTTTTTAGATTCTTTAGGTGCTTCAGACGCAGCTAAAGGAAATGATATTTTTAGTATGAGTTTTGGATCAAATAATTTGAGTCAGCTAAAAGAAGATGTTCCTTCAGTAAAAGCATCTGCTGAAGCATTTAAATTAGGTACAAAAACATTAAGAAATGGAAAAGGTGCCATCTATGTAAAAGCTGCTGGAAATGGCTTTAGCAGTCTTGGTTTAGGATCTGATAGTAGTTGTGAAAGTGCAGTTAAATTTAAGCTATCTTGTCAAAATTCCAATATGAATTTTGAAACAACAATGGCTGAAGTTATAACTGTTGGTGCATTAAACGCAGTGGGAAAAAAATCATCATATTCTACAACAGGCTCTTCTTTATGGATCAGCGCCCCTGGTGGAGAGTTTGGAAAAAATAAGGCTTGGATAGAAGAAAAATTAAAAAATATTAACGAAACAATTGATTGGTCAAAATACAGACCAACTCTTGGAGAACCAGCAATATTTACTACAGACGTGAGTGGTAAAGAATATGGCGCAAGTAAAGTTATAGACTATACAAAGAAAGATCCTATTTTACAAATAGGAAATTCTTTTAATGCTTGTGATATCAACGAAAATAAAAATGGTAATTATACAAATTCGATGAATGGTACTTCTTCAGCAACTCCCGTTACGTCTGGAAGTATAGCTTTAATTCTTGAAGCTAATCCAAACTTAACATGGCGTGATGTAAAATATATTTTAGCTAAAACAGCAACGCAAGTTGATAGCAGTTTTAATGGAATTAATATTCAATTAGAAAATGGTAGCAATTATCAAGCAGAATTAGGTTGGGTAACAAATAAGGCAGGGTTTCATTTTTCAAACTGGTACGGATTTGGCAGAATAAATGTAGCAGAAGCTGTTAAATTAGCAAAAAATTATAGTAGCATTTTAGGAAATTATATCGAAAATGATTGGGTAAAACCCGTGGGAATGAATTTCAATGAATTAATTAAATCAGGTGATTTAAATGGATTTACTTCCGAAATTCAAATTGATAAAAAAGATTCTTTAGTAATTGAAAGTTTACAAATAAGAGTTTCTTTAAATAGTAAATATATTGGTGACAATAGTTTAGAATTGATTAGTCCAAGCGGGACTAAAAGTATTATTTGGAATGCAGCTAATGCATTTTCAAAAAATGGAAATTTGACTGACATGCAACTCCAATCAAACGCTTTTTATGGAGAAGAAAGCGCCGGTAAATGGAAATTAAGAATAATTAATACTGGTATTCACAAAATTGATGCAACTTTTAAAGGTTGGAAATTAAAAGTTTCTGGTCATTGAATTAATTTACTTTAAAAATGTTATGGAGATATTATGAAACTCAAAGCAATTTTAACCATTATAAGTTTTTTCTTACCTTTATCTGCGCAAATTTGTAGTTATGCAAGTGAGAAAATTTTAGAAAATAAAAGTAACGAAAAAGATATGAATAATGACAATTATACAATTAATGAGAAAGATTTATTAAAAAAATTTAATAAAGGTGAAAGTTTTGTACAAGGGGGAATTAAATACACAGTTTATCCTGAGCTTATTGCTAATTATAGAAAAAATAAATTAAAAAATGGAAATGCTATTGAAAATGATAAAAGTGAGTTTGTTCTTGAGACTAAAAATTTTTCAATTCATAAAACTACTCAGGATAAAAACGCTAAAAATTTAGGCTATACAAATCAGGTTGTTTATAACAACTCAAACGAAAATTTTGGGATCCTTAGCGGAGTTATTATTGTTAAAACAAAAAATAATTTAGAATTTACAGATAAGTCATTTGAAATTATAAAAAGATACCCAAATATTGGTTATTATTTAGTAAAAATTCCAAAAAACTTAACAATATCGAGATCACTTAGCATTCTGCAAAAACTAAATTATGTTTCTGAAGCTAGTGTGGAAGTTATAGAAAATTTTCAAGAAACTTTATAATTATTTGTTTTTATTAAAAAATAAAAATTTTATGGTAATCTTTTTTATCTTTATTTAATTTAATAAACAATAATTTTATTTTTGTTATTATTGTTTTTATGTGAAATATAAAAAAATAAAAGTAAATATAAAATAATTTTAATAATAAATGACCTTGATCATAAATTTTTTTTGTTCTATGAAAACACCCAGCTGCTAAAGCTTGATTTTGCGCAAATGAAATAAAATCAATTTAAAAACTAAATAATAGAGGTTTTGTTATGAAAAAATATGTTTGTTTATCTTTGGTTTCACTGTTGTCTATACCACTGGTTATGAGTTGTAAACGTGGCGGTTCAGGAGAACAAAATCGCTATACAGAAACTTTTGATCCTGTTTCTGTAGGCCAAGTTCAAGTTTCAATGAATTTAGAAAATAAAATTAAAATTGAAGATACATATAATAAAATTAAGGCTAATACATTTGTGCTAAAAGGTACTTATAGTAACTGTTTTGGTAAGGCTGATAATGAAGAATGGAATCTTGATGATACGAGTAATGAAAGATTAATTATTAAAAAAGGAGATACAAATTGCGAACTAAAAATAACAGGCTTTTCTGTTAAAAATAGTAATTCCGTTATTGCCGAGTACACTGTCTCTGCTGAAAGTTCGAAATTAACTCAAAAATTTTCTGACAATCCAATTGTTTTTAATTTAAAATCTAATTCTGCAGAATTTTCACCGATAATCTATTCTGTTGCTAATATTACACCTGTAGATTTTTCTGCAAATCCTATAATATCAATTGTTATAAGTGAATTATTTACAGTTATTAGTAATTATGAAACTCCTTTTACAAGGGTTGAAATATTTGTCCCTACAATTGATACAAACAGAAATATTTTAGTAAATTCAGTTCCAGTATATTCTGTAGATAGTACCAAATTTGAAGTACATCACGATTTTTCAAATAAATTTACATTTTATAATGGTCACTACATTTTTATTAATACAAAAAATCCAGCACAAGAATATTTAGTAGTTGATTCATCCAAGGATTTATCAAGTTATGAAAAAGTTGATGCATATTTTAAAGCAATTAAAACAGATACAAATCCAAGTATAAAGAATAAGATAAAGGCAATATCAAGTAATAATATTACTATTGCTTCATATGAAATTACAAAAAATGGAAGTATTCCACAATTATTTCCGTCAAGTGGAACTGTTAGTTTTAAAGTGATTTTTGCTAAATCATTAGATGCAGCTCCAAATTTTTATAGTTATTCTGTATATACTAATAATATAATAAAGAAGTAACTAATCTACTTCTTCCAAAGCTGTTCCCTTAATTTTTTTCTTTGCAGGGCGGAATCATACCGCTCTTTTTGTTTTTCTGCGACAATTTTAATTTGAGGAATTTCTACAGATTTTCCGTTTTCGTCTACTGCAACCATCGTAATATAGCTTGAAAGAACATGGTTAACGACCCTTGACTTAGTATCTTCTGATACAACTTTAATGCCAACTTCCATTGAAGATCTGCCTGTAAAATTAATAGATGCTAAAAAAGAAACAAGTTCACCAACATGGATAGGATGGCGAAAAAAAACCTGATCAACTGATAGAGTAACAACATAGTGACCTGAGTATCTAGATGCGCACACATATGCAACTTGATCTAGTAATTTTAATATAGCTCCACCATGAACTTTTCCAGAAAAATTTACCATATCTGGAGTCATTAAAATTGTCATTTGAATAGAAGTTTCATTTTCTAAAGCATTAGATTCAAGCATATATTTCTCCAAAAGAGCTTTATCTTTTTATTTTAGTATGCTTTTAAGTGCCCTGTAAACTATTAACAAAAAAACAATCATTACTGCATAAATTATTTAATGACTTTATAGGAAATTTTTTCTCATTTAATGATTTAATTGACATTAATGGTAAATTTATATAACTAAACAGATCTTTAAATAAATTGTGAAAAGAACCAGGAAAAAATATTAAATCTTTTTCATTATTAATTATAAAAATATTATATATTAAATTTAAAATATATTTTTTTTCAGTAAAGTAATTAGCGTGGATAACATTTATAAAATCATCACCCTTATTTAGAAAACTTGTGGCAACAATATTGTTGTTTATTTCGGCTGTATATAAAAGCATGTTTTTAATTTTTAATATGTCTTTAAATTCAAGATAAGAAAGAATAGATTCTGATTGTTGTGAATTTAAAACTATAAAACGCCAAATTTTAGCTTTAATATCTTCACTAAGGTTCTCTAATTCACAAAAACTCTTAAAAACAATACTATTTTTAGTATTATGAGATTTAATATTGTTAGATAAATTTAAATAATTTTGATAGTAATTCTTATTTTCTAGTGATTTACTTAGTGGTGCTAGATATGTTTTACCAATAGAATTAAAACCCATTTTTGCATAAAGTTGATTATTATCTGCAAATAGTAAAAGAAAATCAGCATGATTCTCTTTTGCTTTTTTTTCGGCAAGCTGAATGGTTTGAAGTGCCAAACCTTGATTTCTAAAACTCGGATGAGTACAAACGCTACCAATACAATAGGCGCTTATTCTAAGATTACTGTTTAAAATGAATGAGAGTGGATAAAGAGTGCAAAAAGAAACAGTTTCTTTATTTTTTTTTAAAAGGAACAAGAACTCTTTGTAAGCTTCTTTGAAAACTTGGGGAAAATTATTTAAATAATTTTTCGTTTGAAAACAAGTATTAGTTAATTCTAGTAGATCTTGGAAGTTGATGTTAAACTCACGATGTGCTTTTACACTAACATCAACTTGTGACATGTCCTTTTCCTTCGGATAAGGTACCTATTTTTTCACCCATTTGGACTAAAGTTTCATATCCTTCTTTAGATGAATGGATAAGGTCGCTATCGAAATTCATTATTCCATGTTCAAAAAAGAAAATACAGGTACTACCGCCAAATTTAAAGAACCCTTTTTCATCGCCTTTTTCTACCTGCATTCCTGGGCGATAAGTTTGAACTATTGTTCCAACAAAAAGTGCACCAATTTCTAAAAGCAATACTTTACCAAATTGATCGGAGTCTAATTCACAAATTGTTCGTTTA
This sequence comes from Pigmentibacter sp. JX0631, assembly GCF_029873255.1. NCBI lineage: Bacteria > Pseudomonadati > Bdellovibrionota > Oligoflexia > Silvanigrellales > Silvanigrellaceae > Pigmentibacter > Pigmentibacter sp. JX0631. The sequence goes on along the minus strand of NZ_CP123622.1, from coordinate 1,498,670 downwards.
TTTAAGCAATAGACAGGAATTTTTTGTTCTAAAGCGTAGGGATTTACCGAATGTAATAAACCTTGTATTGTTTTTGTTACCCCAGCTTTCCCGGAAACTGGAAAATGAAATCTATGATAATCAGCGGGGCAAAGTCTTAATACCCCACAAGAACCATTTTTGTATCTTTCTGCTAGGCTTTCATTGCCATTGAATAAATCAATAAGTTTTATAGGCGCCCATTTTAAATATGTAATTGTAAACTCATCTATTTTTGGAAAAACAAGTAATCTTCCATCACCAGGAGAATTTATTCCATTAGGAGTGCGATTGATGGGTCTGGCTCTTGGATGCAGTTTTCTTGCAAAAAAATCATTAAATGAATTATATTCTGATATATCTTTATCAGATTCACTTACATTGATTTCCATAGAGTTTACGAATTCTTCAATTTTATGTTTACTTGCTCCTGAGTCATTATAAGCACCATAAATATTACTTAACCATTTATTTGTGAGAAATTTTTCAGTGAAAACCGCGCCGGCTGAACTCCCATAAAAAACTTTCATAGCGTCTTCACCATAAATTTTTTCTATGAACTTTTCACCATTTCCACGTTTAACAACTTCAATTTGTTTCGTAGTATTTCCCAAAATTGATTTTAACATTTCTGTCATCCCTGAAAAGATTCTAATAAATTAATTGAATACCAACTCTTAACTATTAGTTTTCAACAACCATCTTTCTACAATTTTACCACCTTCAGCACCACTACCTGGGCCTAATTTTATAAGATGGTGAGCCTGAGTTTGAAATAGTTCATGATGTTCAACAACAACAAATGTATGCCCCTCAACACAGAGTTGCAATATTGATTCTAAAAGATTTCCGACATCTTTTTCTGACAGTCCTCTAGTGGGTTCATCAAGAATACAAAATATTTTTTTTGCAGATTTTGTTAATGCGGCGCTAAGACGTAACCTTTGAGCCTCGCCACCTGACATAGATGTGGTTGTTAATCCTAAAGGAATGTGGCCTAGGCCAAGTTGACAACACAAAGTCAAACTTCTAGCAAAACCTGGAGTTTTTCCAAGTAAATTTCTGCATTCGAGTAACGTTGTTGTTAACCACTCATTAATATTTTTTCCTAACCATTTTATCTTTAATATATCGTTACGATATCTTGTTCCGTTGCAATCAGGACAAATTTTTTCAACTTCTCCAAGAAAAAATAGATCTTCTTGAATAACTCCTTTTCCATTACAATTTTCGCATGCACCAGCTCCGTTAAAAGAAAAATCTGATAACGTTAAATTATTTAATTTCGCATCTTTTGTTTGCGCAAAGTTTTTTCTTATTATATCCATTAATCCCAAAATAGTTGCTGGAACACTAGTAGAAGTCCTATGTAATGCTTTTTGTTCAACACTGACGATTTCATAATTATCAATAAAATTTTTTGGCACTATAATTTGATCCCATTGACCAATTTTTGCATCCAAATCGGTCAATAAATTATTTGATATATTTAAATTTATTAATTTTTCTAATGCTGCATCTATGCCATATTGTAACAATGTGGATTTACCTGCTCCACTAGGTCCTGTTATTACATTTAACTTTTGAAGAAGAATTTCTGCATTTACATTAACACAGTTTAATGCTGAAAAATTTTTTAAATATATAGAAGTATTTTGAGAAGAAATTCTTTCATTACTGATTTTATCATGTTTGTTTTTATCTTGGAGATTAGTAATAAAAGAAGAAGGAATTCCATTCTTTAATTTTAGTAATTGACCGCCTTCTTCGCCACCTCCAGGTCCAAGTTCATAGATAACATCAGCGGCGCAAATTAATTCTTTATCATGTTCTACCATGATAATTGTGTTTCCTAAATCTCTTAATTCTTGTAAGCAGTTTATTAATGTAGGTATTTCGGTTTTTCCAAGTCCTATACTAGGTTCATCAAGAACATATAAAGCATCCGTCAATCCGTTACCTATAACTCTGGTTAAGAGCACTCTTTGATACTCTCCTCCAGAAAGAGTTTTGCATCTTCGAAAGAGATGAGTTGAACTTAAACCAAGTTTACTTAATAAATTAACTTTTTTAAAAACTTCATCATATATATATGAAATTTGTTGGAGTGTCAGAGAGTATTTATTCTCTGATTTTAATTGAATAAGCCAAGTTAATACATGTTTTATTTCGAGTTGAAAAATTTCATGAAAAGATTTTCCAAAACAAAGAGCATTTCTACCAGCAATTCCTATTCTAGCTCCTTCACAATCAGGGCATAAAATATATTTTCTATATTTTGCTAACAGAATTCTTGAAGTGCTTTTATATTTTTCTTCTTCTAATATCTCAAAAAAATCGGAAATTGAAATAAATTTATTATTTACTTTTTTATTGTTGCTTGTATTTGATGATTGCCAAATTAATTTTTTTTGGTTTTCTGACAAGTTTTTGTATGGTAAATTAATATTTATATCATTTTTTTTACTATATTTTATTAATTCTTCCTGCAACCATGAAAATGTTTCAGATGTCCAAGGCTTAATTGCTCCTTCTGATAAAGATAATTCTTTATTTGGAATAATTTTATTATCATCTAATACAGGAATATTACCAAGACCTTGACACTTTTTACATGCACCTAAAACTGATTGCCAGTCTAAATCACTTTGTTGTATGATTGTAGTTTGTTTTTCGCATTTTTTGCAAAAAGGTTGGACATGAAATTTTTTAGGGTTAGTTAATTTAAAATTATCATCTATTAGTAATAAATTTATGTAGTAAAATTTTGGTGAAAATTTTACTTGTGACCAGATAGTTTCAATTCTATTTTCCAATTCATTTAAGTTAATGTTTTTATTAATTCTGTCTAGAATAATATCAATTTGAATAGGATACTTTTTTTCTAATTTAGTGAAATCTTCAAGATCCACAATATTTTTGTTGAATACTATTCTTGAATATCCCTCAATAATTAAATCTTCAATATATTTTTTGTTCAATATTTCATAAGGAACTGTTAATAAAAATGATGATTCTTTATCATAGATAGAATTTATGTATTTTAATAAATCTTTTGCTTGTTGTATTGAAACAGGAGATCCGCATTGTATGCATGAAGGTTCCATCAAAGAAATAAACAAAGCTCTGAAAGGTTCAGATAGATCACAGGCCGAAGCAATTACACTTCTAGGATCACTAGACTTATTGCTCTGTTTTAATGCTATAGCGGCAGGGATATTATTTATTTCATCAAATTCTCCTTGAGGCAATCCTTGAAGAAATTGTCTTTCGTAAGTTCCTAAAGTTTCTAAAAAACGTCTTTGTGATTCTGAATAAATAGTATCAAAAGCAAGACTACTTTTTCCACTGCCTGAAACTCCAGTTATTGCAATCCATTTTTTTAATGGAATATCTATATCAATATTCTTTAAATTGTGAGTTTTTATTCCTCTACATTTTAAAACATCATTATCACTATCCATTATTTTATCTTTTCATATAAAACACAATTATGACTTTTTAAGAAATATCAAAATTGTGTTTTCTTATAGTTAAAAAATTTGTAATCCAAGGATCATTTAAAGAAAGTAATTCTTCTTTTGTTCCTTTGCCTACAATTCTACCATCTTTTAAGATGGCAACATTGTCAGCAAAACGAAACGCAACATCAATATTGGATGTTACGCTAACCATTGTTGTTCCTATACTGCGTCCAATATTGTGAATCATATCTATGACTATCGTTGTTGTAACGGGATCAAGACCTGCCGTAGGTTCGTCTAATAATGCAAGTTCAGGATTAGTGATAAGCGCACGAATGAATCCAACTCTTCGGCGCATTCCCCCCGACAACTCACTAGGTATTTTATCAGCAGCATGTGCCAGAAGAACTTGGGACAAGAACTGTTTTACTTTATCTTCTTGCTCAAATTTAGAAAATTGAGTCATATTTTCCATGGCAAATAAGATATTTTCTTTTACAGTCATAAAATCGAACAAGGCTCCCTGTTGGAAAGCCATCCCCATTTTTTTAAATAGTTCAGATTTTTCATGATCTTTCAAATTATTTATAGTTTTACCTAGTACTTGCACAGTTCCAGATTGCGGTTTAATGATACCTAAGATAACCTTAAGAAGAGTGCTTTTCCCTGATCCTCCAGGTCCTAGAATGGTTAAAGAGTCCCCTTTTTGTATCTTGAGGTCTAATTCTTGCAGAATAGGTTTATTAGGTAAAAAAGCGTGATGTACGTTATGCAAAGAAACTATGTCAGAAGCTTGCACTCATCCTCCTACAATCAAAGTAGATTTGAGTTTAGGTTGAAATTTATGTCTTTGCAATATTAATATTGTGAAACATTTATATATATGTAAGTGTTTTTATTAAAGAGAACATTGAATGAAAAGTTTTATCTCCGCAGTTTTAAAAATTACTAAATTATTTTCAGTTTTTTTTATGCTTACATTTTTTTATAGTTTTGCTAATGAAGATGATGAAAAAGTAAAAGAAAAAAAATCTTTAGTGATTTTAGGTAATAGTGAAAGTTTTTTTTCTCAGAAAAAAAGTAAACATGAAATTTGTAGTTTTATAAATAATAAGTTAGTTACTTATGTTGATTTAATATATTATGTTAAAGATTGTAAATTATTATTTGTTAAAGATGCTGAGGTATCTAATCAACTAATTCAAGATCAACGAAAAAAAATTATTGCCCTTCCAGTACATGTTTATGCGCAGCTAGAAATTGGAAAGGAATACAATTCAGATGAGTATTATAAAGATTATTCTTCAAAAAATGCCGAATCTTTTCAGATGATTTGTAGTAAATATGAAAAAGAAGTTTTAACTTCTAACAACGAAAAATTTTATTACATTGAAGATTGTAAAAAAAGAGAGTTTAATAAATTTAGTGATATTGAAATTTTTTCAACTAAAAGTAAACCTATATATTCAGTAGATCAAAAACTTCTAAATCGATTTAAATTTGGCACACCTATCCAAGTTACTAGGAAGGTAGATAATTCAGTAATTAAAGTACCTGAAGAAAATTTATTAGCAGATTTACCTACAGAAAAAGTACTCTGTGCTAAGTTAGAAAGAAAGGTCGTAGCCTTTCATGAAGGTTTTTTCTTTGTTCAGGATTGTAAATTATTTACAATTTCAGATTTTAATATTGATATTCAAAGAAAAGCAGACGAACTTGGCGGAATAAAAGAATTGACTGTAAAGCAAGCTATAGGTTTATCTCAGGTAGGATCTATAAAAAGCTCGGAAGTTTTAAGAAAGATGCGTTAGTTAAAATTTGCTGGAAGCATTCTTATAATTATGCCGCTAGTTACATTATTATTTGGCCAACCTTTTACAGGTTGTAATCCGCTTTGAATCCAATCGTTTCCATATCCTATAGTAACAATTTGATTGCTTTCTATATTATATAAATTAGCTAAGTATTTAGATATAGATTGAGCTCTCATTAAACTTTCAATTCGTAATTGTTCTCTATTTCCACTAGATAAAATAAAGGCTTCTATTAAAATTCTGCCATTCAATTTTTTAAATTGGTTAAATTTTTCTTTTAAAATATCCTCTCCTTGTTTGGAAATTTCATAAGAAAATTGGTTTAAATCACTGCTAATAAAAAGATCTTGAAAAGAAATTTCTACTCTTGGACTGATAGAGATTTTTCTATTTATATGTTTTTCAATTGGAAAAATGGTATCCCCTACCATAGGTTTCCAATAAATATTCGCAGTTGTTATATATTCATTAGGGATTTTCCCATACTGAGATTCAATATCCGAAGCGCCGGAAATTAATGCCTCAACAATATTGCCATTAACACCCGTTACATTCCCTTTCCCCACAAAGACCCATTTACCAGGAGGCAAACAACGCATTATTTGTACTTCTCCTCCAACTGCAGGTCTGAGATATGTTGGTATTTCTTGTCCAGTATAAAAATCCCAGCCAACTTTATATTCATTACTCCCTACTAACTTTTCTACAATTGCCAATTTCATTTGCTGTGGATCTATTTCTTTTGGAGTACATTCTTCATTAGCGTAAGTTTTATGGGTATAATACTCTCGTTTTGATAATGGAGAATAAGGGAATGATTCCGGAAACTTGTAAGCAAAAATAAGCGTTTGAAACATGGCTGAACATGTTGTTAAGAAGATTTTTAGATATTGCAATTTTTTTTCAAACATGAATTGCATATATTTCCTTTTAAACCAAACTTTGGCTTGATTCCTTGCAAGCTTTTCGGCAACCTGCGGGTGCCAGTATGGGCAAGTTTTTAATTGGTCAAAAAATTGAATTTAAAAAGGTATAGAAATGAGAAAAGTTGGCACTATAATTGACAATTTACGGAGTGGCGAAAAGGCTCCAGATAGACACGAAAATCCTTATTTGTCTGAAGCATTGCAACTATCTGAATATTTACTTACCCAATCAGAACTACAAAATATTTTTCCAAATGTTTTTCAAGAAATGCAGAATCCTTTCATTCTTGAAGTTGGTTGTTATATGGGAAAAAATGTTATTGAACTTGCGGAACAAAACAATAAAATGAATTTCCTAGGTATTGATATAACGTATAAGAGAGTAGTTAAGTCTGCTCGAAAACTAAAAAGATTTAATATATCGAATGGCAAGATTGCAATTTGTGATGCAAGATACTTAATAAATGAGCTGTTACCTGAACAATTTTTGGATGGAATTTGTGTCTTTTTCCCTGATCCTTGGCCGAAAGATCGCCACGAAAAAAATAGATTACTTAACCAACAATTTATCCAAGCTGTTTATCAAAAAATTAAACCTAACGGATTTTTTTGGTTTAAATCAGATCATCAAGTATATTTTACTCAGACAAATGATTTGTTGTTAAATTCTGGATTTGTTGCAGATGATTTAGATAACAACCAACCTAGGGCTCAACCAAGAAATATAATTGGAGGGCCTTACGAGACAGCATTTCAAAAATTATTTATAAATAAAGGGATTCCTTTTTATCAACGTGTTTACTTAAAAAAATAATAAGGATTCACAAAATGTTGAATGATAACATTCTAGATAAAGGACAATTAAATTCAAAATTAGCGCAAAGAACAGCTCTAATTGCGGCTCTTTGTGCAGCAGGTTTAGCTCTTGGGAAGTTTTCTTTGTTTCTCTTATCAGGATCTCTAGTCGTAGCATTATCTGCTTGGGATAGTGCAATGGATATGCTTGTAAGTTTAATAAATAGAAAAATTGTTGCCTATTCAAGATTAGATGCTGATGATAATCATCCTTATGGGCATGGAAGAGTAGAAAGTATTGCAGCTCTTGGTCAAGGTTGCTTAATAATAGGTGGTGCAATTGGTATTATAGCTTCAAGTGGTAGACAAATTTATGATTACTTTTTTGACAATGTAAAAATACACTTTCACGCAAATTGGAATCAAGTAATATTTTTTGGTTTTGCAGCAGCAGTAAGTCTTTTTGTTACAAAATTGTTAAAAAATAATGGGAAAAAATTAAATAGCCCTGCTCTATTAGCAGATTCGGAGCATTATAAAGTTGACTTAGTAACAAATTTAGCAAGTGGTTTAGCTATTTTTTTTGTTATCATTTTAGGTAATCCAATTTTAGATCCAATAATAGCTTTTGTTTTTTCAATTTATATTATTTATGGAGCCTTTGGTTTAATAAAAACTAGTATTAATGAATTAATGGATCATGATATACTTGATGAAGTTAAGTTAAAAGCAAAAGAAATTATAAAAAATACAGATAATAGAATAGAAGATATACATAGATTTAGAGGTAGAAAAAGTGGGCACAAATATTTTTTTGATTTTCATGTAACACTTCCTGATAACTTAACATTTAATGAAGTTCATTTAATAATTGAGAAAATTGAGAAATCCTTAGAAAGTTCATTTGATAGTGATGTTATTGTCCACGCGGATCCCAGTAGTGTTAGAATAAAATCATGAAACTAAAAAAAAATATTCAAGATTTTTTAATCGAGAAAAATGTATTGGCTTCATCTTTATTTTCATTTGAAAATGAGAATAATAATCTTGCAAAAGATAAAGAATTTTTTGATTTTTGGTTAAATTCTGGTGCTCATGCTGAAATGCATTTTCTGCAAAAAAATATTCAAGCTAGAAAAGATCCTCAGTTGGTTCTTGAAAATTGTAAAACAGCATTAATTTTCTTATTTCCTTATTCATATGGACATAGAATTAGAGGAAAAATTGAAGATGAAAATTATCATAAAAGTATAGTTAGTAAAAATAATTCAATATATAGTAAAAAACTTATTTCCCGCTATGTTTATGGAAAAGATTATCATAAAATACTAAAGAAAAATCTTACTGATATTGCAAAAAATTTACAACTTTATTTGGATTTAAAATTTAATTTTAGACCAGTCATTGATTCAATCCCCTTTTTTGATCGAGCTCATGCTAGGGAAGCTGGATTAGGGTTTATTGGAAAGAATACAATGCTGATAAGGCCTGGAATGGGTAGTTTCTTTTTTATTGCGACTTTACTTACCGATATCCCGACAAAAGTATTGTTGGATAGGGGTGAATCAAAATTAAATCCTATTCTGAATTTAACATGTGGGGATTGCACAAAATGTTTAGATTCATGCCCCACACAGGCGCTCTTGCCTGATTTCTTTTTGGATGCAAAGCGATGTTTATCTTACTTGACGATAGAACATAGAGATATTGTGCCCAATGAATTTCTTCCGCATTTCAAAGATACAATTTATGGATGCGATATTTGTCAAGAAGTTTGCCCATATAATTTTGTTACAACAGGCTTCCCCATCATCAAAGAATTTTCTCAAGTACATGCTCCTTTTTTGATGATAAATGTAAAAGAGGTTGCCTTGATGGATGAAACTCAATATGAAAAATGGTTTGGTGGAACTGCAGCTACACGAGCTAAATATTCTGGTTTGGTAAGAAATGCTTTATACCATCTATATGCTACTTTAGATCCTGATTTATCGAGTGTTTTGGGGATGCTAGCAAAATCAGAAAATGAGTTAATCCTTAAAACAGTTAGACAATTAGAAGGATTAATAATAAGTAGAGATTAGATCATTTGTTTATTTAGAAGGAACAAAAATGTATTTAAAAAATCTTATTTTAAGATTATTTGTTTTTATAATATTTGTTACGTTTGTTAGTAGCTGTCAGTCTTTAAAACCTTTAAATGAAGGAATTCAAGAGGGATATGAAGCTATTAATCCTGCCTCCATTATTGCCGTTCCTACATTTGTGTTACCAGATCCCTCAAAAGCTGCGGTAATTGATCCTGCAATTATTAATACACATCAATTTATTCCAAAGCTTGAAGCTAAAGTAATGGAGGCATTTAAAGACCAGCCAAATATAAATGGATATTCATTTAGTGTTGTTAATAATGTAGTTATTAAAGAAAAATCAGATATATTAAATAACATGAATCAAAGATTAACTGCTATATCAAGTCGTTTTTCTTCGAGAGAATCAATAATAAGATCAGTAATAACTTCATCCTGTTTAAGTAGAAAAAACTTTGTGGAATTTTATAGTTATTGTGTTGCCCCTGATAGCGTATGGATTTCTGAGTTAAATAAACTTGCTTTAAAAGTATTAAATGCTGATACTGCTTTATTAGTTGTATTGAAAAATTTAGATTCAAGTTCAAACAATGACATTTATGTTTTGCATGGCGGAATTTCGCTTTTACTAGTAGATACAAATAATGGGAAGTTAATTTGGGGGAAAGACAAATTTGTAACCTTAAAAAACCCGCCAGAAAAAAAATATTTTCCAACTATTGATGATCTATTAATTTCAATTTTTAATGAAGAATTTTGGGAAGGATTTCCAGGAAGAATTCAAAAAAATAAGCCTAAGGTATAAAACATTATTGGAGGATGTTAATGTCAAAGGAGAAAAAAAATTTATTACGTAAGTCAGATTTTCTAACGGCCTCTAGTGCTAATATTGATGAAATTTATTTTCCATTAAGTAATAATACACAAGATGAATATCAAGAAAAATTGGGTTCTCCAGGTGAATTTCCTTTTACAAGGGGAGTTCACAGCAAAATGTATAGAAGTAATTTGTGGACCATGCGTCAATATGCTGGTTTTGCAACTGCTGAAGAAAGCAATAAAAGGTATAAATATTTATTAGCACAAGGACAAACTGGACTGAGCGTTGCTTTTGATTTGCCAACACAAATTGGGTATGATTCTGATAGTCCTGAAGCCGCTGGTGAAGTTGGAAAAGTTGGAGTTGCAATAGACACTTTAGCAGATATGGAAATCTTATTTGCTGATATTCCTTTAGAACAAATTTCAACTTCTATGACAATTAATGCTTCAGCAGCTGTTTTATTAGCACTATATATTGCGGTAGCTGAGAAACAAGGTGTCAAAAGCGATAAACTGAGAGGTACCATTCAAAATGATATATTAAAAGAATATATATCTAGAGGAACCTATATATACCCACCAACTCAATCTATGCGAATAATTACAGATATTTTTTCTTTTTGTAAAGAATCTGTACCTTTATGGAATACTATTTCTATTAGCGGTTATCATATACGAGAAGCAGGTAGCACTGCCTCTGAGGAAGTTGGATTTACTTTAGCTGACGGTATCGCTTATGTTGAAGCTGCAATAAAATCTGGATTAGATGTTGATGAATTTGCTCCAAGATTATCTTTCTTTTTTAATAGCTTTACTGATTTATTTGAAGAAGTTGGTAAATTTAGAGCAGCTAGAAGAATTTGGGCAAAAATAATGCGCGAAAGATTTCAAGCAAAAAATCCAAAAAGTTGGATGTTACGATTTCATACCCAAACAGCTGGCTCAACTCTTACGGCTCAACAGCCAGATAACAATATAGTAAGAGTCACAATTCAAGCATTAGCTGCTGTGTTGGGTGGAACACAAAGTTTACATACAAATTCTAAAGATGAAGCTTTGGCTCTACCTACTGAAGACTCTGCAAGAATAGCCTTACGCACTCAACAAGTTATTGCATATGAAAGCGGTGTTGCTGAAACAGTAGATCCCTTAGCTGGGAGTTATTATGTTGAAGCAACAACTGATAGAATAGAAAAAGAAGCAATTGAAATTATCAAAAAAATTGACGAAATTGGTGGCATGGTAAAAGCAATTGAGCAGGGTTTCGTTCAGGCGTCTATTCAAAAGTCTGCTTATAAGTATCAACAAGATATTGAAAATCAAAGTAGAGTTATAGTTGGGGTAAATAAATTTATTATCGAAGAAAAACCAGTCGAAAATCTTTTAAAAATAGATGAAAGTGTTGAAAAAAATCAAATTTTAAGATTGAAAAAGATAAAAAATTCTCGAGATCAAAATGCGGTAAAAGAAGCTTTGGTAAAATTAAAAAGTGCTGCACAAGGTTCGGATAATTTGATGCCTTACATTCTTAATGCTGTAAAAGCCTATGCAAGTATTGGAGAAATCTGCAATATATTACGCGAAGTATTTGGTGAATATAAGGAAAATATAATATTATGAATGATAAAATTATTTTCTCAAAAGAGGAAAAAAAACATTATCCAGTATTGAAAATAGATTATTCTAATAAAAAAAATATCATACGCCCTTCATGGGATAATTACTTTATAGGAATTGCTGAAGCTGTTTCGAAACGCAGCCATGATGGTGAAACGCAAGTAGGAGTAGTTCTCGTTGATGAGAATAAAAGAATATTGGCTACAGGATATAATGGTTTTCCGCCGGGAAGTGATGATAAGAATCTCCCAAATCTTCGCCCTGATAAATATCCTTTTATTGTCCATGCTGAAATAAACGCTATAGCGGCTTCAAGACAGGATTTAAGAAATTCTTCTTTATATTGCACTTTTAGCCCGTGTCGAGATTGTGCAAAGGCAATAATCACGGCAGGTATTAAAAATGTTGTATTTCGTACGGCATATAAAAATGAAGACTATGAATTTGTTATGAATTTTCTCAGATCCTGTGGTTTAACTGTCCGCCAAACAGAAGAATAGTGTCCAAATTTTAGATCATTGCCTTCACCAAAATTCTAGGGTAATGAGAAGCGTGCGGTGCACTTTTGTTAATATTTATGGTGTAATATTTCATGATTAAACCTCTGTACTATTTGTTTTTGATAAGTGTTTTAATAAAAAATTACTACGCTTACGCTCTCGAAAGTTCCAGTTTTATTCTTATAAATACGCGATCCAATTCACTTGATAATTCAGATTATAGATTACCAAGAGAAGAATTGTCAAAAAATTTTGAAAACTTTGATAAAATTTTGAAGGAAAACAAAGGTATTTATCAGCCTTTGCAATTACTTTTTATTGAAAAACAGCATATTTATATCCCAAAAATGCTTATCAAATGTGAAGACAAACTCTTTCTATTGACTACGAATAAAAAACTACAAAAATTAGGCTATTCTATTGATTTATTTGAACCCGTGTTAGATCAATTTAAAAATTCAGTAGTAAAAGGTAGCCTTGTTGCTGCCTACTGGAAAAGTAAAGATATTCCAGTTGCCTTGATAAAAGATGAAAAAGGTATTCTTTATTCAGTAAATAAAGAATCTCACCATGATATTTCTATAGAAACGGTTGGTTTAAGCTTCAAATAGGCAAATCCTTTTTTAAGATAAAAATAAAGTCTTGACACTTTCAAAGCACTGTTTACTTTCCAGGTAAGGTTTTCGGGGGCAAAAAGACCCTCAATTTTCTATGTCTTATCATTATGTGGTTTTCATCCACTCTTCTTTTTGGAGGTTCAATATGAAGATTCGTCCACTTTCAGATCGTATCTTGGTTAAGCGTGTTGCGGAAGAGACTAAAACTGCTGGCGGCATTCTCATTCCAGACAATGCAAAAGAAAAGCCAGTGGAAGCAACAGTTGTAGCTGTTGGAAATGGAAAAGTTCTTGCTGATGGGCAAGTTCGTCAAATAGACATTAAAGTAGGCGATAGAGTTTTATTTAGTAAGTACAGCGGTACTGAAATCAAAGTTGATGGTGAAGAACACCTTATTTTGCGTGAAGATGATGTTCTTGGCGTCATTGGTTAATTTTTAAATTAATTTGTAATATTAGGAGTTTAATATGTCAGTAAAAATGATCAATTTCGGTGAAGATGCACGTAAAAAAATTCTTGTTGGTGTAAATACATTAGCTGATGCAGTGAAAGTTACGATGGGGCCTAGAGGTCGTAATGTTGCTATTGATAAGTCTTTCGGCTCACCAAATGTTACTAAAGACGGTGTTACTGTTGCAAAAGAAATCGAACTAGAAGACAAATTTGAAAACATGGGTGCACAAATGGTGAAGGAAGTTGCTTCCAAAACCTCTGATGTTGCCGGTGATGGAACAACTACAGCTACTGTTTTAGCCCAAGCTATTTACCGTGAAGGTGTAAAGCTTGTTGCAGCAGGGCATAATCCAATGGATTTAAAACGTGGTATCGATAAAGCTGTGCTTGAAGTAACAGCAGAATTGAAAAAAATTAGCAAACCAATTTCTAGTCATAATGAAATAGCTCAAGTTGGTACAATTTCTGCCAATTCTGACACTACAATAGGTAATATTATTGCTAAGGCCATGGAAGAAGTTGGCAAACAAGGTGTTATCCAAATTGAAGAAGCTAAAGGCATGGAAACAACACTTGATGTTGTTAAAGGAATGCAATTTGATCGCGGATACCTTTCAAATTATTTTGTAAATGATGCTGAAAGAATGGAAGTAAACTACGAAGATTCCTATGTCCTTATTTTTGATAAAAAACTATCTTCCTTAAAAGATTTAGTTCCAATTCTAGAAAAAGTAGTTCGTTCTGGTAAACCACTATTAATTATTGCTGAAGATGTTGAAGGTGAAGCGCTAGCTGCTTTAGTTCTAAATCGTTTACGTGCAAATCTTAAGATTGTAGCTGTAAAAGCTCCTGGATTTGGAGATCGTCGTAAAGCTATGCTCGAAGATATTGCTATCTTAACTGGCGGTGTTGTTATTTCTGAAGAGCTTGGAATGAAGTTAGAAACAACCACAATTGAACAATTGGGTATTGCTAAACGCATTCGTTGTGACAAAGATAATACTACGATCATCGATGGCCAAGGTGATAAAACTCAAGTTGAAGCTAGAGTTAAACAAATTCAAAAACAAATGGCTGATACAACTTCTGACTATGATCGCGAAAAACTTCAAGAACGTCTTGCTAAATTATCAGGTGGCGTTGCTGTTATCCGTGTAGGAGCTGCAACTGAAGCTGAAATGAAAGAAAAGAAAGCTCGTGTTGAAGATGCATTGCATGCAACTCGCGCTGCTGTTGAAGAAGGAATCGTTCCAGGGGGCGGTGTAGCTCTTATTCGTGCACAAAAAGTATTAGAAGCTTTACGTTCTAAAGTAATTAATGATGAGCGTTTTGGTATTGATATTATTTCTCGTGCAACTGAAGAACCACTTCGTCAAATAGTTGCAAATGGTGGCTACGAACCATCAGTTGTATTAAACAAAGTGCGTGAAAACTCCACTGTGAACTTCGGCTTCAATGCAAAAGAAGAGCGCTATGAAGATATGGTTGCTGTGGGAATTATTGACCCAACTAAGGTAACTCGTTCTGCATTACAAAATGCAGCATCAGTTGCTTCTTTATTGTTAACTACTGAGTGTATGATTGCTGAAAAACCAAAAGATGAAAAAGCCCCAGCTATGCCAGCAGGTGGCGGATACCCAGGTATGATGTAATATATAATCAGATAGAACTGAATATCTTTAAGACCTACGTTTAGAAATAAAAGTAGGTCTTTTCTTTTAAAATCCAATTTTTCATTTATATTTTTGAATTACTGCTGAAATATTATAATACTATTTTAGTAATTCTTTTTTAATAAACAAAATATTTATAACTTATCCTTACATTTTTAAATACTAGAACTATATAAACCATATTTCTTTTCCTGAACTGTAAATCCTATTGATTTATACATATTTATTGCCAAACCATTTTCTTCTGCTTCAAGAGTAAAAAACTCCTGATTTGAATCTTCAATTGCATATTTTATTAATGTTTGTGCAACTCCTAATTTTCTATATTCTTTTAATGTTTTTAAATTTTGTAAACGAGCAAACTCATCATTCCAGTATAATCCTACATCTGAAATAATTTCACCATTTAAAAATGCTGCATACCAATATCCGTGGTTATTATCGGTATAAGATTTAAATTCAAAAACTCTTTTTTCTATATATGATTTAGATTTTTTTTTATTTAAAAATTCATTAATTTTAAATTGAAAATTTAAAACTTGTTCCCAATCATCATTTGTTACCATTCTCTTACAGAGAACTTCATTGTTATAATATTTACATTTGATATCTTTTTTTCTCGCAGTCATTGTTAATCTGTCAAAAAAAATGAAATTATTTTCTTTAAATTTATTCAGTTCAATATAACTCAGATCACCAGGCCAACTAAAACACATTTGTTTATTACTAGAAATATTTGAAAATTCATTTTGATAATATTTTGTCCATTTTTCAAAATCTCCAATTGATAAAGGATTTTTCAAAATCAAGTAATTACCCCAAAAAAAATCTAGATTATTTAAAGTATACAATACTATGTAGTCATTTTTCTCTATTACATTATTTCTAAAATTAAAAAATAAAATATCCGACCTTAATCCAATGGGCAAATTATTCATATTGAATATTCCTTATTTTATAATTTTACACTACTTGGTCTTACTAACCAGTAACATTTTATTTCTTGTATCTTATACATCGTTATTTTTATTTTTATGTGATGAAGAGAACAATAATATTTAAATTCATTATCAATTATATTACAATTACTGAAATTTAATAAAGTAATCTTCTGTTCATTAGTCAAAAATCCGAGTTTTTCTACTTCATCTAAAATAGCTTTTTCTCTCTTTTCAGATAAACTAAAATTAGGATGAAATACATTTACTTCTAAAGAAAAGTCATCTGAAAAATTTTTATAATTATCTAAATGAAGCATATAAGAGTTTATATATTCTCTTATATTTTGTAACCAGCATAATTCTGAAGCTAACATTGAACTTTGTATTTGTACTTTTGCTATTTTCAGAATATAAAAAAAATGGTCAATATTATCACAACGCCAACAACTTCTTAGTGGGAGTGCTTCATTTTTAATTTGTCGTGAAGCCATAAGACCAATATTTCCTAATGCTATTGGATTGTATCTCATAACTTTTTCATACAATTCAGTACTATTTTGTATAGTTTCTTGGAAATTTAAAAATGCTTCATAGAGTTCAGGATAAACTTTTATTTCCTCTTTAAGGTCATTGATATTGTCTTTTGGTGTTAGTGAAATAAAAAGCGAAGGATCACCAATATCGGTTTGGTCAGCAAAAATATCAAATTCTAGCCATAAAAGAAAACAAATTGTTCGCAAATTGCCTTCTTTTGAATTTATTTGATCCTGCCATTTCTCTAAAAGTGAGGACGTCTTTTGCCAGTTAAGAGATCTTTTAGATTTAGAGTGATTTAACCAACTTGATAATGAACCATCAGATTGCAAAATGCTCACTATGATATCACATCTTGGTTTTTTTGAAAAAGGATGCACTTCTAAATATAAACGACTAGTTTCCGGCATTAAGCTGATAATATTTAACCAATTATCGTAATTATTAGCTCCGAGCCATGGGGATAGATTTGCTCGCATAGCTTTCAGTATTTTTTTTGGAATGAATTTTGGAATGAATTTTGGAATGTAAGTTGAGCATAATTTTGTCAAATCAACTCCTTTGAGGTCTCAAAAACTTGAGAATCTCTGCACTTTTTTTGTTTAGAAATAATTATATTTTTTAAGGAAAGCTTTTAATATTTTTACGCCCAATTGAGCCTGGATAAAATGCCCAAAAAACGATAATATTTTTATTTCCTTCTATTATAGGTAAACTTGCATGTAATTCACTTGAAAGAAAAAATAAAACACGTCCCGTTTTAGGAATGCATTTATAATTTTGATCGGGAAAATAAGTCTCTCCTCCAGTATAATTATCATTAAGATAAGTTATTACTGTCAGGGCTCTGTGAGAATTCTCGTTATGTGCATCTGTATGAGGTTTAAACAAACCACCTACATTATAGCGAATGAGTTCAGCATCTCCAAATTCATTGAAAGTTAATCCAAATTCCTTTGTAGCAAATTCCCCGACTAAGGTTTGAATTTTTTTTAAAGACTGAACAATTATAGGTATTTCATTTGAATTTAAATCAGAAAGTCTTATACTATTCGCGCTTCGGTGATTGGTATCTATAACTTCAAGTATTTCACTTATTCCTTCATTATTTTTTCTTGAAATTGCAATTTTTGCTTGTTTCCAATCCTGAAAATCACGAATCTCTAAAAGAAGATCGTTGCAAAATGACTCAGATATTAATTCACCAATATAAATCGATTTTGCAACTTCTTTAAATCTTCCTTCAAGTTCTGAACCTGAAAGATTCATTGTTAGTTTGTCCAAACTGTGCGAACGTCATCGTCACTGCTAACTATCTCATTACAAGTAGCTAGTGTCAGTTTACCGAGTAGATCACCTGTTACACTAATATTGTAAGAACTCAATAAATCTATCACCGTTTTTGAAAATTGAAGTTTTGCTCTTGGGATTTTATTTAATTCAGATCTTAGCGAATTGATATCATCCAAAACCATGACTTGACTACTCATAATTCCTCCTTGTTGCAAATTTTATTTAAACACACGTACACGAAATTTTAAAAATTATTACAAAAAAATTTTTTGCTGTCAATACTATAGAATAAATAATTTGTTACTAAACTGTAGTATACTTTGAAATATAGATATTTTTAAAAAATAATATTTAATATATGAATTTTTTCTAGGAAAAAAATTACAAAAACTTGTTTCGCTAAAAATAGTCTAAAATTAATTTTTGGATTGAAATAAAATTTAACAAAAAATATAAAAATAGCAAGTAATTTAAAAATTTTGCTAGTTGAATTTTTGTTGGTATGCATTAATAATATTATTATGCTTAAAAATTTAGTATAATTTTTATTCGGTGATTGAACTATGGAATAAATTTTGAAATTTTTAAAAATAGAAGTGTCATAAAATTATTTTTTAAAGTTATGGGGATAGCTTTCTTCAGTTAATAAAAAGCTTAACACGTTTTCTTTATGTAAACTTAGTATGCGATTCTTGTTGAGAACATCAAAAAAATCAAGTATTCTTCTGTTTTAGTATACATATTAATTTTTTATATTAATTTTTAACTTGGATTTAAAACATGTATAGTGCAAATTCATTTTTTATGCTAAGAACGCCTCTTTTTCCAAATAATTACTTTATTGATTATTTAAATAGTAATGAAGATATATTGGAATATTTATTGAAGCAAAAATATTATGGGAAATTTAAAGAAGCAATTTTAGCATCAAGTAAATCACTTTATAATAGTTTAGAATTATTTGAAAAAGAAAAAATAAAAGATTTAAAAAAAATAGATCAATTAAAATCAGGTATTTTAAAATATTTTTCTCGTTCGTGCACTAGAGCAACTCCATATGGATATTTCGCTGCAGTTAATATGGGATATTACTCTGATGTACAAAACTTGACTACTGATAATTCTAAGTATTACAAAGCAGTTCGACCTGATATGGAGTGGATATATAAATTTGTAAAAAAGATAGAAGAAGATATCACTAAGACTCCAAATATAAAAATAAAATTTAGTCCAATAGCATATGAAAATGGTGATAGAATTTATCTTTCTTACTCCTCTAATAGTGTAATAAATACTGAACAAGGGGAAAAAAAATTAAATTTTGATAAAGATATGTCAATAAAAATAAATTCACTAATGAAATTTATTTTTGAAAATTTAAAGAATGAACTTGAGATTAATAAACTTGTTGAGAAGATAAAAAATAATTTTAAATTGAATAATAATGTGAATATATATGAATATCTTCAAGAATTAATTAATAATGAATTCATTATAACTGAAATTAAACCAATTTTAGGAAAATTTGATATTTTGTCTGAATTGATTTTAAAACTTTCTTATTGGCCAGAGCAAGAAGAAAATTATAAGTACTTACTGAAATTAAAAAAGCAGATTGATATATATGAAAAATTAGAAATTGGTGAAGGTATAAATGAACTAAATATTATTATTGAGGAAATGCAAAAAAGTAATTATGTTAAAAGCCCTTTACAAATAGATTTAAGTACTTCAATCAATAAAAAAATTTCACTAGAAAATGCATTTAAATTGAATTTAAGTAGAGTATCAGAATTTTTTATATCTTTTACTAAATTATATCTAGGATTTAACGAAATACGAAAGTATCATGAAGAATTTTTAATTAAATATGGTTTTGCAAAGGAAGTGGGAATTCTGGAATTACTTGATGAAAATCTGGGATTAGGAGCTCCAGCAGACTATAAATTTCCACAGAGTAGTAGAAAAAAAATAACTAAAGATGCAGAAAGTGAAGATAGAATAAAATTTTTATATGATAAAATTTTCTATTCATATCAAGAAAAAACAGAATGCATAACATTATCAGGAAAAGATTTAAAATTTATTCAAGATCAAAATATAAATACTGATAATATTCCAGATTCTATAGAAGTATATTTTCAAATAATTAATGGTGAAGATAATAACAATTTAAAAATATATCTTTCTTCAATTCAAAATTCATATAGCGTTTGTGCAAGTTTTGGTAGATTTACAAATTTATTTTCAGAGGAAAATATATCAGATCTATCTTCTCATATAAAAAATTTTGAAGATAAGTATCCTGAAATAATATTTTGCGAGCTAATATTTTCACCTCAAAATTCTAGAGGAGCTAATGTTGTTCTTGGTAAAAGTTATTGGAGTTATCAGCTTCATTTGGATACTTTTCAAGAAAAAAATAATTCCAATTTATATCTAAACGATATTGTTGTTTGTGCTAATAGAAAAAGACTATACTTCAAATCTTTGAAGTATCAAAAAGAAGTTGTTTTTGTTGCATCGAATATGCTTAATTTTAAGAATGCGCCTAATATTGTCCGCTTTCTGAGAGAAGTTAGTTTTGAAAGATTTACTCTTTGGAATCGCATACCTTTAACTGAATTTAGTAATTTAACTTTTGTGCCGAGAATAGAGTATGAAAACATAATAATTTATCCAAAATCCTGGAACCTTTCTTTAGTATCTTTAAAACAATTTAAACAAGAATATGATCTAGAAAAAGATTTTCTCTTAATTTTTTGTGCATGGAAAAAATTTTGGAATGTCCCAGATTACATCAATTTGATTCATGCTGATAATAAAATTTTATTAGATTTAAAAAAAGAAGATCACGTAAAAGAGCTAAAAAAAGAGTTTATTCGGCATGGAAAACTATTACTACAGGAAAACTTAGAAATTTCTTTTATGAATTCCTATGGGCTAAAAAATGTATTTAGTTATGAAATAGTATCTCCTTTGAAATCTAACAAAAAAACTGATAAATCAATAGAAATTATTAGAAAATTTAATTCTCTGAATTGTACTCGTAAATTTATACCTGGTGGTGAATGGTTTTATTCAAAATTGTACTTCAATAGTTATAGAGAAGATGAATTTATTTCTAAATGTATTGTTAATTTTATTCAAGAAGTTAAGAAAGAAATAGAAATTGAAACTTGGTTTTTTATTAGGTATCAAGATCCAAAAAAACATATCAGACTTCGTATTTTATTGAAAGATAAAAAATACTCTAATGAATTATTGGAAAAATATAATTCATATTTTGATGAAGTGTCTAAAAATGGTATTCTTAACTCATGTTGTATAGATTCTTACGAACCTGAAATTGAAAGATATGGAGGTCCTGATTTAATTCACCTTGCAGAAAAAATATTTATGTATGATAGCGAAATAGCTTGTTTATTAATTAAAAATAAAAAAGTAATTGAGAAAGAGTACCTTTTAATTCATATTAACAGTTTTTTAGCTTTAGAAATTTTAGAGAATTTTTCTTTTAATTTTGATGAAAAATTAAATTGGTTGATGTTAAGAAATGATAAAAATAAATTTATCGAAGAATTTAGAAAAAGTAGAAAATATATTATAGATTTATTTATGAAAAATAATTTACATTGGTATAAGGATAAAATATTTTCAAATTTAGAAGAGTTAATTCAAAAAAGAAGAAATGAAATAATTAAATACTCAAATCAATTATTTAAAAATATTGAGTTGAAACAGATTTATAATGATAGAAATAGGATTATTGTAAGTTTTATACATATGCAATCTAATAGATTAATAGGAATTAGTAAAGAAAATGAAGAAAAATCAAATGCTTTTATGTTGCATACTTTAAATTCTTTAAAATTTCATCTAAATAAGAAAAATTCTTTATAAAAGTTTAAAATGATAGAAATTATAAGATTTTTTTACATGAATATGATACAAGTCAAAAAATGTATTTATTAGTTACTTACTGTCTTGCAATGATAGACTTACATATGTCTTAATTGAGAAAATGTTTAATGGTATGGTAAGTAAAAAGATGCTATTCAACAAATTTCAACTTGGATATTTAATTTGATTTAAATCATTACCTTATAGAATTAAATGCAAAGTCTGCTTCATCATCTAATTTTCTAGCAAGATCTTCAGCTTCATAGAATCTTTTTCTTAATTCTAAAAATTCATTCTTATTACTTTTATCAGCACCAGCATATAGTTTATATGCTTTATCAACTAATTTGTAAGCCTCATCAGCTTTTTTTCTTAGTTCTCTTGCATAATCAGCCTTGGAATTATTATTATAAATTGCAGCCGCAGATTTTGCATTTTCAGCAAATTTATAGGGTGGTGCAGCATTGTAGGTGGCATAATAAGCATTTTTCATAAGAATAAGTAAATTATAATTGATATAGTATTGAACATATAATTCAACTCTAGTAGGTTTTTCTGTGATTTCTTTTTTAATTTCGTATATCTTACTTGTCATCTTGCTAATTTCATCACCAATTTCTAAGCTTAAACTTTTAATTTGATTAAGTTGAATTATGTTAAATTTTCCATTTTTAATATCACATCTTTTATAATATTCAGAAATTTCTTCATAATATTTTATTTTATTTAAATTTTCTGTTTCTAAATAAGCTTTGTCAAAAGATACTGAAATTTTTTTTCGAAATTCTTTAGATTTTTCCATTTCAAAAAAGTATATTTTATTATTATCAATAGGATATTTATCTTTAAGTGATTCCTGAGAATCATTATTGACTAAATTGTTAATTTTTGAATCTATTAAATGCTCAGTATTGTTATTTAAATTTATATTTTTATTGTATAACTTAGATTCTGTTGCAAATATTGGTGTAAAAAATAAAGAACTAAAAATTATAAATAAATTTTTTACTAATCATAAACTCTCCTATTAAAATTTCAATTGTTTTTAAAAATAATAAAAACAATTTTTATTTAAATTTTAAATTTAAAAAAAGCAACATTCTTTAATAGTTGAAAAGTGCAATTAATAATTTAGTACAAATATATAAAGTATATAAATTTCTTAATAAATAATAACTAGGTATACTAATTTAATTATAACTATACTGTTGGTAAAGGTTTAAATATAATTTAACTAATATGAATATTTATTATTTTTAAATATCTTTAATTTATTGATCCAAAATATTTTATTTTAATGTAATGGAAGAGAACTGCAATATTTGCTTTTGTTATTTATGATATTCATAGGATATTCTTTTTTAGGTAACACTATATTAGGAGTTGTTTGAATAAAATTGTTGTCATGTGTTATTTCAATGAACGATGCTTTCCACCCTAATTTAGGTTTTTTTATCCAAATAGAAAAAAACTTTGCATTGTTTTTTATCTCTAATTTTCTTTTCTTATATTGAACTCCACAAGAGTAACGGAAATCTCTTTCATGAGAATTTATTGCTTCCCAAAGTGATATGTATTTAATGCTTTTATTAAGCTCAATTACTATTTTGACTTTCTCTCCAAACTTATCTTCATAAAATTTAAAGTTTAATTTTTTACCAGGAGTGTTAGAATTTAGTGCATTAGCATATTGAATAATACTTTCTTCAATAATACTCTTATTTATAAAATGTGTTGAGTTTGGGATATAGCGAAAAATATTTTCACCAGGGATATCAATATAACTATCATATATTGAATCTGGCAAGAAGAAATCATCTCCACTTGAACTAACGATATACTTTGGAATTTCTAATCTTTTTTGTTTACCTGAATTTTTATATGCTAAAGGATCTTCAATTTGAATTAAAGAGTTAAAGTTCTCAGCATCAAGATATTTATATAAATTTATTTTATAGTAAGGATACAATGCAATAGGCCAGTGGTTAGCATAAACTTTATTTAATTTTAGAAATTGATTTTTAATATTATAGACGTCAATAACTATAGGAATAATAGCTTTTACTCTTTCATCGGCAAGTGTGGCAAGCCAAGCCGCCCAACCTCTTTTGGATGCACCTGATAAAATAAAACTACTCATGTTATAGTTATCTGCTGAAAACTCGGCTTGAATAAGATCAAAAGCGCGAATAATACTCAATGCCATTGGTAAATGTAAGGGCATTGTTTTATTTTCAATTGGATCATCTAAAAATACTTTCCATGTGTGGGCGACTAGATCATCTTCAAATAAATTTGCAATATTTGGGAAACTTATAGGTTGATTTGGAACCATTGTTAATCTTATAACAATTGAAGAAGTATTATTTGAAATATTTACAAAAAATTCTTCATCCTGTTTATTTTTAATATCTATGTCTACATAAAAAATAGGTGTTGTATTTTTTGAATAAGATTTTGGAATAAATATTTTTAAATTATGTTTCCATTCTGTACTTGGATAATATTCGTTGTTTGGGTATTTTTGTGAAACTAATTCGTACTCGATTACTTTAAGTTCATTTTGAAGTACTTCTTCTCCTAATTTTAAATAATTTAAAGAATATTTTGCTGTTAAAAATTTTATACAATCTAAAGCATCTAATTCAGGAGGGCAATAGTTTTTTGTCATGGCCTGATTAGTTAATAATATATTGAAGAATAGTATAAATAAGTATTTTATTCCTAGTTTCATAATGGAATTAACTCCTTGTGAAAATTCTGGATTTTATATATGGAAGGCATAACTTTTAGTTACGGACTTTTGAAACTTACTTTGAATTAATAAAAATATCAATAAATTTTTTAAAAATATTTTATTATAAAAGAAATAAAATAGTTAAACTAAATTTAATAAAATAAATTTATATATTAAGCAGTGATAATTATTATGTAGTATTTTTAAAATCATTTAAAAATAAATAAATTATTAGTAATTTCAAAATCATTCTTGACCAAACAATATTTTGGTGAGACATATCACTTAAATTCAAAATATATTTAAAAGTAGGGAATTACTATGCTTAATCAACTAATTAAAATTTCTTTGTCTTTAATACTATCGGGGAATATATATGCGAATATAAAGCACATAAATGGAAGTTACTTTGATGATAATGGAGTAAAAATATTCTATCCTTGCACAGGTGGTGGAGAACCTTTAATTATCTATGGGAACGCAGCTTCATCAAATAATTTAGTAAGTTCAAAAAATAAAGTTGAACCAATTTATATTAAAGAAGGATTTAAATCTCAAAATTTAGAAGTTTCTAATGCTGCACAAAGTGAAGAGAATTCTGATCAATATTTAATAATTAAAAGTGAAAATCCAGCTACTTCTGGGCAGTATGTGAAATTCAATTTAGAAAAAGTAAATGGGGAAAAATTTTATATAAATACTGTTAATTTAGCCTCAGTTTCAGCGGCTAATGAAAATAAAATTGTTACAAATTATAGTGTAAAAATTGATAATTCAATAGTCGTTTCAAGAATTTTGCCTATAAAAATGTATTCATTTCAACAAGATATTGGTGTAAATATATATAAAAATTTAAATAATATAGAAGTTCAGCAGTTTGTTTGGGACCAGACGATACCTTGGACTGATTATTCTCACCCAAATTTATCCTCTTTAATAAAATTAAACTTTAGAGCAAAAGCAACAACTGAAAATTTTAATTTTAATGGGTATGGATACTGGATCTGTGGTAATTAAGAAGTTATTACTTTTCTTTTTTTAGTTTTTTAAATAAGGAAAGATATTGTCCATAACCTTCTTTTTCTAAATTAGATACAGGAATGAATTTTAAAGCAGCTGAATTTATGCAATATCTTTTTTTCGTTGGCCCTGGACCATCATCAAATACATGTCCTAAATGAGAGTTTCCAAATTTTGATTTCACTTCAGTCCGTGTTTCAATGGCTAAAGATTTATCTTCTTTAAATTGGACAAATTTATTATCAATTGGTTTCGTGAAGCTTGGCCAGCCTGTCCCAGAATCAAATTTATCTAAAGAACTAAATAAAGGTTCCCCCGTAACAACATCAACATAGATTCCTTCCTCTTTGTTATTCCAATATTCATTCTTAAAGGGAGCTTCAGTGCCATTATTTTGAGTAACTTCTCTCTGCATTGGTGAAAGTTCTTTTATCTTTTTATTTTTATCTACATTTTCATATTTTGAATCTGTTTTGTCAGCCATAGCATACCCAACCATTATAAAAAAAGCTAAAAAAGAAAAAATTATTCTTCGATAATCTATCATTTATTTAACTCCTGCAGGATATAGTAATTTATTATAATAACACTAGAAAAAAGAAATTAGATATCAAAAAAATGACTTTTATAAATTTTTTATTAAATCTAAAAAGTAAAAATTTTAAGATTAGAAAATTTTTTAATCATAGTTAAATAAAAATTTTTAAATTAACAATTTTAAATAGTAATATTAACTTATGTGTGGTAATCAAAAAAGACTAGATAAAAAATTGAAATGGAGGCATAATGAGCAAAAATCAAATTAATGGTAATTCAAAAGTATATTTTGATTGCAACGCAACTGCTCCAATTTTAAAAGATGCTTGCCAAGCAGCTCTTTGGTCAATGGAAAGAGTATATGCAAATCCTAGTAGTTCACATATTGCAGGAGCAGAAGCTAAATTAATATTAGAGGAATCAAGGTTACAAGCGAGTAAGTTGCTAAATGTTAAGTCATCAGAAATATATTTTACTAGTGGTGCAACAGAAGCTATTCAAATTTCTGTTCTTTCTGTATTAAATTGGATTAAAGAACAATCTAAAAAAGATGTATCTTTTCAAAAAAAGAAAATATTAATTTCAAAAACAGAACATAAAGCTGTTTATAATTCAATATTACATTGGAAAAAAATTTTAGATTTAAATATTGAAATTATGCAAATTAATGTTGATGACAAAGGACATGTAAACTTAAATGAAATTAAAGAGTATCTAAATGAAACTGTTTTTTTATGCACTATGGCGGTTAATAACGAAACAGGGTTAATTACAAATTTGAAAGAAATAGAAAAAATAATTAGGAGTTCAGCTAGTAAAGTTTTTTGGTTAGTTGATTGTGTTCAAGCTTTAGGGAAATTATCATTAAATTTTAATGAATTAAGTGTAGACTATGCCACTTTTAGTGGACATAAAGTACATGCTCCAAAAGGTGTCGGATTTTTATATTTGAGAGATAACGCGCCTCAGTGTTCATTAATAGTTGGAGGAGGACAAGAAAGAGGAATTCGTGCTGGAACCGAAAATCATCCAGGAATAGCCGCATTTGGTGTTATATTGGAAAAGCTAAATAAAATTAAAGATGGCTGTATAGATTTTCATTTTAAATCTAATCATGAATTACTAAATTATAGAAAGTTATTATTAAACACTTTAATGGAAGCTTTTCCAACTATTGAAATAAATACAGACATGGAAAATTCTGTTGCAACTACTTTGAATTTTTCAGTTTATGGATTTTCATCAAAAGAATTAATGCGGGTATTTGATGCTGCAGGAGTGAGTTTAAGTGGAGGTTCTGCATGTAATTCTAAATCCCTTGAATACAGTCATGTTTTAGAAGCAATGAATTTGCCAGAGTGGAGAAAAGCCTCAGCAATTAGACTTTCTTTTGGATTGACGACTTCTCAAGAAGAAATATTTCTAGGGATAAAAAATATTCAAGCAGCAGGAAAGGCTTTGCGTAATTCATGCTTAAACTTAACCTGTAAAATTAGTGATGAATCAGAAAATCAATCTGAAAATTCTTTAATTCATGGAATAACCCAATTAGAATATGATTCTTCAAATACATGGTTGATTTCTGATATTAATACAAAATCTTGTGTCATTATTGATCCAACTTTTGAGAGTATTGATAGATTAATTAGTTTTATAAAATGTAAGAATTTAGAGTTACAAGCTGTTTTAGATACACATTCCCATGCGGATCACCTTTCAGCAAGATCTATTCTTTTAGAAAAACTATCACTAAAAGATACTGCATTTGATCCCTTAGGATGGAATTCACAGACATGCATTCTCAATTTTAACTCAAGCACATGGGAATTAGAAAGATTTGAAACACCAGGCCATACTTTAGATAGTGTTAGCTATTTTTTAAAAAATAAATGTTCAATAGATGAAAAAATTGAATGTGTATTTATTGGGGATACTGTTCTCATAGGTGGCTTAGGCAGAACTGATTTTAGCATAAGTGATAATAAATTATTTTATGATACACTAAGAAATCTTGATAATAAGCTTCATGCAAATACTGTTCTTTGCCCAGCACATGATTATAATCAATCAATTGTTACGACATGGGGTACCGAAAAAAGAAATAATATCTTGCTAAAAAAATTATTCGATCCAGTAAATTTAATGAATGAAATTGACTTTTTCACAGAAAAAAAATTGATAGATTCTCAACTTTTAGAAACAGATATCCAAGGAAAATTAGTTTGTGGGACAATTAATAATTCTGTATTAACAGATAAAAGTTTACCAATTATAACTATTGATGACTTAGATGAAAATATTTACGATATAATTGATATAAGAGAAAATGCTGAATCTATTCTATTTAAAGATTGGAAAATTTTAAATTTTAAAAAAGCTCCAAAAAATATTCCTTTAACTAAAATTGTTAATTTTTTTAATCATGTAATTAATAATGAAAATAAAAATAAACCTATAGCTTTGCTTTGTTCTACGGGTAATCGCTCACTAGCAATTGCGAAAAGTCTAAGAAGGATTGGAATCAAAAATGTTTGGAGTATAAGTGGTGGACTTGCTTTGACACGACTTAAGTATGAAAATTCAATTAATTATTAATAATAAAAAAGCGAAATATATAATGAGGGTTCTATGAATAATAGCAATAATTTTATAATTAATCCAGGTAAACTATGTATTTCAAATTTAAAAGATATTTACTTTGGTAAATATGAAAAATATGTTCTTTGTAGTGAAGCAAAAACTTCGATGAATCAGTCAGTAGAAAATATAAAAAATTTGTTAAGTAATAATAGTTTAAAAAGTGTTTATGGAGTGAATACTGGGTTTGGTAAATTAGCATCTACTAGGATAGAATTAAAAGATTTAACAACTTTGCAACATAACCTAATTAAATCGCATTGCACAGGAGTTGGTGAATTTTTTGATGATTCGTCAGTAAGATTAATAGCGTTAATGAAAATTTCTAGTTTAGCAAGGGGATATTCTGGAATACGTTTTGAGGTTTTAGACTCTCTTTTAACTTTAATTAATAAAGAATATTACCCTTGTGTTCCAGTTAAAGGATCAGTAGGCGCTTCTGGTGATTTAGCGCCGTTAGCTCATTTGGTTGCCCCATTAATAGGGATTGGAAGTGTTAGAAAAAATGGAAAAATAATTTCTGCGTCACAGGCTTTAGAGGAGTGCAAGTTAGTCAAATTAGAAATGCAACCGCTTGAAGGGTTATCATTGTTAAATGGGACGCAAGTATCGACAGCAATTGCCTTAATATCTCTATTTAAAACACAAACAATTATGTCAGCATGTTTAGAAGCAAGCGCTTTTTCCCTCATAGCTATTGAAGGCAATACAGAACCATTTGATAAAAGAATACATGAATTAAGAGGTCACCAAGGGCAAATAATAATTGCTGAAAAAATGCGTAATCTTCTTGCTGACGGGATAGAAATTGAGTGTTTAAATAAATCTGGTAGAATTCAGGATCCTTATTCTTTTCGATGTCTTCCACAAGTATTAGGTGCTTGTTTTGAGCAATTAAATGCTATTGAAAAAACCTTAGAAATAGAAGCAAATGCTGTAACAAATAATCCAATTTCAATTTTTGAATCGAATGAGTTTCTTTCCGGCGGAAATTTTCATGCTGAGCCTGTAGCTATCGCTGCAGACATATTGGCTATTATTTGTACAGAAATTTCATCACTATCTGAAAGAAGAATTTCAATCTTACTAGACTCGAATTTAAGTGGTTTACCGCCTTTTTTAGTTAATAATAGTGGATTAAATTCGGGATTTATGATAGCTCAAGTAACTGCTGCAGCATTGGTAAGTGAAAATAAATCAAAATCATTTCCTTGTTCAGTTGATAGTATTCCAACTTCTGCAAATCAGGAAGATCATGTTAGTATGGCTACTCATGCTGCCTATAGATTGTTAGATATGACAGAAAATGCGGCTTATGTTGTTGCAATTGAATTTCTTGCAGCTTTACAAGCATGTGATTTAAGAAATATTAAGAAATTTTCAGGAAAACTTTTAAGTATCTACAAAAACTTAAGAACAAAGATTGAGTTTTATGAAAGCGACAGATTTTTTTCGGACGATATAAAAATTGCAAGAGATTTCATTTTTGAAAACTATAGGTAGTTTGTGAAGAATTTATTACAGTCTAAAATATTTATTATAAAATTACCATATTTAAATACGAATCCATTTCTCAAAAATAGTGAATTTGAGTTTAAGAATTTTATGTTTAACATTGTATTAAAAAATAATTTTAATGAATATATTAACGATGATGAAATAATAAAAGCGGAAAAGTTTTTATTTTTAAATGATACAATCAGGTATTTAATGACAAGAATTTTTATAAAAAAAATACTTTCTAGTGAATTAAATTTAAGTTATAAATTAATTGAATTCTATTCTGGTAAATATAAAAAACCTTTTGTTAATATAGATAAATTTAATAAAAAAATATTTTTTAATATATCTCACTCTAAAGAATATTTGGCAATAGGTATATCTTTTATTAATGAAATAGGAATTGATATTGAATATAAAGATACTTTAGTTGATTTCGAATCCTTAAAGTCTCAAATATTTTCTGATTATGAAGAGCAATACTTTAATAAATTACTATTATTTCAAGATAAAGTAAATTATTTTTATCAAGTTTGGTCATTAAAAGAAGCAATTTTAAAGGGGATTGGGGTTGGATTGTTTTTTTCTCCTAATTTGTTAAGTATTTTGAACAATAAATCATTACAGCCTAAAATTTTAAATTTAGCTGATTGTGATCAAGAATCAAATTTTTCAAAATGGAATAATTATATAGTTAATTTTAATGATAATTACGCTTTGGCTTTTTCTCAGAAAGAAGAAATACAAGATTATGAAACTATTTTTTTAGATCATTCCTATTAATCAACATATTTACTATCTTTTTTAATATCACTAGGGATATTTATATTAAATTTTTTAACTTCATGATTGCTAAAAAGAAATATACCTTCTTGTAAATAAACTGGAAAAAGTGAGCTTGGCAGTAAATTTGGACTGGCTAGAAGTTTTTCTGCTACTTCAGCGGCTGCTTTTCCTTGGGTATATCCTGTTATAACAAGCCCTCCTAGTGCTTTGTTTTTACCTACTGTAACATCCCAAAAAGCAAACAAAGGAAGTTTAGAGTTTTGAGATGTCCAAGAAATTGTTTTATCTTCGTCCGCATTTTTCCCTTTTTTATCTGTTATACTTTGATAAAGTCCAGTTATAATAGCATCATATTTTTTTGGTGCATTGCTTATATGTTTTTGCCATTCAAGAAAAGTTTTATTTAAAAAAATATCATAATTTATTCCACTGAATACAACAGAAGGTTTGCTGGAAAAAAAGTCTTCATATACTATTTCAGAGGTTCTATCGCTATCAAACATAATAAGTACATTTTTTGCAGTTGGAATAATTTCTTTTATGAAAAGAGCAGATCTTCGAATTAGAGGTCTTTCTAAAATTCCAGTTAAATACTTAGGAGCATTCTCAAAATATGCTCTTGGATTATTGTTAATACCTAAATACACTGAACGTATTTTATTATTTTCAAGGTTGGGGCCTACAAATTTTAGGGCAGCATCATCACCAAGAATAACTAAAATTGGTTTTATTTGTTGAATCAATTCCCATGCCTTTGCAGCCATTTTTTCATGTTCAGTTTTGGGAATTCTTTTAGTATCCATTTCAAAAAAAGTGAGTTTATATTTTTTCCCAAGCTTTTCAGATAAAGCTTTGCAGTAATCAGTATCCCACTTGTGACTTTTGCTATAGCTTTCTATGACAACAATATCTTTCGAAGACGGGAAAACATTTTCAATTATAAAAACACAGAATAAAGTAACGAAGAATTGGACGAATATATTTTTCATTTAAAACTCCAATTTAAAATAATATAATTTTATGTTTTTAAATTAATAATTTACAAGAACAATGAGATTGCCAAAAATTTGGCTTACAAGTTTAAAGAATTACTTTAGATAGATCTCAAAATTTTTAAAATCTTTTTCTTCAATAAAATATTTGGGCTTTAAAATTGAAATAATAAGTTCTAAATCTGCTTTTAATCCGGCGCACCAAACAAATGCTTGTGTATCTTTACTTACTACTCCTGTTTGCTTTATTATCACCTTTTTTGCTGTAATAAATTCGTGCAAATGTTTTTCAAAATGTTCGGCCGTTCCTAAAGCAGAAGAACCATAGTAATCCCAGATACAAGCAAGCATTTTTTATCCCTTATTAACCAATGTATTCTGCTCCATTCATATATTTTTGCAGAGCTTTTGGTATTTTTATTCTTCCATCAACTGTTTGATGATTTTCAATTAGTGGAATGAGCACTCTTGGAGTTGCGATTGCTGTATTATTCAAAGTAAAACAATACTGTAATTTTCCATTGGAATCTTTAGTACGAATTTTCAATCTTCTTGCCTGAAAATCATAGAAACTTGAGCAGCTATGCGTTTCACCATAATTATTACGGCTTGGCATCCAGGTTTCTACATCATTCTTTTTAACTTGACCTTGCCCTAAATCTCCTGTGCAGACTTGTACAACTCTGTACGGTAATTCAAGTAACTGTAGAAGATCTTCAGCATTTTTTAACAATTCAGCATGCAATTTGTCACTAGTTTCAATCTTTGGTTCACAAATTACAACTTGCTCAATTTTTTGAAACTGATGCACTCGATATAGACCTTTTGTGTCTTTTCCGGCAGCTCCTGCTTCTCTTCTAAAACATGTAGACCAAGCGCAATATTTTATTGGTAAACTTTGTTCTTCCAAAATTTCATTTTGATGGTAGCTCGCTAATGGAACCTCAGACGTTCCTACAAGCCACATATCGTCTTTTTCCACAAAATATGCTTGATCAGCTCCACCTGGAAGATAACCGGTACCTTGCATAGCTGAAGTTCTTACTAATACTGGGACCGACAGTTGTTTGTAACCTCTAGATTTTAAAAGATCTAAAGCTAAGGAATGAACAGCTCTTTCCAGTTCAGCCCCTGCTCCAAGAAGAAAGTAACTTCTACTTCCGGCTATATTTGCTCCGCGTTCAAAATCAATAATACCCAAAGATTTGCCTAACTCTATATGGTCTTTTGTTTGAAAAGAAAAATGTGGAATATTTCCAACTTTTCTAATTTCAACATTATCAGCATCTGAGGCTCCAACTGGTGTGTCTGAAGAAGGAATGCTTGGAATCGCTAATAAAAGTTTTTCAAAGTCAGCTTCTATTTCTCTAAGGTTTTTCTCGGCTTCTTCAAGCAAAGGCCCCATTTTTCTCATCTCAGATACTAGGATTTCTCTTTCTTCTTTACTCTTCGCCTTTTTAACAGCATCTGATCCAGAATTTCTTTTGCTTCTTAATTCTTCAGTATCTTTAATTAGTTGCAACCTTTTTTCGTATAACTCTTTGAAATAATTTGGATTAAAATCAAAGCGTTTGTTTTTAGCTGCGATAGCTATTTCTTCTAAATTATCTCTAATAAATTTTGGATCAAGCATAACAAGCCTTTCCTGTAATAAAGCCTAAACGCTGTTCATTCTTATAAAGAGGTAAAGACTTTTCAAGTACCAAATGCTTATATTCAAAATTTTTATTGTTGACCACTGCTTTTCGGTGTTTAAACTCTTAACGATCACAGTTTAGATCGTGAAAGATAATCTAGATGAGGGAATAAAATATGTTAAAACACAATAAAATAAGTTACACGTCCGAAGAAGTTCAATCTGGTGATACAACTTCCGATCCCAATAAAAATGGCGAAGAAAATGCTTCTGAAATATTGGGTGAAGAAGCTGAGAAAATAGCAGCTTTGGAGGCAGAATGCGCCTCAACTCAGGCCAAATTAGCTGAAACGCATGATAGAATGCTTCGGATAGCCGCTGATTTTGAAAATACTAGAAAACGTATGGAAAAAGAGAAACAAGATACTCGTCTTTATGCAATTCAAGAGTTTGCGAAAGATCTTCTTCCTGTCATTGATGCCTTTGATAAGGCAATGTCTGCCATTGAAAGTTCTCAAATAAACTTTGAAACTGAAGAAGGGAAAAAAGTAGCAGGAATTGTTGAAGGTGTTCAGCTTGTTTCAAAAGTATTCCAGGACACTGTAAAAAAACATGGAATTGAAAAACTTCCTGGTAAAAATGCTCCTTTTAACCCTGCATATCATAATGCAATTGCAAAAGTAGTGGACTCAACTTATGCTCAGGAAACTGTGATAGATGAATTTATGGCCGGCTATAAAATTGGCGATAGAATATTGCGTACAGCTATGGTTAGAGTTGGTGCTCCAGACTAGTAAAGTTTTTATTATTTCTATTATACTTTTTCCGCTTATAGTTGTTGGCCAAGTCTCATCTTTTGAAAAAGCTGAGACTTTTTTTTATAATAAGGATTTTAAACAGGCTACACTGTTTTATAAAAATGTTATTTCAAATGATTTTTCTCTTAAAAAAGAAATTGCTATAGCAAAATGTAGAGTTGCTTTAATAAATAATAGTAATGCAAACATTGATTTCAATCTAAAATATTTAGAAGAATCTTTGGTAGAAGATATTCTTCCTTCTGCAATGAATTCGATTTGTTCATATGCATTGTTACAGTTATATTATATGAAAAGTGATTATAAAAATGGCTTAAACTTAATTAAAAAAATTGGGATACCAAATTTACAACCTATTTATTTAGCAAAATTTTTAGCAATATCTGCTGAAATTTCTAGAATATCATTAAATAAAGAACAAGAAATAAATTTTTTAAAACAATTACTTGCTCTCATGAAAAAAAACAATTTTATAGAAGTAAATATGTTAAATACTTCAAATAAAAGGATAAAAGTAGAAGATATTGAATCAAGGCTTTCAGTTCTAAATTTTGATAAAAATATTGACAATGAGTTTCAAGCAAATTTTATTGAAAATGTTTTGCTTGCAAAAATAAAAGAAGGTGATTTACAGCTTGCTCTAAATATATTAGAAAAGAATATTATTTCTAATAGAGATAGTTTATTATTAAATTTTGGTATAAATTTATCAAATGATAAAATTAGAACAAGAATTATAAAATTAATAAGCGATGACCCTTTAGAAATGAGAATTGGAATAATTCTTCCAATAAATAAAAATAGACAGGAAAGTAATCAAAATATTTTGCGATCTATATCAAGCTTTTTGGCGTCACCAGCAGTTAATGGAGTGAAATATAATATTATTCCAATTGAGTCTAATCTTGATGAAGGTAGCCTTTCAGAAGCCGCTGAAAAATTAATTTTTAGAGATTTAGTTCATTCAATAATAGTTCCTGAAAGTTTTAAAGATAAAAATGATTTAAATTATTTAGCAAATATTTTTTCTATTCCAGTTATTTATACCGGAAAAAATTTGTCTTTTTCATCATCCAATAATAGTAGTTTTAATTCTATTAAATATATTTCAAAAAATGGTAAATTTAGAGACTACTTTGAAGACTTAATAAAACCAAAAGACAATGACTATAATGAAGAAGAAAAAATTTTTGATGCTTTGATAATTTTAAGAAATATTCACTATCTAGCAAATAGCTCTCAGAATTTCGAATTAGATAAAGTAATTCATTCAGGGCATTGGAAAGTTGAAGGTATTTCATCCTATGAAGGTAAGGTAAATTAAGCAATTTATTCTACACATGAAAAAAAATCAGTATCATACTTAATATTTTTTCTACAAACCCCATCATTAAAGTTGAATTTTACGAAAATAATTTTAGATATTTTTCATTCCATTTTAATGAATCTTTAATAGCATCTTCAATGCTTAGTGAAGTATTCCAATTTAATAATTTTGCTGCTTTATCGCAGCTTGCGAAAGCTCCAGCAACATCCCCTGGTCTAGGAATAGTTTCTACTGTATTTATTTTAGCTTCGTAAACATTTTCAAATGCTTGCAAAAGCTCTTTAACTGTTACACCATTTCCTGAACCTATATTGATTACTTGAAAGCTATTGTTGGTTTCAGAAAATATCTTGGAAAAATTTTCTACTGCTTTGACGTGTGAAAGGGCAAGATCCCAAACGTGAATATAATCTCTTATTCCGCTTCCATCTCGTGTAGGCCAATTTGTTCCAGTGACTTGAAAAACTGAACTTTTTCCTGTCGCTGTTTCAATTAGTTTTGCTAAAACGTGGCTTGGATTTTTAATATGCATTCCTGTTCTTAATTTAGGATCAGCTCCAATGGGATTAAAATATCTTAAAGAAATTGCCTGAAAATTTGAATATGCACTGCAAAAATCATTTAAAATAAGCTCCATCATATACTTAGTTTTTGCATATGGGCTTAAGGGATTTAAAGGTGAATTTTCCTCAACTTTAAATCCTGGAACAGTGTCGTAAATCGAGGCGGAGCTACTAAATACTATTTTGCAACAATTTAAGTCAGTTAATATTTTGAATAATTCATTGGATTTAGCTACATTTTCTCTATAATACTCATAAGGATTTTTTACACTATCTGGGACAATAATTAGTGCTGCACAGTGAATGGTATGAGATATATCGGGATGGTCTGAAAAGATTTTTAATAAAGTTGATTTATCTGTAATATCAGAATGATAAAATATTCTATTTTCAACAAATTCTTTTTTGCCGGTAATTAACGAATCCAAAATTACGGGCGTATGGCCATTATCTTCAAGGGCGGAGCAAATAGTACTTCCAATGTATCCAGCGCCACCTGTTACAAGAACCTTCATAGGGAACTCGCTTTCAAAGGGTTAATTATATTTAACTTAATGAAAATATTGAAAATATTTCCAGTTGAAGAAAACACCTTCATATTCAATAATTTGTCGCAATCTTTCAGATTCTGTTATATGTGAAAATATCTGAAAAAAGAGTAACTTTACTCTTTTTAGCATATATAGGGGTTCTTTTTATGTTTCAAGACTATCTTTTTTTTGGGGTGGATACAAAAGTTCATTACAGTTATAGAATGCTGCATTTGAGCCACTTAGTTGAAGAAGCCAAACAATTACATAATCTAAATACAAACAGAGCTCTTCTTTTGTCAGATGCCTTACTAGGAAGTGTTCTTTTGTCTTCAATTTTAGATTATGAAGAACGCGTAAATCTGCGGTTTCACTGCAATGGTGACTTTACTATTGGTACAGAAACTTCTTTTCAAGCAGAAACGCGGGGATATATTGAATGCAACGAAAATTCTGAAGTTGTTAAACAATTAGATCTTGGAAACAATATTATTCCCGAATTTCAAGTACGCTCAATGCGTTCACAAAGAAAAAAACCTAACTTATTTGAAGGCCTTACTTCTACAAAAGCGAATTCTTTAGAAAAGGCTTTAAACGAACATTTGGCAGCAAGTTATCAAATGAATACTGTCTTAAAAATAAGCAGTTGGATAGATTCTGTAAGTGGAAAGCTGAATGCTTTTGGAGTTATTTATCAAGAATTACCTGATATTCCAGAAGAAGTATCTATTAAATTAAAGAAGCACATCGATTCTTTACCATCAATGAAAGAATTATTTTTACTTGATAACGACGCTGATGTTTTATCTAAAAAACTCATCCCAGATATTACTAAAGCCGTTAAAAGTATTAATCCTAAGTTTGTTTGCTCTTGTTCACAAGAAAGAGTTGAAAATGTTATTGTAACATTACCTCTCAGTGAGCTTTCAGATATATTAAATAAAGCTGAAGATTTAGAGATGAAATGTCACTATTGTAATAAAAATTATATTGTTTCAATGCAAACAATAACACAAATTTATGCAAGCCGTAACCAAGTAAATTCAACTAATTCAAATGAAATGAATTAATATGGAACTATTAAGTTACCAATCTAAATTAGAAGAAGTGAAGTTTCTTTCTAGATATAAACGATTTTTTGTTGATGTTAAAGATTCCGAGGGTAATTTAAAAACTGTACATTGTGCAAATAGCGGTAGTATGAAAAGTTGTTTAATAGAAAACTCTACTGCTTATATTTTAGATTCGAAAAATCCTGAAAGAAAACTTCAATATTCTTTAGAACTGCTCTCTTTAGATGATGGATATGCATGTTTAAATACTTCAAGAGCAAATCACTTTATCAACGAATTATTTACAAATACTATTGGCAAAGAAAAAAATAAAGAAATACTAAACGCTGAATTTCCATATGAATTATTTTTGGATTGGAATGAATTTAAAAAAGAAGTAAAATTTAATTCCAAAACAAGATTTGATTTTTGTTTATCAGCAAAAGAACAAGTAAGAAAATGCTGGGTAGAAGTTAAAAGTGTTAGCTTAAAGTTATCAGAAAATACCTGGGCTTTTCCTGATGCCGTAACAGAAAGAGGACAAAAACATTTACAAGAGTTAATGCTCGCAAAAAAAAATGGAGATGATTCTTGGTTATTTTTTGTCTTAATGCGAGGTTCTGAAATAGAACCTGAAATTTTGAAAAACGGTTTTCGAGTTGCGCATGAAATAGATTCTAATTATTCTAAATTATTGCTTGAAGCTAGAAAAAGTGGTGTAAAAATAGCCTTAGTTATTCCGGGAATATCACCCACAGGTTTTTCATTAAGAAAGTTTTATCTTTTAAATTGAAGGATATAAATGATTTTTTCTATTTCAAAAAATTCTTTTTACGCTATTTTTTTGTTATTTTGTTTGGGTTTTACATGGGGTACAAGCTTTTCCATAGCTAAATTTGCTATGGAAAGTGGAATAACTCCTTTGGGTTATTCGTTTTGGCAAAGTTTGGGCCCTGCAGTTCTTGTTTTTATTTTTGCGATAATCAAGAATAAAAAAATTCCACCAACTAATATTAAACATATTATATTTTACTTTATTTGTGGTTTACTTGGAATAGCTTTACCAAATTTAACTATGTATTTTTCGGCAACCCATGTTCCATCTGGAATTCTGGGGTTAATAGTTAATACTTCCCCAATAATAACATATGTATTTTCATTAATTTTTTTAATTGAAAAATATTCATGGCAAAGATTGAGTGGTATATTAATAGGTTTTATAGGATTATTTATTTTATTTCTCCCAAAATTATCAAGTTATTCTGAATATAAGTGGATGCTTTTTTCATTATTCACTCCAATTCTGTTAGCATCTTGTACTATTTTCATGGTAAAATTTCGACCTACCAAAACTTCATCCATTGAATTATCTTCAGGGATGCTCTTTGCTTCAACGATACTTATTTTGCCTTTAGTAATTTCTTCAAAAGCATTTCATCCTATTGCGTTCCCGCTTAATACGCCAGATTTATTTATTCTAATTGAAATATTTTTATCAAGTATTGGATATATTCTTTTTTTCGAATTACTTCGAATTGCTGGACCGGTATTTTATAGTCTTGTTGGTTGTATTGTTGCTTTAGCAGGTTTGTTTTGGGGTTACGTTATTTTTAATGAAAACATCAAACCTATTGAGTGGCTATCTGTTTTCTTGATTTTATTAGCAATTATTTTAGTAACAAAAAAAGAAAGCAAGTAAATTATCTTTAATTGCTTTTTATGAGTTATTTAAAGTAAGTTTTTCCATAGCTTTAATTTTTTTACCGATTTTTAAACTTATATTTTTCTTACTTTTGTGAAATTAATTTTAAGTATTTAAGAATTACTCAATATTTAAAATAAAATATTCTGATTTTTAGCAATGGGAGGCTTTATTAAGGCTTCATTTTTGTAATTAGATTTTACCCCAGATTTGAATAAGAGGGGTGTTATCAATTAAGTAAACATATCAATTCAATAACATGTTATTTATTTAAATGAGAAGTTTTTTAAGATTCATTTATTAAAAGAGAAATTAATCTCACAATCTATCATCGAAATTTTAGTAACGATAGTTTTCTGATTTATATGGCCCATCTATCGAGATATTTAAATACTCAGCCTGTTTATTTGATAAGCGAGTAAGATTTGCCCCTAATTTTTCTAAATGTAAACGAGCAACTTCTTCATCTAATTTTTTTGGAAGAGTATATACACCAACTTTATAGTTACTTGTATTTTGCCATAGCTCAAGTTGTGCTAAAACTTGATTCGTAAAGCTATTACTCATTACAAAAGCAGGGTGACCTGTTGCACATCCTAAATTTGCTAATCTACCTTCTGCTAATAATATAATTTCATGCCCATCTGGAAAACGATATTTATCAACTTGTGGCTTAATGTTTATCTGTTGAATTCCTTTGAATGCTTTTAACCCAGCAACATCAATTTCTATATCGAAATGTCCAATATTGAGAACTAAGGCTTGATCTCGCATTTGAGCCATATGATTTGCAGTTATTATATCACAGCATCCAGTAGCAGTAACAAAAATATGAACATCTTTAATAACATCTTCAATGCGAACGACTTGGTAACCTTCCATAGCTGCTTGAAGAGCATTTATTGGATCTACTTCAGTTATCAGTACACGAGCACCATGTGAACGCATTGAATGCGCGCTGCCTTTTCCAACATCGCCATATCCCGCAACTAATACAGTTTTGCCCGCTATCATAATATCTGTTGCCCGTTTTATTCCATCAGGGAGAGATTCTCTACAACCATATAAGTTGTCAAATTTACTTTTAGTTACGCTATCATTTACGTTAATTGCAGGGATTTTTAATTCACCTTTTTGTGCCATTAAATAAAGATGGTGAACTCCTGTAGTAGTTTCTTCTGAAACGCCTTTAATGTCTTTTAACAAATGTGGAAATCTTTTATGGACTAGGCTTGTTAAGTCTCCACCATCATCTAATAAAAGATTTGGACCTTGGTTATTTGCAAATTTTAAAGTTTGTTCAATACACCAAATATATTCTTCTTCTGTTTCACCTTTCCATGCAAATACAGGAATACCTTTTGCTGCAATTGCAGCGGCGGCGGCATCAACAGTCGAAAATATATTGCAACTTGACCAACGAACTTCAGCGCCCAGAAGTGTTAGTGTTTCAATTAATACTGCAGTTTCTACTGTCATATGCAAACTGCCAGCAATTCTTGAACCTTTTAATGGTTTTGAATGAGAATATCTTTCTCTGAGAGTCATTAAACCAGGCATTTCTTTTTCTGCAAGTTCTATTTGTTTTCTACCTAAATCAGCAAGAGAAATATCTTTAATTTTATAATCCATTTTTATCTCCAGATAGCAAGAAAATTTTAGATTTTATAATTTAAGTATAAAATAATTTATACTTAATAATTTAATATTACGGAAAGGAGTTGCTTAAGGCAACTATTCTAAATTTTTTCTCCAAGTTGAAATAATATCTATTACATTTTTTGGTAGTATAGAATTCATGCAAACACAATTTTGTGTTACTAAACAGGGATTTTGACAATTTTGATTTTCAATACTGCTTTTTCCAACAATGAAATTTGCATTAAAACCAACTGGCGCCCAGCGTTGTGGTGTCATGGATTTAATTGGTGGATATAAACCAATTGTTTTTTTGCCAAGGGCTGATGCAATGTGTAATGGCCCAGTGCTATTTGCTATAAGTCCATCACATAAATTAATAAACGATATAAATTCTGGTAAATCAAATATTCCAGCTATACTTTTGCTAGAATTACAATATGGTATAATTTCATTTTCTATAAATGGTTGTTCTTCTTTACTACCAGAAAAAAATATTTGATATTCCTTTCCTGAAAGTGAATTTGCTAAATCAATAAAATTTTTTTTAGACCATTCTCTAGCACTACCTTTTGATTTAGGATGCAAAATTAAATTAAATTTAGATGAATCAATTAAATTTATGAAATTTCTGTTAAGAGATTTAAATTTTGATAAACCATAGTAACTAGAAAGATCACTAAGAGAAAATGCTTTTGTAATGTTTATAGGAGATAATAAAATTGTATTTAATTGAGATTCATGTAATTGAGAATTTTTTCTAGTTAAGTTAACTTTTTTGTTACAATAAAGCCAATGAAAAATTCGTCTGTTGGTTCCTATTCTATTCTTAACTTTAGCAGTGAAAGCGGCCTTAGCAATTTCTCTATTTGGAAAAACGTGAAAAATAGTATCAATTTTGTTTTTATTGAATTCTGAAGCTAAATTTTTAGAATCTTTTAAAAGGTCCCAATTTAAAAAATGATCAATATGTTTAGAAGCTGAAATAATAGGTTCAGTATATTTTTTTCCAAGGAAAAAAATTTTTACTTCAGGAATATATTCTTTTAATATTCCTGCCAAAGGTAACGTAAGAACAACATCTCCTATATTATCTGTTCTGCTGATTACTACATTTCTAATAAGCTTTGTTTCATCCATGAACTATCCTAGGTTAGATTTTTTTTATTATATAAATCAACATATTTGTATTTTTTCATAAAAAAGTAGTTAGAATATTTTATAAAATTTGAAAAAGCAGATCCTATACAAATAATTAAACCAATTCTTCCATCTAAAAAGCCTTTTTTTAGGAAATAAAATCTAAAAAAGGTCCATATTGGTTGCAAAATTATTTGTGGTAAAAAAACTATTTTTTTCTTTCTAACTATTTCTTTCGCACCTGCAAGTCCATATTTATTCATTTTATCAAAATATTGGTAAAGAGATGTATATGAATAATGCAAAAGATCAGTCTTAAAATGCTCAATTGTATATCCAGGTTTAGGAATAACTCCTTCATGAAGAATATTTTGGCTCAAATAAGCTCTTCTTTTATGAAAAAAACGGATAACTCTTCCAGGATACCAACCAGAGTGTTTAACCCAGTGCCCTAAGAAAAAAGTTTTTCTAGGGAAATCAATTGCTGCTGTTTCATGAAAAGTCCCTGCATTAATTCTAGTGATCCATTCCTCTGCTAGAGCCTCAGGAACTTCTTCATCAGCATCAACCCATAAAATCCAGTCATGACTTGCATGGTCTATGCCTATTTGCTTATTTTCAACAAAACCAAACCATTCAGTAGAAATTATCGTAACATTGCTAAAAGTATTTGCAATTTCAACAGTTTTATCAGTGCTTCCTGAATCAATTAAAATAATTTCATTAACAAATTTTAAAGATCTAATGCATCGCGCAATATTTCTTTCTTCATTCAAAGTAATGATTACTGCGGTTAATTTTTCTTTTTCCGGAACAAAATTAGCAAAATCATAAATATTCATAATAAATTCTTTGCTTAAACTATTCCCACTCAATTGTTGCTGGTGGTTTTGTACTTATATCATAAACAACTCTATTAATACCTTTTACCTCATTAATTATCCTAGAAGAAACATGTGCAAGGAAGTCGTAAGGTAATTTACTCCAATCTGCAGTCATTCCATCTGTAGCGCTAACGCATCGAATAGCCGCAACATTTTCATACGTACGTCCATCACCCATTACTCCTACCGAATTTACGGGCAATAATACTACGAAAGCTTGCCAAGTTGAATGATATAAGTTGTTCTTTTTTAATTCTTGGATAAAAATAGAATCAGCTTCTCTTAAGATACTTAATTTTTCTTTTGTTACTTCGCCTAAAACTCTAATTCCTAATCCTGGTCCTGGAAATGGATGTCGTTGAAGCATATCATATGGAATATTTAATTCAGCACCTAATTTTCTTACTTCATCTTTAAATAGCTCACGTAATGGTTCAATCAATTTAAATTTCATTTTTTCGGGCAAACCACCAACATTATGATGAGTTTTTATCGTAACACTTGTGCCATGAAGTGAAATAGATTCTATAACATCAGGATATAAAGTTCCTTGTACTAAGAATTTAGCATTTGGAAGATGTTTAGTTTCTGATTCAAAAACATCTATAAAGGTATTTCCAATTATTTTACGTTTAGTTTCTGGGTCTGATACCCCAGCTAATCTTGATAAGAATAACTCTGAAGCATCAACTCCTTTTACATTTAAATTTAAATCTTTTTGGAATCTTTCTAAAACTTCATCGTATTCATTTTTTCTTAAAAGGCCATTATTAATAAATAAACACAATAATTTATTACCAACTGCTTTTTGTGTTAAAACTGCAGCTACACAAGAATCAACACCGCCACTTAATGCACATATAACTTGTGTGTCAGGCCCTTCTTCGTCTACTTTTTCACGTATTAATTCAACAGCTCTTTCGATTTGCAAATTGCTGTTCCAGACTTTTTTATCGTTACAAATTTCTTCTACGAAATATTTTATAATTTCTTTCCCATATTTTGAATGTTCCACTTCGGGATGAAATTGAACACCAAAAATTGGTAAATTTTTATGGTGAAATGAAGAAACAACATTATTTCTAGTTTTAGAATCTATTTCTAATTTGTCAGAAAGCTCAGTAATTTCATCTCCATGACTCATCCAAACAATGTTTTCTTCGATGCCTTTAACAGAATATAATGGATTATTTTTCCCAATATTCCCTGAAATTAATATTTTTTCGAAGCCATATTCTCTATTTTTTGCTGGTGATACAACGCCTCCAAGCATATAATTAATTAATTGTAGTCCGTAGCATATACCAAGAATTGGTACTCCAATTTTCTCTAGATCTAGATTAATTTTTGGTGAGTTTTCTTCATAAACACTATGTGGCCCACCAGAAAAAATAATTCCTGAAAGTAAGTTCTGTTTTTGTAATTCAATAATTCTTGATTCTGCTTTACTAAATGGGACTATTTCAGAGTAAACAGAAATTTCTCTAATTCTTCTTGCGACTAATTGAGTAAATTGTGAGCCGAAATCAATAACAAGTATCATGATTTTTCCTTTTTTTAGTATTTTATTTAACTAATCAATTAACTTCTGCTCAAACTATAATTTGGTGCTTCTTCAGTAATATTAACATCGTGAACATGGCTTTCGCGTAATCCAGCGGCAGTAATTTTTACAAATTGAGCTTTTTGATGAAGTTCCGTTAAATTTTTTGCTCCAACATAACCCATTCCGGCTCTAACTCCACCAACTAATTGATGAAGCACTTCATTTAATGATCCTTTATAAGGTACCTGCCCCTCAATTCCTTCTGGGACTAATTTATTGTTATCGCTTTGGGTGCCTTGAAAATAACGATCTTTTGAGCCTTGTTTCATTGCACCTAAAGAGCCCATTCCTCTGTATTTCTTATAAACTTTACCTTGAAAGCTTATTCTTTCTCCCGGGGACTCTTCTGTTCCGGCTAAAAGACCGCCTA
This sequence comes from Pigmentibacter sp. JX0631, assembly GCF_029873255.1. NCBI lineage: Bacteria > Pseudomonadati > Bdellovibrionota > Oligoflexia > Silvanigrellales > Silvanigrellaceae > Pigmentibacter > Pigmentibacter sp. JX0631. Next base: position 1,453,735 of record NZ_CP123622.1, on the reverse strand, counting down.
GCATTACAGTATGAGCCCCTGCGGCTAAAGCTTTTACAATATCTCCGCTAAATTTAATTCCACCATCAGCGATTATTTTTACATTAGTTCCTTGCAGTGCTTCAGCAACATTCATAATTGCACTTATTTGAGGTACGCCTATTCCAGCAACAATACGAGTAGTACAAATAGAACCAGGTCCTATTCCAACTTTTACGCAGTCAGCCCCAGCGTCGGCTAAAGCTCTTGCGGCTTCACCTGTAGCAATATTTCCAGCGACGATTGAAAATTTCGAACCATATTGTTTACGTACATTTGCGACTGTTGAAATGACGCCCTTGCTGTGGCCATGAGCTGTATCTATAACAAGAACATCAATACCTGCTTCTACTAATACAGGAATTCTTTGTTCTAGATCAAAGGGGGTAACGCCCACTGCAGCCCCAACTAAAAGTCTTCCTGAAGAATCTTTGCTCGCCATAGGATAGCGAATTGCGTTCTCTATATCTCTTCTTGTGATCAGTCCTACTAATTTATCGTGCTCATCTACAACTGGAAGCTTTTTGATTCTGTGCTTTTGTAGAAGTGATTTAACGCTTTCAAATAAATTTTGATCAAAAGGAGCATCTTTGCTTTTTTTAGTCATAACTATAAGTTTTGCTCGTTCAGTCATGATATCTTTAACGTGTCTAGTTTCATCTGTTTCAAAGCGAATATCTCTTCCTGTGACGATACCCAAAAGTTTTTCATTATCTACTACAGGTAGGCCTGAAATTTTTCTTTGTTGCATGATGAGTTTAGCTTTTTGAATAGTATCAAGAGGGGAGATTGTAATTGGATTTGCAACAACACCACTTTCTGATCTTTTAACTAAACGAACTTCCTCGGCTTGTGCATCAGGTGTGAGGTTTTTATGAATAATCCCAAGTCCTCCTAATCTCGCCATGCATGCTGCAAGTTCGTGTTCTGTAACTGTATCCATAGCGGCCGATATGATAGGACTTTGTAGTTTTATAGTACTGGAAATATAGCTACTTACGTTTGCTTCATGTGGTAGAGTTTCTGAATAACAAGGTAGTAGTAGGACATCATCAAAAGTTAAGGCGTCAAAGACTACCTTTTTGCTAAATAGAGATTTATCTTTATTAAATTCAATGGTCATCTTATTTACTCCATTATTTCTGACTTATAGTCGCTAATCAAAACTAGTGACGATGCTTTATCAAATTAAATTTTGCATATCTAGTAAATAAAAA